>JAIYEG010000007.1 GCA_027487075.1 bacterium
AAAGGCTTTCGCGAACTGCTCCAAGACTATCTAGGTATTCCAGTGACGATAGGCGAAGCACCACTTGAAGCGGTGGTGCGTGGCTGTGGTATGATACTCGAGAACATAGATATGTTCACCGACGTTCTAGTCGCAAACGATGAAGATCTCCCATTTAAGAAATAAACGAGGGCGCTACCGAGGGCTTATTATGAGTGTCTGTGGGCTTGCTGCGATCACCGCACTTATCATGACAGGGCTCTTTTCACGAGGCTTTTATAGTACGATGACGTATCTCACCGGAAGCAAAGAAGGAATGCGCCAAGGAGCTTCGACATTTGCTAGTTTCTTTTCTTCAAAAGCTGAACTTAAGAAAAGGAATGATGAGCTTGAGCGAGCACTTGCACAAAAAGATGCAGAGCTTGCCGATCGTGCGATTCTCGAAAAAGAAAATGCAGATTTGAAATCTCAACACGTATTTAAAACAGAAACAGGTCATACGGTGGCACGTGTTGTATCAAAACCTCCTTTTACTCCGTTTGATATTGTGGTGATTAGTGCTGGTGAAAGACAAGGAGTGCAGAGCGGTGACATGGTGATGCTTGGACAGACATATCTCGGATTAGTGACGATTGCTTCAGAGTATTCTTCACGCGTCACACTTCTTTCATCGCCAGGACACCAAGAAGAAGCGTTTATCGGCGATGATTCTCTTCCTGTGCTCTTGAAAGGTAAAGGAGGAGGGACTTTCGAAGCGACGGTACCTCAAGGCACTGAGGTGAATGAGGGTGATCTTGTCTACTCATATTATCAGCAAACTCCTTATTTTATAGGTACGGTATCGGCGGTCGTGCGAGATGATGGTAATACGGTCATGACACTCCTTATCGCCTCACCATTTAATTTGTATACTCTTACCAATGTGGAAATTATTTCAACGTAAGAAAAAACACTACGGAGAGATTGCGCCTGAAGATATTTTTCTTGATGCAAGCAATATCCCTGAGTTTAATCGTGATCAGATGGAGGGACGTATCGAAACACCTATTCCACGTCTGTATCTTATGGTGCTGGGAATTACTTGTGGATGCATGATTACGTTTTTGGCGTATCGAGCGTTTGCATTGCAAATTGTCGAAGGTGAACGTTATGCAAAGCAAAGCAAAGAAAATAGTTTACGTAATGAGATTTTGTTTGCCTCACGTGGGTTGATAACCGATCGTCATGGGGTGTTGTTGGCATGGAATGAACCAAATGAAAAAGCAACTGAATTCCCGTGGCGCCGTTATATTGAAGCAGATGGTTTCGGAAATTTGCTTGGCTATGTGAAATATCCCGCTCGAGACAAGGGAGGGTTCTATTATAAAACCAATATATCAGGGGCAGATGGTGTCGAATTATTTTATGAGTCACTTTTGGCAGGAGTGAATGGTTTGAAAATTGTGGAAGAAGATGTGGGAGGGAGAGTTCAGTCAGAATCGACCATTCGACCGCCTGATGAAGGAAAAAATGTGGTGTTGTCAATCGATGCTGAGGTGCAACGGGTGCTTTATAATACAATCAAGCAAACCGTTGAGACGGCGGGATTTGTTGGGGGAGGAGGCATTATCATGGACGTGCATACGGGTGAAGTGCTTGCGGTAACGACTTACCCAGAATTTGATTCAGCAGTGATGACGGATGGAAATGATCGAAATGTGATTAGTGGATATTTTGAAGATAAGCGTAATCCGTTTTTGGATCGAGCGATTACTGGTTTGTATGCGCCAGGTTCCATTATCAAACCATTCATGAGTATTGCAGCATTTAATGAGGGTGTCATCACTCCTGAGAAAAAAATATTAAGTACAGGGTCAATCAGTATTCCAAATCCTTACAACCCGGATAAACCATCGATATTTCGTGACTGGAAAGCGCACGGGTGGACTGATGCACGAGAAGCAATAGCCGTTTCTTCTGACGTCTACTACTATGCAATTGGTGGTGGGTATGAAGATCAGAAGGGGATTGGTATTGCAGCTATTGATGAATACTCTAGAAAATTTGGTTTTGCACAGCCTGTGAAAGATTCATTTTTTAGTGTGAAGAATAATGGAATTGTTCCAAATCCAGAGTGGAAGGCAAAAGCGTTTAATAATGACCCATGGAGACTTGGGGATACGTATACTACCTCAATTGGCCAATTCGGCTTTCTCGTAACACCGGTGCAAGCGGTGCGTGCTCTGTCTGCAATCGTCACAAAAGGTACGCTTGTGGATCCTGTTATTGTTAAAAAAGGTACTGAAGGGTATGTACCACCAGCAAAAAGCACGATAACCAGTATTGAACCGCGCTACTACGACATAGCATATGAAGGGATGCGTATGGCCGTCACTGAAGGCACTATGCGCCCCCTCGAATTTCCTGATATTCATGTAGCGGGTAAAACAGGAACTGCTGAAGTTGGTTCGCGTAAAGAATTTGTGCATTCGTGGGCAACAGGTATATTCCCTTATGAGAATCCTCGATTTGCTTTTGCGCTCGTGCTCGAAAAAGGACCTTCAACATTTTCTGAAAGTGCATCAGTCAGTATGCGTCGCGTATTTGAAGGGATGCAGATGAGTACTTCAACGCAGATGTATTTGCATTGACTTTGAGGCTAAAAACCTGTACTATCAGCGCACATTTATAAGTAATTTCTATACATCATGAGCGACGAAAAGGAGTATTTGACGAAAGAAAAACATGCAGAGCTTCTTACGGAGCTTGAGCATCTGAAGAAAGATAAGCGTAAGGAAATTGCTGCAAATCTTGAATTCGCCAAGGCACTTGGTGATCTTTCTGAAAATGCCGAATATCATGATGCACGTGAAGAGCAGGCAGAAGTAGAAGATCGCATCCTCAAGATCGAGCATATTCTCAAGCACAGTGTCATCGTTGAGCCACATCATGGAACTATGGTTGAAATTGGTACGACTGTCACACTCAAGAAAGAAGGTGAAAAAACTAACATCATCTACAAAATTGTAGGCTCTGAAGAAGCTAACATGGCAGAAGGTAAGATTTCATTCAAGTCACCGCTCGGACAAGCAATGCTTGGAAAAAAGAAGGGCGACACCTTCAACTTCGTTGCTCCGAAAGGCACCTTTGCCTACAAAGTGGTGGATATTGCCTAATAACAAAGGTATAGTTCTTATATGTTCTGGGCAGACCGCATCGTCGGCGACATTCTCGAAAAAAAGAAAGACATCGTGGCACAAGGAAAGCCACTGGTTATTCGTGATGAAAAGACCGCGTCAGGTCGCGTGCATGTAGGTTCGCTTCGTGGCGTCGCTATTCACGGCCTCGTTGCAGAAGTACTCAAAGAAAAAAATATTCCCGCAACATACTTGTTTGAGATCAATGATTTTGATCCGATGGATGGGTTGCCTGTATATCTTGATGAAGCGACGTTTGCACCACATATGGGAAAACCTTTGTGTGAGGTGCCATCTCCCGACGGAAAAGCAGCAAACTTTGCAGAATATTTCGCGCAAGAATTTATTGGTGTGATCGAAGAGCTCGGCTTTCATCCCGAGTATTACCGCTCGTCTGAGCTCTATAAAAATGGCTCGTACAACGAAGCGATTCGTCTTGCGCTCACGCATGCTGATCACGTACGTGAGATCTATAAGCGTGTATCGGGATCCGTCAAAAAAGATACGTGGCTCCCGCTCAATGTGATCTGTGAGAACTGTGGAAAAGTAAGTACTACTGTCGCATCAGATTTTGATGGTGAGACCGTTGCATATACATGTTATGACCTTGAGTGGACTAAGGGTTGTCGTCACTCGGGACGTGTATCACCATTCGATGGTCGTGCTAAGTTGCCATGGAAGATCGAGTGGGCGGCAAAATTTAAAATCAAGGGTGTAGACGTGGAAGGAGGAGGAAAAGATCATTCAACAAAAGGTGGATCACGTGAAGTCGCGGAGACCATCAGTCGTGAAGTATTCGGATTTGAACCACCATACAATATTCCGTACGAATTTTTCCAGGTGGGTGGAAAGAAAATGTCATCATCAAAAGGTAAAGGTTCTTCATCACGTGATATTGCTGATTTATTACCTCCAGAAATTGTGCGTCTTCTCCTGTTGCAGAAAGAGCCAAATCGCGTCATTGATTTTATCCCTGATGGTGACACCGTGCCGATCTTGTTTGATGGCTACGATCGTCTTGCTGATATCTATTTTACCAACAAAGACGATGATGGAGCGCGGGTCTTCTCGCTTATCCATGCACCCGCATTTCGTGGAGCACTTACTCATCCTTCAATGCCACGCTTTTCGCAGATTGCTTACCTCGTGCAAATGCCACATCTCAATATAGAGAACGAGGTTGAAAAAATTCTTGGAAAGCCTCTTGATGAGGAGAGTAAGAAAGAGCTCGAAAAACGAGCACGCTATGCAAAAATCTGGATTAGCACGTATGCGCCTGATGATTATAAATTTGAAATACAAAAAGAGCTTCCTGAAGTGGCGACACACCTTTCAGATATTCAAAAGCAGGCGATCGGCGAGCTCCTTGCCTATGTACAAAGTGTCCCAGCCCTCGATGGACAAGAACTCCATACCAAACTTCACGACATAAAAGAGAAAACGGCGATTAATCCACAAGAATTCTTCAGGGCACTTTATCTTTCTATCCTTGGTAAGGACAGTGGACCAAAAGCGGGATGGTTTTTGAGTGTGCTCGATAAGACATTCCTCGAAAAACGCTTGCATGAAGTCGTTCAATAAAGATATAATAGGAGTATGACTGTACTCCGACATACATTACATCTTTGTAAGAAATTTTTTACTCATAAACCACGAAAGAAACTTGCGGCACTTCTGATAGCTGTATTAGTGGGAAATCTTGTTTTTAACTACACACCAGATGTCTATGCTGACACATTTAGTCAGTGTATGACCATTAGTGCCTCTGATTCTACGTGGGACCTTACTTCGTCTATAGGTAGTGGTGGAAACTGTATTATTATTGCAAATAATAATATTACTATTAATGGTAATGGTCATACCATTACGGGAAATATCACTACAAATGGAAGTGCTTACACACTCACTCTCAACAATATTACCGTTAATGGTAACGTAAACGTGAGTGGATCACACGGTTTGGATGCAATTGGTTCTGGAGATAGTGGTACAGATGGAAGTAGCGCAGGATCGGTGACTATCACCTCCTCGACCATTAATGGAAATGTGCTTGCAAGAGGTGGTGATGGAGGTCATGGTGCTAATGGATCTAGTGGTAATAATGGGATAAGTCAAGACGGTGCTAATGGTCCGGATGGTAGTAATGGAGGAGATGGACAAAATGGCGGTGTAGCAAGTAATGGAGAAAATGGTGGGAGTGCTGGTGCTGGTGGTGATGCGGGTAACGGTGGTCAGATCACACTTGTAGCAACTTCAGTAAGTGGTGATGTTGATGCAAGAGGTGGTGCTGGTGGTAATGGAGGCGCTGGTGGTGGTGGTGGTAATGGAGGTAATGCCGATGGTGGCGCCGGTGGTAATGGAGGTAATGGTCAAGCAGGCGTAGATGGTACTAATTGTGATCAAACCCCGTTTTGTAATGGGGGAAATGGAACCGATGGTGAAGCCGGTGGTAATGGAGGTAGTGGTGGCAATGGAGGTAGTGGGGGTAGTGGAGGAAATGGTGGTACGGGTGGTAATGCGGGTGTTTCAGGTAATGGAGGAACCATATCAATGAATAGTTCAACGGGAACCGCTTATGTAACAGGTGGAGCTCTTTCGAGTCCTGGCGCAGGGGGAGCAGGGGGAGCTGGGGGAAGTGCAAATGTTGGCGCCGCTGGAAGTGCTGGCTCTGGTGGTATTGGTGGTAATGGGGGAACATATGGCTGTGATGACTGGGATAATCAGATTAATTGTGGATCTGCAGGAGCGGGAGGAGCAACAGGGGCGATGGGAATGCCGGGTAGTCAGGGGAATGCTGGGAGTGCTGGTAGTCCGGGAAGTGATGGCGGAAATGGGAGTGGTGGTGGGGGAGGAGAAAATGGAACATTGGATCAGTTTGACTCACTCCCACCAGTTGTGGAGAACGTGGTAATTAATGGTGCTACCGTTACCATTAATTTCAATGAAACACTGAACCAAAGTATTACACCCGACTCTAGTGCGTTCGTTCTCGTCTATAATGGTGGTAGTTCGGTTAGTGTAAGTGGTGTCTCTATTAATGACGCTTCAATAGATCTTACCGCCAATACGGCCGCCATTAGCTCAGACACCGTTACTCTTTCTTACACTGCAGAGACATCTAGCAGAATACAAGATACTTCAGGTAATCAGGTTGTTGCGTTTTTCAATGTGTCAGTAACCAACAACTCACCCGACACTGTACCACCTGTGCTACAGGAAATTAGGACAAGTTACGACGGTAATAGTATTTTCCTTGATTACGACGAGAATCTTGATACAGGATCAGTACCAGAGATAGCGAGTTTTAGTATAAATACCTCATCTATTACAGGGGTGAGTGTATCAGGTGACACGGTGCAGCTCAATCTCGACACACCTATTGGAGAGGGGGTCCTTGTAGAACTTTCTTATGCAAGTAGTAGTACAGTCACTCCAATTAGAGATGCATCAGGTAACTTTGCTGAAGACTTTACTAATTATGTAGTTCAAAATATTGTTGACATCACTGCACCTCTTATCTCTTCGGTGAGTGCGGCACCGACGCTTACAGGAGCAGTTATTACATGGACAACAAGTGAAGGAGCAAGTTCTCAGGTTAATTTTGGACTTACATCATCGTATAGTGCCACAACCTCATTGAGTTCGAGTCCAGTGACATCACACTCGGTCACGATCACGGGCCTTTCTTCGGGTACTACCTACAATTATCGTGTACGATCGGTTGATGCTGCGGGAAATCTCGCGACTTCTACTAATGCAACCTTTACGACGTTGTTACCAGTGACACCACCGACAGTAACCGCACAATCTGCTTCGTCAATCACCACAACCGGTGCCACACTCAATGGAACCATCGTCTCGAATAATAATGCATCATCAACTGATCGCGGTTTTGAATATGGACTAACGACGGCTTATGGAACAGTGGCATCATCTACAGGCACCTTTGCCGCAGGTGCGTTTACGCAGGTTCTTACAGGTCTCTCACCAAACACTACATATTACTACCGAGCGTTCGCTCGAAATAGCGCAGGGGTGGGAACATCTACGAGTGGGACCTTTACTACACTAGCTATTCTAGATACGACTGGCCCCGTCATTACTCTTGGTGCGGTATCGGTAGGACAAACTACCGCATCGATTGCATTCACTACGGATGAGAATGCAACTTCAACGTTGGAATACGGTCTCACCACATCATATGGAAGTGCAAGTTCGACATCTGTTTCATCGATGTCAACGACATATCTTCTTAGCGGTCTCTCACCAAGTACTACCTATCATTACCGTATCTCGGCATACGATGCGAGTGGTAATGTCTCAACCACTTCAGATGCAACCTTCACTACAACTTCAAATTCAGACACCACAGCTCCCACAGTGGTGATTGTCTCACCAGAAGAAGGCTCACGAATTTCTGACTTTGAAGCAGCAATAGACTGGGATGACTCCTCGGTCTGTGAATATGCATATGATGCTGATTCATATACGACAGTAGTGTGTGGAAATAATGGCTCAGATATTCCTGCTCCAGAAGCGGGAGAGCGTACCCTCACCATTCGTGGTACTGATGCTTCATCTAATAGTTCGACTTCAGCAGTAACATTCACCATGAGACGATCATCAGGTGGTGGATCAGGATATAATGCAGGTGTTCAGCGTACTACAGGTAGTGCTACCGCTGTTATCATCAACACCACCTTCAACCGCTTCTTCGGACCAAACGATACAGGTGATGATGTGAAAGTGCTTCAAGATTATCTCATCGAACGCGGCATTCTCGCTGCAGGCAATAACACGGGATACTTCGGAGTACTCACCAAAGCTGCTCTTACATACTTCCAGTATATTGCCGGCATTACTCCTGCAACTGGATTCTTTGGGCCTGTCACGCAGGCATTCATTAAAGGTGAATCATCTACAACACCTCCTCCAACAACTGAAAATCAGCAAACCTACAATTTCACCACTGATCTCCAGTTCCGTGACCAAGGCCCAGAGGTACTCAAACTCCAACAATTTCTTCAGGCTAATGGATATCTTACCGTCACACCAAATAGTGTCTTTGGACCAAGCACGCTCGCAGCGGTGAAAGCATTCCAAGCTGCTAATGGTCTTCCTACCACGGGATTCTTCGGACCGAAGTCGAGGGAGGTGGCGAATTCTCAACAGTAAGAGTAAGTATAAAAGCTGAAAACGAATTAAAGTGAACTTGCGTTCACTTTAATTTTTTTATACGTATGTTGTGTTGCAAAAAAGTGCTCAGTTAGTGGATAACTGAGCACTTTTGAATTGCGGTGGGAGGTGAGTGGTATACAATAGTAGGTAAGTGGGAAGAAGTGGTAAATAAAATAAATATGCTGATTGGAGAATATACACATTCGCAAGACGATAAAAAACGAATCTCCTTGCCATCAAAATTCAGGAAGGAGATAGGAAAAACGATCGTCGTGACGCATGGGCTCGACAATTGTCTTTTTATTTATTCCCGCAAAGAGTGGACAAAAATTGCAGAGAAGCTAGGCAATCTTTCAATCGGTCAGGCTGATACACGGCGCTTCAATAGATTTATTCTTTCAGGAGCTGCGGAAGTGGAGGTCGACTCGATTGGACGAATCCTTATTCCTGAATACCTTCGGGAATATGCCAAGCTCTCGAGCAAAGTAGTCTTCACGGGTGTGCACAATCGTATCGAAGCATGGGATGAGGCGTCTTGGATCGAATACAAGAAGTCGGTCCGTGCCGAAGCCGATCGTCTTGCCGAGAAGCTCGGTGAAATTGGAGCAATCTAGTGTGAACACCATGAACACCACTGTCCACCACACGGTACTTTTACAAGAATCAATCGAGGGATTGGCAATACACAAAGGTGACGTCGTTGTCGACGGAACATTGGGAGGAGGAGGGCATAGTGAAGAAATTGCGCGACGTTTCGGTGCAGATATCACTCTCATCGGAATCGATATGGATCAGGGTGCACTCGATCGCAGTCACGCTCGTATCAGCAAAATCACTCCACATGCACAGTTTTTTCGCAATAACTTCCGTAATGTCGACAAAGTGGTGGTAATGGCAGGTAAACAACATGCCAACCGCATCCTACTCGACATCGGACTCTCATCAGATCAGTTTGAGCTGTCGGGAAGGGGATTTTCATTTCGAAAGGAAGAACCGCTTCTCATGACGTTCTCTGATGATCCAAAGCATCATCCCTTCACCGCATGGACTATCGTGAATGAATGGGAAGAGAGTTCCATCGCTGATGTCATCTATGGCTATGGAGAGGAACGTTTCGCACGACGTATTGCACGCGCAATAGTCGAAGAGCGTACCCTTCGCACCATTGATACCACCACTGAGTTGGTACACATCATCGAAGCGGCGGTGCCGTTCTGGTATCGACGAGGTAAGATTCACCCTGCAACAAAAACCTTTCAGGCGCTCCGTATCGCCGTCAACGACGAGCTCGGTGCGCTTCGTGAAGGACTGATGGCAAGCTATGGCATCCTTTCTTCGGGAGGGCGTCTCGCCGTCATTTCCTTCCATAGTTTGGAAGACCGTATTGTCAAACAGTATTTTAAAAAGCTTGCTGATGAAGAAGGTGCATTGCTCGTCACCAAAAAAGCTATTGTTCCCTCGGAAGATGAAGTAAAAGCAAATCCCCGATCTCGCAGTGCTAAGCTCCGTATTATTCAGAAATCATAATCACATGAAAAACTACATCACACACATCAATCACAAAAAAACATTTTATATCCTCGCGTCTATGGCGATGATGTTTGTTGCAGGATACGGATATTTTTTGATGCAAACCGTATGGAATGTTGTTGAACGACAAGATATGACACGTGCCATTTCTCGCATGTCTTCTGAAGTAGCAGAGCTTGAAGCAACCTATATGAATACGACGAGTGACCTTACACTCGAATACGCACATACTCTTGGTTTCAGTGAAGTAAAGACAGCAAATAAAGTATATGTTGAACGAACGGTTACTACGGTAGCGGTACGTTAGCTTTGGTGTAAAATAGGGTTATGGTTCGTCACACTTATCATTCTCGTATACGCCTGTTCTCTTTTATTGTTATTGCAGGAGCCCTTTTATTGGTAAGTAGATTGTATTATCTACAAGTGTTACATGGCGAAGAATTTCGTGAGCGCGCTGATCGGCAGTACGTACGCCCTATTAGTAATGTATTCGACCGCGGGTCTATTTTTTTTACCGATAAATCAGGTAAGTTGATATCAGCGGCTACTATTAAAGATGGGTTTATCGTAACGATTAACCCTCAGCATGTCACTATAAGCGGTGAAGAAGTGTGTCGTAAGCTTCAGACGGTACTTCCTGATATCGACTGTGCTGATGTGGTAGCAAAGGTAGCAAAGAAGACTGATCCGTATGAAGAGCTGGCGAGGCAGGTTCCCACACCCCTTGGTCCTGCCATCAATGCGCTTGATATTCCAGGTCTTACTCTTTATAAAGACCGTTGGCGTATCTATCCAGGAGACTCTCTTGCATCTCATGTGCTGGGGTTCTTGGGATATAGAGGTAATGAGTACGGGGGCCGGTATGGGCTTGAGAAGGAATATGAAGATGTATTAGTACGCCAAGATGATAGTGTATACGTAAACTTTTTTGCAGAGATTTTCTCAAATATTAACGATACTGTTATTAAGGGAGAGAGTTTGAAAGGTGATATTGTGACGACTATTGAGCCCACCACACAAGATTATCTTCAGAAGGCGTTGAAAGGTATTCAAGAAAAGTGGAATTCAGAAAGTGTCGGAGGCATTATTATGAATCCTCAAACAGGAGAAATCTATGCCATGGCCCTGACTCCTGATTTTGATCCAAACAATTTCCGTACGGAAAAAGATGTAAGTGTCTTTTCAAACGATTTGGTAGAGAATGTGCGAGAAATGGGTTCGATTATTAAGCCACTCACCATGGCGGCAGCAATTGATCTTGGGCTTGCTAATGCCAATACTACCTATAACGATACGGGCTCGGTGACACTTAATGGTCGTACGATTTATAACTTTGATCAAAAAGGACGTGGAACTATTACCCTTCAGCAGGCTATGGGAGAGTCGCTTAACACGGGTTTCGTCTATCTCTCGCAACGTATCGGTCGTGATAATTTCAGAAATTACTTTACCAATTTTGGACTTGGTGAAAAAACAGGTATCGATCTTCCAAATGAAGCAACTGGTATTATAAAGAACTTGCACGCACCGCGCGATCTGGAGTATGCTACCGCATCTTTTGGTCAAGGTATCGCTATCACTCCACTAGAGACCGTACGTGCACTTTCTGCGCTTGCAAATGGAGGTACATTGGTCACTCCACATGTCGTGAAGCAAATAAATTATAAAATTGGACTTCCTAAAAAAATCTCATATCCTGAAGGAAGGCGAGTAATAAAGCCCGAGACAGCAAAGGCGGTGACGGATATTCTTGTCGAAGGATTTGATACGTATTTCCAAGAGGGTAAAGCTAAAAATCCTCGATATCGCATTGCTGAAAAAACCGGAACGGCACAGATCGCATTACCAAATGGGGGTGGATACTATGATGATCGTAATCTCCACTCGTTCTTCGGGTATCTTCCTGCGTCTGATCCACAGTTTCTTATCTTTTTGTATACAGTGCATCCGCAAGGAGCTCGCTACTCGTCGGAGTCGCTTGGTCCAACGTTTGTTGATCTCACCAAATTTCTCATCAACTACTACGAAATCGTGCCTGATCGCTAGTGTTCTATGTTTCGTCTGATTGCCATGAGCATCCGAAGGAGCTGTTTACTGAGCATTGGAATTCATCGAAATATGAACATTGTGGTTGGTAGCCATATGCTTGACAGCTTCCAGCTTGACCTGTGTCATAGGCACAACCACTCATGATACCGCACATATTTTGATCCCATGAACTGTTGCAAGTTCCTGTTACGAGTCCCCCATAGCAAGTTTGCGTCGCATCTTCATAGAAGCATCCGGTGCGTTGTGCGCATGCAGAAGCATCATCATGGTAGTCAGAACAATTAAGAGTATAATTTCCCGTGCATTCAGGTGGGCGGTAGTTTACAAATTGACAATATCCACTTCGTATACCGTCGGTACATGATGGGTAATCATAATAATTCATACAATTATCAGTAAAGGTGCCCTGACAGCTAAATCGCTCACATGCATCACCTTTTCCATTGGCGTTTGCATCAAGTTGGTCAGTATTGGCGTCGTAGAGACAATTGTCGCGAACATCAGGAATACCATCTCCGTCGGTGTCATCAAGTCCTGAAGAAGATTCAGACGTGGTTGTCATATATTGATCGATGTTCTGCATACAAAGCGAAGAAATGCTATCGGTCATGATGGCGAGTGAGCCCGTAGGACACGCACCAGTATAAGGGAAAAAGAATCGTCCATCGATGCATCCCTCGTCATTTTGATCAAAGCAGGTGAAGACGGTACCCTTATAGCCATAGTTTTGAGGACCAATCTTATATTCTTTAAGAGCGGTTGAGGCGCTCTCAGGGATGTATGATGAAATATAGGTATTGAGACTGCTGTCGACTACGGTATTGTTGAAGATGCATGATGGACCGAGGCACATGAATGATTTTTCATTGATAGTGACTCCCATTCCAATAGTGCTTGGTATAGCTCCATTATGATCATCGCTGTAAAGTATGAGTGCGCGAGCAAACTGTGCGTTTTGAGAAACAGTGCGGCTGTTCATGGCCTTATCACGTGCACTTAAAAGCGAAGAAATAAGGATACTTGAAAGAAGACTGATGATGGCAATCACCACAAGCAATTCTATAAGGGTAAATCCTCGCTGATAGGTTTTCATGGCGCTGTGGTCGTTGCGGGAAGTAATGAACGAACGGTGTCATCGATAATAGGGCTCACCTCAAGCTCTTTGGGTTGTGAGCGATGAATAATGCTCATGACTACCAGTATGGCGAGCCCGAGTACGATCCACGCTCCAATAAAGAGTGCGAATGTTGCTCGCTCCTCGGTCTTAAGACGAAATATTTTCATGAGTATGCGCGTGGTACGAGAGGGTGGGGTGGTGGGGGTGACTGGAGTGGAAGAAGTGGGTTGTTGGTCGAATTCAATATTGCCCATACATGTATAGTGTATCATGAAGTTGTGACCTCGAATCTCAAGCCGACATCACTCATCGCATGATCTGCAATAGAAAAAGACCCTCCGCTTGCGCTCGGGGTCTCGTTTTTCGATGATCAGCTTATTCCCGTGGAGGGTTGTACTCATCCCTGAAGGATCGAGTGAACGTGCTCCCGACAGGAATAGTGAGCCACGCCAGCATGCCGTTGTAGATCATTCCAGCTCCTGCAAGGAGTGATCCCCCGATCGACCATGGCCACGTTGCCAGCAGGGTGATGAAGCATGCAACGGTGGTAAGAGCGAAGACGGAGAATGACTCAGAATTCGGTTCATTCCAGAGTGTGCGAATAAGCGGACCCCCTGAAATGCTCATTGCGGCCACACCCGCGATCACCGCATAGTTGGCGGAGAGAGTTTGCCATAGAATGACAGAGATAATCGTGCCAATCGCACAAACTGTCTCGACCCACGTCCACTTCCACGATCCGCGGGTAAAATGCACAAGGAGTACCGCAGACGCACCGAGCGTGTAGCTCAATGCGAGAGCGAAAGGCTCGTTGGTGACGATGGTGCTCGCCAAGACGATGATGTCGAGGACGACCCACATGAGCCACGTTGCGGTGTTGGTAGCTCTTGCCTTGCCTCGGTGAATTCTGTGTGCGTAGGAGGTGAGGTTGATGAATGACAGAACCGCCGCTCCGTAAAGGAGAAGGTGTTTCATTGGTGATTCCTTTCTTGGGTTTGGTGATGATGTTGAGGTGCTGGATAGCGGTAGAACAGTGTTCTAATCCATGAGCAAATTAAAACAATTTTTATAAAAAGTCAATAGATGCGAGCTTATCGTCCCTGCAATGGAACACAATAGAAAACATGGTTATAAAGTGGAGTGCAGTCTTTACTGGTCATGACTTAGGTATAAGAACCTAGAAAATATGTTTATTTATCAACAAAAAGTAACACTTGGTCCCAGTTATCTATACCTATTGATTAATAGAACTAGTCTTAAACTAACGTCTTGGAATTATTAGAAAAAAGAAAAGCCCCGCCACAAGTGGAAGTCCTCAGGCGAGGGCTTTTCATTGTGGTCGTGGCTGGTGTACGGCTATGGATTGTTGCAGGTATTGATGAACCCCGCAATGTCCATTGCTACGTGCAGTCGCGTCAGACGGTCAAACTTTTTCTCAGCCAATTCGGCGTACTCGAGCTGAATACGTTCTTTGATAAGAGGGGTTTGGCCGTGGTTGAGAGTTGCAGTTTCGTTTACGTTCACATAGATTTCGATAACGAATCCATCCCAGTTGCCGTCACCCTCTTTTCGAGAGATAAGTTTAGCGAGGAAGTCAGATGCTTTCATAGCGGTCCTTTCGTTGAAGTTAGATTGCCGTTATTGGCTCGAAAAGCTCGATAATTCAAGCACTTTGAGCCATAACGGGTCTAAATACTTCCTGATAATAATGATATAACATTATTAGATAAATGTCAAGTTGTGCGTAATGGTTCAATAGCTTCGCATCACCCCAGTCGATATGATGCACATATGCCCTACACAACTAACAAGAATATGCCAAGGATCAGGCGTGAAGCAGCACAGCTTCT
>JAIYEG010000004.1 GCA_027487075.1 bacterium
AATGCTTTCATATGACCATGCCACTAAAAAGCTTGTGAACTCATGGATGGACGAACAGCACATCGGCCAGCTCAGCAGCACTGACGTCATCCTCGCACTCGACATGTGGGAACACTCATATCTCCTCGACTATGTGCCCGGCGACAAGAAGAAATACGTAGATGCCTACTTCGAGAATCTCAATTGGTCAGTGGTAGAACAGCGTTTCTCACAAGCGTAAACCAAAACCCGTCATCTCAGAAGCAAGAGTGACAATGCGGATAATGTACCGCAACATCACAAATGACACCGTCGCAAACGGGTAGCTTACCCATGCACCAACATACGGAAGATACGAGGTAACCGTTGCCACAAAACCACTGAGCATCGTGAACGGAATAAACGGAAGCACCACCAAGTTCGCAGGAAACGACACAAACGCAAAACTCCCATTCATGTACAAAATATATGGGAGTAAACATATCTCAACAGCTAGTGTCGAAGTGACCACCTCGCCTATTGTTGTCTCAGAAAATTTACCCAATAGCTTTGCCATGATTGGTGATCCAAGAATAAGAGCAAGGGTAGCGAGAAAACTAAGCTGAAATGATGGGTCGTACCGAAGAATAAGAGGATTGATAAGTATCATTACCACTCCGACTACCAACAGTGCACGAAGTGCATCGTATGTATTTCCTGTATATTTTCCTAAGAGTGCAACAAGAGACATGCACGTCGCACGCACAATTGTTGCCCCACCACCAGCCATCATTGCAAACAATACGACACCAACAGCACCGATACCATACGACACAGCCATCGGCAAAAATGAAAGCATTTTGATAAATGCTTCTGCGATGATCGTCACGTTGTACCCTGACAACACCACAATATGAATCAGCCCGACATCCTTAAAAAGCGTTTCAAGCTCATCACCCAACCCATCTTTTCCTGCGATGAGCATACCGGCCATGAGCGAAGACTCGGGTCGAGGAAGTACTTTTTTAATATGAGCGACGAACGATTGTTTAATTTTAAAAAGTCGAGTCTTGATTGGATTTCCCTGACCTTTGCGAAGCAATGTCACTGTCGGTGATGACAGGATGTAATAAATATCATCTTTGGCGAGATACTTCTGATATGGAAACACCCTTCCTGCGTCAGTCACAAAATCTTTAGGCTTCTTGAGCTTCCCTTTCACCATCACCTCATCCCCATACTCAAACTTCGGACTAAACGGCGCCTGAACGATCATGTGTTGCTCACGCTTCACACCTGCCACTCGTACCAACACCTCTTGATAAAACTTTTTCTCAACGGGTTCTCGCACCACAATTCCCTTACCTGTATACGTCCTCCCCACATATTCCTCAAGAAGTGGTGCGTGCGTTTTGTTCCATACATACAAACGCAACGGAAAACCTACCGCGAGCACGATCGTGAGTAACAATAAAAAGCGATGCATAGGCATCGCTTCATCTCATCACATTCACACTCAATACAAGCTATGCTTTCCCTAAAGTCGCAATCAATTCTCGTTCATCCTCGGCACTCAAGGCTTTTTTGAAGCGTGCGCCCTTTGCTCCCTTCACGCGCTTTTCACATTCCTCCCATGTCTTATGCACCATCACTACACCATCAACCGCACTTACATATGAATAGGCTTTGCCTTTATTCTTTTTTGAAGACGAACTTGAAGAAGTGTTTGTTGCGGTGATATCAAACGGATCAAAGTGATACTCGCTCAGTGGTCCTTTATACAACTCTCCACCCTTTCCTGTCGCTATTTCGTCACAACGCTCATTACCCGCAATTCCTGAATGCCCCTTCAAAAGCTTCCACTCAATATGCTTTCCCTTCATCACCCCTATGAGTTGCTGCCACAAATCTGCATTCATTACCTCTTGCTTTGTTGCCGTCTTCCAACCATTTTTCTGCCACCCATAGACCCACTTAGTCGCGCCATTAAGTACGTACGAAGAATCGAGCATGATGGTGAATTTCTTCTCATCCATCTGCGCTTTGTCGTAATACACATCAAAGCCTTCAAGCGCCTTAATAACCGCCATCATTTCCATGCGGTTGTTGGTGGTGTGATCTTCCTGTCCTCCCCCTTCCTCAACACGCATCACCCCCGAAGCATGTGGATAGATTGCAATATAGCCATAGCCGCCAGGACCTGGATTACCTCGAGATGAGCCGTCAGTAAAAATAGTAATATCCCGTGAATTCATACTGACAGTTTAACACACATCAACAATACGAAGACGTAGCTCGGGATAGCGCTTAAACATTGATCGCTCAAGTGTTGCCGCCAAATTAATCGGCGTTCCGATAGCAAGCCCTGCAACATGCTTGTCGTTTTCATCAACAAAGAATGAGATAGCAGCGACACTCTTTCCGTTCGACTTCTTAAACACCACCTCAAGATGCTCCATGAGCTTTCCAAAGCGTTTAATACTTGTCGGCACTACATTCTTAAACAAAAACACCGGCTTCGGATTATCCATACCAAAAGGAGCGAGCTTGTCGATCGTATCCCAGACACGCCATTCAACATCATTAATATCAAGAATATGATCAGCGATGTACTCAACCGGTGATACCTCAGCGTTTTCATACAGCGTCTCAAATGCCTTGTTGAGCATTTCGTCGAGCATGTGCACGTGTTCGGTAAGCACCGAAAATCCTCCCGACATTTTGTGTCCCCCACGATCTAAGAAAATTCCATCGGGTACGTGGTGCATAAGAGCGACCACATCAGCCACACCCTCAGAGCGACACGAACCCTTGAGCGTATCGTCTTCCGCTCTTCCCCACAGAAACACCGGCTTCCGATGTTCTTTCATGAGAGCGTTTGCCACAAGTCCGAGCACCGCCGGTTTCCACGAAGGATTGCCGAGCACAATCACTTTTTTGTCTTTCAAATTGCGTGAGTCAATTTTGTTTTGAATCTCTTTGGTAATTGCTCCCACCACTCCCTTTCGCTCGCTATTGAGTGAGTTCAACATATCCGCAAGTTCAGCAGCCTCCTCAGGATCAGTCGTCGAAAGCAGTCGAAATGCATCCATCGGATGCCCCATACGAGACGCCACATTGATACGTGGCGTGATCATGAAAGCTACATCATCCTCCGTGAGATCTTGTTGAGAAATTTTTAAGACAGACAAGAGCTTGCGCAACCCTACGCGGGGCGACTTGCGAAGCACTTTCATACCATAGTAGGCAAATACACGATTTTCTCCACGAAGTGGCACCATATCAGAGAGTGTCGCGAGTCCTACCATATCAAGGAGCCACTTCTCTTTTCCTTCTGGTACTCCACGACGATGGTGTGCGAGCATTCCCTGCACGAGCTTAAAGACCGTTCCCGACCCACACAACATCTGATCAGGATATTCGGGACTTGTTTTTGGATTCACAATAGCAAGTGCCGCTGGAAGTTCGGGGCCCGGAAGATGATGATCAGTGATGACCACCTCAAGACCAAGCTCATTCGCAAGTGCCACCTCTTCAACATCAGTGATTCCACAATCAATAGTGATGAGGAGCTTGGCACCATTACACGCAATCGAATCAATAGCTTCTGGATTAAGTCCAAATCCTTCTGAGTGACGGTGCGGAATATAGACTCCCACATTCTCATACCCAATCATTTTGAAATAATCACTCAATACCACTGCCCCAGGAATACCATCAGCATCATAATCAGAAAAGATAACAATCTTCTCGTTCTTTTCAATCGCACCACTGATGCGCTTTACCGCTTTCTCCATATCCGAAAGCAGAAACGGATCATTGAGACCATTATCATACGAAGGATAGAGAAACTGCTCTCGCTCCTGTTCGCCCGAGATACCCCGACAATCAAGCAAGTGATCCAGAAGGGTTGTACCAGAAAAAGGACGTACGGAGTAGGATTTCATTGACGAGAGTATATCAGTTTTTGAACCAATCTTTAATCAGAATTGACCCTCATTTGTCTACACTATCATCGGATATGAGCTGGTACCTCATATCAGTGGGCGTGCTAGCGGTCTAGATTTTCTGCCTTACCAGCTGAGAATGGCGGGTTCAACTCCCGTCACGTCCACAAGAATTGACTTTGCCAAATACCTCATATACATTAATTTCTGGTAAGGCAGAAAAAATAAAGCCACTTCTTCCGAAGTGGCTTTATTTTGTAAGACAGATACTGTATTACGCTACCTCTCCAACGCATTCACCCCCACCAACGTTCCCTTCTCCAAAAACTCGAGCATGGCTCCTCCTCCCGTTGAAATAAAGCTAAATTGATCCATGAGATCAAGTTCCTTGATCGATGCGAGCGTATCACCTCCTCCCACCACCGACACCGCTTCGCTTTTACCAATAAGCTTTGAGAGCGCAATCGTACCTTCTTTGAATCCCGCTTCATAGTTGCCAAGAGGCCCATTCCACAAAATATACTTTGCATTCATGATGATCGGTCGCAAGCGCTCAATGTCACCTTGCCCTGCATCCATGATTTTGTCGTCACTCCATACAAGATCTTCAGGAATCATCACCTTCGGATTTTTAAGCACGTGGTCAAGAGACACTGCAGCAGATGAGACAAGCGATGCTTTCACCTCAACACCCTTGAGTTTCAAAAGATCGTTTGCAAGCGCACCACCGATAAACATCGTATCAACTCGATCTATAAACTTATCAATCAAAGGCAACTTGGTCTCAAACTTTGCTCCACCGAGAATAAAGACAAATGGATGCGGTACTGCTTCATCAACCTTAAGATGCGCTATCTCATCTGAAAGAAGAAGTCCAGCATATCCAGGAATATACTGAGGTACTCCGACCACTGACGCATGCTCACGATGTGACACTGCAAAGGCATCGTTCACATACATATCAGCGAGTGCTGCAAGTTGCTTCGCAAACTCTAGGTCATTTTTCTTTTCTCCCTCATAGCGACGAATGTTTTCAAACAAAATTACTTCACTCTCCTCGAGCATGTCGATACTCTGCTTTGCTTCGTCTCCAAGACAATCCTCGATGAAGGCAAGAGGCAATGTCTGCGCAAGCAAGGTGTGCACGGGCTTGAGCGTCGGCACCTCCACATCTTTTGTCTCGATATGACTGATAAGCAGGATCTTTGCTCCTCGCTCTCGGAGGAACGTAATCGTCGGCATGGCTCGCTGAATACGATAATCATCCACCACAACCCCATTTTTCACTGGCACATTGAAGTCCACCCTCACCAGCACTTTTTTTCCGCGAATATCTTCTTCTTTCAGTTGCTGTATGTTGTGAATCATAAAATTTGTTAAGAAATTGAATCCATCTCCTTAAGGATGGCAATAAAATTATCGACTTTCAAACTATCTCGCCCCACCAACAATCCATCCACTTCCCCACCTTCCACCAATTCCTTTGCATTCATCGCATTTGCCGATCCTCCATAGAGCACAGGGATATCAAATGCTTTCGCTTTTCCATAGAGATCACAGAGTACTTTCTTGATGAAGATGTTGCGCTGGTGGATTTCGTATGACGTGATCGGATTTTTTGCACCAATTGCTGAAAGTGGTTCATAGGCAATAAGCACATTCCCAATATCCGAGGTAGTTACCCCTTTGAGCGCCGTCACGATCTGATTCTTAATGAAAGTAAGGTGTCCTGCATGCTCATCCACCTTCGACTCACCCACACAAATCACGGCCTTGATACCTTCCTTAAGTGCAAGCAATACCTTCTTGTTCACATCATCATCGGTCTCACCGAGTGCTCGACGTTCTGAGTGACCAATAATGGTGTACGTCACTCCACAATTTCGTGCCATCGTCGCAGAAAGCTCACCGGTAAACGATCCAGCTGCCTCACGTGCAATATTCTGAAGCCCATAAAAGAGCTTTGTTGAGGCGTTTTTTGGCTTCAATGACATGAAATAGAGATGTGGCGGACACACTACCGCCGTCGTCTTCTTCACCCCCACCATCTTCTTTCGAATACCTTCACTGAGCTCCTTCGCCTCTTTAAACGTTTCCGGATTCATCTTCCAGTTACCAATCACAATCTTCTTCTTTTTCATGTCTCAAGTATATCAGAAACTAGTCAGTAGTATCTCCCCTCCAGGAGCACAGATATTTTCTTGCTAGAAAATTCTTCCCGCTCGCGCCGTCGCGCTCCGCGAGCTTCCTTACGGGAAAGACACTCCTTTCACCTTCTTGAAACAAACCTTGCACAAGCACGACGGTGCGAGCAGAGCAATTTTTCAGCAGAAAAATATGCGTGTTTGTGGAAAGAAGGTGAAAGGGGTGTCTTACTAGATATTATTCATCACCGAATACATCGGCGTAATCATCGATACTGCGAAGAATCCCACACCAAGACCAATCATGATCATGAGCATTGGCTCAATAATAGTCGAAAGATCCTTGGTTTTCTGCTCGACTTCATTCTCATAAAACATTCCAACACCCAAGAGCATACTGCTGAGTTTTCCTGTCTCTTCTCCTACACTCACCATTTCTCCTACGAAGATCGGGTATATATCTTCATATTTTTCAAACATACCCGAAAGTGGCTGCCCCTTCTCTACCATCACTTTCGCTTCTGCGAGCGCCTTCTTGTAAAGCGAATTCTGAAGCACGTCTGAGGTGATATCGATAGCAGGAAGCAGATCTACTCCTGATGAAAGCAGTGATGACATGGTGCGAGCAGTTCGGGCTGCATTCATTTCTTTCACAATATTTCCTATCACCGGAAGCTTGAGCACCACATGATCAAACGCCTGGCGGCCAAGCGGACTCTTGAGTGCGTAATAAAACCCTGCTCCAACAGCAATCATGATAAAAAAAGCCCATATATACTGATGTTTAAGAAAATCACTAAGCGCAATCACAAATTTTGTAGTTGCGGGAAGTTCTGTATTCAAATCTTTAAAGGTGGCCGTGAGTTTTGGTACCACGAAGGTCAAAAGCACGATACCAATTGCCACCATGAGCGACATGATGATACCAGGATATACCATCGCTCCTTTTACTTTTTTTTGTATCAAATACGTCTTCTCCATCTGGTCTGCAATCTGCTTGAGTGCCATCGCAAGATTTCCCGACTCTTCACCAGCACGCACCATCGACACGAAAAGCGTATTAAAAATTTTTGGATATTCTGCAAGCGCCTGATGGAATGCTTTTCCTGCACTAATAGAGTTATTAAGTTCCTGCAACACCGTTTTGAGCTTTTTATTCTTCGTCTGGCGCTCAATCACCTGAATAGCACGTGAGAGCGCAAGTCCGGCTTCGATCATACCCCCAAGATTGCGTGCGACGGTGATTTTCTCATGCATTTTGATGCGTTTGAGAAATGCTGGCATCTGAAGCTTTATTCCCTCTTCACCTGCTTCATGGGCAGATACCACGGTATCACCATCTTTTTTGAGCGATCGATACAACTCAAATTTGTCGACAGCTTCACGTACGTCTTCGTATGTCTCACCGTTATTTCGTATAGCTTTGTATGCGAACTTCATTGAGGATTATTATACCATTATTTGAAGTTTGTAAGATAAAGAAATACTCAATAACAGACTTGCAATTACTCTCAGAAAGAACAAGATGAGCATATGAACGAAGAACGACTTACCACTAAAGAGTATTTTGAGAAGCATTTAGACGAACGATTTGATGAACAGCATCGCCATATGATGATCTTATTCGAAAAACAGCAAGATACGTTACAGCTCATGATGGAGACTATTTCAATGCACTTTGAAAGTAATGAGCGAAGAATTATCAGGAGCGAAAATAAAGTCGCCTAATACTTACTGAGCACATCAACTACCAATACGAGGACGAGTATCAATCGTGTCATCGATAAGGTGGGAAGGATCTTTGATAGGTTCATGCTCGATGACATACTTCTTAATCACGGTGCGAGGAGGATTTTCAATCTGAGAAAGAATGTGCTCCTTGGTGAGATGCTCCGCGGGGCGCTGTGGGGGCATTTGCTTGGTAACGATGGTTGGCTGAGCTGCGACCTGCGTCTGTGCTTGAACCCTTGCCTGCTCTGCATGTTCAGAAAGTGGTCCATGTGCTGGACGTGGCACTTCAGTAGGAGGTGGGACAATTGGCGTTGGTTCGGATGCTACTGGTTGAGAAGCAAGAGGCTGTGCGGGTGGTGGAACAGGAACTTGCTGACGAAGTGTTTCCACTGAAGGTGCCGTGCTTGGTTTTACATCGGTGGCAACATCAGGCGTGCTTGTAAGAGCATTGATGAGATGCTTACGGAATGGCTGGATGATTTCGGTTTTGATGCGTGACTCGATGTTTTTTGCTTTTTCTTCTGGGATTTCGAGCTCAGACATAAGCTCTGGCACGTATTCACTTTCTTTTATAGTGCCAAGTAGTAATGCATTCGTGCGCCCGAAGAGCATTCCGAACTCATCATCACTCAACTGATAGAATGAAGCCACTGCTTGCATCTTTGCATAGTACTCATCCGCATCAATATATTTTTTTGTTTCAATAAGAATGTTGTTGATCATAGTTTTATCTCCATCCACCACTCACTCCTTTACCCTTTACATAAGCATAACCTCTTGCTGATTGATCTGAGAATATCTGAGCTCCAATAGCTTTTCGAATCTCTGGGTCCAAACCTTCTTCTTGTAATGACTTAAGCTGGCTTTCTGTAAGAAGGCTGGTGAAATTATCAGATACTCGCGTTCTACCTTGCGGAAGTGGGCCAAATCTAACTGTACCTGATTTATCATAAAACAAAGGTTCTCCATTTTCATCTTTCTTTGCTATTAACTTATTCAAATCGCCCGCACCCAAGCCTTTCATTAATTCCTTTGCATCATCTTTACTTGCTGTACCATTCTTAAGATCTTTTACCAGAAGATCTAGACGAGCCTCCTTAAGCTTCTCCTTCTCTGCAGGAGGAATATCCTTACGTCCTTCATATGCTTTAATATCATCTCCACTAAGGTTTCGGATGATTTCCTCATTGTTCGTAGGATTCTTCAAGTAGGTATCGAGAGCGAATGCCTTTTCATCTGTACCCAGCTTACCAAGCTCACCTTTAACACTTGAGCGCTTAAGTCCTGCAAGGAATGCTTTGTGGGCATCGGGATTTGATGCTGCAAGTGCATTAAGTTCATTCTTAACGTCAGCAGGTCTATTATTTTCCATCGCCCTTATGACATTAACCGCTACACCATGCTTTGACTCAAGTTTTGATCGAGCGTCTGAACTAAGTGCCTTAAACTGCTTAGTTGCCTTCTGAGATTCGCTGTCATTGATCTGGCGCGTGGTAACATCAACACTAATTTCTTTGTTAGCGTTGTTAAGATTTTCAAGTCTTTTCTCATGAATTGCATTTTTGTCTTCAACTCCGAGCTTTTCGTACTTGTCTCCGGTGATAAATGCGATTTGGCTTGGACGTGCATTTTGAATAACATGAGGATCCTTAAGAATACTTCCCCCGAGCCCACCGAATTCTGCATCACTAAAGTCATACAATGCTTTTTGAAGTGTAGCAGTGTCATCAGGATTTTTGAGTGCTTTTTCAAGTGCTTTTTCTTTAGCAACAGAATTATTGATTCGTTGTGTTTCTGTTGCACGCTTCTTCTCGTCATCAATGAGTTTCTTCGCACCTCCCACTCCATCAACAGTACCAAGACCCCCAATAAACTTATTCCCTGCGATTGCCTTACCTGCATTACTATTTCGAAGATCATAGGTGCCTGCAGCACGATTATCAACGACAGACGCATACTTTCTACGAGATGCCGCAAAGAGATTACTTCCAGCAAAATGAAGAATATTTCCCTGTGCATCTTTCCAACTCACGCCATTTGCGTTTCTATTGGCATCCATAGAATCAGTCTTAGACATCGCAGCAAACCTACGACCAATAGTTTGTCTTCCCAGCCACCCTGCGGCTCCGAATGTAAATCGTCCTGCAGTATCCTTTGCAAAATCACCCCCATATGCACCCAACTTTTTTGCTACCACAAGCGCACCGAGCATACATCCAATAAGTATCACATACACCAAAAGCGTTCCTGCTGAACTTCCATTTCCCGTGAGGAAAGAACCCAGACTTACTCCTTCTGGAAATCCTCTACCGGCAATACCCCCTCCAAATTTTCCACTTACTACCGCAATAACCAGGTACATAAACATCAAATACACTGGAGCAAAAAACGATTGATTGATCAGAGTACTGAACCATGTCTGCCAATAATTTGCCTTAGGAAAAATGGTAGACACCATGGCAAGGGGTGCGAGGATCATAAGGAATACAAGCACGATAGTTCGAATAACAAACATAATTGCTCCCGCAATCAAAACAAATGCAGTCACCATAATAAGAGCTGACCCTCCAAGCGAGACAGCGAGCACATTCATCGTCTTAGGTGGTTGTCCTTCACTTGCATTCGCACCATCTGAATAAACCGACTCGAGCCCCAACCCTTTCAGCAAAGTTTGTGATATTCCCTTTGTGCCACTTGCATTTTTTACTTCATCGAAAGCAGTAGATGGAAAAGAAGTTTCTTGGCCACCCATTTTTTGATAAAACTGCAAAGCGAGAATATTAGATGCATCGATCACAACTTTGCTTAACACCAAACTAAAATTGAGGAGAAGTGCCACGATAATGACTTGCGCAATTGCTTTCTTTGCATTTACTCCATTTGTTTGAAGAATGGTATTAATTGCAATATAAAGAAGAACAAAGATGAAGAAAATATTCGCAACATCACGTGCCACCTTCCATCCAATATCAACAATAGGCACATCATCCAAAAACTTACCGATGTTGAGACTGTAATCTACGGTAAAGTTGAAAAACCATCCTGCTACCCAGAGGAAGAATGAAGCAACAGGGAGAATAACTGAGTTTGCAACAATCGCAGCACAGTTTGCTAAATTAATACCAAATGGAGCCCATGTCATACATGGTCCAATGGGTGGCGCATTTTTATTTGCTTCGGCGAGAGCAGCTCGCTCTGCCTGCCCATATATTGCTTCTCTAGCTGGAATATTTACATTTGCTTTATTTGTTCTTACGTACCCATCATAACCATTATTGGTGTACTGATTTATAAAAGCAGCATCACTTGAACCATTTTTTAATGTATTAGCAGGAACCGCAATTCTCTTGCCATCTTGAGCAAAACTATAAACAACATCATCATCAAAATTTGTTGGGGTATTATTTTTATCATTATAAATAATGGTGTAGGTGTGACTCTGACCATCTTTTCCTTGCGCAACAAAATTTGTACCATACAAACCTGGTCCCGCATCAAAATTTTGAGCAAAAGAAGCAAGAGGAACAAACATTACAAAAAGTGCTACTAGAGTTACATAGAAAAACTTTTTTGGTATGTTAATTTTCATATTACGGGTTGCTGCTGTTATCAAGCACCTGATTCAATGCGACCTTTATAAGTTGGTTCACAAGCGCAGTAATGATCTGATCAAATTGATCGGCAAGTACCAACCTATTATTGCCTGAACTCAAGCGATTGTTAAGCTGTTCTTCAATAACGGTTCCAGGAGTAGTTGTTTTACAAGGACCTTTGGTACGAATGGTATTACCGTCTGAATCAAGCGCAGTGGTATCTGGCTCACATTTCTTAAATGATAGAAATCCTCTTCCAAGTGTGAGATCAAGATTGGCAGTATTTCCTCGCATTGCAAGGCGTCGATTAAATTCTTCTTGTGCCATCAAATAGGCTCCTGTTGAATTATTCTGTGGATTCTGAGTGATGGCGTACCATGCATTAAGATTACCTGCAAATTGAGAACGTCCTGAGGTATATTCATTGTAGTCAAAATTCACTCCTGACTGACCAAGAGCCTGACTCATCTGATCAAAGGTACATGAAATCTGGCGTTGGAACTGTGGACCACGTGTGCCCGCAAGCCCTGTTACGATATTGAGTCTGAAAGGTTCACAGATATTAAGCCCTGTTGTCTGCCCCACCACTTGCTGAAGAAAACTAGCCGCCTCTACATCGGCAATATCACGGAAAAAGCGCTCTGGGTCCTCAACAAAGGCTGGGTTTCCATCGAAACCAGAGTTAATCCAGTCAATCGTGGCACTTGTCAGATATTGAAGCACTCCATTTATTATGCAGTATCCTATCGAATTTAATGAGGGATAACCTCCATTACTATCCCCTGCATACTTAACGTCTGAAGCGCTGGTCACACTTACTCGAGTGATATTATCGAGACTAGCATTTTTTGCTACAAGAGTACTCACAACTCCAGTGATTGCATTTGAAATTAGACTTGCCGCACAACCCGCAATACCACTCGTAATATTTTCTGCGGTATTCTGAGTTGCTGTTGTGCCGGTTGTTCCATTGGTTACCGTATTGGCCTGGGTACCCGTAGGCCCTGTTACCTGACCTGTTGAAGTAACTTGGAGCACATTTGGTTGGCCAGTTTGAGGGTTTGTACCATTTGTTTGTACCGTCTGTGCCAATGTGGCTTGTGTAGTAACACCAAACACCAATACGAACATAAGCACACCAACAATCACACGAGAGAGAACTGTTTTAGATGCTAGCGATAGTTGTTCCATATATATCCTGATTCTGCTTTATCAAAGATTATATCATTCTTTTTCAATTCTGCTGCAATAGTTTTGAACAGCAATACCCCATTGTCGGTATTTTCTTGAAGTGACTTCAGTGCGACGAGTCCTTTGATGGGATCCTTTTCATAGGTTGCAAGCAAAATCATCATTTGATATGACGCATTGAAATTGTTAAGGAGTTGTACATGAGTAATACCGAGTGATGATGGTGCGGGAAGCTTATGAAGCGACTCAATTGCAGATTCGTATGCACGAAGTCCCACATCATTAGATGCATTTGCTGGTACGTTTTTTTGAAGAACTGCGAGAACATTAGCGATTCCTGATGCATATGCACGCATAGTTGTTGGATTTGTATCTATAACCGCAATATCACTGATACTATAGCGCGGAGGAATAGAACCGGGATCAATCTTTGAAATCACATCGGAAATAAGAGCTGTTTGTGTTTGTTCATCAATGGGACCTTGACTTTGAAGTGACATAAACTTTGCAAACAAATCTTTTGAAACACTCTCGGTAATGTTGTCTGGATCTTGAGAAACTGCAGCAGAAAATGAGGTCACTGATGATGCTGATATTCCTCGTGTTTTTTCGAGGCTGTCATCAGGTCCTGCAATTTTGGGGTCTCTTCCCTTTTCAATTTCATCACCATCGGATACTCCATCTCCATCACTATCTTTATTAGTGCGATCAGCTCCCCATAACACTTCCTGCCAATCTTTCAGACCATCATTATCCGTATCAAGCTCAGAATCAATACTTCCAATCGCTGATGCTTGAAGTGTTGAGGTGGCACGATACGAAGCACTATTATCTGACGCAATCATCGAATGCATCCACAAGCCAACTCCTGACACTGAAACAAAATACGCAACAAACATTCCTACGACAATAATAATAAGAGCCTGAATTTTCTTACTTGGGAGAGAAAGTGCCATAGAAAAAGTATAGCAAATGGGGTATACTCTGTCACATGAAAACATATGTTACCGCATTGCTTTTGATCATCATGTTTGTAGCGACAGTTGCATTTGCAGCCGACAATGAAAAGTTTCCTCGCTTTATTCAAAAAGGAGATCGTGGTGCCGATGTGCTTCTCCTTCAGCAAATCCTTAACAGTGACCCAGATACACAAGTAGCAGCTGTCGGAAGTGGCTCACCAGGTAATGAAACCGAACTATTCGGCGAATTGACACACCAAGCGGTGATAAAACTCCAAAAGAAGCACAACCTTGGTACCAAATACGGCTTTTTCACCATATATTCGGGTACCCTTGATGACAAGACACGAAAATATCTTAATGGTCTTCCCGATCCAGAGCCGAAAGATGAATGTCAAAAGGAGTTTAAGCCGACTGACGCACAGTCTCTTATGAATCTTCGAACGAAGATTGAAGGCCTCAATGAAGCGCTCAAACCCGAAAATGTGGCTAAAAATGGCATTGCAAGCACTACTCAACGCTGGAAAGATCTCAACCAGCTCTATCGAATCAGTGCACAAGACTCAAGCTCAGCACCATATATAAGAAACATCGAGATTTCTTCGAAGGACAACGATAAGGGACTTTTTCTCCCCTTTTCTCCTTCAATGATGTTCAAATCAGGCGACCAAATGAAGATTGTCGGTTGTAATTTCGCCACCTCTACCAAAAACACGGTGCGCATGACTTTTGGAACCCAAGAAGGTGAGTCAAAAGATGGGAAAACCATTATTCTTGAAATCAAATCACCTCTTAAGCAGATGTTTGATACCGCCACCACAAACATGAGTGATACGAGCCTCTCAAACACCACCTCAAACATGCCTCAAATACCTACCTTTGTGACCGTTCAAAACGATAAGGGAATAAGCAATCCATATCAGCTCTTCATGTCTATCCAATAACATGACACTTAAGACCACTATTACAGCGTCAGTCATAGTTGTCACCATTCTCCTTGGAACAGCCTATTCGCTCGTCAAAGATCATAAAGAGGCTCAGGCCCAGCTTTCTATTGTTCCTTTTACAGGAAAAATTGCCAAAATTGAGCTCTGTTGCAATGGCCTTAAAATGTCATTCATTCAACCTCCTCTTACTACCCTTGCCACACAGGGCGGAGAATTTATTTTTCAATGGCAGAACATGGTCCCGATTCCATCTATTGGATGGGGCTTGTATTCGGCATGGCAACTCACGCCTGGCACAACTGTACTCGGCAGTGGTACTCCAGGTGGTGTATGTGTCACCATCGCATCTGAATGCAGCGTGACTCAGCCTGTATCATGGTCAATTAGCCAAATGGGCACCAATATTGGCCCCTCAAATAATTAGTTTACTTGGGTAAGTATCGCAAATTCATTTAACCCGAGATCTTCTGCTCGGGCTTTGTTGTTTACCGTTTCTGGCACCACAAAGCCAGCATCTTTAAGGTTACCTTCAATCATCTTACGTTTATGTGCAAATGCAGCTTTCACCACTTCAAAAAACTTCATTTCGCTCATTCCATGAGTTTCAAAAAATTTTTTTGAAATTGATCCGATATGCAAAATTGCCGAATCAACATTCGGTGCAGGAGTAAATGAGCCACGCTTCACGGTCGCAACATACTGAGGAACACCATACGCTTTCACGGAGATTGATAAAATGCTTTCTTTACCATCACGTGCAACGACACGCTCCGCAACTTCTTTTTGCACGAGAAGTGTCATGCATGATGGCGGCACACTCACTCCTTCAAGAAACATACGAAATATCTGGCCAGTAATGTAGTACGGGATATTGGCAATGAGCTTGTAGGTAGGATGTATTGTTACGAACGATGCAATATCATATTCAAGAATATCTGCTTCAATGATGGTGAGTTGCCCCATCGCAACTTCACTTGAAAACATATCAGCAAGGACTGGTACAAGCTCTCGATCTTTTTCAACCGCAATCACCTGAGCTCCTGCTTCAAGTAATTTCTTGGTGAGCACCCCTCTTCCCGGGCCAATCTCGAGCACCACATCATCTTTCTGTACGTCAGCAGCAGAAAGAATGTCACGCAATGCACCTTCTGAGGTAAGAAAATTTTGACCAAGTGATTTCTTTGCAAAGGGAAACATATATTTCAGAAATTAATAATCAATAAAAATAGATTTGATACCAAGATTAGCCTCGATGCGATGCACAAGTTCTGATGGAATATCTCCAATAAACTCTGATTCGAGATTGTACTTTTTCATTCCAAAGATAGTACGCACCAACGCATATGACAAATAGAGCTTTTTGCGAGCGCGCGTGAGGGCAACATAGAATAGACGGCGCTCTTCTTCGGCTTGCTCTGCTGAAATACGTGATTCATTCATGCGCTTATGAGGAAAAAGTTCTTCTTCAAGACCTGCAATAAATACATAATCAAACTCAAGACCTTTTGATGCGTGGACCGTAAGCAACTTCACTCCCTTCTTGTTTTTATCCATTTCATCCTGATCGCTTTGAAGAGCGACATCTTCAAGAAATGTCTCAAGCCCCTCACCTTGTGGCATGTGATCATAGCGTTTTCCAAGTGTCACCAATTCTTCGAGGTTCCCTACTTTTTCTTCATCTTCGAGCTTACCTGCTTTGTACATATCACGAAGACCGGTTGCCGTCACAATAAATGTGAGTGTTTCAGAAACACTCTTGGTAAGTGCGGCACTGCGGATTTCCATAAGAAGTGCCATAAATTGTTCATGTGCAGCACGAGCTGCGGCGGGGACTTTTGTCATATCTCCAGCAAGAATTTTCTCAAGCCCGACTTTTCCAATACCTCGCGCAGGCACATTGATCACCCGACGAAAATCAGATTCAGAATCCGGGTTGAGAGCGAGTCTTAAGTATGACATTGCATCCTTCACTTCTTTTCGTTCATAGAACCGCACGCCAAGCACTTGATGTGGCACATTACGAGACAAGAATGACTCTTCGATGATACGCGACTGATAGTTTGCTCGGTAGAGCACCGCAATCTCATCAGCAGGCACTCCACCTTCTATCAGCTCCATTGCCGTACGAGAAATAAAATCCGCTTCATCAGCTTCGTCGTAAGCATTGTAGACCGAAATGAGCTCACCACCCTCTTTGCGTGTAAACAAATTTTTCTCACGACGATTTACATTTTTCTTGATGATTTCATTTGCCGCTTTCAAAATCACATTGGTTGAACGATAATTTTCTTCAAGCAAAATCACCTCGCCTTCAGGATAATCTTTTTCAAAATTCAAAATATTGCTGATATCTGCACCGCGCCAACTATAAATATTTTGATCGATATCCCCCACCACGCACATATTGTGTGTCTTCTCGGCAAGCACTTTTGCAATCTGATACTGCACACGGTTAGTATCTTGATACTCATCAATATGCACATACTTCCATGTTGCATGATACTTATCGCGTACTTCTGGATGTTGTTTCAAAAGAAGAAGCGACTTCAGAAGAAGATCGTCGAAGTCGAGCGCCTTCTCTTTTTTGAGAATTGCCTCATACCCTTTCCATGCCGCGAGCGTTACTTTCTTTAGATAATCACTCCCTACATGTCGCTCGAATTCCTGAAGTGAAACAGCTTCACCTTTTTCACGACTAATTGCTGCGAGCACGGTATTGGGATCAAATTGCTTGGGATCAAACCCAGCCTGCGTGAGCGCCTCCTTCACTGCGCGCTTACTATCCGCACGATCATAAATCGTGAAATGTCGCGTAAGACCAAGGAGCTCGGCGTTTTCCTTAATGATGTGAACCCCAAGTGCGTGGAACGTCGAAATGAAGGGGAACCCTTTACTAAACTGAGATGAGTGGAGGAGGAGTGCTACGCGCTCGCGCATTTCTTTGCCTGCTTTATTGGTGAAGGTGATGGCGAGAATTTCATGAGGCTTCACCCCTTTTTCGACCAGATGCATGATGCGATGAGTGAGCGTTTTTGTTTTACCCGCTCCCGCACCGGCAAGTATCAAAAGCGGCCCTTCAGTGTGAAGGACCGCTTCTTTTTGCTTGTCGTTCAGAGTATCCATGGATACTCAATGTATCATTTTCTTGTCACCAGACCAAGCAACAAACTCATTTCCTTTATCTCATCATTTATACGTTCTGAGGGGATAATTTTAAACATTGCAATGGTATCAGTCATCTTACTTCGAAGATCAGCAGCATACTGACTACTAGTTTCCGCCTCACCAAAAAGTGCATTAATAGAACGCGTATCAAATACTTTAGAGAGATTAAGGGTACCGCCCGATATTACAAACGGATTGCCTGAAGAAATTCCCAAACTCCTAAAAAATTGGGTGGGATTCTCCCTTGTGGAAGCTTCATCTAAAAGACGTATGAGAGATTTGAGAACAAATACATCTTGTTGAGTAGGGGTGAGTGCATCAAAGCGTGGATCACTTGCAACAACACGCTCAATTACATGTGCGATGTTTGTGGGTGTGTTAACCTCAAATTGAGCAAGAGCTTCAGCAGAAGAATCTGTGATAGGTAACGACTCATCAGGAATAACAAATTGCTCTGCTATTACATTATTTTTTGCACTACCCACCTCTACATGAGGTTGACCATCTACTTCGCTAATACTAATAACTTGTCCTTTGTGTACCGGATCAAGCATTGCCTCTCCGCGAGCACCATATTGCTTGAAATATAAGTGAGCTTTTCTTGAGGCATCTGCATACGTTTCTCCTTTTGCTTGATAATATTTAATGAGCGCATACTCTCTGCTTTGTGATTCTTTGGTAAGCACCACCTCAAATAATTTGGGTGGCTCTGGTGAGACCTCAACTTGAGGCACTAAAATCTGCTCTACCCCCAGAGGTGTTTCTGGTAATGATGGCTCTGTTGTATCTGTAGACTCAATAACTCCAGTGATTTCTTCTTGATATTCGATAGCTAAATCTTGAACTGTTTGATGAGTGATTTCGGTATGTGCCGCAAGCTCAACAGTTTTCACGAGCTGTTTTGCTTCAATATATTGACCTGTATTCGTAAGATCTGTAACACGTCCAAAAAAGTCCTGCGCAAGATGTGATCCAAGTATTCCCAATACCGCTCCTCCCGAAGAAAAGAGCGCTCCTTTTTCTGCTCCTTTTAAACCCTCATGCCTTACAAATGTTTTTCTCTCAGATTGAATACGCTCTTCCGCGTGCTTTAAAAGAGCATTAAGTTTCATATTACGCGAGTGTTTTTTTGCAAATTCAACACGTGGAGGATTGAGTGATAATGTTGCTCTAGCTTCTCCAATTGCTTTAAGTAATCGGTAGCTACTCCCCAACTCATTATCTGTAGCATAGGCAATTTTGTGCTCATTCATTTTTTGCTGAGCATATGAAAGACGAGCTATCAACCGATCTTTCCACTCTTCTTTTTCACTTCCCAACTCATCTTGCGTGGTGGCAATACGCAAACTTAAATCTTCAATCTTTTTTGCAAGCTGATCTGCCTTCACAAAGTTTAGTCCCCTTTCACTTTTTATTTCTTCTTTTCCAAGGCGCACTAATTCATCTTCTCTTCTTAATTGTTCTTTTGCACCTGCCTTTCCTCTCATATAACCATTAACTGCACCAAACCCAATTGCTGCAAGTGGTAGTGCAAGTGTTGCCCCTACCCCAACAAGCGCAGAGCGTACCCCCATTCGAGCCAGCATCAATGCAGAGTTATATGAAAACACACCACTCATCAAACTCGCGGCTGTCCCCCTTCCATTAACATTGAACAGATGTTTGATTTGATCCCACTTTTTTTCATCTTCACTAAGCTCACTAAGTTTCTTAAGCTCAAACTCTGCTTTAGGATGAGTATTAATTATCTGATGCATTTTAATACTAAAATCCGCATCATTCATGATGAGTTTTACTTTATCTTTCGAACATACTTCTGTCTGTATGTCGTATCCAGGCACCCATCGCAACATCACATCACGCTCATATTCATAATTTATTTTTAAATTTCCCCATTCTTTTTGTTGCTTTAGCGGATACTTACTCCATTCATATTCAGGAGGTATTTCAGCGAACCGTGTTGCCATTTCATTATAGTGTTCAAATCGTTCTGGCTTATTTGGGTCGATATTAAAATATTGTGTGATAACTCGCCTCTCCCCGTGTTCATTAGTCTTCACATACATATCAGGAGCAATTGATGCGAGGTGCACCACATCTTTTATGTCTTGCTCATAGGCTTCAAAACTAAAGGTTATGATGAGTTCTTGCTCATATTGACGTATATGTTTTTTGCGAAGAATGTCAGTCTTAACTTTTCCAAATATTCCTGTACCGAACTTTCCCTCGCGGACCTCTCTTTCAAATCGATCTACTGCTTCATTATGTATACGCTTCAATTTAATCTGCCCCAGCTTATTAAGTATCCACTCAAGCTTTCCTTCTGACTTTCTAATTTCTTCAAATTCAGGAATTTTCTCAAACAGCTCGATATTAATACCCAAACTATCGATATGTTGCTGAATTTCTTCAGGGTATTCAAAAGGGATGAGAGCTGCTTCAGGTGTGTTTTTTATTTCGGGCTCAGGAGCCTTTTCTGATACAATCTCATTAATTGATTGTGGTGTTTGTTGTGCATCACGCTCAAGCTTTTCTTGCATGAGTGTTGTGAGCTCGTAGCGATCCCTTTCGACTTTTTTAAGTGCTTGATCGTACGCAGCAAGCAACTCATGAGGTGATGGTGATTTAGTAGCTTCCTCCCTTTTTTCTTTGGCACGTTCAATCAATTCTCCTTCTTGCACCTTACCTCTTCCATATTTTTTACTTTGATCGATATTATAAGCATCAAGACTTACAGGCTTTGCTTTAGGAGAAAATGTATGACCAAATACCCACTCAGCATCATTTGAAGACACTGGTCTGCGATCGATTTTAAATTGTTTTACATTGTCTTTGTTTATATGTGATGTTTTTTCTTTTACAACAGTTTTGGCAATACCGAGTTCGCCATTTTTATAATCATCCCACAATCTATAGTCTTTTGGCTGTGCATAATTTGTACCCCGATCATAATCATTCTTAATTTTTGCCAATGCAATCGCGGTTTCGTATAGATCTCGCTCTAATTTATTCTTTTGACGTGTACGACCTGAAGTTATACGACTATCACGAACACGCTCATATGCCCCCCTCACATCTTCTAAAGCACTTGTGACCCTTATTTGATCTTTCTTTTTAAAATCAGGATCATCAACTTCAAACACTAAGGGTGGTATGGTTTCAGATAATAAATCTGTTTTTGCATGAGATGTCTCTATGGCTGCTTTGATGTGAGGTTGATGTAACTTTCTTAATGCTTCAGCTCTTCTTGCTGCTTTCCCTGGCAAACCACCTTGTTGAGTTTTTTTCTTGCTATTTTCAGGATTATTTATTTTTAAAAATGCATGTCCGAGACTATTTCCTATTACAGAATCATCATGATGACCGGTTTGCTCAGGGTTAGACATAAAATAGATAAAATTTACTTAAAATTATATCACGTTTATTCGGAAATCTGTCAATTGACAGTCGTTTCTGAGGAGTTATCATAGTACCTACGCGTCCGATATATCCCTGATTTATCATCTAGCCCACGACTATTTTACGAACCCCCACAAAGAGATTCCTCATCATACTCAGTTCTGGGACTATTCTTACAGGAATAGCCATGCTCCCTGTTGTTTCCACCTTGGCTGCCCCCTTTTTTAATGCCACCTCTTCACAAAGCCACCTTTCGACGGTACTTAAGGCGCCCCTCAACAGCGTTACCCACGCCACATCAGAAGAAGACATACATAAAGTGGTGGCTGGTCAGGCACTTATGGGCGAGCGACGCCCCACCCTTGAACACCTCCCTGAAGACACAGGCGATCTCGTGAATGACCAAATCAGTGTGTATGTCGTTCGTGAAGGAGACACCCTGAGCTCTATTGCCGCCATGTTTGATGTATCCGAGAATACCATTCGTTGGGCAAATAATCTTACGTCATCCTCAGTCATTCGCAAAGACCAAGAACTTATCATTTTGCCAATTTCAGGCATAAAATACACCATCAAAAAGGGAGATACCCTCAAATCTATTGCCAAAAACCATAATTCAAACGAAGAGGAAATTCTTCTCTACAATAATCTTGCGAGCGCAGCAGACATTACCGCAGGAGAAACCATCATCATCCCTAATGGAGAAATCACTACAACCGTCGCAACTCCAGTAAAGACAGGCACCAAGACAAGCACACCCCGATCTTCTTCGAGCTACTTTATTCGTCCTGTGCGTGGCGGAGTGAGAACTCAAGGTATTCATGGTCATAACGGCGTCGATCTTGCGAGCGCACTCAATACCCCTATCATTGCAGCGGCGGGTGGAAAAGTGATCATCGCAAAACAAGGTGGATGGAACGGTGGATATGGAAATTACATAGTAATCAGTCATCCAAATGGCATGCAGACGTTATACGGCCATCTTAATTCAGTAAGTGTTTCTGTTGGTCAAACGGTTTCTCAGGGAGCTACTATTGGATACATGGGATCAACAGGGCAGTCTACCGGTGTTCACCTTCACTTTGAAGTGCGAGGAGGAAAGAATCCTTTCTAGAGTAACTTTGGTCGATATTGAAGTGCCTCGAGTATGTGTGTAGGCTCAATTTCTTTTTTACACTCACTATCCGCGATTGTGCGAGCAATCACCACAACTTTCATATACCCCCTTGTTGATAGTCCGAGCTTCTCGGCCGATTGCTTGAGCAATTTTTTGCACAAAGGTGAGAGCTCTACTTTTTTATTTCTATGTAGCGCAAATTCACGTGCAGCCACAATACGGCGAGCAACATCTGCAGATGACTCAACCACAACATCCTTGTGCATATTCATCACCTCATAGTCTTGCTGTGGAACCTCAATCCACATATCAATACGATCGACAATGGGACCTGATATCTTTTTATAATAGCGTTGCAAGGATTGCATACTACATACACAGGTTTTAGCAGAACCACGATAACCACACGGGCAGGGATTCATGGCACCAATAAGTATAAAATCTGCGGGAAATTCAGTCTGATACTTTGTCCGAGACAAAACCACCTTCTTATCTTCTAAAGGCTGTCGCAATGATTCAATGACATACGTATCAAACTCAGGAAATTCATCCATAAATAACACGCCCTTGTGAGCAAGGGTAATTTCTCCTGGGCGTGGAATAGCCCCTCCTCCAATCATTGCGGTGTAAGGCGCACTATGATGAGGCGACCTAAACGGCGGCTGACTTACGAGCGAAGTACCATGAAGGGCTGTCACCTCTACCATATCCTCAAACACGAGTGCTGGAAGTGTATGCGCGAAAGCACGAGCAAGCATCGTCTTCCCTGTTCCTGGAGGACCATACAATACACAATTATGCTTACCTGCCATTGCAATTTCGAGTGCGCGTTTCGCCGTAGTATGACCAAAAATATCAGCACAATCTATTATATTTGAGGAATCTGTGTTGCGCGGAAAGGGCCGATATACTAGTGGTTGTATCATACATTTTTTATTCAAATGATCAGCAATCTCTCGAAGTGATGTACCTGCATATACCACTACCTCGCTCACACAACTAACCTCCTCACCATTCTGCAATGGAATATATATTTCCTTAATTCCTTTCTGCTTTGCTGCCATTACTAATGGCACAACTCCACGTAACGGACGCAGTATTCCGTCGAGAGACAACTCACCGATAAACATCTTATCTGCGGGATCAAAATCTACCTCTTCAATCGCTTTAAGATATGCAAGAGCCATAGCAAGATCAAATTGCGTCCCCTCTTTCCGTAATTCTGCAGGAGCCAACGATAGTACTATTTTTTGATTTTTACTTTTTGGAGAATCAAATCCGCTGTTCTTAATTGCAGAAGAAATACGATCCCTTGCTTCTTCTACCGCTTTGTCAGCCAAACCAATAATGGAAAACGCATGGAGACCACGCGAAATATCGATCTCGATATCGATAAAGCACGGCTTACACATGTACAGCTGCATACTTTGCAAACGAGAAAAGCTCATAGACATAGTATCCATGAGCTTCCCCCAACCACCGACAAAGAATTGATCAAATCTTCTTAAAGATGTGCTTTGCACGTGCGCGCAGCAGGATTTGCATGAAGACGATCATCCTCAATCACACCATCGCATGTCTCACATACTCCATATGTTCCGGCCTCAATACGAGCAAGTGCGTCATTTACATCACGAAGCTCATTATTGAGACTATCGGTGATAGCAAAATTTGTCTCGTACTCTTCTAATTTGTCCGCCACCTCGTTTGGATCTGCATTAATACTTTCATCTGTAATAGTCCCCACAGCTCCCCATGACTCATCACCTTTTTCTGGATGAGCAATGGTCCCTAATTCACTCGTAAGACGCTTTTTTTCTTCGAGTAATTTATGTTTGTATATGGATGTATCAGTCATACCAGAAGTATACTACAGTCCACGACGAATCAACATCTCATTAAGTGCTTTAAATACCTCAGTATTTTTAGTGTAAAAAATAGTACTTGGGTTATAAAATCCCCATACCATCAACTCTCTACCCTTAGCGTCATAGAGCACTCGCGCATCTTTATTTGCAATAATCACATCCTTAAATGCAGGCGTGCTTGTACCTGCAGTTTCTCCAAAAAGAGGGAGCAAATCCTGTCCCATTGTTTTTTCCCATGCAAATGAAGCACCAAACGAATTATCGTAGGAATCTGTTTTTAGAATAAGGAAATTACCTTGACTCACCGCTCCATAATACCCCTCATCACTTATCGAACGAATGTATGCTGCAGGCACTGATGGTGAGAGAGCGCTCACCAATAATGGAAACGTCACACCTTTTACATCATACTGAAGTATGTTCCCATCTGGATTCGTAGCCTCATTAATAATCTTGGTTGCTAAGTCTTTTTTGTTTCCATACAAGTCTTGTGAGGTAAATTCAATCGCTTTAGATGAATCGAAGGCAATATACCCGTTTGAAACCGGAGGTTTAGTATTTGTTGAAATTGCAGGATTTTGAGCGGTAGCAGTGTTTGGTTGCACTGGTGATTGCTCACTGCGCTGCTTTGCCACCATCAAAATACCGTATCCAGATCCCGCAACCACACCAACCGAGAGTAGTGCAATGAATAAATTTCTCAACACATGTGATTCACGCGGAGGAACCACGATCGCTGAAGCGGGGGCGGGTGTAGATGCAGGTTGTGGTGATACCTGAGAAGCAACCTGTGCCGGTCGAAGAGACTGTTCTACCACGTTCTTTATAGGAATTGAAGGATGAGCGCCAACATTTAATTTTTCTCGCTCAGCAGCAAGTGAAGCAACCGATGGTTGCTTCTGGTGTGCAAGCTCAGCAAGATCACCTTGCATGGTATGAATACTTGCGAGTGATACGTCTTTAGGGAGCATGTCATCAGCCATACTCTTAGTTTACTTCTATTTTATTAAAATGTCTCGCCTTCTTGTTCGTTCTGTGGAGAAATATCTGGAGTTTCGGGCGCACTCGCATCTTTGCGAGGACGTCGAGCATTTCCGCGATTACGCTGAGGAAAATAATTTATCAAATATTTCTTAGGATTATCACACATATCGATAAAGTCATCAGCGACTTCACGAAGTTTCGATGAAGATGACTTACCAAAAGAGATTACTTCTACCTGACATCCCTCATTCATCTGAAGATATTCGACAAGGGGCACAAAGTCACCATCACCTGATGCAATGATAACTGTATCGAGCTTTGGCGCCATCTTGATAGCATCTACCGCAAGTCCGACATCCCAGTCTGCCTTTTTTGCCCCTCCTG
>JAIYEG010000012.1 GCA_027487075.1 bacterium
GCGAAAGCCTTTAATGAGTGCACCACCCCCGATAAGATAGACACCACGCTGCATCACATCAGCAAGAATTTCTGGTGGTGTCGTCTCTAGTACTTCACGAATTCCTTCGATAAGCGTATCAATCGATCCCGACATCGCCGCTCGAATATCAGCATCAGTCACCACCACTTCACGTGGAAGTCCCGTTGCAAGGTCGCGACCGCGGATCGTCATACTATTTTGCTCGCCCCCAAGTGCGCTTCCGATAGACATCTTGATGTGTTCTGCGGTTTTTTCACCAACCAGAATTTTGAATTCACTACGCATATAGGAAATGATGTCGGTATTGAGTTTATCTCCAGCAACCTTGAGATTTTTTGCTTTCACAATACCGCCAAGAGAAATCACTGCGATATCAGTGGTACCTCCCCCAATATCCACCACCATACTTCCCACCGGATCGTTGATCGGAAGGTTGATGCCGATTGCTCCCGCCATCGGCTCTTCTACAATATAAACTTTGCGTGCGCCCGCACTTTTTGCCGCATCACGTACCGCACGTCGTTCGACGTTCGTCGTTTCGGATGGCACACCTACCACCACAATCGGACCGAGCCACTTTTTTGACCCGCTTTCTGCCTGACGAATCAGATATCCGAGCATTTCTTCACTCACCTCAAAATCCGAGATCACTCCATCAACAAGAGGACGCACGGCTTTGATGTGCGCAGGAGTACGTCCAAGCATGTCACGCGCCTCCTTTCCCACCGCTACCACCTGCCCCGTCTTTTGATTGATCGCCACCACTGAAGGTTCATTAATGATGATTCCCTTTCCACGAAGATACAGAAGCGTGTTAGCAGTTCCGAGGTCGATGCCGATATAGTTTGAAAACGGTGAATGAAATGCTTTTGCCATAATAATTATCCGTGAAAGTGAGTGACAATATCGGGAACAGAGATAGCGAGTGTCTTCACTTCGCCCGTGTGACGATCGGTGATTTCGACGGTACCATCCGCAAGACCTTTTGAGCCCACCACGATACGCATCGGGATACCGATAAGATCTGCGTCAGCAAATTTTGCTCCCGCACTGACATGACGATCATCGAGAAGCACTTCGATGCCAGCAGTGCGAAGAAGCTGGTAGATATTCTCTGCTTCAGCGAGCACTTTTCCTTCAGCGTCGTTGAGTGCGATAAGGTGTACTTCAAATGGCGCCACGCTCTTTGGCCACACAAGCCCCTTTTCATCAGAAAAGACTTCTGCGATGGTTCCCATAAGACGTCCGATACCAATGCCATAGCTTCCCATAATCACCGGATAACGATCACCTTTTTCATCTTTGAAGGTAAGTCCGAGCGGTTCAGAAAACTTGGTACCAAGGTTGAAAATATTTCCCACTTCCACCGTCTTGAGTTCTTCGGCTGTTGCTTTGTCGACACCGATTTCATTGCTGATGTCGTCGCTCATGATTTCTTTGTTGATAGCGAGTTTGCTCTTGCGATCAAGATAAATGACATCCTCACCGGCATCAGTGATGGTCTGAAACTCAAGTGAAAACTGACTGAAGATACCCCCTGTTGCATACGTTGGGAAGGTAATGTCGCCAAGTCCTACGCGCTGAAAGATGCGCATATATGCATCCTTCGCACGATTATAAAATGCAGCATGTTCTTCGTCTGTTGCAGAAAAAGAATAAAGATCTTTCATCAAAAATTCGCGGCCGCGCATGATACCGCTCTTTGCGCGAAGCTCATTGCGAAACTTTGTCTGAAATTGAAAGACAGCTACTGGCAGATCTTTGTATGATGAGACATGCTCGGCAAGCATGTTGGTGATCGGCTCTTCGTGTGTGATACCAAGACCAAGCTCACCTCCACTCTTGAGCGTGGTCTTAAACCAATTGTCTACCACCGCATCATCCCACCGTCCTGTCTTTTCCCAAATTGCCTTTTCTTGAAATGCAGACATCGAAAGCTCTGCTGCACCGAGCGATTCCATTTCCTCACGAACAATTGCCTTAATTTTTTCGATCACCCGAAGACCAAGTGGCAAAATAGAGTACACTCCTGCCATTTCTTTGTGGATAAATCCCGCCTGAATGAGAAGTCGTGCATTGAGCGACACTTCATCTTTTGGTGCGTCTTTGCGGGTCTTAAATGGCAAGGTGGATTGCTTCATAGATTAATTACTATAGCAAAATTATGAAAAATCCATACCATTGACTTTTGTGTAAAATGTGATAATATTCATGTAAAATTGGCCAGTGACAAGACACGCGCCTTTCTGGGTCATGGTGACCTACAAGAGCAAAAATCAATCGCGCAGCCCTTTCATCGGGAGCTGCGCGGTTTTTCTTGTTTGTTTTGTTGTTTTTTCTAAGGTCACGATGTGTGACCTTAGAAAAAAACGTTAAAAAGACATTAAAAAACCCTCCTCCTCAACTCCATACACCTCTTCCGCAATAAGATCAAAAATTATTTTACAAACATCTTCGCCACGTCATGATAGGTGATCACCAACATGAGAAGAAGGAGAAGCACAAAGCCGACGGCATTTGCGGTATTCGCTACTTTAGGTGAAATCTGCTTGCGAGTGATCGCTTCGATCGCCACAAAGAGGAGTCGTCCTCCGTCGAGTGCTGGAAACGGCAAAATATTAATGATGGCAAGGTTGATCGAGATGAGTGCGGTGAAGAAGAGAAGATATGAAAGTCCTGACGCCGACGCATTCCCTACCATTCCCACAATTCCCACAGGACCCGCTACTTGTCCGAAGTCTGCTTTACCCGTTACTGCCTGCACAAGGAACGTACCTAAGCCTTGCGCTGTGAGCACCGTTGCTCGATAAGTCGTCTTCAAGCCTTCAATCGGCGCTTGATACCACGGAATACGCACCACTTCACCTGAATCCATTGAGATGCCGATCGCAGCCTTATCTGCAATCACGCCAGTTGCGGGAGTTACTTTGATTGTTTTTGATTCGGTGCCACGATTTACGATAAATGAAATTTCCTGCTTCTCATCTTGAGCAATGAGGCGCTGTACGGCTGGTACCGTCAATTCTGCTCCCATAATCTCTTCATCTTTATCTGATACTTTGATGATAAGGTCACGCGATTGAAAACCCGCTTGTGCTGCAGGAGAATTTTCTACCACCTGTGTCACCAATACTTTCCCTGTTGTCTGTGCTTGTGAATCAGACGTGAAGTTGGCAACGGGAGAAATACCAAGTGCGAGGGTAAGTGAGATGAGGATCCACGCGAAGATGAGGTTCATCGTTACCCCCGCGACGAGCACTGCTGCCTGAATAGCACGATTTTTGCGTGCCATACTTCGTGAGCTGTCAGGACCATTGAGTGATGCATCATCAGGATTTTCTCCGAAGATACTCACATATCCTCCGAATGGAATAATGTTGAGTTTGTAGGTAGTCTCGCCATGTTTTTTGCTGACGAGTGTGGGAGGAAAGCCGAGCGCGAATTCATCCACACGAATCTTTGAAAGTTTTGCAACGGTGAAATGCCCGAGCTCATGAACAAAGATGAGTGCGGCGAGGATGAGCAGGAAGAGGATGAATGACATATATATGTGTGGTTATGCTGTTATGACTGAATTTCTTTTTCTTTCTTTGCGAGGATATCGTCGAGTTTTGCGTTGGCTTCCTTGGTGAGTTTTTCTACTTCGGCTTTGTTGCGTTCTGCTTCGTCTTTGCCGTACTCACCGGCTTTTTCTTGTGCCTGTATATCCTTTATCACTTTCTCGCGCTCTTGGCGAATGCGCACGCGACCATCCTCGAGTTTTTCCTTAGCAAGCTTCAAAAGCGCGGTGCGGCGATCTGAGGTGAGCTCAGGGAAAATCACACGAAGACCTTTTTCGTCAACGACTGGTGAAATACCAAGCGGTGATGCAACAATCGCTTTCTCAATCTCTTTGATCTGTGAAGAATCCCATGGCGTGATGCGGATCGAGCGTGCATCTTCGACAGAAAGGTTTGCGACCGCATTGAGCGCCATACGAGAACCATATGAATCCACCTGAATACCATCGAGCAATGCGAGGGTGGCGCGGCCGGTACGAAGACCAGAAAATTCGCGCACTATCCACTCCTCTGCTTCTTTAAGTCCTTGTTTGAATGTAGAAAAATTATAGGGCATGCCTGGATTATGCCACAAGTGCCAAGTATTCCACAATCATCTTGAGGGACGCTGATTGGTCGCGTGCATACCCTGCTGCTTGAGCCATATCTTTCAAAGTTGTTCCTGCTTGTTGGAGTTCAGACATATGCGTGTCGTGATAATACTTCACCAGCTGCTCGACAAAGTCAGCCATATCCGCCCGAGACTCCATCTCTTTCACTTTTGCTATGCGTTCACCCGGTGAAAGCGCAAAGAAATCTTGAGGGGACATCAGAACATGCCCAACTTCTGACCCTGCACCCTCTTTATCCTCGACATATTCCACCACACGTACCCGAGAGATGATCGTCGGAAGCACGCGCGTCACTGAAGGTACCACCATAAAAAAGTGTGTATCATCTGCTGGTTCTTCGAGCGTCTTCAGAAGTGCGTTACTTGCTTCACGGGTGATGCCGTTAGCGACAATAATAAAGACACGCTTCCCCTCACCCACTTTACGCTGTGCTGCCGCTTCCTTAAGCTCGCGAGCATCATCGATTGCAAAGGTCTCATACACACGGTGCCACACATCGGGATTTCCTTTCATGGTCAGCCCATGTTCCTGTTCAAGATGTGCCACAAGCTCTGCTTGAATGAGCGACGATGGACCATGAATCACATAGGCGTGGTAAAGAGGAGAAAAGTGGATGGGATTCATGTAGAAAGTGTAACAAAATAGCAATAAGTACTTATATTGACAAATATACTTTTTTAGTGTATTATATATACAAATCCAAGTTGGTGACCGGAACAACTCCCGTCGCTTGGAATGCAAAATCTACATCGTGAAAAAAGTAACCATCCAAGGCGTCCTGTGCGCCATCCTCTTCGTCGCCCTCACGGCGACGATTTCCATCCACATCATCAGCAGCCGCGCGTCAAATAAGGCGCTCGCTGAGATGACGACCAAATTCGAGCAGGAGGAAGAAAAATTCCGAAAGCTCAGCAACATCGTCAATCAGAACCGCGTCATCAAAGAGGCGGAGACCGGAAAGGACTACCGCCTCCTTGCAACCAAGCAATTCGGAAACGTCAGCGTCAACCTGATCGAAGACCAGGACGGCAAGCTCCTGATGACGGATCGCGAACTGACGGAAGTAAGGATTGGTTCGCTTTTCAAACTCCGAATGGACACGGACTGGAAAAAAGCCGACGTGATCAAAACAAACAATCGCGTTGAATACTATCTCACTACCAAGTGGTATCTCCGCACGATTCTCCTTGGAGAAATGGGAGAGTGTTCGCGCGCTTACAATCTGTGTTCACCCTCAATGCGTTCACCCTCAATGCGTCCGCCTTCAAGGTGTTTCGAGCCAAGGGGCTTAGCGAAACCTCCACACCTGCCCCAACGCTGGTACTAAAGACCATTCGCCTATTAAACCCGCCTGCGACCTCGTGTCGCGGGCGGTTTTTTTATTATTTTGAAAACGAATAAGTAAACAAAAAGATAGATAATAGTGCTTTTGAGAGAGCCTTGCGAGGCTCGACGGAGCGAGCACGAGGAATGTTCTAGCAAGAAAATATCCGTGGTCTCTCGGAAGCACTATTATCTATCTTTTTGAGATCACACTCTTCTTATACGTATCCAAATGCTCGAGCGCCACACCAGTTCCCTTCACCACACAATAGAGCGCATCTTCTGCGAGCGTTGCTTTCACTCCCGTGCGACGAAGCACAAGCTCGGTGAAATTGCGGAGTTGCGATGAGCCGCCCGTCATGATGATACCGTTATCAATAATATCTGATGCAAGTTCGGGAGGAGTTTCTTGAAGCACGTCTTTCATGGCGCGGATCATTTCGCGCAATTCTTTGGTGATGGCTTTCACCACTTCATTGGTACGGATTTCGACTGAGCGAGGAAGGCCAGTCATGAGGTCACGTCCTTTCACCATAAGCGAGAGCTCATCGATCACCGGAATCGCTGAACCAATTTTGATTTTGATTTCTTCGGCGGTCTTGTCACCAATTGAGAGATTGTATGTTTTCTTTACGTGGTCGACAATCGCGGCATCAACGCGATTCCCTGCACACTTCACCGAAGTAGATGCCACGATACCTCCGAGCGAAATCACCGCCACGTCAGTGGTACCTCCACCGATGTCGACGATCATATGCCCCACCGCTTCATTGATCGCAATACCCGCACCGATTGCGGCAAGAATGGGCTCCTTCACCACGTAGGCATTTTTTGCTCCCGCACGCACTGCTGCTTCGATCACGGCACGTCGCTCGGTCGAGCTCACGCCCGCTGGCACCGACACCATCACCTCAGGCCGTGAGATATTCCACTTACCAAGCGCCTTTTGCATGTAGTAGCGAAGCATAGCTTCCGTCACACGATAATCAGCAATCACCCCATCCTTCATGGGGCGGTATGCCACAATACTATCGGGAGTTCGTCCCACCATTTCTTTGGCTTCAAGTCCTACCGCGAGGATGCGATTATCTTCTTTTGACACCGCTACCACCGACGGCTCATTGAGCACAATTCCCTTTCCAGGCAAAAACACGAGTGTGTTGGCTGTGCCGAGGTCGATACCGAGTTTCTTATTGAAAATTCCCATAATGTGAGACTATACTAGCACATGAACGTTATCACCGTCATTCCAATGAGTCGAGGCATCGGCAAAGAGACGTTGAGCTATTACACAGCGTCTCCGGTTGAGCTTGGCTCTATCGTGTCGGTACCCCTTCGCTCGAAGATGGTCGAAGCTCTCGTGGTGTCAATCGCTGATGCACGAAGCATGAAAGCTGAACTTCGAAGCGCCACGTTTTCTCTCAAAAAAATTGATAAGCTTGTGTCACGGCCATATCTCTCTCCCGCATTTATGAAAACCGTCGAAGACACGGCGCGCTATCATGCTGCCACTATTGGCGCCACCTTGCATGTCCTGCTTCCAAAAGTTCTCAAGAAAGCTTCAACAACATATAAAAGGAAAGAACATGTGTCAGAGATAGCACCACGCATCGCTCGCTATCTTTCACTTATTGCTGAAGAGCCGAACACCGTGATTGTGGCACCGACAAAAGAGCGCCAAGAATCACTATCAAAAAAGGTGCCTGTCCCCATTATGCTTCCAAGCGCCGTAAGCACTATTCCACTCGACACCTCACTCATCATCATCGATGAAACAGAAAGCACAGCATATAAAAGCATTGGTCGACCTTTTATTGATTTTCGTTTTGTGATCGAGCGATATGCGACACACATAGGAGCGCGTATCGTAAAAGAAACATCGATCCTCGATCCACACATCAAAAAAATTATCGACCATCACACCAAGAACGACACCACTCCCTATAGCTCTATCGGCGCCCACCTCGAACAAGAACTTCTCTCACTCAAAGAGCGCCCCAAACATCTTTTCATACTCGGGGCACGCAAAGGTCATTCGGGCACCGTACTGTGCCAAGACTGCGGACATATCTTCAACTGCACCCGGTGTTCGGCACCACTTACCCTTCATGCCCGCAGCCACACCGAGCGACTGAATTCCCTCCTCTGTCATCATTGTGGCTTCAAGAGTGAAGCGGCGACTTCGTGTCCAACGTGTGGAGGATGGCGTCTCAAAGCATATGGGCTTGGCACACAAAAAATCGAGGAAGATGTGGCCATGCTTGTGCAGAAAAAACATATTCGCACCTATATACAGCGCATCGACAGCACTCTCAAGCTCACGCCAAAGCGTATTCGTGAATTCATCACCACTCACTACAGCAAACCGTCGGCCATCCTCATTGGTACCGAACTACTCATTCCCTACCTCGTCGACGCATCATGGGATGGTCATCACAACGACGCATCATACATCGCTTCACTCGACACCCTCCTCGCACTTCCCGACTTCTCAATCACTGACCGTATCTTCCATCTGTTCACCCAGCTCGACGCCACCACAAAAAAGAAAGTTGTGCTCCAGACACGTTCGGCTTCATATCCACTTTTTGATGCATGGCAGAGAAGCACGAGTGATAAAGACAGCGCCCCTTCGGCACTCAGTGAGTTTTGGAAACAAGAACACGAGCTTCGGAAAGCGCTTTCATATTCACCGTTTGGTACCCTCATCAAAATCACGGTGAGAGGGTCAAAACCTTCGGTCGGCGCACAGATGAAAAAGATCGAGGCACTTCTTGCACCATGGAAACCGCTCGTATTCCCTGCATTCATTAAAACCGTACGTAACCAACATCTTCTTCATGCACTCATCACACTTCCTCATGATCGTGAATCAGGCTGGGTTAATGAAGAACTCCTCACCCTTCTTCGCTCACTCCCCCCATCAGTCATCATTGATATCAACCCCAAAAGTATGTTATAGAATAAGGACATATATGATTCACATTCTCCAGCAAGCAGAGCCTGTCCTTCGCGAACTCGCGCAAGATGTTCCTGTCACAGACATTACCTCGCCTCGTATCAAAAAAATCTTGACCGACATGAAGACCGCACTCGACTCACAGTCTGACGGCGTAGCGATTGCCGCACCGCAGATCGGTGTACCACTCCGCATCTTCCTCGTATCTGGTGCCGTCCTCGACATGATCAAGTACGAAAAGAATGAGCTCGATCGCACCGTGCCTGACATGGTCTTCATCAATCCCACCATCGACAAACTTTCAAAGACCACCGAATGGATGGATGAAGGATGTCTTTCAGTGCGCTATCTTTACGGCAAAGTAAAGCGTGCTACCAAAGCCACCGTCACGGCCTATGATGAACATGGCAAAAAGTTTACTCGCGGAGGATCAGGTATCCTTGCGCAGATTTTCCAACACGAGACCGATCACCTTGACGGCATCCTCTTTATCGACAAAGCAAAAGAGGTTGAAGAATTAAAACCACAACAACAATAACAATGATACCTTTCGTATTTTTTGGCACATCACGTTTCTCGGTCATCCTTCTCGACCGTTTGCATGTGCTTGGTATCACCCCTTCACTCATCGTAACCGCACCCGATCGTCCTGTGGGGCGAAAGCAACTCATCACACCACCACCCATCAAAGTGTGGGCGGATGAACACCACATTCCCACCATCCAACCCGAAAGCCTCAAAGAAGCTTCAATAGATCTCGCACACCTTAAAACACTCAAGCAGTACAAACTTTTTATTGTGGCTTCGTACGGAAAAATCATTCCACGCTATATCTTAGATATCCCTGAACATGGTGCGCTCAATATTCACCCTTCACTCCTTCCGAAGTATCGTGGTGCATCGCCCATTCAGTATCAGATCAAACAGAACGAACAACACATCGGCACCAGCATCATGCTCATGGATGAAGAGATGGATCATGGTCCGCTTCTTGTACAAAATGAAGTAGCCGAGGCACGAAGTGGCGACCTCCCACTTCCCTACGACACCACCGAAGATATTCTCGCGCGGGAAAGCGCAGACCTTCTTGCTTCTGTTATTGAACCATGGCTTCAAGGGACACTCACCCCCACACCACAAGACGACAGCGCTGCTACCTACACTCACATCATCACCAAAGCAGATGGCGAAATCTCTCTCACTAATAATCCCCTCACTACCTATCTTACCTATCTTGCCTTTTATACGTGGCCCAAAGTATTTTTCTTCCACGAGAAAGACGGCGTGAAGCAACGTGTCATCATCACCGATGCCTCATACGAAAATAACACGTTTGTGATCAAACGCGTTATTCCCGAGGGTAAGACCGAACGTCCCTACGATTCGTTTATTCAATAGATATTGTATAGTCTGCGAGCTTACCTCCAATTGCTTGTGCTTTAAAAGCGGTGTATACCAATACCCCCGTAATAACCACGCATCCGAGAAGCACGACGACCGACACCCATTTATCTGCCCGCTTTTTCAAATATGCATCTTTACCCATATAAAATTTTTATTACATTATTTTTTAAAGAACTTTCTCACAAACTCTTTTGCCATCGAACCACCTCGTCTGATTGCTGAACGTTTTTTGTCACGCACCTTCTTCGCTTCAGCAGTCACTTTGTCGCGCACGTCGTCGATTGCAGCATACAAATCTTGCTGCTCTGAAACGGCGTACAACGGCACACCTTCCATATCCGCACTGACCTCCGCACGGAAGATGTCGCCTGAGCGGTGATGGTTGGTAGTTTTACCGACTTCTACATTGACGAGGAGATCATTGCCTGGTGTTTCGGCAATTTTTTGCAGACTATCAAGACGCTTATGAATATACTCACGGATTGCATCAGTAATTTCCATGCCATTCGTCGTTTTGATGGTGATGTTCATACTTCTATTATATGTCTCGTGGAGTGCGGTCGCAATGAGGTTATCCACTATTATGCGCGTGGCATGGAAGCCCACGCGCCGGGTTTACAAACATGCGTTTTTTGATAGTATGACTAACGTTCCTTACAAAGAACAACCACATTCCGCGGTAGCTCAGTGGTAGAGCAAGCGACTGTAGATATACATGTTAAAATAGCGTGTATATGCCAGATAGACGAACCTATCAAGATCGCAAGGAAGCATTAAAGCTAGCCGTTATAAAGAGAAGAAAGAAAATAAAACAGCTTTCTATCGAATATAAAGGTGGCAAATGCCAACTGTGCGGATATAACCGATGTGAAGCAGCTTTAGAATTGCATCACCTCAATCCCCTCACCAAATCATTTGGTATTGGAGAAAAAGGTTATACCCGAGCATGGACTAAAGTCCGTGCCGAACTTGATAAGTGCATTCTCTTATGTGCGAATTGCCATAGAGAAGTCGAAGCTGGTATCTTGCAGCTTCCAGGCGAAAGCTTGGTTGAAAAACAAGGTGAATTCGGGGAAACCCCAACTTTGAAACAAGTGGGTAATCCCGAGCCAAGTCTGATCCACGATCAGAAAGGTGTAGAGACTATCCCGAACGGGAGTAGCTCACAGAAATGTGCGCGAAGCGCCTTGTCCCTAACATTGTTAGAACTCTCTGACAATCATGGGAATAATATAGTCCGTCCCTTTTAGTAATAAGAGGATAAACGTAATCGCTTGGTCGTAGGTTCGATCCCTACCCGCGGAGCAATTGTAAAGCAAAGTAAAATATTATTATGCCTCCTATTTTGATACAATACAAAATATGAGCGTAGTGTTTAGGAAGATCACAAATACTAAAGATCTACAAAAACTAGTCGCTGTGTTTGATGTCGTTTTCAAAAAAAAGACTAACCTTAGTGAAGAACATTTGAACATTCTCTTATTGAATTATGTCGTTTTCAATCTTGGAGCTTTTATCGATAATGTTCTTGTGGGTGGTATTTCTGCTCATGAACTATCACTTATATCTGGAAATAAAGAATTTTACATATACGATATTGGAGTGCTACCAGAATACCAAAAGATGGGCATAGGAACAGGTCTCATTAAAGAATTAAAAAAGGAAGCTAAGATAAGGGGCATCTCTACAATTTTTGTAGAAGCGGAATCAGATGACGAGGGGGCAGTTGCTTTTTATCGTTCCTTGAATGAAGAGGAAGTTGCTGTGAAGCATTTCAATCTATCAGTGTCACGAGACTACTAAGATTAGTACTTTTTGTATCTTATTTTACTAGTTTAGACTGTTTTGTTTGGTTGTGGTAACATAATTTTATGAAAGACAGTTTAGTCCTTATCCCTGGTGCAACAGGAAAAATGGGTCAGGAGTATGCCGTCGCTTTTTCCAAAATTGAAGGCTTTGAGGTAATTGGCTTTACCTCAAATCAGAATAAGGTTACTGATTCTACTTTGCATTGCGATTTTCTTAATCCAGAAAGTGTTTCGAGCACATTTAATAAAATTGATTTCGAAAGATATGGTGATGTCTATGTAATCCATTCAATAGGACCTTTTTTATTTGAAGAGAACGGGTGCATTACTACGGAGATAGACAACACTATCTTTAATCTAAACTATCAAACTTTTGTAAATGCTTGCGAAGAATTAAAGAAAAGAATAAAAAAAGACCAAAATCTTATAATATGTGCGTTTGGCTCTATAAGCGACAGGCTTGTCATACCTTTGTGGAAATCATATTCTGTTAGTAAAAATAGACTCCGAGAATATATAATAGAAAATATTAACACTAACACCAGATGTGTGTTTGTTGATGTTAGCAGCACAGAAAAGGAAGAGGAGAGACCTTTCGCAGATAAGTCCTACTGGCTTAAATGTTCCGAAGTCGTTGAGAGAACTATAGACAGTATCTTAAACTCTAAATTAAACTTCCAAGAGCTCTTTGTTATTAACCCACATCCAAGCTATGACAAAAACTATTTCAAGGATTTAGATAAACTGAAGAAAAAATGGCTGAAGGAAATGTACGGTAATAGCTAAAGTGTCGAAATAACATGACTTTTGATACACTTTACCTATGGGAAATATAAAACTCGGATCGCTTCTTATCGGTGTATCTGACCTACATAAGGCTCGCACTTTTTACGAGAAGGTTTTTGGAATGAACACCGTTGAATTTCGTCCTCCCTTTATGCAGGCTAATTTAAATGGAATTGAATTTAATATAGAAGAAGATGCTGAGTATCGAAGTAAAGATTGGTCAAAAAATAACATAGGTGGAAGGAAAGTTTTTAGTTTTTATGTCGATGATATTTTTGAATTTCTAAATGAAGCTAGGACTAACGGAGCTACTGTCGTTGAAGAACCAAAAAAGGAACCTTGGGGTTGGTATGATGCAGTTATTGCAGATCCTGATGGTAATGAGTTTGTTATTTCTCAGGAAATAAAATCATGATATGAAAATTGATCCACGACTTCATCATTATTGTCAGAACATAACAAGAGGAAATCTGGATGCAGTAGTTGAGATGTATAAGTTATTAAATTTCAAGGTTGTGTATACACCACCAACAAAAGACTGGATAATGGTAGGACAGGATGAGCCACGCTTTGCCATTCAAATAACACAAGTAGACGATAAGCCGATTGAAGACATAGAAAACAAAAGACAGACACATATAGCGTTTCTTTCTGATGATCCGCAGACAACAATAGACCAAGTTGAAGAATGGGCTAAAAGTAAGGGTATTGAATTTAGGCAAGGAGGTTGGTCATCGAGTGAACTATACTTTGACTTGCCTGATATTTTTGTCAATTTCGTAGTTGAGGTAATGCATACATCGATTGAAGAAGAGTAAGTTCGCTCCTGATTCTTTTTCAATTCAAAGTTCTGAACTCGTCCACGAAGGGAGCACAGCTTTGACACACTAAGCATCAGATAGTATTTTTATTGCAGATGCGTAAAAGACACGTTATTTTTACCCTCAAGATAACCGGTAGGCAGCGTGGTGGGAGTGGGCACACATCCAAAAGCACAATGGTTCATGTGGGATGTGGAGGCACAATCAGAACAACACTTGGCCGAGGTCAGAAACTCGGTACCCATGCTTGCATGAAATGCCTGGCATTTCTCAACATATACTAAAATAGTAGTCGAGCTACTAAGTTCGAGGAAACTTACCAAACCCTCACGAAACCAAACCACCTCAAAGGTTCAATTCCTGCGAGGTGGTTTTATTATATCCACTTCTCCACCCAAACCCATGCTATGATTTTCCTTATAAGAAAATAATTGCCGCAATGAGTATGACCCTCAATCTCATAAAGACAAAGACGTTTGATTGTGGGGTGGTGACACTTTACTATGAGCCGGCAAAAATTTGACACGTACACAAAGTGGTTATAAATTTGTGACGAAACCTTAACCTAGGAAGAACAAACAAACTATGCCAACGATAAGAGCGGGGCGCATTCTCTCTGATGAAGTGCGCTCCAAACTCACCTCATTCCGGAAACTCGATCCCGACGGGCTTTACGGACAATTTCCGACAATTACGAATGGGTTCCAAACATTCCAAGCCTCCATTGCGAGCATGCTCGTGGAAGCCGACGAAATAATTCGCACCATCTTGGACACCCCTGAGTTTACCCTCCTTAAAGAACACTTGGGGGAGAAGCGTTATCGCGCATCTGCAGCACAGTCGCTTGATGAACTCTTCTTCCGAAAGGAAGGAGCCAAGCAGGTGTTTGTCCTGTGGTCTATTCAGCAACACAACATCAACCGCAACCTGATTTTGGCACTGATCGACCGCAAGCTCACCCTCTGCACGAGCGAGTATGTGTACCAGACCCAACACATGAATACAGGGTTTCACTGGTATCGCATCCTGAGCGACATGGAAGCACAGGAAGCGGATAGCTATCGTCTACACCAAGCACTGACGGTACTCTCGAATCCGCAAAGCGCCTGGCACTACCTCATTGCTCGTGCCTACTCAATCGAAATGGGATAGGAGGGCAACAATCAACTTGAGGGTGGTCTGACCTTGTGTCGGACCGCCCTCTTTTAATATAAGTAATTTAGCATCATAATAAAATCATGACCCTCCTCGAAACAAAAATTCAGCGAGCTCGAGAGCTTATCCGCACGTCAAAGCATATTGCACTCGCCACCACCAATGCAGATGGCTCCCCTCACAATAGCCCAGTAAGATTTTTCTACGACACCACACTTGAACATATCTTCTGGGGTTCAGCTACAGAGGCACAGCATTCACAAAACATTGTGCACACGGGTCAGGTATTTGCAGTCTTATATGATCGCATCGAAACTGGCGGCGTGTTTATGCAATGCAACGAGGGTCGAATCCTCGAAGAAAGTGAATTAGAAGCAGCGCTCGATATCGTAAACAACGAGAGAATAAAAGACGGTCAGCAACCCGTTAGTTTGGACTATTACACCTCAGGAGGCCCTCAAAAAATGTGGTCAGCACGAATCGTCAATATATGGATCAATATGCCTGTGCGTGACGAACGTGGTTTTATACTGCGCGATGAGCGTGTTGAATTGGAGAGAAATATGTTATGGTAGTGCAAATTCAGCCCTTTTAACACTCATGAATATCACCACTGAAATGATCGCTAGAACGGTCAGTTCGCACGATGAGCACATCATCATCCCTCACCTCAATGAGGTGCGCGAGATGCTCTTGAATCACCCATGGGGAGAGCGGATGCTATTCCTCCTCGGACGCCAAGATCTTGCAAAAACAAAGGTACACCGAATCGTAGATGGTGAGGTTAATTTTCGGCCACCCAACTGCGTCGGTACTGCGCTCTACGTGGCGGGCGTTGGAGAACTTCCTACGCCGTATCACGGATATTCGTTTGACCTCGACCCTCACGTGGGAATCGAGTATCTGGGACCACTTAAGCATCCGCTGCTCGTGCTTTCTGTCAATTTCGAAAGTAGTGGTTGGCACGCAGGTGTGTTTCTTGGCAGTATTGGCTACGAAGCGATTGCATTCGCCCAGCAAGGAGCTGGAAAACCATTCGGAGTTGAGACCGTGAGAAGGAATTATGTGGTACCACGTTTTTACACTCCTGCTCCCAACATTCGTCTCGTTGCTCCCCCAAGCCACGTCGAGTAACCCCCACCACCCTTGAGGTCCAATCCCTCTGGGTGGTTTTTATTTGCTATACTACAAATATATGCAATGTCCTATATGTACCGCGGAGGTACCCGAACAAAGCACGGTATGTCCGCACTGCGCGAACCCGATTTCACAACCCGAGATCACTCAGTCTTCCGCCTCAAAAGAGACAATAACCTGGGGATGGTCAAGAATAGTAGCCCTCATCATTATGTTACTTATAGCGGGTTTTCTCATACGAGCGCTCATCAATCGAAATTCAGATGATTCAAAGCAGCAATACATTCATCAGATGGTCACATGGGTCCGCGAACAAACCACACTTCCCCGCATTATTGACGACAATGTGACATGGGAAAGCATTGAAGAAGAACAAGGTGCGATTGTATATACGTATACCATTAAGGCAGCTCAGAACAATAGTGTTACCAACGAAAGCCTCAAAGCATACTTAGCACCAAACCTCTGCGAAAACAGTGACACCCGTCAGATCCTCGATAAAGGTATTGAAATGCACTATGCCTATCACATCGATAACACATCCGAAGATTACCTTGCGGTGATCAGTGCATCTGATTGTAAGTAAGTTCTTTATTAAAATTTTGCGCTATAATGAAGAGTGTATGAATATAAAATATAAAAAAATTAGTTTAGTACTGTTATTAGCTGTCGGTGTATTGTTTCCTGTGTATCAGTCAGAGGCTGCAACAACCGTTACTGCAGACATTACCAGCGACAAAACATGGGACACCAACGGAAGCCCGTACCTTATTTCTAACTCAATCTCTATTGCTTCAGGAGCAAAACTTACCATCAACCCGGGAGTAGTGGTGCAATTTGCTACAGGAACACAAATGACAGTTGATGGATCAATCGTGACGGGAAATAAGTATGATTTTTTGAATAAGAAAGTATACTTCACTTCACAAGGGGACAACATCTCCACACTATGGTGGGAAGATCTTTTTAAGAAGAATCGGAACACATCTACCGCAAACACGGGAGACTACATTGGACTCGTATTCAATCCAGGATCGAGTGCAGTACTTAAAAATGCTGAGATCAGGTTTGCAGATACGGCAATTACCGCAACCGACGCACATCTTACCCTTTCTGATGTAGATTTCATCAAGAACAACAATCCGCTCGTCCTCGACTATGCAACTACTTTTATCCCTAACGACCTTACCTACTCAAACAACACCAATAACACTATTTCTATCAGTGGTGATGTGACTGAAAGTTATACGTTTAAACAGAGTGCCATTCCTTACACCCTTCAGTCTAGCCTCACCATCACGTCAGGCACTATTCTTACCCTTGAAAGAGGAGTGGATCTTATCGGTTCTGGAACGACAATCAATGTCGATGGAGGTGTAATCAATGCGTTTGATACACGCGCAGGCATTATCTTCGATAATGTGAATATTCAAGCATTCAACGGTGCTGACCTTAATTTCACGGGAGTCACCATAAAAAATCTCAATGCATCTGCGATTGAAATTCATGATGACAGTACACTTGATGCAGACCAACTTGCCATTATTGATGTGTCAGGAGATGGTATCATTGCGTTCAACAACACTACACTTACCATTAAAAATAGTTCTATAACCAATGTTGGTTCATCTCGTAGTGGTATCACCCTCTTTGCTAGCAGCACAGCCAATATACAGAGGACTTCTATTAGCAAAGGAGGTAACGGTATCGTAGCCTTTAACCAAGCAACACTTAATGCTGATCGCCTCACCATCAAGAATGCTTCCGATGGTGCAATTATTAGCTTTGGTTCAGATCCATTTTCTGATAACAATATCAGGGTACAAAATAGCGAATTCACTGCAAACGGATTTGCATTCTACCCTGTCAGCAAAACCACGATCAGTGCAACCAATAACAGCATTTATGGAAACGACATCGGTGTACTCCTCAATCCAGGCACTACCTACGACTTCTCAAAGAACTGGTGGGGTGACAGAACGGGACCATTTAATGCAGCAAGTAACCCAACCGGTACAGGAGATGAAGTATCAGACAGTGTTATCTTCAGACCATTCCTCACCCGAGATCCACTTACCAATAGACAGTACCGTGGTGGCAAAGGACGATGTGACGATGATCAACGAAAAGAATATAGAAGAAAAGTAGAAGACTTGGTTGAAAAGCTCAGAGAATATAAGCATTATCGATAGTCGATAGTAGAACGTTATACAACAAAAACACCGGCGGAGTTCCGCCGGTGTTTTTGTTATGAAAACAGTATATGATTAGTATGTGTTCAACCTCACTCCCTCAGAACTGAAAAAGCTCAAAACACTCTCCACCCCCATCAAGATTCAAGATTTTCTTGATACTCTTACCATGAATTTCGAGATCGGTGAAGAAACCGCCATGTCGCCCCGACGTGTCTTACGCTCGAAGACCGCTCACTGTATGGAAGGGGCACTTCTTGCCGCAACGGCATTGTGGCTTCAAGGAAGAGACCCTCTTCTTCTCGATCTTGTAGCATCACCTCACGATGACGATCATGTGGTCGCACTCTACAAAGAAAACGGATACTGGGGTGCAATATCAAAAACAAATCATGCCACCCTTCGCTTTCGTGACCCGATATACAAGACCATTCGCGAACTCGTGCTCTCCTACTTTCATGAATATATTCACGATGACACGGGCAAAAAAGTATTGAAAAGCTATTCACGACCATTCAATATGAAAAAATTTGGGACGAGCTGGATCACCTCTGAAGATGAGTTGTGGAATATCACTAATGCTATTGATAATGTTCCGCATTTCCCCATCGTACCATCACAAAATAAAAGAAAAATCAGACCTGCAGATACGATGGAACGAAAAGCCGGAACACTCCGCGAGTGGAACCCTTAGCAACACCTAACCTCGTCGCTTGAGCGAAGCAGCGATAAATTCAGTGAAGAGCGGATGCGGACGAAGTGGTCGTGCCAAAAATTCTGGATGAAATTGTACCCCTAAAAAGAAATCGTGTCCCGGAAGCTCGGCAATTTCCATGAGATGTCCGTCAGGTGATGTTCCTGAAAAGACAAGTCCAGCCTTTGTCAGTGGGGCAATATAATCAGGATTCACCTCATAGCGATGACGGTGACGCTCGATCACGGTATCAGCTTGATATGCTCGTGCCGCCACACTACCCTTTTTGAGTACACACTTATATGAACCAAGACGCATCGATGCACCGTAGCGACCTTCTGCAAGATGGATCTTTTGTTGCTCCATAATATCAATCACTTTCTGTGAAGCTTTTGGCTGAATCTCTGCGGTGTGTGCATGTGTGAGCCCTGCAACATTGCGTGCAAACTCGATCACCAAAAGTTGCATGCCGTAACACAATCCGAAATATGGAATACGTCGTTCGCGCGCATACCGAATCACATTAAGCTTTCCTTCGATACCTGTCTCGCCAAATCCTCCGGGCACCAAGATACCATCAATATCTGCAAAATGTTTTTTGAGTGATGTAAGGACTTTTTCTGGACTACCTTCGAAATCTCCGGCGTGAAGCCATACGAGGACTGGCTTTGCTCCTTTTTCGTAAGCAGAATACTTGATTGCTTCAATCACCGATACATACGCATCTGAAAGCACAAAGTCCCCAGTCGAAAAATATTTTCCCACCACCGCAATACGGACTTCTTTTTTTGTTTGTTTCGTCTTTTGCACAAAACGCTTCCACTTTGATAGGTCAGTTTTTCTCTTCGGCAGGTGAAGAGCTCGCGAGAGAAGCTCACTTGTTTTGTCCCGCTCAAAGTTGAGGGGCACATCGTAGACACTGTCAATATCTGGTGCGGAGATGACATGATCCATCGGCACATTACATGAAAAGGCAATTTTTTCTTTACGCTTTTGATCGAGAGGTACCTCACTTCGCGCGATAATGAATTCTGCTTGAACACCGTATGATTGTAATTGCTTGATCGCATTTTGTGTTGGCTTTGATTTCATTTCTCCAAGCTTTGAAGGAATCGGCATATACGACACCATAATGAAGGTCACATCATCTGGATGTTGGAGCTTGAGGACACGTGCCGCCTCGATGAACATGACATTTTGGTAGTCGCCCACCGTCCCGCCGATCTCGATAATCGTAATATCCGACCGTTTCTTTCGTGCTGCATCTTGATACCGATAGAGAATTTCATCGCGAATCGTATCAGCATCGATACACTTTCCTTTGTAACCAAGACTCCGCTCTTTATCGAGTACATGCTTATACACCATTCCCGAGGTCATATAGTCTTCACCTGACAGATCGCGATTCATGAATCGCTCGTAGTTCCCCATATCCTGATCAGTCTCAAGTCCACTCCCCAAAACAAAAACCTCACCGTGTTCGGTGGGGTTCATAGTACCAGCGTCGACGTTCAAGTAAGGGTCGGCTTTTGCAATATTTACCTTGTATCCCTGCGCTTCAAAAATGGTTCCGAGCGATGAGGTCGTGATGCCTTTTCCTACGCCCGACATCACCCCTCCCACCACGAAGATATATTTATGCTTCATGGAATACTATTATACCTTACCCTTTTTCTCCGCGCACTTTGCACAACGGCATCCATGTGGCTCAATGTATTCCTTCCAGTATTCTTTACCATAGTCATACGTGATTTCTTCGCCTGCTTTGATACCACGACGCGACATGATAAACACTCGTCCCTTACGTATCTCAGGTTCGGCATTCGGTCGACAGGAGTGATTGATATACCCCGCTTTATTAACCCGAGGCTTTCCATCGATGGTCTTTTTCTTGCTCACCTCAAACAGATATTTACTATTGATGGTATATTCTTCCGCTTCAGAAATAGTGCGTCCCACATATTCGATGATACATTTCCCTTTTGGTATGTTATCCACCGCAAAAAGGCCGAGTCCAGCACTCGATCGCCGTACAGCAGTATCATAATCCCCTGGTTCAAACTTTGTTTTACGCTTTTTCATAAAGTGATACACTCTTATTATTATGGATCAATCGAACTATACTACACACCGTTGGCTTTATCCGTCAATCACCATCTTTGCTATCTTGCTCCTTGCGAGCGGAGGAGGATATGGTTGGTATCAATTACATCTGACCAAAGTTGCACTAGAAAAAGCTGACCATCAAATAACCGAGACCCGATCACGTACAAGTATTCTTGAACAACAAAATGCAGATATGAGCATCACTCTTATGACAGCTCAATCTGAAAAAGAACAACTTGAAGCCGACCTTAAAGCACAGAAACGGCAGAATGCTATTCTTACAAATGATAAAGAAGATCTCGAAGATCAGCGTGAAATACTTCAAAAACTTACTCAGACCGACAAACAACTTCTCGCAAAATATTCGAAGGTTTATTTTCTGAATGAAAACTATGTACCAGCACAGCTTGTCACTATCGACAAAGCATATACCACTCAAGAGAAGCAACTACAATTTTTGAAGGATGCATATCCTTACCTCGAAGAACTTCTCAAAGACGCTGCAGAGGATGGTATCCCATTACGCATCGCATCAGCATATCGTTCGTATAATGAGCAAAAGGCACTCAAATCAGCCTATAAAGCAATGTATGGTGCGGGAGCGAATACTTTTTCTGCCGATCAAGGATATTCTGAACATCAACTTGGGACAACTGTAGACTTTACCACTCCAGAACTTATTGGAGCGGTACCAGCATTCGAGAACACAACCTCGTATACGTGGCTTAAAAATAATGCTTACAAATATGGCTTTATCCTTTCGTATCCAAAGTCAAATGCATACTATATCTACGAACCATGGCATTGGCGCTTCGTAGGTGTAAAATTAGCACGCACACTTCACGAAGATAACAAAAACTTTTATGATCTTGACCAGCGTGAAATAGATAGCTATCTCATCCACCTCTTTGACTAAATTTATTACTACTATTGCATTAATAGCCCTTATCGCCGGCACCGGATATTATTATCGTGCTACATGGAAAGAGTATTTTTTCCCTACAAAACCTTGTGAACAACCAATCACGTACTCAATTACACAACTTGATGAACGATTCGGACTAAGTGAAGATGAAATACTCACCGTGACCAAGGAGGCTGAAGATGTGTGGGAGGCGGCATTTGGAAAAGACTTGTTTGCGCATAGCGCGACAGGCACTCTTGGCATAAATCTTATATATGATTATCGACAAGAGGCAACTGATAAACTTTCTAGTATTGGTTCTAGCATCACGAACGACAGACAACAGTACGATATGTTGAAATCACGATTACAGTCACTCAGACGTACCTATGACACCTCAAAGGCCACTTACGAAAAAGCGGCAACATTGTACGAAGCAGCTATTATCAGACACAATGAGGAAGTGGCTGAGTGGAATAGCAAAGGAGGTGCCCCCGAAGATGAGTACAATCGTCTTGAACGTGAAAGAAAGTCACTTAATCGACAAGAGCAATCTCTTAAAGAGGATGTCGATGAGCTATACTCAATTCAAAATAGTATTACCACGACGATCAATGATATCAACAAGCTTGCACACAAACTCAACGTTAAGGTGGAAGATTTTAATACCGTTGGTGCTTCAACGGGAGAAGAATTCAATGAAGGTGAGTATATTCGAGACAAACAAGGTGAGCGCATTAATGTGTATCAATTCCAAACTCGTGCCCAATTAAGAAGGCTTCTTGCACATGAACTCGGACACGCTCTCGGAATGAACCACGTTGATGACAGCGCGGCTATCATGTATCGACTCAACTCAAGCACTAATGAAATGCTCACCGATGCAGATATTCAAGAATTAATGAGGGTGTGTAGTACACAGAACTAGCTCTTTCCAGCTTTTCGCATAGTTGCCATATATGAATGTATCTTTTCTTTGCTTGTTTCTTCTTGTATTTGTATCGTAGCAAATTCTTGCTCAATCATCTCAACATCTTTTTGAATCTTTTCAATATCAGCTTCTAACTTCCAGACATCTGCTTCGATAGTGCGTAACTTTGTATCAAGCTGCCAACGCTGCTGTTCGAGCGCATGTCGAGAAGCTTCTTCAATTGAAGATACTTCCTTCTTTTCTATCTCATCAATTTCTTTGCGCACGGAAAGAGCTTCGGCATTTATCTTATCCATCCGTGTTATTAAATTCTTGAGGTCTTCTTTTTTCTTTGTCCAGTCAGATTCAAATTTTCGCTTTCGTGCCTGAATACCGGCATATACCACATCTTCTTCAATCTTAAGTAGCCGTGCCTCATCAGCTTCAACCCCGATAAGCTCACGGTATTTTGATGAAATTGACGCATCTACATGATCAATTTTTTGATGGGTTTCCCAACGCTCTTGTTCGGTCTTTTGTCGCTGATCTTCTATCACCCATCGCTTCTGTTCTAAAGCTTTTGCTGCAATTACTGTTGCCCCCTGCTCTTCTTTACGAATAGCCATTTCTTCTGCTTCAAGCGTTCGCTCTTTTTGCCTTAATACATCAAGATGATGAAGGAGTGTATTACGCTCCATATGCGATCGTCGCAGTGATTCGTTAATGTCGTCTTTATGTTTTTTAAGCTGCTCTTTCGCTGATAATTTTGGTTCGGGTTTAGCAACAACCTTAATTTCTATTTTAGGTTCTGGTTTTGGTTCAGGTTTAGGTTCGGGTTTAGGTGGTATGACCGGCTCTGGAACAACAGTGGGAGGTACTTGCCGAGGAACTTCTACTTTTTGTGGATGTGTAATAGATATCTGTTCTTCTGCCTGTGCAAGAACGGTAGAAGCATATGCAATAACCTCATTGCGAAACGCGGGATCCATCTTCGCCAAATCCTCTTTAGTAAGTTTGTTTTGCTTAAGCAACTTTGCGGTATCCGCAACAATCGTGCGAGCTTTAACATCAACTTTAGGAGGTGTAGGGTTCGTCTTTTGATCCATTGCTTACATTATCCTGCATATTTGACGTTTTATCAATATGAATCATTTGGTAAGCACAATATCTTTAAATGGCTCAATTTCGCTTCGAGCACTTACGGTTACTCGACCATCAGCATCCTGAAAAATATAGTAACCCGTATTATATGAAGAAGTGCTAGTATAGAAATACTGAGATGCATTCATCGGATCATAAGGAAGTTGTGCTAAGTAGTTCGGCACAAGACATCGAGCCAGATTGTATGAACTAGTGGCATTCATACTCGTGATGAGTGACTTTGATGTAGGCAGTGCTTCAGGAACATCACCACAACTAAACACACCCTGATGCTCTATGGAGTTCTGCGAAACGGCGGTGAGTAGCGTAGCCAAATGTGCCTTGCGCTGAGCATCATGGGCAAAGCGAAACTGACGCGCAGGATTCACCGATACCAACACTGCTGTTGCAAGAAGCGAAATAAGCCCAATTACTACTATCATTTCTACTAACGTAAAACCTTTTGTATACATAATTACTATTGCTATGAATAATAACCCTAGCATACCGACACGAGGTCAATTCACATGCAAAATATCTTCAAGTTACGTTCAATATTCTGGATCATATGTTCGATAGAGCGCATCTAACTGTTTTTGGGAATAGACATCAAACTGATGTTGTCGATATAAAGTATGAGCTTGCATAAGATATCGTAAACTATCGATTTTGTATCCTACGATGAATGCATACAAAACTATAAAAACACTCCCCATCAACAAAGGAATGAGTACTATAAAACCTCTATGGTAATGACGTGAGATATTGTTCATAAAGATTTGTTACCTTCACATCAAGTAATACTTCAACATGCACCACATGCACCATTGTCAACATAAGCGTCGGCAATAGTATCGATGCTAGTATCATATATATAAGTACTTCAAATAGTGTCATATGGGGGCAATAATACTTAAACTACTTTTGTCATCATAAATAACAAAAAACTTCTCTTTATCACAATCCATTGCTAGTGGGTAACCCGGCAAACTAAGAGGTGATCGGAGTTGGTTAAGTGTTTTGCGGTTTAAAAACAACATATTGTGTGTATCAGTATTTTGAACGGTCACAAGCATGTTCTTGTATGCCAATATCCCCTGTACACTCGATGCGGTGCGAATACCTGATATTTTTTGAGAAGTACGTGCGTAAATACCCAGCACTTCTTGATGATAAAACGTATATGTTTTTCCAAGGTACACAGTACTATCAAAGAATGAAAGACGCTTACCATTTCCCGTGCTCCCACGATCATTAAAATTGTATAGTGGCACAAGCAAACCAGCTGATAATAGTGTGAAGGCTTTTAATTCATCTGCATGAGGACTGGCAACATAGACGAAGTTTCTGAACGCAAAAATGTCATTAATCCCATGACCTATTTCAACTGAGCTGTTTAGATGAGGCGAGGTTGGCAATGACACATCGATAACAAATAATTCTGATATCTGACTTTTCTGAGTGCCCAAAAACACCAATCCAGCCTTATAAAATACTGCGTTACCGATTGTGGTCGAGTCGCTATACAATCCAGGCAATTTATAGGAAGATACCACTCGTGGCTTGAAGCGATCTTCGATGGATATAATTTGAAGTTGTGCATTGATACTGGTATGTGCTGCATACACAAATGAACCAGCAACGGCAATAGAAGCGATACCTGGTCCAGTATCAATGCTACTCACCAATACCATATTGTATGGATCTGATACATCATAGATAAATAAATCAGAAGAAGATGCTCGAGCATCATTTGATGATATATATGCATATGAACCAACAACATCAATATCAGTGGGAGCGATAGGTATGCTATTTGTTTTTAGTTCAGTAGTGACAATATTCACCCTACTCCATACTGATAGTTCATCTCGGGGTCGACACGAGCTCTGCCCCTCACTTTCACGAATATCCGTGATGAGTGTCCGATACTCGACCGTACCTCTGCGCACTTTTACCTCCTTAGTAAAATTATCAACAAATGATATCATCACATCTTTGGGTGTTGCATCAAAGTTTAATGATAATTCTTTTAGAGAGTGTTCAAGTATCTCCCGTGCTTCCATTGCATCAGTGGTATATGTAGCAATCTGCTGAAATGCATTATGAAGTGAAAAAATAAAACCCAACGTTGGCACAACAATCACAGCAAATAATATGACACTTATGTAGAGTTCCTCAATTTTCATGGCATTGAACTTAGGGATGAAGTCATCTGATACATAGGCCCCATAAGTGAAAATGAGATACCCCCTACCAAACCACCAAGAGATATCATGAGTAAGGGTTCGATGAGGGCAAGCATCGTGCGTTGAATTGAAGAAAGCTCATACTCAATCATGCGCGATGCTTGGAGCAATGTCTGAGCAAGTGTACCGGATTCTTCACCCATAGAAGCAAAATGAATCACATCTCGAGGAAATAACTTTACTTCGTGCATAAGTGTGGTAGACATTCTTTTGCCTCCCCTCACCCCATCAAGAATTCTTTTACATGCTTTTTTATAGACTATATCTTTTTCATGCAACTCTATGTAATACAGTGCTTCTGACAAAGAAAATCCTGTCCCCACAAAGAGCGCCACTTGTGAGGCAAATCGTTTTCCTTTACTCAATACATACAAGTGTTTTATATAAGGTATGCGTAACAGCATCATGTTCACATACTTTGTAGGCAGAGGTGAAGTACGAGCCCAATACCTTATTGCTCCACATATGATAAGAGATACAATGATAAGCCCTACGCCATACTGACGAATAAAGTCTGATACGTTCAAAAGTGCGCGGGTCGTGAACGGCAATACCACTCCTGAACTTGAAATGATTGCGAGTATTTTGGGGAATACAAAAACTAAAAGAATAATAACGAGTACAATAGCTAAACAGAGAATCAGCCCTGGATACACCAAAGAAACAACCAGTGATGTACGTTGTCTCAAAAGACCCTCAAGATCATCGGCAATCCTTACACACGTTGCACTTAATGTCCCTGTAAGTTCTCCATGTTCCATCAAGCGAAGCGATGATGCATCTACAATATAGGGACTACTATCAAATGCCTGCGAAATCCGACTACCTGCATGAATACGCTTGAGAACAGTACGGAGATGCATCGAAATCTTTTGCTTGGACTCTTTTTCTTGCGCAAAGTGTAGTGCTTCAATGAACGGGATACCTGTACTCACCAGAAAAGACATAGTTTTCATAAAACGTACCCGTGTTGATAAAGGAAACATATTACGCATAAGAGATTCGAAGTACTTCCGAAAATGGAATAATTCCTGAACACGCACGATGATAGACCTCTTTCTGCAAAGAGGCATCGTGTCCGGCAATTTCCGCTACAATAGTACGCCCTGAGATACCAGTTTGATTACACTCACCACAGCCCGCTCCTTTTTTGAAAAACATTGATGGCATACTAATGCCCTCATACTCGAACCATGGTGCATACGTGTCCATAGATGCATCATTCACCATACAGCGAGTACACACTTTTGATACTAATCTCTGAGACATTGAACATATAAGTGTGGCATCTAAAAGATATGAGGGAACACCCATATGCAAAAGACGTTCTCTGATACCTTCTGCTGACATGGCATGAATAGTACTGATCACAAGATGACCAGTAAGAGCGCTTTCAATTGCAAGTTCTGCGCTTTCATTATCTCGAATCTCTCCAATCATAATGACGTCTGGATCTTGTCGAAGAACGGAACGGAGTACGGAAGCATACTCGAGTTTAGAGTATCCACCAACCTCAATTTGTCGTACATCATCAATACGTCGCTCAACTGGATGCTCAATGGTCACTACAAGTCTGTGAGAACTCCGGATGTGTTTGAGAGAGGAATATAAGGTTGTTGTTTTGCCTGAACCCGTTGGCCCAGCAATCATAATAAGTCCTGCGTGTGCGTCGAGCGCTTTACAAAGTGCTACCTCCTGAGGCTTTGAGAAACCAAGATCAGACAAACTAAAAATACTAATGAGTGGATCAAATAATCGAAGTACGGCATTTTCACCGTATATGGTAGGCATCATGGAAACACGCACCTCTGCAGAGCGCGCTCCATCCCTGCTCCTCCATACAAACTTCCCATCTTTTGGTAGCCTCTTTTCATCAAAAGGCAATCGAGCAAGCACCTTAATGCGCAACATAACACCCTCATGGATATCTATAGAAAAATCCCTGTAGTGTCGTATGACTCCATCAATACGAAATGACACTACCAGCGCCTCCAACATGGGATCAATATGAATATCAGAAGAGCGCACATCAAGTGCGCTCTCGATAATGGTGTCTACTATTACTTCAATATTGTTGTGCTCCATGCACCAACACTACACAAAGCACACTCAACAAATGACTAACAAAACTTCAATTATTTCTCAGGTGTAGGAGTGGTAGCTTCAACGTGACGGAGCTTGTTGATCTGTCGTACGATAAGGAAGATCACAAATGAAACGATGAAAAACTGAATGAGGTTAGTGATGAAGATTCCGTAGTTCAATGTAGGAACACTTGCAGCTTTTGCATCTGCAATGGTCTTGAATTCAGTTGAAGTGGCGCTAAGTACGATAAATCGATCAGAGAAATCGATGCTTCCTGAAATAAGACCGATAAGAGGATTGATAAGGTCATTAACAATAGAGTTAACGATATTGGTAAACGCTGCTCCGATCACCACCGCGATAGCAAGCTCAAGAGCATTACCCTTAATCGCAAACTGCTTGAATTCGTGAATTAAATTTTTCATACCGTCGAATATACCACACTCTAGTGATGATGACCATGTGAATGCTCCAGTGCAGCAAGCTTCTCAAGCTGTTCTTCGATCTCTTCCTTTGAAAGTTCTTGTGTTGGTTTTTTGATGAGCATCATCACCGCAATAAAAGTCGTGATAGGTACCGCAAGTACGAGACCGATAGAACCGATCATGGTGCGCACAATCTCCGTTGCAAAGACCTCCATATTCATAATACTACCCACACTTTGCGCTGATGAGGTATAGAACAACAAAAGAAGTGGCAACGAGGCGCCTACATACGCAATCGCAAGCGTATTCACAAGTGCGCCGATATGCTCACGGCCAATGCGCACCGCTCGCTCATACACTTTTCTTCGAGGCGCATGGGGTGCCATGAGCTTAAGTTCTTCCACTGATATAGCTTGACCTATCGCCACATCATAGAGCACACCCAAAAGTCCGATGATGATACCACTGAGAAGAAGCCCGACGATATCAAGCGAACCTCGTGTATTAAAATTCAAATACACTACCTCTTCGGATGAAAAGCCACTCAACTTCGTCCATATCACCGCAAGATATGCAAACAACCCCGTAATCACCACCGTCACAATCATACCGATAACCGCAGAAGAGGTCGTCTTATTAAAGCCGTGCGTCACATACGAACCAAGAATAATAATGAGCGATGATACGGCGATCACAATAACAAGCGGTGAATACCCACTCAAAATCCCCGGCAAGAGCACGTACAAAATCAATACAAAACTTCCCACCAAACTCACCAACCCACGAATACCCTGAATTCCTCCAAAGATAAGCACCAGCGCAACAAATATCACTACCAGGGTAATAATCTGCGGCAATCGATATGGTTCTTTGACTGAAAAATACTCCACGTTATCCACAGTATTCGTGGTATGAAGAAGATAGAATGTTTCTCCTTTTTTCAGCATGAGGTAATCGTTTTCTACGGTTACCTCTCTTCCCTTGCTTTCCCCTTCTAGTAATTTGATACGGATGGTTTGTACATCACCCGACACATCAGTACCTGCAACTGGTTCGTGTTTTTGTTCAAGCACCTCAAGCACTTCTGCTTTTACGATTTCTTGCTTATCTGGTACCACTTCTGATTTTGCAAAAGCAACCTGTCCAACACTCAGGAAGATTCCCACAATAACAAGAGATAAAAGCTGTTTCATATATGGCTATGCTATCAGACGCTGAACCAACCAGAAGAGCGACACGACAGCAATCGCTGTTGAAGCAATAATAAAGATGACATTACGTCGTCGGTGCTTATCGAGATCCATAAGGAGAGGTACTACTACCAACAATATAATGATCTGACCAAGTTCGATACCAACATTAAACGATATGAGGGACGACACAAAAAATTCTTGGGGGATATTGGTTTCAGTGAGTGATCCTGCAAAACCGAGTCCGTGAATAAGTCCAAATCCAAAGGTAGTGATCCAACGCTCTGCGACATGCTCATGCTCTTTCTTAAACCACAAGAAATGCATGTTGCGCAATGTCATATACAAGATAGATAAGGCAATGAGAGGTTCGACAATAGATGGAGAAATATTTATTTTGCCAAACGCAGCAAGGAGGAGTGTGATCGTATGAGCAATCGTAAATGATGTTACCAATATCAAAATACTACGCGGTGATCGCATCAACAAAATTGCTGCGAGAAGGAAAAGAATGTGATCATATCCGGTAAAGATATGCTTCATACCCATCCACAAAAATTCCCATACCACAGTCATAAAATGACCCAAAGGTGATGAGTGCTGCACCAGTGCTACCGTATCAGGGTATATCTGACGCTCAGCATTAAAAGCAAGTTGCCACACATTCTTACCCGATGTAATAGTCACAAAGTGATCATAGGTTGGAAAAATATCAGAAAAGAGTGTCGATGAAATACGCACATTGTTCACATCTATTGTTTCTGAACAGGTAATACGCCCCTGAAATGTTGTTTCAAGCTTTTCTTCCGATAATGCGATTGATGTAATCGTAACGGGACACAGCGAACCATTCTGAGCGATCTGAAAGTTCTCAGAAAAGACACCACTCATAATCTCATTTTTTTCAGACTCAGGTGTGCTTTCGTCCCCAGCAGAAATAAGCTCAGGCGCAACCGTTACAAAGTCGGCTGAAGCCCCATTCAAAGTAAGAGAGGAGGTGATTGATGCATACTGTACATCATGCGCCGACACTACCATAGCTCCCCCGCACAACATTATGACCACCAACCCAATATATATTACATATTTTTTCATATGTGCCATTTTATCTCTTTGCGCAAGATTTGCATACCCCGAAGAATTCAAAAGAATGATCTTGAATGACATTAAAATTTTTTGAATTTTTAAGCAACATACTTGAAATGTCTTCAGCGTTACAATCATTAAAGCCCTCCACAATATTACATTTTGTACATACGATGTGATGGTGGTGGTGACCAGCAAGCTCATATACATCTGATCCGCTTCGTACGTCTACCTTACGGATAATTCCCTGTTCTTCAAAAGTCTCAAGTGTACGATATACCGTCGCTAAATCTGTCCCCTTCTTCTTTACTTTTGCAAAAATATCTTCTGCTCGAAGCAAGGTATGACGCTCATTAAAAAGAGCGAGGATGTCTCGGCGTGCCTGTGTCGATTTGAGACCCTTTGCTTTGAGTAGCTCCATATGTTGACAGCCTACCACCACATGCGCTACATTACAAGTGCAAATTATTTGCATTTAAAACACTATGGTAATTCCACTTATTATTGCATCGACGTTTATTACCACGATTCTGGGAGGGATGTTTGCACTTAGATTCAAAGATCGCTTACACCTTGTGCTCGGTTTCAGCGCAGGAGCAGTTATAGGTGTTGCCTTTTTTGACCTGATTCCAGAAGCGATCGAGCTTGGAGGCACCGTACATGAGGTTTCAACTATCACTTCTCTCGTGGCGCTAGGTTTTGTTGGTTATATGCTTATCGATCGATTTGTAGCGAGTCACCATCATGTGGACGAGACTCACGAAGAACACACACTTCATGCGCGAGGCATATTAGGCGCAGGCAGTCTTTCCGTTCACAGTTTTCTTGATGGTGCCGCAATCGGCCTCGCATTCAAGGTATCCCCTACCGTTGGAGCTATTGTTGCGAGTGCGGTTCTTGTCCACGACTTTTCAGATGGTATCAATACCGTGAACATGATTTTAAAAAATGGTGGCACCAAAAGACAGGTATATAAGTGGCTCTTTATTGACGCCATCGCTCCTGTGGCAGGTATTTTGTCGACACTCTTTATCACCATCTCTGGTCCCTCACTCGGAGTTGTACTCGCACTCTTCGCTGGATTCTTCCTCTATATTGGTGCAAGCGATCTTCTCCCTGAAAGCTATCATCGTCATCCTCGCACCCTCACTACTATCATGACTCTTATTGGTATGGGCGTGCTCTATGCCGTCATACACATGGCTGGTCATAGCCACTAATCTATTCGTATCGTAAGGCTTCAATCGGACTCTTACGAGCAGCCTGTCGTGCAGGATACACCCCAAAGATAAGTCCGATAATGGTGGAGACTACAATACCCAACACTGCACCACCAATAGGAAATATAAATGTCCACTCAAATGAGGCAAGGCGTCCGATAACGACAGATGCAACAAATGACGCTGTAGTCCCTAAGATAATACCAATGATGCCTCCAAGAAGGGTGAGTACCACTGACTCAAATAAAAACTGAAGAAGAATATTTTTTGTGGTAGCACCGACCGCCTTACGAAGACCGATTTCTCTTGTGCGTTCAGTTACTGATACCAACATAATATTCATAATACCGATACCTCCCACCAATAACGAAATTGCCGCAACCGCTGCTAAGAAATACGTAAGTGCCGTAGTAATTACCCCGACTCGATCCGCAAGATCTTTTTGATTCACGATACTAAAGTCGTCTTTAGTTGGATCATCAATATCATGTGTCATACGAAGCGTCTGCTTAACATCTTCGATCGTAATATCTATGTTTGCCTCAGTATCAACATCAACCAAAATACGATCAAAGTGCTTGGTACCAAACAAATAATTTTGTGCTGCCGTGTAAGGAATAATCACCCCATCATCAAAGTTGATAAGTGAAGATGCACCTTTTGATGGCAGAATACCTACCACCTTAAATGACTTGTCTTTAATCTTTATACGACTCCCCAAACCGCCACCGTTAGGAAACAATTCAGTATTAACCTTCGAACCGATAACTACCACATTTGCGCTTCCTACCACATCGTCCTGTGAGAAAAACATACCTTCAACGGGATCTGCATCAAAGATAACAGGCATTTGATCAGAGGATCCATATATTTGAGCTCGAAAATTCTCACTTTCATACTCGGTAATATCGTTTCCAAAAATAAGAGGAATAACATGAGCAGCGTGTGGCACATTGTATGGCTTTGACAATTCTTCAAGATCACGCTTTTTGAGTGACTCGAGTCCAACAGTAGACGGTGGACCCTCGAGCTGGCGCCCTGGCACCACTACAACCGATTTAGTGCCCAGACCCTGTACTTGTGAAAGAATAAGTTTTTGTGCACCCTTTCCCAATGACATGATAAGAATGATGGCTGCAATACCGATGACAATTCCAAGGATCGTAAGCCCCGTACGAGAACGATTGCGCTTGAGTGCTGATAATGATGTTTGTAAATATTGTTCGAAGGTCATAGCGGTTATTTGAGATATTCGTCAGAAGCGGTACGACGACGTTTTACCTTCTCATCGGACGCAATCTCTCCATCATAAATACGAATGATGCGTTCTGCATGCTCTGCAGTCGCTGTTTCGTGAGTAATAAGAAGAATAGTGTGACCTTTGTTTTCATTGAGATCTTGGATGAAGTCCATGATAATTTTCCCAGAACGTGAATCGAGGTTTCCCGTAGGTTCATCGGCAAAAATAATATCAGGCTCATTTACGAGCGCACGCGCGATCGCTACACGCTGCTTCTCTCCTCCCGACAAATCTCCTGACTCTTGATTAATACGATGTGAGAGTCCCACAAGTTCGATAGCGGCCGTCGCTTTTTTGTCCCATTCACTGCGAGGAACATCCGAATACAGAAGCGGAAGCTTCACGTTCTCGAGCACTGTTGTTTTAGGAAGAAGATTGAATGATTGAAAAATAAATCCAATGCGCTGATTACGAAGTTTTGAAAGTGCTTCTTCAGAAAAACCTTTTGAGTTATGTCCTGCAAAAATATAGTCACCTGAGGTTTGTTCATCAAGAAGTCCAAGAATATGAAGGAGTGTCGACTTCCCTGATCCCGATGGACCCATGATTGCCACGAACTCCCCTTTTTTTACGGTAAACGAAATACCTTTCAGCACTTTGGTCGATGTTTCGCCCTCAGTGTAGGTCTTGGTGATATGGTTAACTTCAATAAGATTAGGAGTGTGCATTGATGGTGTCTTCTATTATAACACCATCTGCAAGCAACACGGTACGATCCGTTATTTTTCCATAGTCTGCTTCGTGTGTCACCATTACAATTGTCTGCCCCTGCTTGTGAAGTTCCTTAAAAATCGAAATCACGTTTTCTGAAGACTCGCTATCGAGGTTTGCTGTCGGCTCATCGGCAAACAATATTTTCGGATCATGTGCAATGGAGCGTGCAATCGACACACGTTGTTGCTCTCCTCCCGACAATTTATTCGACAGGCTATACATGCGCTTTTCGAGTCCAACTCTCATAAGAGCTTGCTTAGACTTTTCATAGGCTATATCATCCGGCACATTTTGCATGAGGAGAGGAAGCACCACATTTTCGATAGCGGTTAGATCAGGAAGCAATGCATAATCCTGAAAGACATACCCCAGACGCTCAAGACGAAATCGCGTACGTTCTTCACTCTTTAATTTCAAAATATCTACTCCATCAAGCATGAGCTCACCACTCGTCGGATGATCAAGAAGTCCGAGCTGGTACAAGAACGTCGACTTACCAGCTCCTGAGCGACCCATGATTGCCACAAACTGTCCCTTCGGCACACTAAATGACACACCCTTAAGCACCTCGGTGACACGATCGCCGTCTTTGAATGATTTTGTGATATTGGTTACTTCAATAATATTGCTCATATATATGTATTAACGTCCCAGAATGGCATTCAAGGTATTTTGTCGCACGATCAATTTGGCGGGTAAGTATCCTGCAATGATAGTGGTGATCATAAGAGTCAACACACGAAGCATGGTACCACTTATCGGTACAAACAAAATTCCATCACTAAAAGGAAAGTTGATAGGGTTTACATCGATATAAGGCTTCAATATACCGTACACCACAAAAAGTCCGATGAGTGTCCCGCATCCCGCATAAAAAAGTGACTGAATTACATACGAAAACTCAATTGCTCGTGAGCTAATACCAATACCTTTCAAAATTCCAATGAACTTACGACGCGTGAGCGCATTCACGAAAATCACAATAAAGATCGTGATTGACGCTACCACGAGTCCTATTGATCCAATCAAATTACCCATGAGTCCGAATGTCTTTTCGACATCCTGGAGAAACTTCGGCTTAGCTTCATCTGCAAGAAGAACTTTAGCTTTCTTATCAAACCCCGCATCGATGAGTGCTTGCTTCACGACCGACGCATCAGCACCTGGTTCAAGGCGTATCGATATCTCATCTACATTGTAGTCAAAACGATTAATGAGTGAGCGGAGTTGATTGTCAATCATAAAAATACGCGAATCTACTTCTCCCACTTTTGCTTTTACCACCCCCTTGATGGTCACCTCACGTTCGATATCACCAATCACCAAACGCACTTTTGATCCCGCTTCGGTATCACGCAAGGTCTTCACTCCAGGAGAATCAATCTGAGCATACTTAAAGAGCAGATCTGAACCCACCAAGATCTGGTCATAGTCACCTTCTTCAAGATATGAACCTTCGATAATTTTCGAAGAAAGCTGGGTCACCATATCTTCATCATCAGGGTTGATACCCACAATCTGACCACCAGCATCATTGATAAGGTCAGTCTGACGTAGTCTGGTTTTATAGTTTGCCTCTAGTCTTCCTGATTCAATATATCGTGCACTTACCGCTACTACACCATTCTGTGCTTCAGCCATGCGCACAATATCAGCACTTCTCTCAATAAATGATTTCTCACGAAGCGGCGACACAATCACATCACCCGAATAAAATTTGTTATTCGCATTTGTTTTTACCAAACCCACGAGAATACCGTTCACCACCACAAGATTAAGAAACGTGAGCGTCATCACCGAGATAATCAAAGCTGTTGTGAGAAAGCTCGCGTGACGTACCTGCCGCAACGCAAGGAAGGTTCCGACTTTAATATCAATACGATTCATTATCATCACAGATTCTCATTTCACTTAGGTGGATTGGTAATAATAGTATCACCTTCAGAAACTCCATTTATGATTTCAATATTTCCATTGGTATCAACTGAACCTGTTTTGATATTTTTTTCTTCAACATTTCCATTCATATCTTTGATCAACACCATACGCTTTCCATCTTTGCTAATTACCGCTGATTGTGGAATCGAGAGGACTCCTTGGCGTGTTTCACTCACCACATCAATATTAGCTGTCATGCCTGAACGAATACGCTCATCCTGTATAAAAAACTGAAGCATTGTCTTATACGTAGCAACTCCATCAACTTCTGTTTCTGAAAGATCAATACCTGTCACCACTACTCCAAATTGCACACTTTCTCCATATGCATCGAGTGTAGTAGTACCCACATCTCCAACATGAATACTCGCTATATCTGCTTCAGGAATATAACTTTCGATTTCAAAGTTAGCATTACTAATCATACTGATAACAGGAGAACCTGACATAACTTGTTCTCCTACTTTCAAATCTACTTTTGTAATAAGGCCATCAAACGGTGCAACGATCGTTGTCTTTGAAAGTGATGCTTGTGCCTGCAACAAATTTGCCTGAGCGCTTCGTACATCAGCTTCTGCACGAGCAATTTCTTCTGGAGTAGAACCTTCAGCTGAAAGCTCAAGAGCATCTTGTGCATTTATATATGCCTTATACGATGCATTCAAACTACTAATTGCACTTGAGATGGATGCACGTCCTGCTGATATACCGTTGATATATTGTGTACGCACTGTATCTGAAAGTTGATCGGCATTTTTAAAATAGCTTGATGCCTCTCCAAGAAGATCAAGGAATGCCTTCATGGTCTGGAGATTCTCCTGTGCTTCGTTACGATATGAGTCGCTATAAGCTGAAGATTGGAGTGAGGGGGTCGACTTTTGCCACTCATCAATCATATCGCCCACCTCTAATCTCATTTTTTCAATTTTTTCCCTACGAGACACATCATCGAAGCTGAAGAAACGAGGATAAGGACCTGTGGGATTAGTAAACATGACATCAACGTTACTACGAAGCACGTCGTCAGAGGTAACATATGCATCCTGGATTGCTTGCCTCAAATCTTCGAACGCACGCGCTTCGTTATTTTTAAGATTTTGCAATTCCGTTGGACGAGTTCCTCGGCGAGCTTCAGCTAATTGTGCTTCAGCCGAAGAAAGTCGTGCCTGCTGGACAAGATAAGAGGCGTATTGGTCTCCACTATTAGTGCGAGCGAGAACGGTACCTTGTGTGACCTTGTCACCTACTTTTGCAGTAATACTTGCAACTCTTCCTCCTGTTTCAAATGCGAGTGACACATCATTTGCTGCGACCACTTTTCCTGTCACCGACACAATATTAGAAAACTCACTTCGCTCAACTTGAGCAGTTTGATATTCAGGCTTGTTAAACATTGAGTATACAGAAGAAGCACCAAAAATAAGTATCACCGCTGCAATTGGTAAATAAACTGCTTTCTTTTTTAAGAATTGAGGAACTTTATTCATGTGCACCATTGTATCAGAATGTGTTCTATATTTATGATTGACACTATAATAAAAATGATGTATTATATGTGCGGAATTACAGGCCAACGTATTCCGACGAGACTCGCGGATTCCTCCCGTTCTCGCAACAACAATCTGGCATAATAGTCCTTTCACATGAACACGATCAACTTCATAAAAGCCGCATACCATATCATGGGAGTGTGCTTCAGCAACCAAGTCGATCCAGAGACCACACTATTCACCAAAAGCGCTGAGTTTTACTTCGATAAGGTCAGGCGCTATACCAACTTGCGGAGCAAGTGGTATGCAGTGATTGCTGTAATCATCATTATCATCGTCCTCTTCGGTGGATACACAGTGTACAACCATCGTGTGCTGCCACTGTTGGGATTCATGATGATCGCTGCGACAATGGCGATTTTCTACATCCACTTTGGCGTGATTCGCGTACACGTTCCAAAACTGGAGGAAATGCTGCTGGCATCGGAATGGGGAGAACTTCGAGAACTTCAACCCACACAAAACATCGCACTGCAACTTGCCGACGCGCTGCGCGAGGAGACGTCCGCGCACAACATACTCAACTACGGCAATTATGCGAACGAAGCGTTGAACGAGCTTCTGCAGCAGGTCGTTCGACAACACTGGCAGAATGCCACCTCGGAGCAGCAGGAGAATGAATCCTACATCTGCACCCTCAACGAGGTAATCGACAAGCTCGGCATCGAAGTATCAGCACTCAGCTGATCCTCCAACCTCATCCAGGCGCAACGTCTCACCCGACGTTGCGCCTGTTCTTTTTTTGTGTTTTAATGAACGCCTTATGTCACAACCCACCACACCTCCAAAAGAGATTCGAAATATTGCCATTATTGCTCACGTAGACCACGGAAAGACCACCCTCACCGACGCCCTCATGAAGCAGACCGGCATGGTAGAAGAAGGCTTCTCAATGGACTCAAATGACCTCGAAAAAGAGCGTGGTATCACTATTTACGCTAAGAACACATCCCTTTTTTATAAAGACACAAAAATCAACATCGTAGACACACCAGGTCACGCTGACTTTGGTTCAGAAGTAGAGCGCGTACTCCGTTCTATTGACTGCGTGCTCCTTGTAGTGGATGCGCAGGAAGGTCCTATGCCTCAGACACGTTTCGTACTCAAGAAATCTCTCGAACTTGGCCTCAAACCAATCGTGGTGATCAACAAGATAGACAAGCCCGCAGCTGATGCGGACCGCGTACACGAAGAAGTCTTCGAACTCTTCCTCGACCTTGGTGCCACCGACGAACAGCTCGACTTTACTACGGTATATGCTATCGGTCGTGAAGGTGTCGCAAAAATGAAACTCGATGAAGTCTCGACCAACCTCAATCCCCTTCTCGACACCATTCTCGAGAAAGTTCCTGCAGCAAAAGCAGATGCAACAACCGCACTCAAGGCACAACCATTTAACCTCGCCTACGACAACTTCCTCGGACGCATGTCAGTAGTACGCATCTATGAAGGAACCATCAAGATGGGTCAAACTCTCTTTGTGAAGAAGCCTAACGGCGAAACTCGTCAAGGACGCGTCACCAAGCTCTACACCTTCGAAGGCATGAGCAAGAAAGAAGTTGCTGAAGCATATGCGGGAGACATCGTTATGATTGCCGGATTCCCCGACATCTTCATCGGAGAAACTTTCACCGACAATGAAGCAACTGAACCACTTCCAGCTATTGCTATCGACGAGCCAACCATCTCTCTCCAATTCCTCGTGAACGACTCACCATTCGCAGGGCGCGAAGGAAAATACGTTACCTCACGTCAGATCCGTGATCGTCTCGAAAAAGAACTCGAAGTGAACGTCGGCCTTAAGGTGGACTTCGGAAACAACGAATCATTCAAGGTATACGGACGTGGAGAACTTCACATTGCGGTACTTCTCGAAAACATGCGTCGTGAGGGATTCGAACTTCAGGTGTCACAACCCGAAGTAATCATCAAGGAAGAAAACGGCGTAAAGGTAGAGCCGTATGAAGAAGCGGTGATCGAGGTGCCCGAAGCAGCATCTGGTGTGGTTATCGAAAAGCTTGGTAAGCGAAAAGGTATTATGCAAAATATGAAGCAAGATCGCAGCATTGTGCGCATGATCTTCGACATCCCTACCCGAGGACTTCTCGGCTACCGAAACCAGTTCGTGATCGACACAAAGGGAGAAGGAATACTTTCATCGCGCTTCACTGATTTCAAACCATTCGCGGGAGTTATCGAAAAGCGCGACGTGGGATCAATGGTATCTATGGAAGCTGGAAAGGTGCTTGCGTTTGCTCTTGGAAACCTCCAAGAGCGTGGTGTGCTCTATGTCGTACCGGGAGATGAAGTATATATCGGTCAGGTAATCGGAAACGTGACCAAGGGTGAAGAAATGGATGTGAACCCAACTAAGGGCAAGCAACTCACCAACATGCGTGCATCTGGTTCTGACGGAATGACCTTCCTCAACCCTGCTATTTCTATCACCATTGAACGCGGACTCGAAATCATGAACGAAGACGAATACCTCGAAATTACCCCTGAATCAACTCGCATTCGAAAGAAGGCACTTACCAAGACTGATCGCGCAAAACTAGCAAGAAAGTAAGAGCCACATCTTCTTACGCGGTTCGTTCTTCAAGGACAGTAATTCTCCGTTCGTGGTCTCGTATGAAATCTGCCATAGCGGTAAATCCTTCTTGGAGCTTTTCGATAGCTATTTCGTTGCGATCAAATCTATCCATCATTTCGGTACGAAGATCTGAAAGTGAGTTTTCAAGACGTGTCATACGCCCATCTAAACCACCGAGCTTACGGAGTTCTTGGAGTATGTAATCTTCAGTACTTTTCTTCATAGCATGATGGTATCACACGCAAAAATATAGACGCAAGCAAAATCTTGTATTATTTTATTTAAATTTTATGTCCATAAAGAAACGGCGCTCCACAAGGAAGCGCCGTTTTCAGTGCCATCGATACAAATCAAGGATCTCCTCACTTGCAATACTCCATCCTTCTGTACGGAGTACATCAAGATGTTCACGCGACTGAGTTTCGATTGTTCGCCTTACCGTCACCACGGCACCATCTTGCGAAACAACTACTCCATTCAGATAAACTCCTAAATGAACGAAGCTGATTGGCTGCTTTTTTGCAACACGTTGAAGCAAGTTTTGATTTGCTTCAACAACAATCGTTTTTTCTGCAATGGTGGGATTTTCTCGTTCCCACAAGAGATCCTCCGTATGCGCCATCAGGCAAAAGCGGATAGTAAGGGTCATAATTCAAAATAATAAAAACACAAAAACCACTTTTTGTAAAGTGGTTTTTGTGTTTTGACTAACGACCTACCTGAGCTCCTTAGAAGCTTCGGCGAGGACCGTCTGTGCGAGGGGTCATGGGTCGAGCTTCGTTGACAGTGAGGACACGTCCTCCCATATCTTTTCCATTGAACATGTTGATGGCATTATCCATGTCAGCATCTTCAATTTCTACGAAACCAAATCCACGGCTCTTTCCAGTCATTTTGTCGGTGATGATGCTTGTTGAGATCACTGTTCCAGCCTTTGAAAATTCTTCCTTAAGGCTGTCAGCGGTCACAGACCAAGGCAGGTTACCAACGTACAACTTTTTTGCCATGTTCGATTTGCTTTTGAATTATCTATTATTGATTCCTTAAGCCGACCCTCTCCCAACTACTGCGAAGATTGACTGCGCTGCGCTAGAGAATAACCTACTGAATCAATAGTACTATACCTTAGGCCACAATAAATAGCAAGTTATCGCCCTGATATAACTGCAGCGCGAGTAATTGGTCCAAACAAACCTGATGCTGGGACAATACCTCGAGACTGCTGGTATCTGATGAGGGCATTTCTTGTATTCAGTCCAAAGTAAGTAGTTTCATTACCTGGAGATCCGACCCCAGACGAACTCACGGTGAATCCCTTTGCGTTTAGGAACTTTTGAAGCTCCTTGACGTCAGCCCCTGAAGATCCAGTGCTTAAGGTGCGGCTAAATGTTGTAGAGGGTACAGGTGATGTAGGAGCTGTTGGGGCAGATGACTGATTTGATGCAATAAATGCATTATATGCAGCGTTGGTAAGTGGTCCGAAATATCCTGGTGCTACTCCCGGCGGAATCACGAGAAAGCCCTTCTCGACAAGCATCTGTTGAAGCTGGACTACCGCTTGACCCGTTTGACCAATAGATGGTCGTGGTGGAACGGTGTTTGTAGCCACTGAAGATGACGGTACCGCTGGAGTCTGAGAGGTTGATTGTGTAGTTTGAACACGTGAACTACTTCCACCTCCTCCCCCACCGCTACTTCTAGATTGAGCGGTCGTGGTAGCAATAATATCTTGTGAAGTTGATGTTGAATTTCCAAGTGCATCAGATACAGTGATTTTGAAGTAGTACGCTGTTCCGTCATCCAAGTTGCTGACTGTATATGAATGGTTTGTTGAAAGAGAATTTGAGACTACACTGCTTCCAAATGAGGGGCTTGGACCATACTCAAGCGTACTCGTTGAAGCCTCATTTGTTAAAAACTCCACACCTGCGCTATTTTTCATAGTCGACGTCGCAACACCCGAAATCACCGGCGCGGTTTTGTCGAGAGTGACACTCACAGCCGATGAAGTTGCTCTGTTACCTGCCGCATCTCGAGCAACTGCAGTAAGTGAGTAGGTACCGTCAGCAACTGAAGTAGTGTCCCAGCTCACGCTGTATGGTGATGAGGTGTCTTCGACGCCGATGGTGGTGGTACCTCGGTAGAAGGTGACACCTGAGACGGAGATGTTATCTGAAGCTGTCGCGCTTACCGTAA
>JAIYEG010000005.1 GCA_027487075.1 bacterium
CTGAGAAAATCTGGAGATCTTTCGTCTTTGCTTCGATACCTATCTTAGTAAGTGCTTCAAAAAAGTTCTTTTCATCCCCTGCTTCGGTCGTAATAACATAAGCAACCGCACGAATAAGCGCACGATTGCCGAGCGCTTCTTTCATGACTGCTGCGAAGTTGACCCTCGAATGATAGAGGTTCTTAGCACTGTGGTACAGATTTTGCGTATCAATGAAGATTCCGACTCTCTGCTCCTTGTGCTTTATGATGGTCATTAAGCCTTCTTTTTAAGATCGAGCTTCTTTATAACTGCTTCGTATCGCTTTGGGTGGTTCTTCTGGAGATACTTCAAGTGAGACTGGCGGTCAGCTACGAGCTGGAGGAGACCACGTCGTGAGTGGTTATCCTTAGCATTCTTCTTAAGGTGCTTAGTGAGCTCCTCAATTCGCTTAGTAATAAGAGAGACCTGCACATCTGAAGAACCAGTATCCGTGTCGTGGATCTTGGCATCTTTAATGATTTTGGCCTTTTTTGCTTTCGTTAACATACCTGCAGACTACCACAAAAGCATATATAGTGCAACGTGATATACTTTTTATATGCCTGCACGCACCCTCAGCGAACTTTTGAGACATTATTTAGAGCATATTGAGATTGAAAAAGGTCGTAGTCTCCACACGGTCAACAACTATAAGCGGTACCTCGAATATTTCCTCGATTTCGCTAAAACTGAGGATCCATCCGCTATCACCGAAGAACTCCTCCGTGAATATCGCCTCTTTTTAAACCGCAAAAGTGCTGGCAAGAAACATAACCCCTCCGAAACCCTTAAAAAACGCACCCAAAACTACTACCTCATCTCTCTTCGTGCATTTCTTAAGTTTCTCGCCAAGCGAAAAGTACCTTCAATATCTGCCGACATCATCGAACTTGCAAAAGTACCCGAACGTCACGTCGACCACATCTCTATCGAAGAACTCAATCGTCTTCTTGAAGCACCTAACACCGAAAAAGATGAGGCTCGTAAACACCGTGACAAAGCCATCCTCGAACTCCTCTTTTCTACCGGTCTTCGTGTTTCTGAGCTCTGCTCCCTCCCTCGAGAGCTCGATATCACCAAAGATGAGTTCTCTATTCGTGGTAAGGGCGAGAAAGTACGTGTGGTATTCATTTCTGACGACGCCCGATCTTCAATACAAAAATATCTAGCAACTCGGAAAGACTTTGACGACGCCATGTTTGTCCAAATCGGCAAAAAAGCCTTAAAAAACAACACCAAAAGAGGAATCCGCCTCACCACACGCTCTATCGAACGTATCGTAAAACGCTATGCAACTATTGCTGGAATATCAAAAAAGGTGACCCCACACGTCATTCGTCACAGCTTTGCCACTGATCTACTCTCTAATGGAGCCGATCTTCGTTCTGTACAAATGCTCCTTGGTCATGCCAATATTGCTACAACTCAGATTTATACCCACATTACCGACAAACATTTGAGAGACATTCACAAAAACTTTCACCGCAAGAAAAAATGAACATCATATCTTGGAACGTAAATGGCATCCGTGCATGGCATAAAAAAGGCAAACTAGAGTGGCTCCTCAAGGAATCACCTGATATGTTTTGTATTCAAGAAACCAAAGCAGAATACGATCAGCTTCCCGAAGAACTCAAAAGCGTTCCAGGATACGAAGCATATTTTGATCATTCAAAAGGAAGAAAAGGCTATAGCGGAGTCGCAATCTACACAAAAATTCGTCCTAATAAAGTTGATTATGCACTTGGAATCGATGAGCTCGACCAAGAAGGTCGCTTTATTGCACTCCATTTTGATAAGTTCACCCTTATAAACACCTATTTCCCCAATGGCGGAGGTGGACCAGTACGCCTTGCCTTCAAACTCGCCTACTACGACGCATTTCTTGTGTACGTAAAAAAGCTCACCCAAAAGGGTATTCCCGTTATATTCTGTGGCGACATCAATACAGCCCATACCGAAATTGATCTTGCGCGTCCAAAAGAAAACGAGAAGAACACTGGTTTTCTCCCTGAGGAGCGCGCATGGCTCGATAAAGTTGTCGCTTCGGGTTTCATCGACACATTCCGCCATATACATGGACAACAAACGGCCAGATACAGCTACTGGGATATGAAGACTTTCGCCCGCGATCGTAATGTCGGCTGGCGCATTGACTACTTCTTTGTGAGCAAGGACTTAAAGGACAAAATTATTCTATCGGACATCATGGATTCGATACTCGGCTCAGACCATTGCCCTCTTATTTTGAAAGTTAATTTGTAGTTATCCACAGCCATCGTTGATAATGTCCTTTACATGTCTTTTATGATTGTTACAATGTATTCAGAACCTAGATCGAGTCAGTGGAAATAGGTGGAAACAAGAACGTGGTACGTGTGAGTCATTAAAAAGTTTTACACGATCTCAAGGTTTGTTCATTCGAAGAGTGCTTTGTGTGGATTCGAAAAATATATTTTCACCCACATATAAAAATTTTGAGATATCATTTTCAATGATCCTCACTCGGCACTGCTTTACGAAAAGCGCCTACCCTTTTATTTATGTTGGGTGGCGTTTTCGTTTATATACCTATTTATAGTTATCCGACCCAGTGTTTCTTACGAATCTCTTCTATCTGCTCCTCTTGGGCCTTTTCCTTCTTTTCCTTACCACTTTCTGCCATTTTTTTAAGCTCCTCAAGCGATATCTGATCTAGTTCAAGCACCCTCTTTTCCAAATACTCCTTGGTATTTAGGGCAGGATTTTCAAGCACCTCCTCAAGCAATGCATGCAACATAAAACCGATTTTAGGGCTAGGTTGAGCCTTAGTAATAGAAATAATGTCTTTTCCATTCACCTTAAGCATTCCTACTGAAATAGGATCATGAAGTGCCTCCTCAATCATTGCCTTGTACTTACGGAAACGATATGGATTCTCCTTTGGTGTTCCCGTCCCTACGCGATCACATACGCGAACATTCATAAGGTCCCAAATATGATCCTTACCTACGTTTACAATCATACGACGCACAGCTGAAAGGGTGATTTGCTCTGTATCAGAGAAGAACATATGCCATCGCACAAGCTTCACTACCACATCAATCACTTTATTTGGGAACTTAAGTCGTTCAAGAATAGCTTTCGCAATTTTGCCACCAATCACGTCGTGACCATAGAAAGTTGGCTCATTTTTGTCATTAGACCAACGTTTTGAGCGCGGCTTACCAATATCGTGGAAAAGTGCCGCAAGACGCACCTCAAGGCCAAATTTCTTGTCTGAGGCACATTGCAATGTCCTTAAGAGATGTTCAAAGACATCGTATTTGTGAGCCTTGTTCTGTCCGATAGAATAGGTCTCTTCTAGTTCTGGAATTATAAAGGACATCATCTTCCCTTCTTTGGCTAATTCTAAGCCTTTTTTAGGATTTTCTGACATAATGATCTTGATAAACTCGTCTCGGATACGCTCTTTTGAGACTTGTGCAAGCGCTTCCCTATTCTTAATGAGTGAAAGAGCTGTTTCAGGTGAAATCTCGAACCCAAGCTCAGCACTAAAGCGAATTGCACGAAACATGCGGAGGGCATCTTCTCCAAAACGCTTATCTGCCTCCCCCACTGTTCGAATTACACCCGCGGCAAGATCTTTCTGCCCTTCATAGAGATCAATAAGGGTCTCATTTTCAACATCGTATGCCAGAGCATTGATGGTGAAATCACGTCGCTTAAGGTCTTCTGCAATATCCTGACCAAACCTCACACTGTCAGGATGACGCTTATCGCTATAGGTTCCTTCAATACGATATGGAGTTACCTCAACTACGCTGAGTGTTTCATCTGTAACATTCCTATCAACCACCCCCACTGTTCCATAGTCATTTTCATAAAAACTATCCTCAAATAGAGCCATAATCTGCTCTGGAGTCGCATTTGTTGTTACATCCCAATCCTTAGGCTTTTTACCCAAAATCATGTCACGCACGCATCCACCCACCAAAAAAGCTTCAAAATTAGCCTTTTTCAGTGTTTGTGTTATTTGTGAAACTGGTTCAGGAACGTTATTCTTGAAACCTTTATTCATTATTTTAGTTTTAGACCGTCTAAAGTGTGCGGGTAGAGAGAATCGAACTCTCGTCTACTGCTTGGAAGGCAGTCATTCTACCACTAAACCATACCCGCAACATTTGAATGATAGCAAAACTTTTATTTTAATGCTACTTAAGGTACTATTTCCCTGTCCCCTCTTATGCTCCCGTGGTGAAATGGATATCACAACAGTCTTCGGAACTGTTGTTCCAGGTTCGAGTCCTGGCGGGAGCACAACGACTTTAAGTAACTGACTTTTTGACCTTTGTCCTCAAAACTGTGGATAACTATGGGGATATGTTGATAAAGGACAGTCTTATATTTTGTAGGACATGTACTTTATCTATATTTAAAGCCCTTTATTAATGTTTCATGTGATACATAGTATCTCCATGTTATTTATGAAACTGGGGATTTAGGTGCTGCTCAATGAAGCTTTATCTCAAATTGAAGAAATATTTACCTAAAATTGAGGTCTTTTGTGGCAAGATTGTCTCTACATTTTGTTTCATAAATAACATGACTATCACTGAGAAACGCAAAATTGGGGATATCGGGGAAGACAACGCTGTGCAATACCTTATTTACAAAGGATATACCATTCTCGATCGCAACTATCTGCGTAAATGGGGAGAGCTTGATATTGTGGCAGAGAAGGGAGGGATTTATTATTTTGTAGAGGTAAAGACAAAGGTTTCAAACTTTTACATACAAAAAGGGGATTGGCATCGTCCAGAGGACAACATTCACAAAGAAAAGGTAAGGCGACTAAGGAGGGTAATACAGACATATCTTAACGAGAAGGGGCAGAGTATCGAGGTGGAATGGGAGTTTTCAGCAATTACCGTTGTCCTCAAACGGGGAAGTCATGACCTTTATAAGCTAGAGCATCTCGAAAACCTTATCATTTAACAAAAACTATGGTAAGCTTTCGAGGCCATTAGATTTAATACATATGGCACGAACGGAGTGTGGTGTAACGGCTAACATTCTTGATTTGGGATCAAGCGACTCAGGGTTCGAATCCCTGCACTCCGACACTAATGGGTTTCAAGAGAAACATCGAAGACTTTACCTGTGAACATTGTGGGTTCGATGTAAAAGGGGATGGATATACCAATCATTGCCCAAAGTGTTTGTGGAGTAAACACGTCGACATCGAGCCAGGGGATAGAGCAGAGAATTGTCACGGTATGATGAAGCCAATCGGATACCAGAAGCTGGGAGGGAAGGAGAGAGTGGTGCTTCAATGCCAACGATGCGGCTTCGAGAAGGCGAACAAGCTCGAAAAAGAAGATGACAGAGACGTCCTCGTTATGCTAGGATAGTCGCACTGCGGGTATGGTTTAGTGGTAGAACACGTCCTTGCCAAGGACGAGACAGGAGTTCGATTCTCCTTACCCGCACCAATGAAAGTTCTCTTTGTGTGTAGAGGAAACGTCGGCAGAAGTCAGATTGCTGAGGCAGTTTTCAATAAATTAGAAAACAGATCACACACTTCTTCCTCTTGCGGAACGATAGTTAGAAATAAGGAAGGGGAAGAGTATGCAAGATCAAAAACTTAAAGATTTAGATGGTGCAGAAAAAATAATTGAATCACTCAGAGAAATTGGTATCGACGCAAAAGACTTTAAACGAGATCAGCTTACTCAAGAAATGATTAATACATCAGATAAAATAATTGTGATGGCAGAAGAGGAAACAATTCCCGACTATCTCAAAGAGAGCACCAAAGTGATATACTGGGACATAGAGGATCCAAAAAACATGAGTCAAGCAGAGACAAATGAAATCCGAGATCAAATTATCCCAAAGGTTAAAAATCTTATTGAATGTTTTAAGTAAAATAGAAGCACTCAAACAAAAACACCACCTCTCGGTGGTGTTTTTGTAAGTGGAAATAAGAAACTATAACTATCGCACTGAATCCTTGAGTGCCTTTGCTGCGCGGAACTTTGGTACGCGCATTGCGGCAACCTTGATTGATTCTCCGGTGCGAGGATTTCGCGCGGTGCGAGCAGCACGCTGCTTAGCAGAAAAGATACCAAGACCTGCAATCGAAACTTCGTCACCTTTCTTCAAGGTTGCAACGATTGAATCGATGATGAGGTCGACAACTTGTTCCGCCTGAACCTTCGTGCCGTTGAGATGTTTTTGAACAACATCCACGAGACCTGCTTTATTCATGTTCGTTATAATTAACTAATAATAAACCGATTATATAGTAAGCCATTTTTTATGCAATGGCGACCACAAAATATTGCTATCTCGCAAATTCTATTGCTCTATTTTCTCTAATTGCTACTACTTTGATTTCACCAGGGTAGCGCAGCTCTTTTTCGACGCGAAGCGCAATATTTCGTGCCAAGTTTCTTGTTTCGAGATCAGAAACCTTATCAGATTGCACAAATATCCTTATTTCTCGCCCTGCAGAGAGGGCGTAGGCCTTTTCAACCCCTTCAAATGAAGTTGCGATAGATTCAAGATCACTCAAGCGCTTAAGGTAATTTTCAACACTATCTTTACGTGCACCGGGGCGACCACCTGAAATTGCGTCAGCCGTTTGCACAATACGAGATTCAATGGTCTCGTATGGATACTCTTCGTGATGGGCCTGCATTGCCTTGATCACTTCTTCACTTACCCCAAACTTCTGAAGGATGCGACGACCGATTTCAACATGCGTTCCTTGTACCTCATGATCAACAGCCTTACCAATATCATGAAGGAGAGCTCCTGCTTTTGCAGTAAGCACATTCGCTCCGAGCTCTTCAGCAAGCATTCCTGCAATACGTGCCATCTCGACTGAGTGTGCGAGCACATTCTGTCCGTAGCTGGTGCGGAAGTGAAGGCGACCCAAGATTGCGAGTACGCGAGGGTCGAGGTTAATAACCCCCGCCTCATACGCAGCTTCTTCACCTTTCTGCTTAATAATGCGATTGATTTCTTCTTTAGCTTTCTCAACCGCTTGCTCAATACGTGCAGGCTGAATGCGTCCATCAGCAATAAGATCTTCAAGGGCAACACGCGCAATCTGTCGGCGCACCGGATCAAATGAAGAAATAGTAATCGCACCTTGCACATCATCAACCAAAAGCTCAACACCAGTTTCTCGTTCGAATGCTTTAATATTGCGACCTTCCTTTCCAATAATTTTTCCTTTGATATCGTCAGAAGGAATTGCCACCTGCGTGGTGAACATGTCAGCAGATACTGAGGCTGCCAGACGTTGAATGGTGGTGGTAAGAATATTCTTTGCTTTATCTTCAAGTGCTTCTTCTCCAGCAATTTCAAGTTTGTGAATGCGATTGAGTAAATCCTCTTCACTTTGCTTTTCTACTGTTGCAATAACCTGCGCCCGAGCATCGTCTTCACTAAGGCGTGCTATTTTTTCAAGCTGGGCCTTCTTTTCTTTTTCCACCGCTTCGGTCTTTTCCTTTATTCCGCGCACCTCCTCAATGCGCTTTTTGATTTCTTCTACCTCCTTGTCGATTTCAAGCTGTTTTTTATCGAGTATTTCCTCCTTTTTTACCAAGCGTTCCTCGGTCTTTTTTAGCATGTCCTCACGTGCTTTTGCATCTTCGCGGGTCGTCTTAAGAAGATCAGACGCCTTTTCCTCAGCCTGGAGGATGATTTCCTGAGATTCTTTATCGGCTTTTTGCTTTCGTTCTTTTATATCATTCTCAATTGAGTTCTTTTTAGACAGACTAATGAGCACGCGAGCAACGTAGCCCAGCACAAGGCCAAGGAGTCCCGATAGAATCGAGAAGAGAAGTACTATTTTAAGTTCCATGGCAGTTAGAGAACTTTATCAATAATGCCGTACTTCTTTGCTTCGTCTGAGTTCAAGAAAAAGTCTCGATCCACGTCTTTTTCAATTTTTGAAAGCGGCTGACCAGTATTCTTTGCGAGCATCTTATTAAGGACATCTCGATTTTTAAGAATTCGTTTTGCAGCAATTTCAATATCTGTAGCTTGTCCTTCAGCACCTCCACTTGGCTGATGGATCATAACTTCTGAATTTGGGAGTGCATAACGTTTTCCTTTCGCGCCAGCAGATAGAATTCCGGCACCCATAGAAGCCGCCATACCCACACATACAGTGGCTACATCTGGCTTGATATGATTCATCGTATCGATAATTGCAAGACCAGCGGTTACTGAACCGCCCGGTGAATTGACGTAAAGAGTGATATCCTTTTTGGGATCTTCTGACTGAAGGAACAAAAGCTGGGCAATAATAATGTTGGCAACATGATCATCAATGGGACCCCCAAGGAAGATGATGCGTTCGCGGAGCAAGCGAGAGTAGATGTCGTAGGCTCGCTCCCCGAACTGTGACTTTTCAATTACGGTTGGTATTAACATGGTTTCAGGTTTTAAAAATAATAAGAGGGGTACAAACACCATAATACTTATATTTGGTCAAAACTCAACTTGCAGAAAAATCGGCATCATGCACACTGTTATGTATGAAGTTACACAGATTTTATATCCCTCAGACCGATCTTCCGACGGGAGCTCTTCTTGAAAAAGGGCGGGAGATTACCCTCACCCACCAAAGTTTTGTTCATCAGGTAGGAACTGTTTTAAAGTTGCACACAGGTGAAAACATCATCGTGTTTTGTGGAGACACAAAAGAATACGTTTCATCAATTGTGAGCATCGATCGAAAAACTGGTGTGACAATACGCATCCAAGAAATGCATGACAACACATCAGCACCATCAAAGAATCTCTACCTTTTCTTTACACTCCTCAAGAAAGACAACACCGATTGGGTACTTCAAAAGGGAACTGAGCTCGGCGTCTCACACTTCATACCAGTTATTTCTGCGCGCACCGAACGCAAAGACATTAATATGGAACGTAGCAACAAGATTTTAATCGAGGCCACTGAGCAGAGTGGAAGACCTATTCCTCCTGTACTCCATGACATTATGAAACTTAAAGATGTGTTTCTTGATACAAACCTCACTTTTCCTTTATATGGATGTGATGGAAGCTATGGTAACTCATCGCTCGTTGATGAAACAGCGAAAAATAATTCTCAATCACTCGGCGTCATCATTGGACCAGAAGGCGGTTGGACTGAAGATGAGATTGACATGTTCAGAGAGAAAGGCGTAAAACTTTGTACACTAGGCACCACCACACTCCGCGCCGAAACAGCTGCCATCGTCGCGATAACACTCGCACGTCTTTAAGGACATGTCCTATACACAAAAAGACCGGATCATCTCCGGTCTTTTTGTGTAACATGCTTGTCTTATTTCTGACTTTCCAAAAACTTCCACACTTCTTCGTTAAGCATCATAGTCTCAACATAGACACGGATGCGAAGCGGATCAGCTTCCTTGTAGTACTGTGAAAGTTCAGTCGCCTGATGTTCCACAAGCTTCTCATCCACCACAATCTTTTCTTCAACAGCGATCTTGTTAAGAATGAGTTGAATTGTTGCGCGCTTCTTAGCTTCATCGCGCCATTCATTTTTTACATCATCATCAGTCTTTTTAATCTTCTCGAGATAGGCTTCGTAGGTGAGACCCATTGATGAAATGCTGTCCTTGAACTGTCCGATCATCTTGGTGAGCTCGCTTTCTACGAGAATTTCTGGAACCTCAACCTTTGTCTCACCAATGATTGCATCCATTGCAGAAAGGCGCTTCTTCTCACGTGCTTTTACCTGTTTCTCATTAAGAATGTTTGCCTTGAGCTTTGTTTTGAAATCTTCAAGATTCTCAAACTTACCAAGCTGCTTAGCGAATTCATCATTCACTTCAGGCAGATCTTCGTCCTTAATATCATGGTTGTGGTCGTGGGTATCACCATGTGTTTCATGGAATTTCTGGTGAGCAACAGAGCGACGAATATCCTGAATTGCTTCTTCAACTTCAACGTCGGTCACCGTTACCTCTTCAATGTTCTTTGAAACAGATTCTTTTGCGAGCTTCTTATAGTCGGGAAGGGTAACCTCAGGAACAACAGCTGTCTGAATCTTGAATCCCATCGGCTGACCTGGAGCAATCTTGGTGACTGATACCATCGGCTGTCCGATAGCAGCAACACCAGCTTCAGCGATAATATCTGCATATGCTTTTTCGAGTGCGAGTCCTCCTTCTTCTTCGGTAATACCAAGCTCACCAACTTTTTCAACGAGCATTTTCTCTGGAATATGTCCCTTACGGAATCCATCAATAGTGAATAACTGCTGGAACTTCTCGAGCGCCTTAGAACGCTGCGCCGCCAAACTTTCCGCGCTCAACTCTCCTTCGATCGATACCATTGATCCAGGAAGGGTTTCTTTCTTTGTAATCGTAAAGTACTTCATGTGTTGTGGGGAAATTATTTTGCAAACTTCTGCTTGTACTGCACAATCGCTTTTTCGAACGCCGCTTCTGCTGCTGCTCGTCCTTCAACACCATCGATGGTCACTTCTTTATTCTGAAGTTTCTTGTAGGTGAGGAAGAAGTGCTGAATTTCTTTCATGGTATGTTTGTTCACATCTTCAAGATCTTTGACCTCCGCAAAACGTGGGTCCTCAACAGGTACCCCAACGATCTTTGCATCTGAATCTCCACCATCAATCATGTTGATGATAGCGACAGGTCGGACGTGCACCACGATTCCCGGAACGAGAGGGTAGGTGGTGAGCACTACTACATCTAATGGATCACCATCATCCCATAATGTTTGCGGAACGAATCCGTAATCAAATGGATAATCTTGAGACGTATGCATCACGCGATCGAGTGCAATGAGTCCTGTTTTTTTGTCGATCTCGTACTTATTCTTTGATCCTTTGTTGATTTCGATGATAGTAGTCATCGCGTCTTTTGTTCCTGGATCAATATCATGCCATAGATTCATATGTTTTGAATGTTAGTTAGAACGAATAAATATTATTCCGCACTCTCAGCAGATTCATTTTCAGCTTCAGCTGATGACACACCGGCTTTTGCACGAATATCGATTTTGAAACCTGTGAGCTTTGCGGCAAGGCGCACATTTTGCCCCCCCTTACCGATTGCAAGTGACTGCTGATCTTCGGCAACTTCGACAACTGCTGATGCCTCTTCAATATTCACTTTCACTGAAAGCACCTTAGCAGGTGAAAGTGCATCTTCAATGAACTTCTCGGGTTCTGGTGACCATTCGATGATATCGATTTTCTCACCACCAAGTTCACTCATCACGGTTGATACGCGAACACCACGCTGTCCTACCATTGAACCAACGGGGTCAACATGAGGGTCGGTTGAGTGCACCGCGATTTTTGAGCGTGAGCCTGCTTCGCGAGCAACCGCTTTTACTTCAACAAGACCTCCCGCAATTTCAGGTACTTCGGTTTCAAAAAGCTTTGAAAGGAATTTTGGATGTGAACGAGAAAGACGAAGGAAGATACCACGAGGAGTTTCTTCTACGCGAGTAAGGTACATACGTACTTTTTCTCCCTGTCGGTAGTGCTCGCCAGGAATCTGCTCTTCAAAGGGAAGGAGTCCTGATGCGCGCCCCATATCGATGAAGATGTTTCCGCGTTCAATGCGCTGCACTGAGCCAGTCACGATCTCACCTTCACGGGCACCGAATTCACCCATCACTGAAACTTTTTCAGCTTCACGGATCTTCTGGATGATCACCTGCTTTGCAGTCTGTGCGGCGATACGTCCGAAATCACCCTTAGATTCGAGAGGGAAGACGAGCTCATCGCCTACCTTCGCATCTTTTTTAATGCGCTTAGCCACATCAAGCATGATGTGGTGCTCTTCGTCAAAACGCACCTTGAGATTGCCTTCTGCTGTGAGATCTTCGGTAGTTTCTACCTCTGTTTCCTCAGGTTCACCAATAATAACCATCGATTCATCAACTACCACCTTTACTTGTTCGAAGGTCGCAGTTCCGGTATTAATATCAAATTTTGATCGAATAACTTGGTTTTTCTTACCAAATTCCTTCTTGTAGGCGGTTGCGAGGGCCAATTCAATGGCTTCAAGCACCTTTTCCTTAGGGATTCCTCGCTCTTCTTGGAGCTGGTCGAGGACTGAGTGGATTACTTTTATGTCAAACATATATAATTGTATTCTTAACGTTCTTTTGCGCTATTAAATTGTATAAACTGACCTCTTAACAAAACGAGTCCGCCCTCGCGGGCGAACTAGTAATGTATACAATATATATGAAAAGAGGGAATTTGTCAAAAATGGGCAAAAGTAAACCCCGCAGTGTGAGTGCGGGGTTGTGTGAAAGTTTTCAGGGTTTGAACCTGCGGTTGCTTCACCGAGTGGGTGTACCACTATTCTGTTTCTTCGAGCTTTCTAAGAGCCCAGTCCCAGCGCTTGCCGCGGACGATACCCTTAAAGCCCACAACGCGCTCTCGATCCTCACTCAAGATTTTGGGGTATTTTTGTTCCCCCTCATCTGAATAAAGGTAGTCGATATCAACCTCTTCCATGGTGTCAGCTACATACAGAGACACAGCTTCTTGAAGACACTGGAAACGCGAATCTCCGAATTGCATCTTCTTAAAGCAGAGTGCGTCCGTAGCACGAACACCAGGATGATCATGATGATTTGCATCACTCACGATCGCCACCCACTTTACTCCTTTTGCAAGGGCTAGGAGGGCAATGGAAGTTCCCACAGGCATTTCCTCTTGGGCACGAGTAAGATCGTGTGGGAAAGAGGGAACCATGAGGTCAGTGAGAACAACGTCAAATGTGTCCTTTCCATAGTCGAGAGCATTCAGAGCATCTTGGTAATCACCGAAGATGGTGAGCTCGTGGTCTCCCAACTGGCGCTTGGCCATATCTTGATGGCGGGTCGAATCGTCGAAAATAAGAATTTTCATAGTACTTTTCATTAAAGTTGTGCAGAATTACCATTTTGGCTTTTCAAATCCCTCAACGGAGGAATCGGCTTGGTGCCACACTCTATTAATGATCTACCAACATTATGCAATGTATTTGATGTTTTTTATTTTTTAATAACAGAATATTCATATAATATTTATATTTTAAGCCATATACTTAATATATATAATAAACTGTTCGTACTAATTGACACTTTTTAAGCACTGAATTAAGCTTGTTCTATGGACAAAATTGAGCTTTCAGAAGCATTTCAAAAAATTGGCTTTTCTGAGAAAGAATCTTTGGTGTATTCCTGCCTTTTAAGGCTGGGAGGTGCTTTTCCCTCTAAAATCGCCGAAGAAACCAAGCTTAATAGGAGCACGGTCTATAAAATTCTCCTCGATTTATCGATTAAAGGCCTCGTAAATGAGATAAAAAAGAGAAATAAAGCCTATTATCAAGTAGAAAATCCTGAAAAACTAGTACGCTATGTGAAAAGCCAGGTAACTATCGCAAACGATCATCTTGAACGGGTGGAGAAGATAATTCCTGACATAGAAGGCCTTTATTCATTCTTAAGTAACAAACCTAAGATTTCATATTTTGAAGGGCAGGAAGGGGTGTTGACCATTTATGAAGACATGGTCAACATAAGCAAAAAATACGAAATGTTGGCGTGGTCTAACGCTTCAGAACTTCAACATGTCCTTCCCGAAAAGTTTTTTGAGAATTTTAGACTTGCAAAAGAAAGAATTGGGATTACTACACGAGGAATTGTTCCCGATACAGTATCAGACAGGGGATACAATGAAAAATTTTTTACCGGATACAAGGAAGATATTGTACCTAAAATGAAATATATTCCGAAAGAAACATTTCCTTTTAAAGGAGAGATCACCGTCTACGGAACCAATAAAGTAGCTATTGTTAACCTCAACAAAAAATATCTCACTGGCATTATTATAGAAGACGAGACTATTCACAGTATGATGAAGATGATATTCGAACTAAGTTGGAACTCAATAATTTTAAAGAAGGAGTGATAGACTTAGACTTACAAAATGAGAAATCAACAAATTAAAAAAGCTATCTCAACTTTTATTATTACCCTTTACGCAACCTACTACACCTTCACCTCTACGTCCTGGCACTTCATCGACAACCTCAACCTCATCATCCACGAAGCAGGGCACACCATCTTCAGTTTTATGCCCAAATTTATCTACATTGCAGCAGGTTCTGGATTCCAAATCCTGTTTCCCGCCATATTTTCACTCTATTTTCTCTACAAAGAAGACCGTTATTCAGCCTCAATGGTGCTGTTTTGGGTGGGCACAAACATTATCAACATATCTGTCTATGCGCGCGACGCAGTTGATATGCACCTTCCACTTCTCGGTGGCAACGACTCAATCCATGATTGGAATTACCTTCTAAGCTCACTCAACCTCCTTGATCACACCCACTCCATAGCTGACTTCATCTTTGCACTCGGCATCCTCACCTTCATCTTCGCAACATTCCTCTCATTCACATACAGTTTCCAAAAATAAGAAGTGTTATATCAAAAAAGTTTTTGTATGTATGTGTATGTAGGAGGCTCTCGGACGGAAGGAGAGTGAGGATGTTTTCAGTAGAAAACAATCCGTACTCCGGAATACACATACATACAAAAACTTTTTTGCTATAATACTTTTGTGATCATTAACCAATCTCAATTCGAGAAATATCTCATCGACTCAGGACTCGTATCTGAAAAAGATGTCAAAGATGCTGCAAAAGAAGCAGAGAAAGATAAAACTGATCTTGGTGCCACACTTTTAAAACGCGGAAGCATCAACGAAGATGATCTTCGCAAGATTCAAGCGTATGTGCTTGGTCTTCCGTTCGTCGATCTTAAAGATCTTAAAATAGAGTTTGATATTCTCTCGATGATTCCTGAGCCGATCGCGCGCAATCACAACATCGTCGCATTCAAGAAAAACAAAGACAGTCTTGAAGTCGCCATGCTCGACACCGACGACCTCGGGGCAATTGATTTCGTAAAAAAGAAAGTGGGCCTCAAAATTCTACCTCGTCTCACTGATACCGAATCAATGAAGGGTGCACTTTTGCAGTATCAAAAGAGTCTTAAGGCTGACTTTGGAGACATCATTCAAAAAGAATCTATTTCAATCAAGGCAATCAAGGACGGAGGAGAGCAGGGCACAACAAGTGAGGCAGATCTTAAGAAACTTGCTGAAGACCTGCCAGTAGTGCGCGTTGTTGACACACTTCTTAAGCACGCCGCACTTCAAAACGCATCTGACATTCACATCGAGCCACAAGAAAACGAAGTGGTGGTACGCTATCGTATTGACGGTCTTCTTCACGATGCCATGATCCTCCCGAAGAGCGCAGGGGATTCTATCACCGCACGTATCAAGGTGCTTTCAAATCTCAAGCTCGACGAAAAACGCCTTCCTCAAGACGGTCGTTTCAAGATCGATATGAATGGTGAAAAAATTTCATTCCGCGTATCGATTCTTCCCATTTACTACGGTGAAAAAACCGTGATGCGACTTCTCCGAGAGAATGTTTCCGGTTTTACCCTTGAAGGACTTGGCTTTCATGGAGAAGGGCTTGAAGGAATTATGGAAGCGACCAAGCTTTCAACTGGAATGATCCTCACCACAGGACCTACAGGATCCGGAAAAACCACCACGCTCTACACCGTACTTGATATTCTCAATACTCCCGACGTGAACATCTCAACCATCGAAGACCCTGTAGAATATCAGATGAAGCGTATCAATCAGACACAGGTAAAGCCCGAAATTGGTTTTACCTTCTCATCAGGACTTCGCTCTCTCGTACGTCAGGACCCCGATATCATCATGGTGGGAGAAATCCGCGATACCGAAACTGCAAGTCTTGCCATCAATGCAGCGCTCACCGGACACTTGGTGCTTTCGACGCTTCACACCAACTCAGCAGCAGGAGCCATCCCACGCTTCATTGATATGCATGTTGAGCCATTTCTACTTGTATCAACGCTCAGTGTGATTGTGGCACAGCGCCTTGTTCGCAAACTCGCATCAGAGAAAGAGCCTCACATCCTCACCAAAGATGAGCTTGCAGAACTCGCAAAACATGTCGACCTTGATCGACTTCTTGAATACCTCCGAAAAGAAAAGATTGTCGAACCAAAAGCCACTTGGGATACAATTCCATTTTATAAGCCAAAAAAGAGTGCAGCCTCAGAAGACGGCTATGCAGGACGAATTGGTATTCACGAAACACTTAAAGTGACCTCAACCATCAAAGACCTCGTTATGAAAGGAGCGACGTCAGACGAAATCGAGGCACAAGCAAAAAAAGAGGGAATGATGACCATGATCGAAGACGGTATTTTCAAATCAGTCCAAGGCCTCACCACAATAGAAGAAGTCTTGCGTGTTGTGACTGAATAGTGACAGTAGAGCAGCTATAGAAAAAGAACGGGGCACTTATTGGAAACAGACTTGCGCAGCACTGGTGCGAGCACAGCAATTTTTCAGCAGAAAAATATGCGTTCTGTTGTAAATAAGTGTTCCGTTCTTTTTCTACGATGGTATACTGTCACTATGAAATTTCAGGTTCCTCAATTCATCGACATGGATGATAAAATCTTTGGTCCGTTGTCGTTCAAAGAATTTGCATACATTGCAGGAGCCTGCGGACTTGCATACATCCTCTATCGCTTCATTCCATCTACGTTCGTAGCATTTCTCTTTATGGCGCCCGTCCTCACCTTCGGGGGACTCCTTGCATTCTATCGTCCGAACAACAAGCCTTTCATCGAGATGGTGCAGTCCGCTCTTATCTATGCATTCGGCAACAAACTTTACATCTGGAAGAAAGAAAAAAAGATTATTTCACCAATACAGATGGATGAAGCAATGCAAATGCGCAGCGACAACCAACTTCCCGTCATCAACAGCAACAAACTCACTCATTTAGGCTGGAGCCTTGATACACAAAAGAAAGATGAATGATATACTAGCAGTATGGCGATAAGTTCTAATAAAACACCTGCGAGTCAAAACTTTGTTCCTATCAAGGAAATCCGTGATGGTATCCTCGTACTTAAAGACGGATCCTACAGAGCGGTAGTGATGGCATCATCAATCAACTTTGCCCTTAAGTCGCAAGACGAACAAACTTCAATCATTCTTCAATTCCAAAATTTCCTCAACTCTCTCAACTTTTCAGTACAAATTTGCGTACAATCACGTCGCCTCGACATCAAACCGTACCTCAAACTCCTAGAAGCCCGTGAAAATGAGCAAGAAAACGACCTTATGCGTCTTCAAGTGCGTCAGTATATGGAATTCATCAAGGCACTCACTGAGGGTTCGAACATCATGACCAAAAGCTTTTTTGTGGTGGTTCCCTATAGTCCAGGTGCACTTTCAGCACCCACTGCAAGTGGAATCACAAGTTTTTTCAAGAAAAAGGATGCGAATGAGGAGAAAATGAACAAGGAATTGAGCTTCGAAGAGCACAAAACCCAACTCGAACAGCGCGTGGCGGTAGTAGAGGAGGGACTGACTCGTTGTGGAGTACGCATTGTTGAGCTTGGCACCGAAGAACTTATTGAACTTTTTTATAAATCATTTAACCCAGGAGACGCCGAAAAATCGGTGCGCACAATATAACATATATGGGACTACTCGATTTTATCTC
>JAIYEG010000010.1 GCA_027487075.1 bacterium
CGTGCGCTCAAGAAATATCTGAAGTACTACAACACCGAACGACTTCACATGGGAATTTCGCTCAAAACCCCAACAGAATTATTAGTGAAGTGATGCGAAGGTATTGATTAGATTACGTTCGCTCACATTCCTCACGCTTCTCCTTTGAAAGCCTATCAAACATGCGCACTGCAAACGATGCACGTTGCTGCTTCATAAGCAGATCGCGATGCGTGTCAACAAACTTCCAATACAAGGCATCCCAGACCTTTTGCCATTCACCCTTCGGATAATCTGACATTTTTTTTAGATAATTCGATGAAGAAAGGTAGGGCTTCGTCGTCATTGTTCCCCCATCTGCAAAAAGTGCCATACCATACACATTCGGTACCATCACCCAATCATACGCGTCGATATACCACTCCATGAACCATCGGTAACCGTCATGAGGATTGATACCAAGAAGTGTCATCATATTGCCTACCACCATCAAGCGGATAATGTGATGTGTGTATGCAGAGCGATCAAGTGTGGTAATCGCTTCGTCGATAGGAAGGAGATTCGTCGTTCCCTGCCACCACGATTCGGGAAGAGGGCGATGCGCGTTCAACACATTCTGATTACGCATACGCGCACCGTCACACACATAGACCATACGTATATATTCACGCCATCCAATAAGCTGACGCACAAACCCTTCGAGTGAAGAGAGTGGGGTATCATGATGCTCTGCATAGTGAAGCACCGCATCGAGCACCTCGTGAGGGGTAAGCAGACCGTTATTAAGATACGGCGAGAGCACACTATGGAACAGCACAGGGTGCTGCACTGACATCGCATCTTCATAGACCCCAAACTTTGCAAAGCGTTCTTTTAAAAACATGGTGAGTGCATGTTTTGCTTCTTCGTGGGTTACCGCATAATTAAACTCATCAAGCGCACCGTAGTGATCGGCAAAATGCTGTGCAACATAGCCCAGTGCCTCCTCGACATACGACGATCGCTCATATCTATGGACGGGTGGCACTACTTCATGTGGAGGTAATCGCTTTCTGTTTTCCTTATCAAAACTCCACGCTCCCCCAACTGGTTTTCCCTCATGCACGAGTACGTTCATGCGCTTACGTTGCCAAATATAAAAGTGATGGTGCAGATGCTTTGAGTCAATACCCCAGTACGTTTTCACTTCTGCGTCAGTGAGGAAAAAGAGGGGTGAATCATGAATGATAAGCTCTGCCGCGTTTCCTACTTCTTTCACTATTTTTTTATGAAGCCAGTCATCTACCACATCCATAACGTGCACACGTTCACATGTTTCTTGTGCGAGCATGTGCGTGATCCATCCATCATATGCTTCGTGGTACTCAACATAGCACACGTCATACCCTTCGCTTCTTAGGCACTGTTCATACGCCTTCATACTTGCACGATGGAGCACGAGCTTCTGTTTGTGAAAGCGATATTGAGAAAAAAGGAGCGGGTCCTCAATAAGATACACTCGCACGTTTTTCGTTACCCTTGATACAAATGCGGGATGATGCTCACATAATTGATGTGGGTAGATAAGAACAATATCTTTCATTGAATTTTTTGTTTGACTGCACGCCTACACCGATCAGAGCAATACTTCACCTGATCCCACTGACCACGTGATTTCCAGCGCTTGCGGTTAGTAAATGGACGTCCACAATATGCACACATCTTGCTCTCTTTCTCTTTTTTCATTTAGCGACTATTGAGATATGCACGTGTTTTTGGACCTACATATCCAATAGCAGGAGCAATGCCAGCTGATTTCTGAAGTTCGATGACCGCCGCTTGAGTTGCAGCTCCGAAGTATCCTGTAGCACCGAATGTTGCGAGTGTGCGAGCTGCTGGCCCGAGATTGAGTTGTATAAGCATTTGTTGCAACAACTGCACATTTGCTCCCGTCATACCCTTTTGAAGGTTTTGCACAAATGGTACACGTGGTGTTGTAGTGGCACTAGGTACTGATGTTTCTACTGAAGATGTCTGCACTGCGGATGAGCTGCGCGCAACGGAAGAACGCCCTCCACTCGAGCTATCAGAAATAACGGTAAACGGACCAACCGTGAGCGTGTTTGAGGTGAGCTCATCACTATTCACACAAAGAAAACTGTATGAATAGGTACCTCCAACTTGAATCCCTCTCAGCGTAGCGGTGAGTGTTTCCCCAGGCGTAATGTCACTAATAATAGACTCAACATCGCCTTTTGTTGAAAGAGGGCTTTCAGCTAAAGCTTCACATGATTGATTTGAAGTGAAGCGAAGTACGGCTTTTGACTTTGTCACCCGTTCTGGTATCGCTCTTACAAGAGTAAGCACTGGTGCTTCACCCACCATCTCTTCTCCATCATTTCCCCCATCTTGCCATCGCAATATCGGATATCCATCATTGTTCTCATTAATATTCCAAATTGTTGTAAAATCCCATCCTGCAGTCGTGAAGGTCGAGCGAGTTTTCATCGCACTTGTTGTTGTCGCGGTCACAAAGGTTGTATCACCTGGACCTGTTGTACTTGCACTCTGGAGATCAGCAAAGTTGAGGAAAGGACCACTATCATTTGCCGCACTTTGTCCGACAAACACATTCCCTATGTTGTTACCTGTCACCATACCTGTTCCATATGAACGATACACCAAAGACATCTGACTCATGGTTCCCACAAAATTTCCAACATATTCAACCCCATCAACATTACCTCGGGCATAGGAATCAGTAATCACGGACTGTAACGCGTGAGTACCCACGAAACCTCCAGCATCTTCTGCATTACCTAATATAAACCCCGTCGCGAATGATTGCGAGATAACGTTTGAATTAACTGAATTTCCTTCATTGTATCCAACAAAACCTCCGACACTGTAATTACCGAGCACGCTTCCATATGCGGATGATCTGGTAATGTGAGAATCAACTGAAGCGCCAATAAATCCTCCTAAGTGATAGCCCCCGGCAACAAACCCACTCGCTGTTGTCGATGCAATGGTTGAGCTCTCCGCATATCCTATCGCACCTCCAAGAGCATACGCACCTGTCACATCTGAACTTGAGCTTGCATACGCAAGATCGACATGAAAAAGATTTCCCGCGATACCTCCTCCACGATATCCTGTCTTTCCATCATCATCTTGTACGACAACCGATCCAGAAGAACGTACATGACTAATATCAGAATACTGAGCATTTCCTACAATACCTCCAACATCATTTCCTCCATCGATATGCGCTGTGGTTGTTGCATAGTGCAACTCTGAATCATCGAGATATCCCACCACTCCTCCGATCACCACTCCACTTCCTTTTACCGAACCTCCCACTTCTGCGTTTTGAATAGTGACCCCCGTTGCGTACCCCACGATACCTCCTCCATATTCTCCGTAGCGAGCCCATACACAATATCCGGGATTACATTCGTCTTCTGGAAGATCTTTATTGAAACTCACATTCGTAAACGTGGTGCTTGATGCATATCCGACAATACCTCCCACATATCGGTATCCTCTAATACGCGCATTGGTGAGAGCAAGGTTTTGTATCGTCGCGTCTGCAGCATTTCCGATGAGTCCTACGTACCATTCATCTCCAGGATCTTCTCCAAAGGAATCATCCGCTCGATCAATATATAGACCGGTAATCGTGCGTCCATCTCCATCGAGTGAACCGGTAAACGGTGTTGAAGTTGCTACCGGCTCGAACCCCTTTCCTCCATTCCAATTTTCGGTATCGCCACAATCGATGTCATCTGCGACGACATAATGTGCAGTAATATCATCCTTCATTTCTTGAAGTTGTACACAGTTTGCAATGAGATATGGATCTTCCAGTGTTCCGGCTCCTTGTCCGGAATACGCCTGTGCTTGCTTGATACCACCGACACTCACAAAAACTAGTAATAAAAGTAAAAGTACGATGTAGCGCGCATTGTTCATTCCTTTATTTTATCAGATAGATTCTATTTTAACGAGGTTTCATCTCACCACCCACCACACCACCATCAGTAGACTTCCCCACCACCCGATATCTGAAACAACAAAACTCACCACGATCTTTCGTTGCCACGATGCAGGCAGAAGTTCGGCTGACTTACCTTCTTTTTCACGCTGTAATAAAAAAGGACTCACACGATATGACAAAAATAATCCGTTCAGCATAAGTACCGCCGACACAAGCAGATGATACAAAGGCACACCCGCAAACCACTCATTGCGAAATACTAATGCACCACCAATAATCACCAAAATAATTCCCACCCAAATGAGAGGCTTCGTTACTTTGTGTGTACGCGTTGTCGCCTCCGTCCAATACGAAGATTTCCTTCCGAGAAACCCGTGGATATCAATCACCGTCACCGCACCAAGACCGATGACGTAACCAGCGATGAGTACAAAGAGTCCAATGAAATCTAAGATCATATGTGTAAGTATAACCTGTTAGGGTTAGATAAGTTTGAACAACACGAGATTCACTATCATGAGTACCAAGCTGAAGAGCAAAGCACTGAGAAAGCCTTTCACCGCAAAACCTGGTACGAGTGCGGCCGCAAGCATGATGATGAGCGCATTGATGACAAAGGTGAAAAGGCCGAGGGTAAGAATATTCACCGGAAGCGTGAGGAGGAGAAGGAGAGGTTTGATGAAGGCATTAAGCAACCCGAGTACAATCGCCGCGAACAATGCCGAGAAGAATCCCACCGTCACACCAGGAATAATAAAAGACGAAATAATGATAGCGAGTGCTGACACTAACCATGTGGTAAGAATAGTCATGAGTTTATGATTGCTTTCGCTGATGAATCATCAATCCATTTCCATCATAATCCTGCACCACTGCCATGTGACATACCGGCGTATCCATGGGATCAATAACAAATACAATGTTGTTGTCTTTGAGTTTCTTGATCACGTCATCAAAATCATCCACTTCAAACGCTGCACTTGGTCCATCACTTGATGGTTTCCAATTATCCATCTTGCCGATCGAAAGAGTGCCCGAGCCGACCGCATACTCGATGAATTCAGACTCATCAGTGACAGGTCCGAATTCATTCGTAGGCACCAATCCAAGAAGGCCTTCATAAAATGCGCGCGCTTTCTTCATATCTGTTGTGGGATATCCCACGAATGCAATGTCTTTGATCATGTCAGAAGTATACTACGAACGTACTTCTTACCACCAGATACCTGCGATGGCTGCCGATTTCATCTGAGCGCGAGTAATCTTGCCGAAGTATCCAATAGCAGGGACGATACCATTCTTAGCTTGGTATTCCGCAAGTGCATCACGTGTAAATGTTCCGAAATAACCTGTAGCGCCAATGCGTGCAAGTGCAAGAGCCTTTGGACCACTATTCACCGCGATAAGGAGTGCTTGCAATTTCTTTACATCATCTCCGGTATTGGTCAGTGTAAGATCACGAACAAGAGCGGTGGTAGGTGCTGTTACGGTGGTAGGTACAACAGAAGCTGGTGCGGTCACCGATCGTCGACGATTTCCACTACTACCACTTTGTCGAGAAGATCCGGCAGAAGGGTTCGCTACGGTAGTAAAAAACCATTCATAGCTACCAAGCAATGGAATATTTCCTCGGCTACGAGCGCTTGCTATCGTGATGGTGTACTCGGTGTTGTAGGCAAACGGTCCATCACTTTTGGTGAGAGTAAGGATCGTATCAGCATTATTCCATGACTCGCTAAACGAAGGACATCCATCTTCAACACATGGACCTGCTGAGATCATCACCGAATCAGTGTTCATCGCTTGTGAAAACTCTATAACAATCTGACGGTCTATCGCGACATCACGATCATCGTACTCTGGAGACACCGTCTCGATGACAGGCGCATCTGAAAAGAGGAAATACGGATATCTATCGTTGTGCTCATTCATTACCCATACATCAGAGAAATCGTATCCTGCATCTTCGAACGTTGCCTGCGTTGTCATGAGCTCAGTGCTTTTTCCCTCTACCCCATCACAATCTACTCCCACCCCATTTCCACATCCAAGAAAACTTGCAGCGACGGTATTATCCCAAAATCCTTCTATTGCTTCACCGTCATTAAAATTCAACCCAACAAATGAGCCAATCAACTCATCGCCGTCGGTAAAGACCTGACCGCGAGAATATGCATTATCGAGGTCAGTATAGTAGAGCTCTCCGGCAAAACCTCCGACAATTGAGTTACCCGTCACATTACCTGAGGCATAGCCATCAGTAAGTGTGCTGATATTTAGTCTTCCAGCAAAACCTCCGACGTGTTGAGTACCTGTTGCATTACCGGTGGCAAATACTTTAGTAAACGTAGTTCCAGGACCCTCACACCCATCATCTCCCGTAAATCCGCCGGTAAACTCACCTCCCGTCACATCTCCTGTTGCATAGCTGAACGATATTTGTGAGCCACATCCTGATAAACCACTGAATCCACCGTTCGATGATCCGCCATTAACGACATCTCCTGTTGCATATGCATACTCAACAAATGAACCGAATATTTGCCCTACAAACCCTCCCACAGATTGAGGATAATTGTACGTAACCCCGTTTTTAGTTTCTTGGAGACCTGTTACGTTTCCTGTTGCATACACATGATTAAGTTCTGATGAGGAATTGATACTACCCGAAAAGCCTCCGGCATAATTACCCGTTGACTCAACATTTCCTGTTGCATACGAATCGCTAATCGTTCCACTATTGATATACCCCGCGAATCCTCCAGAATAGTTACCAGACTTTATAAATGGATATTCGAGCCGATCTGAGCGGACATTTCCTGTTGCGTATGAGTCGGTAATTGTTCCTCCGGACACAGAACCAACGAATCCACCAATATAATCTCCTCCATCAACTGCTGCTGATGAGTGTGAGTCCGTTATCGTGGCATCTTCCAAATACCCCACAATACCTCCGATGACACTTCCACTTCCATGCACAGTTCCACCGGTATTAGTAACGTTATCTACGGTAGCACCGTCAGTTATTTCTCCTGCAAAGCCTCCTCCTTGGTAAGAAAGATATGCGCGCACCATATTATTTGAAAGGGTGATATCACTTGCTTCTCCCCCATCCATCGATCCGACGATTCCTCCTGTTGAATATTGCCCAACAATATTTGAATTAGTAAGACTTAGATTCGAAATCTCTGCACTGAGTGTTTTACCAAAAAGACCAATATTCGACTCGGTCTTTCGAAAGATCCAGATGTTACTAATAGTGTGTCCAGCACCATCAAGACTTCCGGTAAAAGGAATGTCGGCATCACCAATAGGTAGAAAACCAAAATATCCATTGTTAATAACATTCGTATCACTTCCTGTTGTACTTGCATACGAATCAGGAATCAAAGGATTATCACTATCTCCGTCTTCAAACTCTTCGAGATTGATATTCCATGTTGCACTTTCGGTACAGTCAATATCTTGTGATAACACATAGTGCGCATGCGGATTGTTATCCATCTCTTGCAACTGTCCACAACTCGTAATCTCGTACGGTGATACCCGTGTTCCTTCGCCATCTCCAGAAAACGGCTCACCTGTCTCGCCGATGATCGTGATACTACTCATACTTGTCGGTGTATCAAGCTCAGTGCCTGAAGACTCTGCGGTTCTGATAAAATCGAAGTTATACTCATCAGGAACAAGAGGATTAATAACACCATTGATCGTCACCACCACATCTGCTCCCGACGCAACCGTAGCAGGAGTGAGCCTCACATATACCAAATTGCTCACCGAAGAAAATTCACCGACCGTCGCAGGCACGCCATCGATAGTAACATCGGCACTCGCACCGCTGACATCAAAACCAAAAGGAAACGAAGCATAGAACACCATGTTCGGATCAGCAGTCTCGATGGTGTATGAAAAGATATAATTTGTCGTTGTCGCACGAACCGCTGATTCCGATGTGTATGAAAAATTAGTAAGAGTACCCGCATATGCTGATTCCATAGAAAACAAAAACACCACAGCACACACAACACAGAGAACAACATGATATATCTTTTTATATATGTTCACGATGAATATATTGTATCTCACTTCAGTTTTCTCATCAATATCAAACAATGAAGTGATGTCATCGTAGTCTCTTATCGTATACATTAAGTGCTATCACCGAAACAACTGTCGTGATGATGAGCCACATCGTCCCCGGTTTGCCGATGATACCCACGAGAATACCGACAAACGCCCACCAGAATGTCCCGAAGAGGACGCGATTGCGGTGGAAGGTCTTGAGTATAAACATTGCAAGACCGGTGGCAAGGAGAATCACGAGCACCTGCTCTACCTGTCCGAAGAGCGAGTAGTTATCCACACCAAGGTAGGCGAACATTGCTGCAATATTTGCAGGTACCGCAATCGTCGACCACCCAAGATACATACCGATGCCACCTTGCAAGAATATCTTGTTCTTTGTTTCTTTGAGATCAGCATGTGCGAGCACTTCCTTAAAAACATGGAACAGTGAGACGAGCATCACCACAAACACCACCACCGTTGCAGGAAGTAGGTTGCGCTCAGCTAGCAAGAGCCACACCATGAAGAGGATGTACGTGAGCGACAACAGACTATAAAACTTCTTTGAATATGCTTTCTTCTCGTAGAGGTGATAGATGCCGTGAATCAGACAAAAGAGCGTGATGACACTCCAAATCGAAAATGTGTACCCTGCCGGCGTGAGGAGTGGCTGGCTAAAATTACTCCCTCCACTAAACCCTGTCGCATACGTCGATATAAACTGCGAGACACTAAGAAGCGCAAGGACGATTTTGTATGGTTTCATACGTGCAGTGTAGCACTTATGGCGTTTTTTTCACTAGGTTGGTTTGGTGACCGCTTAAGTAAAGTTGGTGTCAGAAACCGCAGCTTTAATATAATTTCTTAGATTTTCATTTACTACATACACATAAGTTCCATGGATACCTCTCGTCAAAAGAGTTTTGTAGATATTTAAAATATACAATTTTAACTCTTCTGGATCGGTTATCGATCTTTTTCCATTAAAGTCTTTGTACTCTTCTTTGTTGATGATAATTTTATGTGTCTTAGGGTCATAATCAATTTCCGTTCCAATAATTACACCTACATAATTAAGATCATATCCTTGGACAGTATGGATGCATCCAACTTCGTTGATTGAATTTTTGGAATTTACCCAGTCAATCGTTGTTGAATTCCATTTTAATTTAACATCACCAATTTCAATATCATATTCTCCTCCTTTTTTTGTTTTCCATGTCCATGCATATCCAGAAACAACTCGAGACAATCCATATTCTAAATTTTTCTTTTTAATTTCACTAACCATTTCTCCTACGTCGCTGAATATTTTAAATTCATATTCTTCAAAATTGCTTTCGGAAGGTTCTAAATCGAATAGGTTTGCAATAAAATCTATATATTTCTCACCCCCTTTAACTCGTATCTGTTTTTTGAGTTCAAATGTAACTTCATCAATATTAGAAAAATCTTCTGGTCGAATATCAGACGGTCTAACACTTTGGTTCTTATCGTAGAAAAAAATTTGATACCTAGACGACTTAATGATCCAGTCAAGCTGTGTTGCCTCCTTATCTAACTCAAGTTTTTTGTTTGCTTGATCATACGAAGCAAAGTTTGTAATATTCACACGCCTAGATAATCGATGTGCTTCATCTACCACTAGTAAATCATATTGACCATTCACTACTTCCGCTGGTGAAATAACCATTCTCGCTCTCAAACCTTTAATTTTTGAAAATACCTTTTTAAGCGATCCTCTAATAGGAGTCATAGGCACAACAAAACCAATTTTGAGATGTTTAAAGTTATCATCCTCAAGTAAGTTTTTAATCATGTACGAAGCTAGTATCGTTTTTCCTGTTCCTGGACCTCCATTTACAACAATGCTTGCCTCGTTTTTGGTGGTAAAAATTTTTTTAATTTGCTCAAAAATTTCCAACTGATCCTCGGTGAGGTTTTTGTAGGGAGATAATTTAAAAATCTGGCTGTTTCTAATTTGAATAAGTTCTTTGTTAACCAAAGACATCGATCGAAGCTTTTCCCATAACATCTTAAACTTTGCTTGATACTTTTCCTTTTCAAAATAATTATGACCACTTAGTCCTTTGTTACCGTTTTGTACGATAAATTTTTCATCCGCAACTATATGCTGGATAAGCATAGACTCAATATCAAGTGAACCTGATTTATTAAACTCAGCATCTGATACCACCAACATATTTTTTAGTTTGCGTCTTTCTGGATTATCTAGATGTTGTTTTGTTCTGCTATGTAAGTTGATTGATTCTCCGACATAAATTTCTTCACTATTATGAAGTAAGTACACAACAGGCCAATTATTGCCAAAATGAAAAGCTTTGATACTAGGTAGATTGCTTTTATTAAATTGAAAAGCCTTGATTTCAGACATATAGATATTATAACTCAGTATATTTAGTGTATTTCCCTTTTGCCTTATCCTTTGGATATTTTACATTATTGACTTTCATCTTTTGTTCAAGTGCATTCTGAATATCAATATCAAGATCATGAGATATGAGAAGAATCCAATAAAATACATCGGCAAGCTCTTCTGAAATTTCTTTTTTATTTTTCTTCAAATGAACCTTAATTGCCTCATCATTTTTCCACTGAAAATGCTCCATGAATTCAGTTGCTTCAAGCACAAGAGAAAGTGCCATATCTTTAGGATTGTGAAATTGTTTCCAATCCCTCTGATCTCTGAATTTGACAATATCTTTAGTTAATTTCTTTATTGGGTTCATTATACGAGATTTTGCCATTTTTCTATTATCCAAACAAGTAAATTAAAACTTAATCCGTTTACTTTTAATTTGTCCCTTTCAAATTAAAAGCTACACCCTCCCCCCCAACACACCTGCACCTCCTCTTCGAGGGTGAAATACCACTTCCGTCGAGCTTTGCCTCAAGTAAAGCAAACACCCCCTCGAGAAACTACACCTTATCCTCAGCACTTAACATCTCATATACCCCAGACGTAGTGAGCGGTCCCACCCGTTCTTCTGTGGTCGCACTCACCGTGATGGGAATACGTTCATATTCCAGCGTATATAAACACAAATAGTTTCAACCATCACCCCCCCTCACCTCATCAATCTTCGCCACATCGATATTCTGCATCGTCATCATGGCTTCGGTGAGGGTGCGAGGCGTGATCTGCTATGACACCCCCCCCTACTTATCTTTGCACCAGCCACACTCGCTCTCTTGTCCACCATTACCAACGAGGGTATATCCATTCTCCATAATAACAACCGAATTGACACACCCTCTTATCATCCGTATTGTACTACAAACCTTGTACACCCAATGAATACATGTATACCGTCAGTTTTCTCTAAAGCTCTTCGCCTACAAAGGGTCGAGCACGTGAATGACGAGCAGGTACGCCGCGTTGCTCGCCGTCTTACCGATATCACTTCACTTAACTATCGTCTCACCCTTAAGACACTGTGCGAGCTTGTAGGTCGACCCACTCCTGAAGTCATCTTTGCCTCTGACTTTGCTCGACAGATTCAGGATGCGTGCCGAAAGAAAGGCTGGCGTGTGCCTCGTGCGCGCTACAGTCCGACTCGTGCTGGATGCTACCTCATGAAGATCGATGGCGATCTCGCGGTCATCTTCAACGATCGATGCGACTGGCGTGACCGCACATTCTCGACGCCTCAAAGCCTCATCGCCTATGTGGCGCGGAAGCGGAAGCAATCGAAAAAGAAACGGTGAGCAACCCTCGCCACACCGACACCTCCGCGCACCACATGCGCGGAGGTGTTTTTATTTTGATTCTATGGTGATCATAGTGATATGGTAGTCTAATAAAACTTATTCTTTTCCAATCCCAAAAACTTTCTCATATCCTGAACTGAGGGATGATCTGCATTCGTATCCCATAGACTTTGTTCATATGACCCTTCTTCAACTTCGTAGGTCTCATTAAAAATTACATCACCCTTGCTGACAAATTCATCATACTTCACAGCAGGAAAATACGTAGCAAAAAGTCCTTTAAAGTCAGTGTCACTTTGGGCGACATATACCGCAATTAATTCATCTTCGGGTATTTTCTCAAGTAACGCCTGCACAATCTGTACTTCTTTAAAATACCCTGAAGTATGTGCTATCTGATAGTCACTTAATCCAAAACTCTTGAGTGCGAGGTAATCAGTGATACCTTCATCAACAAATTCGGGTATATCTGCCATGTTTCGAGAATAATGGTGGAAGAGCTCATGGAGAAGCGTACTAAGGTATACATAGGAATCCTGACCCTCCACAACTCTCATATAAATATTTTTTGTTTTAGGAAAATACATTCCATTACTTAACTCGTATTTTTGTTGTTCCAGAAGATCAATCGTACCATCATTAATTTTTTTCTTATCCTGCTCTAATTCAGCTAATTGACCTGCGAGTATTTTTCTATTTTCTTCACAAATTACACGCCCTTCCTGAGTAATAACTTTGTTTTCATTGATGCCGCGTTTTAACTGCTCGCAGTCAGAATAACGTGTATTCACCTCACAATTCTCACGATATTCTTTTTCTTGCTCCGCAATCAGCGATGCATTTTCTCTTTCTGTATCAGTACATTCTTTAACGATATGAGTATTTTCTTGGATGATACTCTCAAACTCTTTCAACTCCAGCTCGTGTATCTCATTTACTTTTTCAGATACACGTTGTACATATTGTTCATCATCAAGGTAGGTAACCTGTGGCACTTCATAGGAAGTAACCACACGTGAAATAAAAGGATACTGACTATGCCGAAGCTGGTTGTATGCGAGCTGAATAATAATGTCATCAGTGTTACCTTTAACAAAATGTGTGTACACCACACTCTCAGTTTGAGGAACATAATAATTTTTTGACTCTGTTGTCCCACCACTTATTTTTGCTAATAGAGGAAGAATCACCCCGCTATACAAGGTATGTGTTTCTTGTTTTTTAAGATCACGTTGCGCAAGTACCACTCCCGAAGCTCCTTTCGCATCATACACCTCAACTCTTGTTTGACTTGCCATAATGCGCTTAATAATTTCGACATCATCAGTAACTACGCCTTCAAGAGCAGTCTTTGTATGTTTCGTAAGATCTATGTAGCCATAGACAGCAGCCACTCCTGTTGCTATTGCGGTAATACCCAACATGCTAGCAATAAACACCACCACACTGATCACCTGAGCATACACAAGACGAATGAATGCTTTGCCGAATCCACTTTGCTCTTGTTGTTTCAACCTGAATACACGTCGCACTAATATATATTCGGTAAGAAATATATACACCACTGAACACAAGAAAACTATAACCACAAAATTTTCAGACGCCTCAAGTGCGTAGAACAGCACTTGATAGGTATCAAAAAAGGGATCATTCATTGTTACCGAAAACGTAGAGCTCAGATATGCAACATCCTTAATAGTAAACACTCCGACCACAGCTACAAGACAAGAAACCACGGTAAGCAGCACGTACCACAACGTTATATTATTTTTAAAGTTAACGTGATTCATCTTGATGAATGTATGAAGTATACTCTACGATGCACCTATGCACATAGCAATCATCACCGCGTAATCTAATCAATACCTTCGACGCATTCTTTGACATTACTACCATTTTATTCTACTTTGCATGGAGACTGAACTATCCGTACCTTTTAACAATCAATATGAACAGAGACAACCTCCACATATTCACGTCCAGCATACCGCGCATCGACGACACTACGTTTGAAATCGTCGAACGCAAGGGAGCGGGACACCCCGACACCCTTTGCGATGTTATTGCAGAAAAAGTGTCTAACGCGTACTCACAATTCTGCATCACGAAGTACGGCACTGTCCTCAGGCACATGGTCGACAAGATCGCATTGTCTGGAGGCGCTGCCGAGGTCAGATTCGGTGGTGGTGAAATGAAAAAGCCAATCAGGCTCTATCTCAATTGCCGCTTCACCCGGACCTGGCAAAAAGAAACTATTCCCTACCTCGACATCGTGAGAGATGTCGTGCACAGCCATTTCGCAGAAGTCATGCCTCTTCTGGATATCGAGAAGTGGCTCACCATCGTCGATAATACCCACTTCACGCCTGGCCCTGGCGTCGTATATGAGGCAGATGGCTCAACATTGAACGAACGTCAATTCTTCTTTGAGGTTCCTGAAAAGAAGCTGGCTGTCTTCCATGACAATTACCTTCGCTCGAATGACACATCGACAGCGGTTGCCTACAGCCCGCTCAGCACCACCGAGAATATCGTCCTACTCATCGAAACCACGCTCAATGGGGAACCGTTCAAAAAACACCATCCATATGTAGGCTCTGATATCAAAGTGATGGCTAAGCGCACTAACAAGCGGCTGGACATCACCGTCTGCATTCCGTTCGTAGCGTCCCACACCCCGAGCAAGGAATTCTACCTCGAACGACTAGAGGCCCTTGAGGACATCATCAATAAATTGGTGGCGTCCCACTTCAGACAGTTCGCTATCAGCGTCTCGCTGAATACGAGGGATAACCCAGCAAAGTCCGATTACTACCTCACGTTGACGGGAAGCGCGATTGAAAGCGGCGACGAAGGTGTCGTGGGTCGTGGCAACCGTTATAACGGAGTCATCCCATTCACACGACATATGAGCATGGAGGCTTGCTGTGGCAAGAACCCTGTCTACCACGTTGGCAAGCTCTACACAGCCATCGGGTCACTCATATCCGAAGAGATCCATCAACTGCTCGGACTTCAAACGTATGTATACCTGACATCACAGATGGGCAGAGGCCTGTCGGATCCATGGTCTGCATGCGTCGAAGTGTGTGGCGAAGAAGCATCACCTTCGCAACGCCAAATGATTGAGGCGATTGTAGAACGTCACCTCGCGAATGCTAGCGACACCACCCAGAAAATCATAAAGGGTGAACTGAAGCTGTACTGAAATGGCTTCCCGTACCCACGTCGAGAGACGTGGGTACTTTTTATTTACAATTCAAACGATTCACCCGGATTGACCTCGTTTTGAGTACCATCAGCAAAATAAAGAATGCAGTGCAAAGCGCCGACACATCGAGCACTACCCTGTTCAATGATCAGCCCTGTCTCTTCTGGCAAACAGATGATCGGCTTACCGGCATCAATTGCCCACTTCTTAAACCTATCACTCTGCTTATCATGGAAATGACAAGCCACCGAATATCCCTTGAGCTGATCAAATCCCGACACATCCGCTAAGCTAACTTTATTTTCGTCGTCATGAGTATCGACTCTACTTCCTAAAATGATGGCGCCTGCGCTTCCTCCATACACATCACCGCCACTCTTAATGAATTCAATCAGGATATGAGCGAATCCTGAATCACGAAATTCTTTGATAAGGCTCCACGTATTACCTCCGCCAATATAGATTCCATCAAATTTCTTTAGGGAGGCGAGATCATACACAGACAGATCATCCGCGGTCTCCCATTGCACATCCATCCTCCCATGCAGCCCAACAAGGCTTTTCATCCACTCACTTGCTGTTGGGTACAGCTTGTGTCCACGAAGCGCTATGGGAATATATAAGAATCTGCCATTTTCAGGCAATGTATCAAAAAAAAATTTGTCGAGGGGGAATGATTGCTTCTCATTACCACCCCCCGACAAATATATACGGCTGATTTCCTTTAGGTTTTGCATGTTTTTATCGCTTGGCGCAAATCGTAAATACTCGCATTACAAGTATACACCATGCGCTCAAGATATGCTTCCGTTGTCTCTTCGCGAGGCGGCGGGAGCTTGAGCATCTCGCACACCTTCAAGTTGACGTACCTCTCAACCTCCAGGCGCACTCGAACAAGAGCATCTTCTCTTCCGATGGCTGGAACCACGAATTGTGCCCAGTATCCGAAATAATGTGAAAGATAGCCGTACAGATCTTCACAAGAATACTTTTCGCTTAGCATCTTCGCGAATCTCCTGAACTGGAGTCCTGCGCCTTTGTTGGCAGGCCTAACGCCGCAAAGCGCTAGAAGCGCTAAGGTCCGGCAGGCATCGAACATCTCTGTCGTGCCAGCACCTGTCATCGGCATCAGGGTATCAAAATACGAATCCGTCTTGTTGACAGCCCACGTCATTCTTTCAAGGCCGAAACCAATGTCACTGATTTTTAGGTGCGGCCGATGCTGCTGCGGAATCTGAAGATACGCAGCATCACCGAGCTCGAGCCCTTCATAGATGAAGAAGAGCTCGAAGGCTTCGAATTCGCCAGTGCCCCAATCCTTTTTTGACAGCCTTGCAACGATAGTGAAATCGTTCATATGGAGACCCACTCTTGAAAGAGCCCCGCACCACTGATCTACAGCCAGCAAGTGGCTACCAAAGTCTGCACCCATACTTTCAGTACAGACATTCACGAACGAAGTCGACGTTCCGTCCTGAGTTGCGACGGATGTTTGGAACTGCATGCGTACGCATGGCTGCGCAATGTAAAAAGCACCTTCTCGGATCGGCTGAGCGCGATGTATGATGTCATCAAATGACTGTACACCTGCGATAACCAAATCCGTCAGGCCTTGAGTGTTCACGATATTCAGCGGCTGGCGAATCTTCAGATTTTGAGACGAGAAGTGCACCTCTATCTTTTGAGCTACCTGCGATGGCTTCAGCAAGCTCTTGCGCTTGCCAAGTCCCTTAAAAGACTTGGCATTCTTGCAGCATGATCTCCAATTACAAACCACATTCAATCCATGAAGCTGCTTTTTGGAAAAGAAGTTTCTTCCGCACGCATTGCAGACATAGCAATTCCAGCCACAACCTTTCATGAAATTAATCGTTTCTGCGATGAAATCTAGCACGTTACTGTTTGACATATTTTGCTTTCTAAAAGTTCGACTATGCACATCAAAGCTGTGCGGTAGCTTGCTGAATACATCAGCTCTGTCGCTACACTATACGAAACAACCCATCAAATCAAACGACCATGTGACACCTCGCATGCTCGGGGTTTTCTTCTTACTCGCTTGTTTGCACTTATCTCTCTGCCACCTCCTTCAGTTTTGCCAATGCTTTCGGCCACATCTCAGCGAACATATCTTTCCATTCTGAGGCGACCATCAATTCGACAAGAACCTCTGTGCCACCATCGACATCCTTGAACATATAGTTTTCATACCCTTCCTGTCCTTCTACGGTCGGCCATGGGCGCTTCTCGCCATTCTTGATTTCTCCAATATGCCTGATTGAGACGAATTCTTGAGGACGATGTGCAGTGATCTTGGCATACATGCCGGATACGCTCGCGTCATCGCTTGGTCCAGTGAATATGATGTCGCTTCCTTCGTCCCAGCTTCCTTCGAAAGTCGAGCCTTTCTGGAAGATCTCGGCCCACTGTTCATACGTGTCTTTCTCGAGCATCGTCTTCCATACTTTTTCCCGCGGTGCATTGATAATCGTGGTGAAGGTAAGTTTTTCCATATAAGTAGTATACAGATATTATATGCTTTTTTCCTCCTTCACTCGGAGCTTGATTATTTTGGTGATGAGCGGGACGGGTAACGGCTTATCATAAGGAAATCGGATGCATCCCTTAGAAAAACTCAATCCCTTCTTGTTGAGCTCATCCTCAAAAGGAGTAATGCCTGATGGTGAAGGATAAAACCCGACATGACCTTTCATTGCGGCAAAGTGTATGACATTCTTCCCATTGAGCTGGATTGTGAGCATCCCGTAGTTGATCGCTTCTTCGCCTTTAGGAATAAGCTTTTTCGCTAGAGCTCGAAACTCTTTGATTTTTGGCACAAACTCTTTTGGAAGATTGTCGAGATAGTGATCGATGGAAGTGAATGTTTTCATGCTTGAAAGTTTTTTGAAATATTAAATGTTAGGATACTTTTACTTCTTTGCGGCTTTTGACTTTCACGAATGTAATTACCCAATTATTTTTACTACTCCTTTATCTGCATCAACTTCAACCAAATCTCCGTCTTTGAGAACTTTCGTAGCGACCTTGCTTCCTACAATGGCAACTTTCTTTAACTCTCTTGCTACGATTGCCGTGTGAGTCAAAAGACCTCCTTCATCCGTGATGATTGCAGAAGCCTTACCGATAAGTGGAATAAAAGTGAGGTTTGTCGTTGTTGCAACGAGTATATCTCCGTCCTTAAAATCATCCGCCTGCTTAGTAACATCAAAGATAATCTTTACACTACCTCTCACGTTACCCTTGAAAGCAGATATACCCTTAAATTCTTTGACGCTAGTGTCGATGTTTTCTTTAGGCCAAAGTTCCACAACTTTATGTTCATCAAATTCATACCAAACCTTATTCTCTCTATAATTAGAGATTATGGCAGAACAAGCTTTTCTTTTTGAAAGTAAGATCTTATCAATCACCATCTTGTCGCCATCAAGAACTGAGGCAACTTCTTCTCGTGTAGCACATATAAGTTCTGATATTGATACATCAGCACGCTTTGCAATTTCTAAATACAAGTGCCTTGCATAGAAGTAACTTTCTTGTCGAAGGTCGTTACGGTATTCTCTATAAAAAGAAACTTTTTTACATGCATCAATCAGTCTCAATATATCAGGATAACCAGAAAGCTTTTCCTTTACTTCTTTATAAAGAGCTTCAATATTCTTCTCGTCAATCTCAGACTGATGTAATACTTCTGCAGGATTTCCCCTAATCAGTTGATCTACTTCTTTTTTGAAATAACTAACAGTAAGAGGCTCTTCATCCATGTTCAAAATAGAAAAATATGAATACGTATCAGCAGCAGCTTTCAGATCTTCATCCACAGGTAGTCCCTCTTTAGATTTTTTTGCAATTTTCAAAAGCTCGTGCTTCAACGTGTACGCTGCGGTTTTTGCTGTTGGAGCGATCATTGCGGGTAACAATCGACTGTGATCTTCTTCATTGAGGTTAACTTCTTTCAATCTCTTTTTGAGCTCTGTTGTTAATCCGTCATCAAGAAGGAAAACCATCCATACATAGTTCATCCATTCATCTTCTTTTTTAGTAAATTCTGCCCAAAGATTATGTAATTCTTTTAAAGAAAGATCTGCTAAGTTAGTACTAGCAATCGTCTTTGAAAATAACAGAAAAGATTCAAATATAGGTACCGCACTCTTTTCAAAATATTCTTCAAAGCCCACTTTATATATTTCAGCGATGACGTGCTTATAACAAGCTTCAAGCATTTCTTGATCTACATACCCAGACCCAAATCCATCTTTGTATCCAATAAACTGATTAGGAAATTTAACTCCAAATAGCTCCTCAAACTGAAGTGGTCCAAAAGACCAGTTTTCGCCAAGACGGAGGGAGTGCTTTTTTGACCATACTTTCTTTAAGGTGTGGGTGTTCATAAGAGTGTTTCTATACTACTTATTAGTACCTGACCAAGCAAGTTTCCTTTCTTCTGATTTTTGTTCTAGTTCTTTGATAATTTCACCAAGATCTTTCTCTTGTTCTGTCTCATTTTCACGATATCTAACAATGATTTTCCCATCCTTATTCTCAAATGTTGCAGACTCCAAAAAGTTTCTGGATCTACCATGTAAGTAGGTTTTTAAGTTCTCAGCAGATATATCTTTCCCCATAAGTGCAAGTACTGAAAAATCCGCAGTATTGTGTCCAACTTGAATATTCACGTACTCATGACCTGGGAAGTGACTTTCGGTTATTTCTCTCATACGCGCACTCAGTCTCAAATATCTTATAGCTTCTTCTTCAGGTGTACGCACAAAATCTGAAGGACGTATGCTGTCAGTATCAGTTTCAGGAAAAGCTTCATGAAGTTCGCCCTTAACTGATTCAAGCTCTTCTGGTTTTGCAACCCATGCAAGCATAGTGAAATACTCATTACCAGAGAATTTCTTGCCGTATTCTTTCCATGCAGGGACATAATCAGTGTCAGCCTTAAAACCGATTATAGACTGAGGTTGAACTTCTGTAACGACAAACTTTTTTGTAAAATTACTTTTAATTTCTGGTCTTTCTTTAAGTGTATTTATAGGAACAAATTCAACACTTGGATCTTCTGCACATAATTCTTGTAGCTCAGTTTCGATTTCGTTTCTAGTTTCAACTGCTCTTCCGACATTTGATGGTGTCAGGTAGATAATTGACCCAAGAGGAGCGTTTTGAATTCTTTCATACAATTCAACAGCCTTCTCTCTTGCCTGTTCTCCACCTCTTTCTGATAGGGTTCCGTCTACATTCTTATCTCCGTGCCTAATTGTTTCAAAATTACCCATTCTATTTATTAGTTAAGGTTGTTATTGGCCTACTTTGTGTAATATAAAATTTTCCTTTTTCAAAAGCCCATTCAATATCACAAGGAAAACCATAATGATTCTCAATCTTCAAGACAAGCTCAGATAATTCCAATATTTGATCTGTGGCCAAAACTTGTGATGAAGCTCGTGGCTCAGGAATATCTTTCCATTCTGTATTTCCATTTTCGTCTCTATATAAAGCTTTAACTTGAGTGTTAGTTGTGATATCAATTATATTTCTCGCATTCTTTTCGACGACATATGAATCAGGTGTTATCTCTCCTGATACAATTGCTTCTCCTAGACCAAACCCCGCTTCGATAATAAGTTGATTTCTATCTTCAGATACAGGGTGTACTGAAAAAGCAATGCCTGATATTTCTGAATCAACCATCTTTTGCACCACAACAGCCACTGAGATGTGTGTTTTATGTAATCCTTTTTCAAACCTGTAGAATATTGCACGAGGAGTGAAAAGTGATGCCCAACAGTGTTTTACTTTTTCTAATACATCATTTTTTGTAGTATTCAAATAACTATTGAGTTGTCCTGCCCATGCATGATCAACCCCATCTTCAGCGGTGGCAGAAGATCTGACTGCCACATACTCGGTATCAAGTTCGATAAAGGATGTTTCAATTTCTTTCTTAATATCTTCTAATATTTCGGCATTAAGAATGAGACCTTGAATTTTTTCAGAAGCCGCCTCAATTGTATGAATTTCCTGATGATTTACCGAATCTAAAATAGCATCGATTTCATCAATCAGGTGACTTTCTTTTAGGAAGTAATCGAATGATGTAGAGAGGATAACAAAACCAGAAGGAACAGGAATTCCAGCATTTGTCATTTCGCCAAGGGAAGCACCTTTGCCTCCAGCGATATCAGCATTATTTTTATTTAATTGTCTAAAATTACGAGTTAACTCCATATAATACAATTTTATCATAAAACCACTCTCAATAAGTATCCCAAAGTTTCAAAACAGGAAATTTATACTTAGGCAACTATTATAGATTTTGACAGGTCTCGGTACCACGAACCTGTGACATGACTGCTGGCCTCATCGGGTTCGGAACTTTCTCCATCAAGCCCAGTAAGGGTTTCCAGAGATACTTGAGTATATCATTTTGACGTTCCTCGGAATGAGCTATTTCTTCAAAAAAGACCTTAAGGCTTTCTTCCAACCTAGCTTATGTATCTCCTGAAGAATCATCCATACTTCCCCTAAAAAATAAGCCCCCACCATTCCAACGAGAGACAATGTGAATCCTGCGTTAAAAGGATTTTCAAATAAGTTACCTGGGAGATGAGCAACTTTTACGAGAAGATTCCAAAAACTAATAAGAACAATTCCCCAGAACGCACTAAAACCAATATATTCAAACTCACTGATAGACTTTTCAGATTTTGTCTTCTTTCTAAAGATCCAGACGCTCATAAAGCCGGCAAGTAGAACGTAGAAGTAAATATAGAAACTTTCAGTAGGTAACATTAGTCAAGTATACCATTCGAGAAATAAGGGAAAAGCGACAAATGCGACACTGGTCAGTATTTACTCTTTATCGGGATCCTCCTTACGTTCCGCTAACTTTTTTACTGCTTTTCTGTAAGCCCATTCTTGTGTTGGAGGTGTCAGTAAGACCAATTGATTATAATATTCAGAAATAGCTTTAACTTCTTTTAATAATTCACTTTCACTATAAAATGAAGCATACGAACAGTGAAGAGACCTAGCTCGATGTTTAATTACCGTAAAACTCTTTGCGGAGTTCAGGTTTTCATAGTACGACTTATGAGGACTAACGATACTACTTGTCGCCGTTATTACAGCAGACACTACAGTTACCCATCCCCACCAAGCAGGTATTACCTCACCAACAACAAGAAGTCCCGAAAGCGATGCTATCACCGCTGGTAAAACTTCAAACCAAAATGCCATAGTTTGACTTCGAGACGCAAGAATATGATGAGCTTCGGCCGTGTGTCGCGCGTTATCTTCTATTGTCTGACATTCTCTTTTAAGATGATCTATATTATTCATAATTTGCTCCGATTGGTACCAGTATTCTTCCTACTGCGACACACACACTATCCTTAACAATATAACATTCGACGTAATGCTCCCCATGATACAACGTACTCTCAGTCTTTGCATGCCTACCGTAATCAGGGGTAATTTCACCTCTTAGACCACCTGCCCTTTGAGCGTCTTCACCAAAATTTCTCACTTTCCAAAAAACGGAGTAAGGAGTAGGCACATTTGTTTCTCTTATTTTAAATTCAAGAGACTTACCCTTAAATAAAATGAACGAGGAAAGAGGATGTGCCAAAAAATCACCTAACCAGCCAGCACGAAATCCATTCGGAGTAACCAGTGCATCTATGGATAAAGTATGCTGCATATCTCGCTTAATCTGTATTCCACGATCAGTAATGAACTCCTCATCGCTTGAGGGATATGCTTGCGAGAGCTGCAATATCTTGGTTTCAAGAGTATCAACAAAGATCTTGTCTTGAGCGATCAAAAAATCACCACCAAAGATCTTCTGCCATTCCAGTGATGCATCACGCATCTGATCACTTGATTCGTATTCGATTGCCTTTTCTGCCCTGTTGTATGCACTCTCGGTTTTCGAAAACCATTCTTCACCAAGACTCACAAAAGTATTGTAACCTATAGAAAAGACCGAGGAATTTCTTTTTGTCTTAAGAAACTCAAAGAATCCCAACATGAGTTCAGGGTAGAGTATATTCACCTGATTATTGAACTTCTGCTTAAGGTATTCAACAACTAGTATTTCAAGAACGTAAGATTTGATAGGAACATTGCAATTTCTGATCCAAGACTTGAGCATCCTTATCAATGACTTGGTTCTATCTGTTTCAACACTTGAGTCTTTGACGTGCTTAATCTCTGCTAGAGGATCCCATATATGCCAAGAACCACCATTTTCAGTATCTGGTATTCGGAAAGTCTTTGCTTCGGTCTGCCAAGCCGGTAGAAGTTCAACCGTGTGTGATCCCTCGGAAAAACTTATAACTATCACCTTACCCCACGCACTGATCTTTTCGGTGGTAACAAACTTCTCTTTCAAAACTTCGCGTATATCTTGGAGCAGCTGAGACTGCTTATTTCCAGACAAGGAATTGTAACGATCGAACTCTTCATCAGGCATTCTAAAAATCACATCAATGTCCTTTGGCGGTCTGATATGAGTATGCTTACCATAAGAACCGATAAGTAATTTCGTGCTGCCGTCATACGACTGATTGGGATAATACTTCGAGTGCAATTTTTCGCACACGCTTTTTATCTTCGTCTTAGCGTCCTCTTTCTGAAGATCTGTAAGCTTAATCTTTTCGAGGAATGTCTTGAAGCTGGAGTCCATAAAATCGATAGCTTAGACCTATATGTTAGCGTTCATCCACTTAGTAACATCGGCATTAATACCGTAAGTACCCCAGTCATCTCCCGATACATCCATTACGAGTAGTTCGTCGTTACTGTCGATAAATTTATTCAAATGATCACGTACTGTAGCAGCACTACCTGTAGTTACGACAAGCCAAGTGGATTCAAGAGGCTTCGCCCAAGTACCAAGTTCTTTTATTTCTTTAATCAATCGGAGATACTCTGATGATGTTTCTCCTTTGTTCAAGTCATATGCGATTAAAAAAGTTTTGTTCATAAATAATTAAGTTAAGTCTGGCAATGTTGCAACAATGACACCCTGTATAGAAAAGTTGTCAGACACGATGATCGGCTTATGTTCCTTATTGCTTGATCGTGGCTTGAGAACGACGAAGCCGTTCTCCTTAGTAAACTCTTTTACAGTAGCGGCATCATCAATTAAGGCGACAACTTTTTCGCCATTGCTTGCGTGATTCTGCTGTCGAACCAAAAGGATGTCTCCGTCTTGGATTCCCGCTTGGTTCATAGAATCACCACTAGCCCTAAGCAAAAAATATCCGTTACCTGAGGAAACGATCGAACGGGAAACAGGAATATACGCCTCGACATTTTCTTCGGCCAGAATCGGCGAACCGCAAGAAACAAGACCCACGAGTGGCACCTCTACTGTGCGGGCATGATCTTCCTGCTCTTCTAGATCTTTCCTTACCTGAAGATCACCTTGGCTGTTACGCTGAATCCAACCCCTATTAATAAGGCTGTTGAGTAAAAGCAAAGCAGATCTTGGTGATTTATATCCGAGCTCGTCACGCAAATCTCTTACAGAGGGAGAAAATCCCTCGTGAACAATTGCGTTGCGAATGAAGCGAAATGCCTCTAACTCCTTCTCTTTTAGCTCTTTTTGACTCATTGTATGCTAAGTGTATCATACTGTTTACTTTTTTGCAAACTACTTTTATCGTCCAAACATTTCCTTGTAATCTGCATTGGTATGTTTCTTAAGAAAATCCTTCAAACTGACGAGTTCTTTTTCGGTTAGAGACTCATTTACGTCATCGTCTTTGTTCCAAGGAACCACACCAAGCTCTTTCTTACTCTTACTCGGGTCTTTCTTCCATTCCTCTAACACCCTTTTCACCTTTGCGCACTCACCTGAAAGGTAGTCGTCATATTGCTTTCTCAGACTATTTGCTTCTACTTGCACACGAAGATAATTGGTAGGTATCTCGTTTTTCTCAAGCAAATTTTCGTATGCATATCTCTCTTGGTCTTTTGTGGCAAAAGGTAAACGGCGAATGTGATTGGTGTCATACCCCAGAGGATCGAGAAACATGTACTGATGGTATTCAAGTTCGCTCTCGTCAGTAAAGTTATCCATCTTGCGTGCGGTACCCTGATCTATATGTCGCTCCATCGACATGAGCATAAGTTCTTCAAATGTCTTCCCTTTGGAGTGCTCCCATATCTCCGCCATGAGCTGCACTCGCATCCAAATGAAGTCCTTATACTTTTCCCCTGGACCCCATAGCAAATCCCATGCTTGCTTCCGAAGGTTTTCATCGTCGCCGGTGATCGCCTTCTGGATCATTTTGTAAATGTCGTTGTATGACATCGCATGGAACTTCTTTATCTGCATCCTTTCTTCTTCGGTAGATTCTCTTATACGCTGAGTCAGAGAAGCGGCGCTTTCAAAGATCTTCCTGTTCTTCTCCATTTTTTCCTCGGTCTCTGCTTTGCGAGAAAAGACTGAGTTCACCGATTCAGCTACATAGAGAGCGGTGTCAGGTAAAACATCTTTTATTCCCCGAGCTTCATATTCATAAGCGCAGATTACAATATCGGGTTTTTCAATGATTCCTCTTTCTTTGCATTCAGCGAGAGTGCAAGAAATCACCTCACCTAGATCGTAGGTTTTAAGCAGATCATCATAATATTCTTTCCTCTTCAACTGTGATGGCGTTTCTTTCGTGATGCTAGGCATGAAATCCACCAAAAAAGTTTTTGGGTTCATGGCCTACCTACCGATCACTCTGCTGAACCCCCGTCACCACACCGCCATCAAAGTAGACATAATCATCTCCATAGATCCACTGTTCGTGGGCAACATTTGCGGTGGTGGTCTTATTTACCCTTTCTGGGTTTCCAATCGACAGCTTCACCTGCTCTTTTGTCATTCCAAGAGCAATTTCCTTATTTACAACACGATCACACATCGTCTTACTCCAATCCACATGGCTGGCACACAACTTGCCTGCTGGTGAAGCTTTCCATGCAATAGCATCTGCTTCCGCTTGTTCAGCTTGTGCCTTTTCCGATGCCGCTTGTTTTTCCGCTACTCGCTTTTCAGCATCTATTAAGGCTTGTGACTTAGGAGCTTCAACTGCTTTTTCATCCGGAACCAAGATATTCAAAATACCACCCAAAAGAAAAAATCCAACTACACCGACCAACACCACTTTACCGAGAGTCCATTTGCGGACTACTTTTTGATTTGAATTATTCATTTTTTTGTAGCGAGTTTCTAATAATTGGCAGACAAAAAGCCCTCCGCCAAGGCGATGGTCCGAAGACCACCCATAGCCGTTTCCAGCTATGACTCGCTACAAGCACACCTGACGAAGGGTTCTTTATCTTGTAGCGAGTTTTATTGACCATATCCTTCAAGACAAGCTTGAGGGGGTTAGGTCCACATATTCAGTTGTACGGTACATAATAGCAAAAAACGCTATCATTTGGCACCCTATCGCATTTCAGGGGTTCCGCGAAGCCTTGTTGCCAACAGGGCTTGCATGAAGCACCCCAGAGGGTATAAAATACAACCAACCTAAATTGTCTACCTATAAGGCTCTGTAACTGTTCGGAAAGAAATTGGTCGATTATCTAAATTTCTTTTCCTTCAAACAGAGCTTTTCTCTTGTCTACCAAAACAGCACCTAAATGGATTAGTCATTAACTAAATCCACAATGAAAAAACTTTCATGGTGCACCGAACAGCGAGTAGTGAAAGACCTGCTCCCTTTCAAGCACAACCCTAGAAAGATGTCAGAGAAACAGATCTCTGATCTCAAGAAATCTATTAACAAGTTTGATTTGGTAGAAATTCCTGCGATTGATCGTGACAACAGGATCATTGCTGGTCATCAGCGTCTGGCGGTCATGCAACTCATCGGACGAGGCGAAGAAACAATTGATGTACGTGTGCCGAACCGCAATCTTACCGAAACAGAATACAAACAGTATCTAGTAACCAGCAACAAAGTACATGGCGATTGGGATGAGAATATAATCTACGAATATTTCGAGACTGATCTGCTCCTTGAGTCTGGCTTCGACATAGAAGAAGTCACCAACCTTTTTTCTGAACTTCTCGAAACCGAGGATGATGAGTTCGATATAGATACAGAGATTAAGAAGATACAGAAGCCGAAGTCGAAACTTGGTGACTTGTACCAACTCGGTCCACATAGACTTCTTTGTGGAGATTCAACTAATCCTGAGACAGTAAAAAAGGTTGTCGGAAAAAGTCGGATAGATATGATCTATTGCGACCCTATCTACAATATCAATCTCTCCTACGCGAAAGGTATTGGCGGAACAAAGAATTACGGAGGTTCTGCAAATGATACAAAGACTGAAATAGAGTACGAGACATTCCTCACCAAGACGATCGAGAATGCTCTAGCGGTATCGAATAAGGACACGCATGTTTTCTACTACTGCGACGAAACCTATGTTCCCCTTATCGCAAACATATATGCGAAGTTGGGTATCAAGTTCCGACGTATCTGCATATGGCTCAAGGGTATCGCAAATCCGACCCCACAAATTGCTTTCTCGAAGGTATATGAGCCGTGTGTATACGGGACCAGAGGAAAACCATACCTTTCACCCAACCATCACAACTTCGATGAAGTAATGAATAAGGACATCGGCACAGGCAATCAGATGATTGAAAACTTCATGGACATGTTCGACGTGTGGGCCGTACAAAGACTTGCTGGAAATAAGTATGAACATCCGACACAAAAGCCTGTAACCCTTCACGACAAGCCTATCCGAAGATGTACCAAGGTTGGTGACAATATCCTGTCTCTGTTTGGCGGTAGCGGTGGCGAGCTTCTTGCGTCCCATCAGCTCAAACGCAATTGCTTCATGGTCGAGATGGATCCCGTTTTTGTCGATCTTATCATCATGCGCTATGAGCATTTCACTGGTGGCAAAGCGACGCTAATCAGCAACGGACATGAGAAAGAACGATAGAAAAGCCATATTGGATGCTTTGGAAGAAATTCCCTTCATAGACAGGGCTTGCAGGAAAATAGGAATACATCGGTCAACATTCTATCGGTGGCAAGAATCAGACCCAGAATTTCGAAAGAAAACAAACAAGGCACTTGCCCTTGGAAGAGAAAGCCTGTGCGAACTTGCTGAATCAATGCTGGTCAAAAAGATCAAGGATGGAGAAACCAATGCTATTAAATTCTGCTTGCAGAATAACAGCCCGATCTACACACCGAAAAGAACGGTCTTTGTGTTGCCAGAAAAGAAGGACACCTACAGTCCCGAAAAAGGATGCGACACGTGTGGCCTCAAACCTCTCTCAAAAGAGGTGGGTGACAAGCTTCGAAAGAATATCGAGGTATTCTTCGGCAAGGCAGTTCCCGAAAAGGAATACGACCCGACAGACGAGTTGGGTGTGTAGGCATTAATCACCTCCTTGACTTCCCCACCCCATCCGTCATCAATGGGTATAAATGGAAGCACGAACAAATGCTCAAATAGGCAGTCCCAATATCGTACCCGCAGAACGGGTGCGATATTGCCTGTATGCGAGAAAGAGTTCCGAGGATAGCAGCGAGAAGCAAGCTTTATCAGTTGATTCTCAGGTAAAGGAAATGCTGGCGATAGCGGAACGAGACAATCTTGAGATTGTGGATATTCGACGTGAGTCACATTCTGCAAAAACCTCTGGGCAAAGACCGGTATTCAATGAATTAATTCGAGATCTTAACACTGGAAGATATACAGGTATTTTGACGTGGGCGCCAGACAGACTTTCTCGTAATGCGGGAGACTTGGGAGCCTTGGTCGATCTAATGGATGAGAAGAAATTGCATCAGATCAAAACATATGGACAATCATTTCAAAACTCACCGAACGAAAAGTTTTTATTGATGATTCTCTGTTCTCAGGCAAAGCTTGAGAACGACAACAAAAGTATCAATGTGAAGCGAGGGCTTCGTACTCGATGCGAGATGGGACTATGGCCTGCCCCTGCTCCAATGGGATATCTAAATGAGATGAGAGCTGATCGCAAAGGTTACGTATACATTGATCCTGAGCGTGGTCACATTATTAAGAAAATGTTCGAAAAAGTTGCATATGAGAAATGGAGCGGAAAGAAGGTATTCCACTGGCTCAAGTTCGAGTTGAACTTCAAGACACCTAACGGAAACAAAGGACTGACCTTGAGCAATATTTATCTTCTTCTCCAAAACGACTTCTACTACGGATCATTTGAGTATCCAAGAAAAAGCGGACTTTGGTACAAAGGAATTCACGAACCTCTAATTTCCAAAGAATTATTTGATCAGGTTCAACAGCAAGTTAAAAGTCAGATCATCAGGGTACAGGACAAGGAGTTTGCTTTCACAAAGATTATGAGCTGCGGTCTATGCGATTCAGGAATTACAGCTGATGAAAAATTCAAGAAGCAGAAGAACGGGAATATCCATCGATATGTCTATTACGGATGTACCAAGAAAAAGGATCACAACTGCAAATGCGGATATATTCGGGAGGACGAGCTAATCGAACAGCTTGTGGGATTGATGGAAACGATAGATTTGGATGAGATAGGCATCAAGGAGAAGATCAGGGCTGAGGTGGAGCGTGTAAAGAAGTTCCAGAGGGTTATCTTGGGCACTAGAGAGAAGATCGAAGTGAGAGATATAGATATACGAAACTATGCGAAATACGTCCTGATGGAAGCTCCTGATTTGGAGAAAAGAGAGTTGTTGGGATGTTTGAAGAGTAAGATAAGACTAAGTAACAAGAAAATATTTTTGAAAATTAATTTGGATTAAATCTTGAATCCCAAAGCATTGAGTTAGTTCTATCTCCGTTATTTTTAAAAAAAGTAAGTTTTACAAAAGAAAGAAATTCTTTTAAATCAATACTTCTAGAAATGTACCTAACCCCCGAGTGTATTGATGATACATGGGGCTCGTGCTGCTCATCATTTTGATAATGAAAATTAAAATATAAACAATCATCCGACATTTTATTTGAAGGTTTATGCTCAAGAAGATAATCATACTCATCTGAAGAAAATATATATGTATAACCTTCAACCTTTTTTTCTTTTAGATTATAGATTTCAAAAAAAGAAAGATAGCCAACTTTATCTTTAAGCAACATACCTTCCGCACGTTGGTGACTAATTTCGTGAGGAAAATAAATAATATTCCCAACTTTTTTCATAGAATTAATAGCTCTTTCAGGATCTTGAAAAATATCCTTATACTCATTTAATGCTATTTTAATTTCTGTTACTCTTTTATCTATAGACATCACACATGTAAAACTTTGTAGATGCTGTTCCACTCATAAAATTCTGGTCTACTTTGTAGGATTCCTTTTTCCCATTCTTCGTGAAATTCCTTAGAATTTTTATTAAATTTATGTTCATAGGTTTTTAATTTCTCATAAAGACTAGTATGAGTGAGTATATCTTGGTGATTATAAACAATTTTATTAAATCGATTTAGATCATTGATCGTAAATATTGACCCAGAAGTTTCTCCTGTTCCTAGAGCCACAGTTAGATTACTATTGTCGCTTGGTGGAATAAATGAGGCAGAGATAGAAGAAGCACCAACAGCAAAAAGCTGATTTGGGGCATTAAATGTCTCTATGCCAGAAGTTCCGTTCGCAATATAAATAAATTTATCCATAAATCTATATTAGCTTACCTAGAACCACTGGTAAATCATTATAGAGATTAGTTGTTTTCTCTTTAAAATCAGTTAGTGTTGGGAGTGCTGAATCTATAAAATTTGAGTTTTGAGATACTTGGATATTTCCTTGCGGTATAACAGATGCACCATCTGCAAACTTAGGTTCAATTCTAAGATCATTTCTAATTCCATCTTTTGTTTTATAAATAAATCGAACAGCACTTCCAATAAGCTCTCCGGCATCACCGAACGCTTCTTTTTGTATAAATTTATCTCTCAAAAACTGAGAGGAATCTTCAGCATCAGTTTCGAACGTGGAAATAATATTGAAACCATAAGCTTTCAATTTATCAAAACTTAATATTTCATATACTGCTCGTGCTAGTTGAGTAAATTTCGCAAGGTCTCTTGAAGCATATCCAGTGACTTTATTATCTGAAATAATAATTTTTTCTCTTTCTGCTGTAATATTAATTTGATTTGTTGAATCAAATATCAACATTAGCTCAGGAAATTGAGTGGTGATTGGTTTACTTGAATCTCCAAATATTTCAATGATTTTTGATTTAATTTTATCAGCATTTAAAGTCCCTGGCTCAACAGGCTTTTCGGGAACAAGAACAAAATTTGTTAACAGTGTTTCGTGGTTAGTGATTTTCATTACTAGATAATTATACTTTACTATTTTAACATTCTCTAATTAGAAGATAAACGAAGGATTTCGACCCTCATCGGACTCCGAACCTATCTCAACTTGGCTGCCGGTCTGCGACTCTAACTTTTATCAATTATGTGGCTCTAAATATGCACCTTGATTCAGATTTTTCCTAGGAGCACAGGTTCGATTCCAAAGGGGGTCATTATTTACCATTCCAATGTAAAACTTTTTTCTCAAAAGCTAACAGAAGTAGGTTGAGCAAATATCCAATGATTCCCGCAAGCAAAATAGCCGCGTACATTGTTTTGATCTCGTAGGTAATTTGAGAATCAATAATTCTACGCCCAATTCCTGTAGGTGTTCCGATAAACATCTCAGTAACAACGATAACTACCAAAGATAAACTTACAGAACTTCGGAGACCGATGAATGTCTGAGGCAAACTTTCCCAGAAAAGTATCCATCTAAATATTTGAGCTTTTGTTGCCCCCATAATCTTGGCTGCAAGCACCCTTGATTTCTTAGCATGCATCACGCCATAAGCTGTATTAAAAACGATGATAAGCATCGAGGAAAAAGCGGCAACAGCAATCTTAGAGGTATCAGTTACTCCAAACACCAGAAGGAATAGTGGAAACATGGCTGTGGCTGGTGTTGATCGGAAGAAGTCGATTATAAACTCAAAACTTCTGTATAGCTTTTCAGACCGTCCAAGCCATAAGCCAAGCGGTAAGCCAATAACTAAAGCAATCATAAAAGAGATCATCACACGTCCCAGTGTTGCCAATAAGTCTGGGATAATTGAACCTTTTATCAATAGCCTGCCAAGCTCACTTATGGTTTCAAAAGGGTCGGGCAAGAAAAAGGAATCTACCAAATGAAGCCGAGCGACAATAGCCCAGACTGCAATTAAAACTATTGGTCCTATAAATGAATACTTTCTCATAGGTTTGCAGCTTTTTGGAAAGCAGTTAGGACCTTATCTTTTACTTGGTGAAATTGCTCAGTTTTAAGAGACTGAAGACTCCGAGGATAAGGTAAAGGGTTCTCAATCGTCTCAAGAGTCTGTGTTGGCTTTTTTGATAAGACAACAATCTTATCAGCCAGATGAACTGCTTCCTCAATATTGTGAGTAATGAGAAGAATTGTAGGCTTAAATGTCAGATAGTATTTCTGCAAGTGTTCTCGCAAACGGAGATTGTTTTCATAATCCAAAGCAGAAAAAGGCTCATCAATAAAGAGTACATTGGGCTCAGTTATGAGTGCTCTCATGAAAGCAACAATTTGCTGCTGTCCGCCACTTAATTCGTAAGGATAGTGGTCCCAATTAATCTTAAACTCGAAAAGCTTTTGGAGCTTTTCTACTCTCTCCTTTATTTCTGATTTGGTCTTGCCTTGAATTTGAAGTGGCAATGCTACATTTTCAAAATTGGTTCGCCAAGGTAATAACGATTCACGATAATTTTGGAAGATATAACTAAATTGAAAATGATTGAAGTTTTCAATGTGGTAATTGCCTCCGTCTTTAGGAATAATACCCGACAGGATATTTAGTAAAGTTGATTTGCCTGATCCGTTAGGTCCGAAGATTGCAGTTATTTTTCCTTCCTCAATATCAAGACTGAAGTCTTGAAAGACTTCAGTCTGATTAAATGACTTTCTTAGGTTATTAACTGCAACGGCTTTTGTCATTAGTTACTTGGAGAATAAATGAGTTGCTTAAAATCCATCTTTCCATTGACTACACCCCATTTCGTGAAGATGTCATAGAATTTTTGAGTTTCAGTTATGTCTTTCTCATCAAGCTCGTTATACATCTTGAATAAGAGAATTGGTGCTTTGGTGATTGTAGTGTCATCAAGCTGAGTGTAGCCTTTGAGATACTGCCTATCCGCATCAGGATTCTCTCGAATGTCCTTCATTGCTTTTGCAATAGCGTTCATTACTTTTTTTGTAGTATGTGGGTTCTCTTTAGCAAAATCTACTCGTATAATTCCTGCTCCTGCATAGAACGGATTAGCAATGTATGTAGCTGCTGCAAATGGCACGAGCTCCTGACCGATACGCTTTGCCTTAACAACTGTAGGAACTGGCTCAATTATGAGTGCAGCATCAATGTCACCAGTAGCAAGAGCTTGAGCTTGGAGACCAAGAGCGATTTCAACAATCTTAACATCCTTGTCATATGTGAGATTGTTTTTATCAAGTATCTCACGAGCGATTGTCTGCCACTGAATAGTGCCAGCCATAATACCGAGCTTCTTTCCCTTCAAATCTTGAATGGTTTTAATAGGGCTATCTTTCTTTACGACAATGGCATCGTTCTGAACAGTTGAATCGTCCCCACCTGCCACTGCATAAATTTTGAGCTTACCTGGATTTTTGAAGTCGGCAATTCCAGCAATACCTGTTGCCCCGCCTGGGTGAGCTAGATCAACTTGACCTTGCAAGAGAGCATCAATGATTTGATTAGGAGCTTCAAATTTAACAAGCTCAACATCCAGACCTTCATCCTTGAAATAACCTTTTTCAATAGCGACATATACAGGCAATCCTTGCACATTTGGCAGACTCGCAATTTTTACCTTGGTCGCTTCTGTTGCCACATACTGCTTCACTTCATTATGGTTGGAATAAAACAGCGCACCCGCAAGGCAGAGTACGAAAATAATGCTATAGGTGATGGCTTTTTTGTTCATATGCTCTAGATTATTTATATCTAGCAATAATGTAAATAGTGTTGTACAACATTGACAACAATGGAGAAAAGGAGTACGCTGGGCCCATGATTACCAAAAAACTCGCTGCGATCGGTCTCACTGAAGCCGAAACCGACACGTTTATTTTCCTGGTAGAAAATCCTGCACAGACGGCAGGAACGATTGCCAAGAAAACAGGTATCTCGCGCCCTTCCCTTTATGGATATCTAAAGAATCTCCAAGAAAAAGGCTTGGTCACCCAGTCCCAGAAGGATCGTGTAAAGATATTCTCTGCGGCTGCAAAGGAGAAAGTTGACTTGATTTTTGATGGGCACATAAAGGAATTCTCGGAAGCAAAGAAAGCTGTCGAACAAGTCTTCAGTGAAATTCAGATGGGTAAAAAGCCCGTCTCAGGGCCACGGGTGCAGATATTCGAAGGAAGGAAGGAAATGCAGCACCTCACACGGGATCTTCTCCTCTACAGAAACATTACCTCTCAATCATATTGGCCAATCAAGTCCATGCTTGAAACTCTAGGTGACTCCTTTTTTAAGGAGTTTAACAAAGAAAGAGTTAAGAGAAATATTTATATAGATGCGATCTGGCCAGAAAAGCAGACCATTGATATGAAAAAGTTTCCATTCATGGGAGCCGGTGGTGATTTCCTAAGAGAAGTAAGAATTGCCCCAAAGGAAATTGATTTTTCTATGGGCTACTGGATTTACGAAAATAAAGTTTCTTTTGTTTCTTCACAAAAAAGCAATTTCGGCTTTATCATTGAAAACAAAGAATTTGCTGACATGATGGCCTCACAATTTAAAGTAATGTGGAAACTTTCCAAGAAGAAACCTGTTACTCAAGAGGAATCAGCGAAGTTGTTTAGAGAGATGCTGAACTAAGCCTTTCTATATTTATATGACCCTTCTCGGACTCCGAACCTGCCTCAACTTGGCTGGGGGACAGGGACTCGAACCCCGATACTAGCGACCAAAACGCTATGTCCTACCATTAGACGATCCCCCAATTATTGTTTTATTTACATATACCACGTACCCACCCAGCTATCATGCAGAGCTTTGTAGTGCTCTGCCTCACGAATATGCGGAGATTTCCATTATACATATTTCCGATATTTTTTCTATTTGTCATTTCCCTTCAGTATGCTAGTTTTCTACTGAAACATATCACCTATGAAGCTCTACATCGTTACCACGTTCACCACCCACACAACCGCCTCACTCCCCCTCTCGGCGACACGACTCACCACCGAGGATCCAAAGAAAGCAGCAGCAACGGTTCAGGAACTCGCTTCCTCCCCAGAGGAAATGGAATTCACCTATCTGATCGTCGTGAAATCTGTTCACAAGGGCTTGTCATACGGACAGGAAGGTCCTCCGCTTCTTCTTCAGGTGAGCAAAAGTGGAGAAGGTCTCGAAGAACCGGAACTCACATTCAACTTCAAAGACGAAGGGTTCCGCCAACAGGCTGAGGGCATCATCGACATCCCCACTCCAGCCACCGCCTGACCCACACCACGCACGTTCGTCGTGCACACCGCCCACACAAGGCGGTGTTTTTTGTTACTTCCCCGCCACCTCAATCGCCGCCACCTCAAGCAAGACTTCAGGCACCGGTGATGCTTTCATGCGTGCATACGCATCGAGTAGCGTAAGAAGTGTGGTTGATGACACCGCAGCTGGCTTTGCCGCTACGATACGCGACAACGTCTCGAACGTATGTTCGCCAAGCTCAGACTGAAATCCTGCTACAGATTCTTTTGAAATCGTGAGGAGAAGCAATGCGCGGAATCGCTCGAGTATGAGCTCACTCGCCTTGATGATATCAACTCCCTTTTCTAAAAGCGCACGCACCGCTCCAAGTGCTTTCTCCACATCTTTGGTGGCAACACCTTCAACATATGAAAGAATGATTGCTTCATCAGGTGCACCCAAGATTGCTTCGGCTTCCGCACGGGTAATGGTCTTGTCAGCGCTTGCTCCGATGATCTTCTCGAGGGTTCCGTATGCATCACGAAACGCTCCGTCACCAAAGAGCGCGATGAGCTCTGACACTCCTTCTTCCATCTTCACCTTCTCTGCTTTCGCTGCTTTCTCGATGACCGCACGCAAAATAGCGCGCGTCGGCTTCTTAAACAAAAACGTCTGACAACGCGACAGAATGGTCTCAGGTACTTTCTCGATTTCGGTCGTAGCAAGAATGAAGATGACATGTGCAGGCGGCTCTTCAAGTGTTTTCAAGAACGCATTCCACGCAGACTTCGAGAGCATATGCACTTCGTCCAAGATATAGATTTTGTACGGCGAGCGAAATGGGAGAGTGAACACGGCCTCATTGAGTTCTTTAATGTGTTCGACACTGGTGTGTGAAGCGGCGTCAATTTCGGTGATGTCCTCATCGGCAGTGCCAAGTGCTTTTGCAAAAATACGCGCAAGCGACGTCTTCCCGGTACCACGTGATCCTGAAAAAAGGTATGCGTGAGAGATAGCATTCGCTTCGATGGCACCCTGCAACGCTTTGACCACATGCTCTTGTCCTACCACATCAGCAAACGTCTGGGGGCGATACTTTCGGTAGAGGGATTGGTATGACATATGCAAGGATTATAACGCAAAAGCGGCACTCAAAAAAGCATACAAAAAAGGACGCCACGCACGAATGCATGACGTCCTGTGACACGAAGAAACGAAGCTACTACGCAAACATTTCTACATGATATCCCTGAACGTTGCCAGAGACGTTGTCCAGCATCTCTGCCTTCTTTGGGACAGCCGGCGGCCCTTTGGCAAGAAACCGTGTAAACCAGTCCCGCCCCTTAAAGAGTAGCAGGGGTTGGAATTCCAAGGGAACCCTCCCAGCCAACTCAGCGTATCTCTTCTTGGCTTTGGACGTCCAACCATTCTTGTCCGCCATGTAAGCGGCATGAACAGCGCGGAAATCCTTGGCTTTGAGAATACACTTTCCCTTGAGAGGGAGCCCCGAGCAATAGCGGAAGATAAGGTTGTTGGTCACCTCATCCGCTAGCAGTGGGATCGAGCGACCCCCCTCTGCAGTCTCCATTTGCTGGCGATTAATTTGCAACCATCCTTCGACGGATTGCACCACCACGAATTGAATGAACCAGCGAGCCAGCTCAGATTCCTGACGATTTTTTTTTCGCACATCGAGAGCTGACAGCATCATGTTGTATCCATTCCATTTCAAGGGACGACCCTCATCACGCCCCATGGCATATGTGAGAAGATATTCTCTTGCGGACGCAAACTTCACCCCTTCTGTAGATTCAATTTGCGCCAGATCAGAAGTATCGGCGATTTCCTTTACCAACTGGATCACCCCGCCAATAGGAGTCTTGAGGCCGTTACGGACGACAAATTCCGCCCATGCTTCGGGATCCTCCTTGCCTTTAGTCGAATGAACGACTGCGAGTGAGAGGATACCAAGAGTGATGTCGAGTGCCTTGCGGACAGACTCGATGTTCTTGAAGCCAACGAATTTCTTCGCCGACTCGACAACCAGATCCTGAAGCTCCTCGCACAGACTCATCTCGCGGTCAGGTGCGACCCTTCCCGTTTTAAAAGCGTGTGCGAGAGCGATGGTGATCGGATGCCTGTTATCAATCGTTGCAATAATCATCAATAGATTCCTTTCGGATAAAAGTTGCCCCATCCACGCGGCGTGCGCATGGATGGGGCGGGTTGAGGTTTAGACGTCCGAGAAGACTTCCGCCTTCGCTTCTGCCGGTTTCTCTTGGCCGACATGCTTCGCCGCCATCCGAGACATGGTTTTCAGAGTGCGGGTGATGAAACGCCGTGACGGGTGGTCCTTGCCGCTCTCGGAGTCGAAGTCCCTCGGGTAGAGGGCCATGATTTCCTTTTTGAGCGAGAGGAGTCCGTGACGATCGATATGCTCGATCTCGACGTAAAGCTCCTGCCACGTTCCCTTTTCTGCCATACCGATGTCGAGGACATCATCTTCGAGAAACTCGGGACAGCCGACTTCGTCGACTGCGACCAAGATGAGCACGTCCTTGCCGAGAGGATCAGCAAGGAGAGCGTTCATCAAGGAGTGGCGGTGGCCTTCGTCTCCGGTCAAAATGACGGAGAAGACGAAGTCCGCGACTTCTTGGGACATCTGACTCACCATATCGCCGCGAATGTTTCCTTCGAGACGTCCCCAACGTGCTCCGAAGCGCTCGAGAGCGCCAAGGAACTGTTCAGGGGTGACGAAGTGACCGGCGATCGAAGGCTTGGTGTAATCGCCTTCGCCTACGATAGCTGCCACTTCACCAGGCAGAAGTGCCTGTACGATGAGCGCCAACTGCTCGTCTCCGGCTTGATGGCCGATTACGGTGAGTTGATTCTCTGCGGCCAACGGGCCGGATTGCTGCAGGGTCTGGCGGATCGCCAGTGCGGTGTCGTTCATAGTATTTCTTGGGTTACAGTCGGTTGATGATCGCTTTCTTCTTGCTCGCGAGGAAGCAGAGCGCGACGATCGCACACAGAGCTTCCGGATCCTTTTCCAGAAGATGGTCCCACGCGGGGCGAGCGCTGTCGGCGAGCTTCAATGCTTTCTTCGCCCGAATTGCTTCGAGCGCTTTGGCGGAGCTTGCCTTGGCGAGCGCGTTGACTTCCGGGCAGTCCGTGAATTGGAACTTGCCGAGGAAACCGATCGCGCCGTACATCGGATATTCCCGCAGTATACCATCCATTTGTGGAATCTGCGCGAGAACCTGGTCGCGATGCTCTTTGAGCGCCGCCTTACCTTGATCTTCAGTCCTGCGAGTGAAGAAGCTGTCGACCTGTTCGCCGAGTTCGGCAAACTGGCCCTTGAGTTGGATTTCGTCCACGTTGTCTTTCTTGTTAGGGTTTCAGGATTGTTGGTGGAATTGGGTGAAGTATTCGTCGACGACGCTTTTAGCGTCTGCATCGAGGTTTGTGACAAGCGCTTTACTTTGCGCTTCGTCATAGGCCTGGCGTTTGGAAGGATTGCCCAATGTTTCGTAGGCTTCGTTGATCTCCTTGAACTTAATCTCGGAAATCGCCTTATCCTTCGCCACGTCAGGGTGATGTTCGCGGGCGAGCTTTTTGAAGGCCGCCTTTATCTCATCCCCAGATGCGTGTCTTGGAACACCCAAAGTGGTGTAGTAGTCTTTTTTGTTCATGTCAAAAATCTGTACTTATTTCTGCCAATTTATAGCAAATAAAATGAATTTTGTCAAGAAGAAAGGCAATGTCTTTCAACATTGCCTTTTATTTTAAAACAATCTAGTACGACACCCGATCATCCTCATCGAGATAGTCGAAGAGATAGGTCTTCTCAGGATCGAGACCGAGGCGAGTACATTCACCGTCAAACCATGCTTTCTTGCCGGCATCTTCGTGGTTGTGGTAGTCAGTCTTCATCACTGATGCTGTCCATGCAGCAATTTCTTCGTTGGTCTTTGGGGTACCCGTCTCATTGAGAAATGCAAGCAATTCTTCATCACTTGCCCCCTCTGCTGCTTTTGCTTTGAATGCTTCTGCGTCAGTTCCCTTGAATCCGAAAATCATCTGATCGAGCGGACAATTAAAATGGTATTCGCCATTGGTACCTGCGATGGTGGCGCGACACTTGTCGATCGTGCGTGCGAGAATCGCATAGCTTCCCATGATGTCTTTTGGAGATCGAGGAGCTTCTTTTGTGAGGTCTTTTGATTGCATATGTGTATATAAATTATGTGCGAATAATAAAACTACCAACACCGAGTGTGGGTAGTATACATGACGGATGATGAAGTGGGAATGAACATAAAAAAGCCGGCCGCCCCTCCGAAGAGGGACGACCGGGGTCCGAGCCTGACCGCTGTCGCTGGTCAGGAAACTGAGGCGCTAGCCCGCCGACGGGATGCTGCCGGGGCGCGACGTGCGGCCGATCACGGTGCACATGGAGGACTGGCTGTCGCCGCCGGAGGCGTTGTGATAGCGGCGGGCGTGGCCGGTGCCGAAGGTGATGAACGTGACTTTGGAGCTATTGCTGTTGAATTGCGTGCGGTTGACACACATAGGCTGCATTCCTTTCTTTGGTTTGTTGTTTGATTCAACGGGACTGCAAGCCGTAGCTGCTGTCCTGTCTTGATAAGGATATTAGCACACCCTTATTTTATGTCAAGCCCCTCCCCCACAAGCACCTTTTCTACCCCTGCGATGTCCTCCTCTGCCATCAATTTCTCACGAAGCTCCTTTGCTCCGTCCCAGCCGTTCACATATGCCTTGTAATGCTTCTTCATGATGGCGAAATTCTTAATATCCCCGAGCAATTCTGCAAATAAGCGGGTATGTTCGAGCATCACCTTGAGTCGTTCCTTCGGATCAGTCACTACTTCACCACTGAAGAGCCATGGATTACCAAAAATCGCACGTCCAAGCATGGCACCATCTGCTCCGGTCTCTCGTATTTTTTCTGCGGCATCGTGAATATCTTTCACATCACCATTGCCGATGATGAGCGTTTTCTTCCCCATCGCATTACGGATCGCAACCACCTCTTTGATATGTTCCCATCGTGCAGGAACCTTCGACATTTCCTTCATGGTACGACAATGCACGGTGAGCACATCGATATCTTCGGCAAGGAGTTCGGGGATCCAACTATCAATCTCCACTTTGTTGTAGCCGACACGCGTCTTCACCGAAATACCAATCATCGGCACCCCTCGCTTTTCACTTTCTTCTTGTGCACCACGTTTGAGTGCACGGATGAGTTCGCGGGCTCGCTTGGGATCACGCATGAGGGCGGCACCTGCTTTCTGCTTCATGATCGATTTGTCGGGGCATCCCATATTGATATCCGCGCCATCATACCCAAGTCGCACCGCAAGCTTTCCTGCTTCATACATGATCTCAGGATTTGATCCGAAAAACTGCGCCACGATGGGTCGCTCGCTTTCATGGTATACAAGATCACGCATGAGCTTTGCTTTGCCTTCAGGTGTTGCTTTTGCAAGACCATCGGCTGATACGAACTCCGTCCATGTCACATAGCTCGTATCAGGAGTGGCGCCTTGTTGCTTACTGTACTTTGCAATGATACGTCGAAACGCCGCATCGGTGACATCGGCCATCGGTGCGAGTATGAGAACTGGCTTTTTAATATGATCCCAAAACGACATGGTCGCTACTCTACCATGCTTGGTTGATAATTTGAATTCAGCTGAATGGTGGACGTGCTATACGACACCACCCCTTCTTTGTTCACCAGCGCATCAAGCTTCATACCGCGCATCGTCTCTTCGGAAAAGTTTTGATCGAAAATGAAGTTGCCGAGACTGTAAGCAATGAGCTTTCCTTTGTATTCCTCGGTCTCTTGGCGCACGTGTGGATGATGCCCTACCACAATATCTGCTCCGTTATCTATCGCAAGATGTGCGAGGCGTTGCTGACGCGCATTCGAGCGCGCCTTGTACTCATCACCGAAGTGAAATGACACCACCAAAATATCCACCTGCTCAGATGCATCGCGAATGATTGCCGGAAGCAGCGGATCAGATGCCGACAAAATACCAGGACCAGCGTTTGTCGAACCACTCGCAGTGCTTGTCGCACCCGCTGGAGCACGAAGCAGCACACCAGCGGGACCAAAATCAGAAAATCCCAGATAGGCAATCGTGATACCATTCACCACATGTACATCAGGAGTGATGGCGTCTTGATAGTCAGTGCCACCCCCGACCATATCAAATCCTGCCGCCCGACCAAGCGTGAGGGTGTCTTCGAGTGCAAGCTTGGTCCAATCACCGATATGATTGTTTGCCATCGAAAGCACATCAAAGCCAGCGTTGTGCAAAGCGTCGAGCACGACAGGCTCAAACCGGAACGAATAGATACTTCCGACATTTTGCCCTCTATCTGATACAGGACCTTCGAGATTGGCAAACATCAGATCGGGTGTTTTGAGAAATTCAGCGTTCTCAAAGAGAAAGTTGTAGTCGCCCCCTCCCTGTTTTTGTACACGCATCTTTACCCCACGATCAAGCATGATGTCTCCGACAAATGAAAGAGTAGCCGTGGTCGAGGCAACCATGCTTTCTTGAGGTGTCGACGTAGCAACCTGCACATCAGAACGTGTGTACGATGACTGTCCGGTGAAATCAAAGGTCGATATAAGTGCAATACAAAAGATACTAAGAAATACTAACCCTACCCTATTCTTTGAAGTTTGAGACATAGCGAATATTACGCGTTATAAACGACAACAAATTTGACGCATCCTGATTGCGATCGTTGCTCCTGAGCAAGATGAGTGCGAGATGTCGCTCTTCTGCTTTTGAATTCGGATCAGTACCACGGAAGTTCACCTTGAAATACGAAAGCGTCGTTTTCTTGGCTTCATCAATAAAGCCATTTTTCCCACCGAGGAAGTTCGGGAAGGTCAGATAGTAGTTTTGGTTTTTCCATGAGTGATCGGCGATACCAAATTCTTTCACACGCGTAATATCGAGGAGTTCGGGATATGCTTTCTTGATGTAGAGTGCGAGTTTGGTGAGATCATAGGCTGTTGATACGTTGTTCGGCGACAAACCACTTGGATCCTCAAAGGTAGTTTGCTCCATGCCAAGTGATGCCGCTTTATCATTCATGAGTGCCATAAAATCTTCTCGCCCATAGTCACGCGCAAGCACTTCTGCCGCATCGTTTGATGATTCCATAAGAAGCGGATATAGAAGATCCGTCACCAAAATACGTTCACCTCGATACAATCCTCCTTCGGTGCCGTAGGTGTTGTATGAATCATCGGTCACCGTCGCGATGTGATGCGGATCAGTATGTTCTTTGGTCACAATTGCTGTTATGAGTTTTGACACTGATGCGATGGGGTACGCCACACCTGCGTTTTTTTCGAGAATGATTTCGCCTGTGGTGGTGTCGACGACCACATACGCCTCAGCAGTCACCGTGAGCTTGCTTGGCGTATCGATCATTGCAAAGTGAGTCGAAGAAGCAAAGGTGGGAGGCTCGTCGGTAGCTTGATCATCAGAACCTCGCGGCTCTTGCTCCCCTGTTGAAGATCCATCATAAGACATCGCCACCTGCAGCACCTTGCTTACTTCCTCTGGTGCACGGTAGGTAAAGTAACCGAATGCGAAATTGGCACACATCGAGACGAGCGCAAGCATGATGAGCGCGTTTGGAATTTGATGTGTTCCGATAGCGATACGCTCTGCATCTTTTACTTTTTCTTTCATTTTCTCTGCGAGATGCAAAGAGGAAGCCTCATGATGATGAGGACCGAGCGTAAGACCTGATAAGTACGCTTCGGGTACTTTAGGCGTGTGCTTTTTTCGAAATAATGAATGAACGAACATCTGATGGAAGAATTATGGAAGCTCCGTGGAAACGCTCCTTATGTGCTGTTAATGAATACTCGATGAGCTCAGTGATGAATTCCGCACGCTCACTACCCGACACGAACCGAATCATATCTTCTTTGAAATACGCTACCATCTGCTGAAGTCCTTGTTCGGTAATAATAATACGATAAAAGCGCTCGAACTCCTCGACCTCGGTACGTGTCACATGTTCGAGTGAGAATAATGGCTCTACGCTACGACCTAATGCTGGTGCAAGCAAGGTCTTACCAGCTCGACGACGGCGATGACCATGCTCAACATGTTCTGCTGACATCAAAAATTGCTCACGCGCAATCTCCATACGTGAAAGAAAATCTCTAAAGTACGGATCCTCATCGTAGAGGTGTCCTGCGAGATGATGAAAATGTCCTCGCGAAGGAAGTGCGATATCCGCATGCTGTTTGTTGTTCTCAATATAGTGAATCATTTCTTTTGCTACACCAAGACGCATCATCACTTCTTGCCCGAATCGTGAATGCAAAAACGCTTTTGCGAGATCTTTTTTCTGAGGATGATGCAGACCGAGCACGACAAGTGTCGCAAAAGACATTTCGTGACTCTTTTCAAGCTGGCGAGACAGATAGTTGAAATACACTTCGATGAGAATTGTTTTCAGAAGTAGTGCAAACGTCACCAAAAAGAGACCCTCTGCGATAGGCCACAGCATTGATCCTGCCTCGGTGTAGCGGAGAAGATTAAAAAGCACCGCAAACGAAAGAAAGAATATCGAAAGTCCGAACAATACCTCTTCCGCTTTCTCACGAAGATGTAGCGGGAAATAGCGCTCAAGTGCCAACATTTCTTTTTGTGCACCACGCAAGGTTATTGAACGTTCCATAGGAAGATAAGATAAAAGCCACTGATAAAGAAGAGGCCGATGACGATCGGGATAAGTGTCCAAATAATTGCAAGCGGAATACCAATGTATCCAAGAGCGAGACCATGCGGACGAAGATACTTATATCCTTCGATATAGGCTCTGCCGTAATGAAATTTGAGATATGAAATAGTAACGCTCAACATACCTCTATATTATATAGCAGGTGTTGATGAAGCGGAAGTCTTATAGAAGATCTTTTTCCCAAACCGTAGATCGATGTAAGAAAATGTAGGTATCGAAGGGAGTGCTGTCTTCAATAATTCGAATTGTTCAACGAGCGATTCTTTGGTTGATATGATGAGTCTTCCCTGTTCTGTCACGACATTTACCCGATCATTGCCATCCATTTCAACAAACTGAAATTTCAAACCAACGGTTTCAAGTTGGCGTGTAAAATCAACAAGATCATGCATCACTCGAGGTTCGATAAGCGAGGTACCAAGCCCACTCGCATCAGAACTTGTTGCACGCACATTCACAAAGCGTGTAAAGGAATCTGTGGGCATACCCGTCTCGAATGCGTATCCTTGATCATCAAGGTGGTAGCATTCCATACCGCAATAGAGCGCAGCCGTCGAACGCTCTTTCACCGCAATCTCTACCGACGTGAGTGAAGTACGGCGCACCTTCACTTGATGCACGGTTTTGAAATCATTGAGAATACGCTCAGCAATTTCATGACGTGGATATCCAATCACAAACCGCTTTGGCACAATATATCCGTATGCTCCCGATGACATGTCATCTGCAACACGCTTGAGTGCGTCGGCATCGGTGCGAGATGTGCCTGACACAGTCACCGTCTGAATGGTGAGTGCGGGAATGCGCACAATCCACATACACAATCCAATAAGTAGACCACATGCAAGCACGAGAACTATCATTCTTCGGATAAGACGGATGCGGCGGCGTCTGCGGCGATTCGGTGTCTCAAGAAGAACTTTCTTTCGTCTTAGCATATTTTATCTTTTCCACCCATGTACGGACGGAGAACTTCTGGAATCGTGATGGTGCCGTCCTCGTTCTGATAATTTTCGACGATTGCTGCAAGAATACGCGGCGTTGCAACGGCAGTACAGTTGAGTGAGTGTACATAGCGCTTTTTTTCACCATCATCGTAGCGAATATTAAAACGTCGTGTCTGATAGTCGTGGAAGTATGACGCACTTGAACCTTCGCGGAAGGCATCCTGCGATGGAAACCAAATTTCGGTGTCATACTGCTTCACCTTGCTTGCACCAAGATCCCCACCACAAATGAGGAGGCGATGATACGGAATGTTGAGCGATTCGATGAACTCTTCGTAGTTGCGATTCACTTCTTCGAAGAACTTATCTGATTCTGCATGATCTGCTTTACACAAGATCACCTGCTCGAGCTTGTAAAATTCGTGTACACGAATAAGTCCCTTCGTATCTTTGCTGTGACTTCCCGCTTCACGGCGATAGCATGGAGAAAAGGCAAAGTAGCGCTTCGGAAGATCCGCTTCTTTGAGAATTTCGTCAGCGTGATATGCCATCATCGGCACCTCTGCGGTTCCTGAAAGATAATCTTCGTCTTGAGTGCGGAAAAGGTCATCAGCATCTTTTGGAAGATGGCCTGTCCCATAGAAAAATTCCTTCTTCACCACAGCTGGTGCAATGAATGGTGTGAAGTTTCGTTTACCAAAAAATTCTCGGCCATAATTCCAAATTGCCCATGAGAGCTCTGCTCCAGCACCTTTGAGGAAGTATCCACGGAAGCCGTGCGCTTTGGTGCCTCGCTCGAAGTCCACCATATCAAGACCGAGCATGAGGTCGATGTGATTTTTTGGAGTGAAGGTAAACGCAGGTTTTGTTCCCCATTCGGCAACCACCTTATTTTCTTCTTCTCCCGCTCCTTCGGGTACCGACATATCAGGAATATTCGGCACCTGAAGCATCATGGCATGCCATTCTTTCATTACTTCTTTGAGTTCTTCATCTTCCTTCTGAAATTCTGCTTTCACCTCTTGCATCTTTGCGATAAGTTCTTGTCGCTCGGTTTCAGATGCGGTAGGGATTTTGGTACTCACTTCATTTTGAGCAGCTTTCTTTGCTTCGACTGAGGTGAGGAGTGCTTTTCTCTTATCATCCACGGACACGAGTGCATCCACATCGAAGTTGATGTGCTTCTTGCGTGCCGCTTCTTTGATAAGGTCTTTATTTTCTCTGATGAATTTAATGTCGAGCATGGATATGAGCTAAATGAGTTGTAATTGAGGTGTTTTTTATCCCCTTTTTAATCAACCTTTGTACTATAACAGCTATATGCCACCTATTCAAACCATCCCTCCTCATCAGATCCCCACCCGACTACACCACATCAGTCCGAAACCCCGCGCATTATATGGTCGTGGTACCCTTCCCGATTTTGATGCATACAAATGTCTGGCCGTTGTCGGCTCTCGTGCTCACACGCAATACGGGCACGACGCATGCAAAGCACTTATCGAAGGACTCGTCGGATATCCGATCATGATTGTTTCCGGTCTTGCCATTGGTGTGGACTCACTCGCACACGAGACCGCACTTGATGCAGGACTCCTCACCGTCGCTGTGCCAGGCTCAAGTCTTGCCGATCATGAGCTCTATCCTCGGACCAAAGTTCCACTTGCACATCGCATTGTGAAAAGCGGCGGATGTTTGCTGTCAGAATACGCAGTCGGAGAACCTACGGGTCCATGGTCATTCCCCGAACGCAATCGCATCATGGCAGGACTCGCCGACGCCGTACTCATCATCGAAGCAACCGCACAAAGTGGCACCTCTATCACCGCACGGCTCGCACTTGATTTTGGAAAAGATGTGTTTGTCGTCCCTGGATCAATATTCTCTCCACTTTCCAAAGGGCCACACACACTCATGAAGCAAGGTGCTCAGCCCGTCACCTGTTCGCGCGATATTATCGAAGCGCTCGGGCTTTCATGGCACACCGAGCACATCATCGGCGACGATCGACACCAAGACGTGCGAGACAATGCACTTCTTGCACACCTTCCTTGCACCAAAGAAACACTCATCACTAAGCTTGGTGAGCCCGCGCACGTTGTACAATCGCGACTTTCACTCCTCGAAATCAATGGCATCATTCGCGAGCATGACGGCATACTATATATAGTGTAATTTTACTTTTTTAATCATACCGTGTAATACTGGCACTATATGAAGCTACTTATCGTTGAGTCACCCGCTAAAGCGAAGACTATATCCAAGTACCTCGACGGCGCTTACGAAGTGAAGGCGTCGGTTGGTCACGTGCGTGATTTGCCTAAATCAAATAAGAAAGCCATCGATATCGAAGCGGGCTTTGTCCCCCACTACGAAGTATCTCCAGGAAAAGAAAAAGTCATTTCTGAAATTAAGTCACTTGCCAAAAAAGCCGATGAGGTCATCCTTGCAACCGACCCCGACCGTGAAGGAGAAGCCATTGCATGGCACATTCAGCAAGCGGTGGGACTCAAGAATCCAAAGCGCGTCGTCTTCCACGAGATCACCAAAGAGGCAGTGCAAGAAGCGATGAAGCATCCACGTCATATTGATGACCACCTTCGTCATGCACAAGAAGCACGACGTGTGCTCGACCGTCTCGTAGGATATGACCTCTCTGGCCTCATTTGGAAAAAGGTGCGCTACGGTCTTTCAGCTGGTCGCGTACAATCACCTGCACTTCGCATCATTATGGAGCGCGAACGTGAAATCCGCGCATTCAAGCCTGAGCAATTTTTCGTGATCACTGCCGACCTCAAGAAAGGCACCGCACTTACTTACACCTGCACCGAAGAACCAAAAGAACAAAAAGAAGCCGAGCGTATTGTTGCAGTGGGAACTGCATCAAAGACGTGGGAAGTTGCTGATGTCTCAGCAACCGAAGTGAAGCGTGCGCCACGTGCCCCCTTCATCACCTCCACACTCCAGCAAGCCGCAAGCTCACGCCTTGGCTTTGCACCATCACGCACCATGTCGATTGCGCAGCGATTGTATGAGGCAGGTCTCATCACCTACATGCGTACCGATAGCACCACCCTTTCAAAACAGGCGCTTGGACAGATTGCGGGAGTTATCGAAAAAGAATTCGGAAAAGAGTACCTCCAGTTCCGCACCTACGCTACAAAAAGCAAAAATGCCCAAGAAGCTCACGAGGCGATTCGCCCTACCAATGTCGGCGTGCTAAAAGCAGGCATCAATGACGAACAACAAAAGCTCTACGCACTCATTTGGTCACGTACGGTGGCATCACAGATGGCTGATGCCAAAACTCTCCGCACCAAAATTCTTGCACGGCCACAAAGCGGCGAAACCATTCCCGACTTTGCAATCAATGGTTCACAAATTATTTTCCCCGGCTGGATCAAAGCTGATACTGGCGCTCGAGGTGAAGATGTAGAGCTTCCGCCACTCAAGAAAGGCGACACACTCGAACTCATCGATATCAAGAGCGAGCAAAAATTCACTGAACCACCATCACGCTACTCTGAAGCGGGTCTCATCAAAGAACTCGAAAAACGTGGTATTGGCCGCCCTTCGACCTATGCTTCAATCATTCGCACCATCGAAGAGCGAGGCTACGTGGATAAAGTTAATAAATCACTCGTCCCTACCGATACGGGAGATGTCGTATCGAGCTTCCTCGAACAAAACTTCACCGACTACATTAGCGATTCATTTACTGCTGAAATGGAAGACAAGCTCGACCTCATCGCCGAAGGCAAAGCACAATACAAACAAACACTCACTGATTTTTACTATCCTTTCCTCAAAGAAATCAAAGAAAAAGAAAAGAGTGACAAGATCACCAACCTTGGTGATGCCGATGTGAAGTATGTGTGTCCAAAATGTGGAAGTCACATGATAATCAAACTTTCACGCAATGGAAAATTTTTGAGCTGTGCTCGCTACCCTGATTGTGACGGCGCACTTACCATCGACGGAAAAGAAATTCAGAAAGACACCCCACTCGGTATTCATCCTGACACCGGTCTTCCTATATATGTAAAAATAGGAAAGTATGGACCATATGTACAGATGGATGCACCAGAAGCCTCACCTGTCGAAGAAGTGCCAGCAGCTCCGGAATACACTAAGACCGGCAAACTCAAAAAACCTAAGAAGCCGAAAAAACCAAAGAAAGTAAAACCAAAGATGGCAAGCATTCCAAAAGGAGTTGACCCCGAGCACGTCACTCTCGAACAAGCGGTGCGCTTCCTCACTCTTCCTCGTGCACTTGGCACACATCCCGACACCGGAAAGACCATCACTGCAAGTATCGGCCGTTTCGGCCCCTACGTTGTACACGAAGCAGATTTTCGCTCACTCAAAGGCGAAGACAATCCCTACGACATCACCCTCGAACGTGCCATCAAGATTTTCAGTGAACCAAAGAAAGTTGGTCGAGGTCGTTTTGCCAAAAAGAAAAAGTAACAAGAAAAAATAGTTTGCTCTCATGCTTTTCAAGAGCACGGATATTTTCTTGCTAGAAAATTCCTCGTGTTCGCTCCGTCGAGCCTCACAAGGCTCTTTCCAAGCATAAGTGCAAACTTCTTTTTTCTACGTTATGATATATCGCATGAGTTATGAACTGCGACATGTAATTAAACGCAATCAAGAAGGCATTCCCACCGAAAAAGATTCTTCACTCAAGCGGTCACTTGATTCTATCGCCTACCCCGTCGCACTTATCGGTCCACTCTCAAGTCTCGATCAGGCGCTCCGTATTTGGAACGAGCAAAGCGCTGAGGGTGTGTCAGTCGTTGTGTGGGTAGTTCTCCTCTTCACTTCAAGCTTTTGGATTTTATACGGGATCGTACACCGTGAGCGTGTCATTCTCTTCGGTCATCTCGTGTGGTTTATTTTGAGCACTATTATTCTCTTTGAAATCATTTATTTCGCGTACTTGGTTGTCTAGCAATACTCCTACTTAAAGCGAGAAATTCTTAAGTGAGTAGAGCTCCTCGGTATCATCTTTATCTTCAGAGAGCTTTGCATCTGGATCGCCTTCAAACGGTTTATGGTCTTCTGTCACTGGTGCAGCGAGCGCTTCTGCAACTGCTGCCTCTTTATTTTTTTCGAGCATGTTCAAAATGGCACGCAAATCTTCGTTTGAGAAAAAGTCGATGGTGAGCTTACCTCCTGACTCTTTCTTTTCGATTGAGACGCGCGTTCCGAGTGTCTCAGAAAGCTTACCCTGCATATCGATGAGCTCCTGATCGACGATTTCCTTCTTGCGTGTTTTTTCTACCGCAATCTTGCGCGCAATGGTTTCCGCCTCGCGCACATTGAGCTTGCGGAATACAATTTCTTTGAAGAGCGTCTCCTGCTCTTCGGGACGATCGACAAGCATGAGGAGTGGTCGGGTGTGTCCTTCGGTGATTTTGCCATCAGATACCGCCTGAAGCATGTGTTCTGGAAGTGCAAGGATACGAATCGTGTTTGAAACATATTCACGACTCTTTCCTACCTTGATACCGATTTCTGAATGCTTGAAGCCAAACTCCTTAGAAAGCTGATTGAATGCCTTGGCACGGTCGACAGGATTAAGATCTTCTCGCTGAATGTTCTCGATGATCGCAAGCTCGAGCTTCATGAGGTCGCTGTCCTCCTTTGCACGAATGAGCACTGGCACCTGCTGGAGCCCTGCGAGCTTCGAGGCGCGGAGGCGGCGTTCTCCAGCGACAAGCTCATACTCCACCGCCATACTGCCGTCATCACGGAAAATCTCTTTACGCGTCACCACGAGTGCTTGGAGCACGCCGTATTGGCGGATAGAGTCAGCGAGCGCCTGGAGCGCTGACTGATCGAATTCACGACGTGGTTGGAAGGGGTTCGGCTTGATCTTTTCTACTTCGACCCAATAAATCGCATTGTTGTAAAAGGGAGATGATGGTTGTGGTTCGGTCATGGGATTTATATTACCATGAAGATAAAAAGAAAATAGTTGAAAAAAGAGCACGGATATTTTCTTGTTAGAAAATTCCTCGTGCTCGCTCCGTCGAGCCTCGCAAGGCTCTTTTTTCAACTATTTTCTTTCCATCTTCACAGTTTTATAGTACCTTAATGAACATGCCGGAGTGGCGGAATGGTAGACGCACACGACTCAAAATCGTGTATCGCAAGGTGTGAGAGTTCGAGTCTCTCCTCCGGCACCACATAATCCTTGATAAAAGAGAGGTCGCAAGTTCTTCCATCGCAACAATCACAAGCAACACCGAAGGTGGCGCCTTCAGCTGTTGTGGTTGAAGGAGACTGGGATCATGTTTTAACGCAACGCCGCCCCTGGCATAGGGGCGGCGTTTTGTGTATTGTCTAACATGCTTATATCCCCATGAAAAAGCCAAAACCCTCAATCATCGTCATCCTCGGTCCCACCGCCTCAGGCAAAAGCGATCTTGCCGTACAACTCGCCACAAAACTCAATGGTGAGGTGGTGTCTGCGGACTCGCGCCAAGTATACAAAGGCCTCGATCTTGGGAGTGGCAAAATCACTCCCACAGAAATGCAAGGTATTCCCCACCATCTTCTTGATGTGGTAGATCCTAACATCATATTTTCAGTAAAAGATTTTCAAGATCATGCGTACAAAGCTATCGACGACATCATCACCCGCGGCAAACTCCCCATCATATGTGGAGGTACCGGCTTTTATATTCAGGCAATCGTCGACGGTCTCATATTTCCTGAAGTGAATGCAGATGTAAAGCTGCGAAAAGAACTTGAACAGAAAAGCACCGAAGAGCTTTTTGCAGAGCTCACCGTTCTCGATCCCAAACGAGCACAATCAATCGATAGACACAACAAAGTTCGCATCATACGTGCTCTCGAACTCATTCATGCCACCGGAAGCACCCCCACCATTCGCAAAAAACCGCACTACAACGCACTTCAAATTGGTATCAAGTACCATGACGAACGACTCAAAGAACGCATCAAGGAGCGCATCGAAAAACGCATCAAGCTCGGCATGATCGAAGAAGTCGAACGACTACGTAAGGAAGGCGTGTCGTGGAAACGCCTTGAGAGCTTCGGACTCGAGTATCGCTTTATCGCACAGTATCTTCAGAACAAGTTCACCAAAGAAGAAATGATTACCCTTCTCGCAACAGCAATCTGGCATTTTGCAAAACGCCAAATGACATGGTTCAAGCGTGATCCGCGGATATGGTGGATTGAGGTGAAGTAGCAAGGACACTCTTGCTCAGGATGACCATCAAGAACCATGACGTGATCTTCTGCGTAGAAACAGCCGCCCATGCGTGTACCTGATCAGGATATTGCCACGCACCAAGGAACGTCGAAATATTCTCTGCGATCCAGATGAAGAACGCTACAAGTATAAGTCCGACATTGAGTGGCATCCATCGACGTCAGGTGGTAACCGTAAAATACACGCGCGTTCTCCAAAACAACGCAAATACGGCAACAATCAAAAAGAGTCGAATATCATAGACATAAAAAGACCCTGCAAATATTGCGGATCGCGCTTGCTTGAGGCCGAAAGTGAGGAATTCGTATGCCATATTGTTTTATTACACCATATCAGATAGTATCAGCCACAAACAAACACCTTAACAAGGAGAACCAATGCACATTAACCATTTATGGGAAGGGGAACAACCCCTGGCCAATGATACGATTCTCACCTCCGTCGCCATCGATACCATCGAGAGGGGTAGCCCCGCTGACCTCAAAGCAAAAGGAGAGCTCGCATTCACCGACTGCCATGAAGGATTCGGCAAGGAGTGCGCGTGGGAAGCGACCGCTACCCTCAATGGCACGTCATGGATATGGAGCGTAAAACGGCGAGTACGCGCCGAGGAAGCAACATTCCAAGACAGCTCGACAGGTGAACCAGCCTTCACCCGAATCGAAGAGGTAAACACGGCGATCAGGGACTTCGTTTCCGCGCAGCTATCGGAACTCACCACACTCTTCTTTGAAGGATAGTGCGCACGCACGCTAGTCACCCACCACCAACCGTGGCCTTTTGTTAAAAAGGCCACGGTTTTTATTTCATTGTAAATCGAGGAGATAATCCCCTGTTGGATTCGGTTCGGGTGCCTTTATAAAACCATTCTTTTCCCAAAAGCCCTTGCTTGCCGATGACACTTGCGATGCTCGAATATGCAGCATACCTTGTTCTTTTGCCCACGACAGCATGTGCTCAAGTGCTTTAGAGCCATACCCGCTTCCTGTCATATCTTTAGAACCCGTCTTTAGAAGTACCGTCATATTGGTAATAACAAGATCAGAACCGCTCTCATCATTCAAAAGCACACGTATTGAGACCACTACATCATCAAAAGAAAACGAGAGTCGTCTAGCATTCTCATTGCGCTTTTCACTCTCAACACGCACATCACCAGCAAGTCGTAAAGAGTTGAAGATATCGTGCTCGGATGATGAAGCGCTTTCAAATTGCATAAAATAAGTATTCTAATAAGCTTAGTATACAATCAATAACATGGGCATACAAAAACGTGATGGGAAATGGAGTTTCCAGAATGCAAAAATTAGAAAATGCTTACCTGAAGACATAATTCAGCCAGCCATCGATACTAAAGATAATGAGGATTTTAAGGAAATTATTCTTACTTTCTCACTTATGTTCAATGATCTAAAAAATATAACAATAGTAAATGATAGTATGATGGAATTATATTCCATAGATAAGAAAGACTTGGTAAGCGGCAATAATGGTGAAATAACTGGTATTAGCTATTATATGGCTAGATTACTATTTGGCACACTTCACGAATCACTTCAGTATTTAAAAGAAAAAAGAAAAATATTAGAATCCTCAGAATTTACCAAATTAATTAAAGACCTATCTGCAGATGATAGTATGCGATGGAAGTTGGTTTGTTGTATTGCTTTTGAAAATGAAATTACCACGGATGACTTCAGAAGTGATTTCATTTATCAAACTAAAGATATTATTGATTTACTTAAATCCATAAGAAACAATGTTTCGTTTCATTACCAAACAAAAAAAAGATTGGCCGATGGCTACAGAAATTTCTTTTATAAAAAAGAAATAAACAAATCCAATAAATTCGCATTGAGATCTTTGCAAAAAACCAGTTTTTTAGATACACGATATTACTTTGCTGATGGAGCAATAGAAGGATACTTTTCTGAAATTTTTCATGAAAAATATTCAATTAAGGAATTTACAAATAAAAGCTTAGAAATTTCCGCTTTGCTATGCTCTTCAATTAATTCAATTTTAAATATTTATTTTGAAAAATTACCTAACAGATAAAAACCAAACGACAACAAGGCGGGCCCACCAGGACTCGAACCTGGAACCTCGCTTTTGGAGAGCGATGTTTTACCATTGAAACTATAGGCCCGTACGCACCACCATAACAAAAAATCGCTCCTTGTGGAAGCGATTTTTTGTGAGGGTCGGCTTGTTAGCCAGTAATCTTAGCCTCTTTGTGGGCAGTGCTCTTCTTGCAATTTGCGCAGAACTTCTTGAACTCGAGCTTCTTGGTGACAAGCTTCTTGTTCTTGCTGGTATAGTAATTAGCGTTCTTGCAGGTGGTGCATTTGAGACGCAATAATCGGTCTTGTGACATAGTTCCGACACTATATCGCAAAGTTGCAGAGTATGCAAATGCGATATACTAACGATATGTCCCACATCGCTAAAAGCCTTTTAGTGAGCATGATCGCCGTACTCCTTATAGGAGGTATCGGATATTATGCTTTTATACGCCCTCAACCTTCCAAAAATCCCCCTCTCAAAGAGGGTCCTATCATTGCCTTCGGTGACAGCCTTGTAAAAGGGTTTGGAGCAAACACGGGACATGATTTTGTATCGATCTTAGGCGATCTTGTCGGACAGCGCATCGAGAACCGCGGGGTAAACGGCGATACCACCGCTTCCGCCCTTGCACGCATCGACAATGTCCTCGCTGATGAACCTTCAGTGGTGATTGTCCTTCTTGGTGGCAACGATTTTCTTCGACGAGTTCCGCAAGATCAAACATTTGAAAACCTCGGCATTATCGTTGATCGTATTGAAGCGAGTGGTGCGCGCGTCGTGCTTCTTGGCGTACGCGGAGGCTTCATCACCGATACCTACGCCGAACGCTTCCAATCGTTCGCCGACAATCGACGCCTCTATTTTGTTCCCAACGTCCTCGAGGATGTGTTAGGTAACCGCAGTCTCATGTCGGACGAAATACATCCAAACGACGCTGGATATAAACTTATTGCAGAAAAAGTAGCACCCGCTCTTAAAGAAGCACTTAAATAACTCGTTTTAACTAACTTTGTGCGCCGGGAAGGATTCGAACCTTCGTAGCCCGAGGGCGCTTGATTTACAGTCAAGTGCGATTGACCACTCCGCCACCGACGCATGAGCTTACTTTATACACTTTATACTTCGGAATTTCAATAGCAATCTCGTTTCTACATGTTATTTCTTTCCACGGCAATACATAGATTTCACCCATTTCTGTACACACAAAAAGGTCATCGAACGCTGTGTCGCTATACGTTTTTGCATGCATAAAAGACTGGTTACCGCCAGTTATTCTTAAAGCGACTACACATCTTTTCTTGGAAGAAGAGTAATAAGCAAATTTAACTTGCACACGTCTCACCTCTCCATTCTTTTCGATAATAAAATCATAGTCTCGCTTATCACCAATCGGAAGACAGACCTCATACTCCATAGAGATGTAATGGCTTATTGCTCTCCCTACCGCAATGTCACCTTTTTGTTTTGAATTCACCTCCACAACACTACCATTTGAAACATCAAATTTTGTAAAAATTTTTATAAGATTGACATAATATTTATTTACGATTAAATGAACTTCTAGGAAGTACCAACACCGTGCGAGGGGATCACCTTCCTCAAGCGGCAACGCTTAGCCCCTTGCACAAAATGCAGTTAGTAGAAATAGTAGAAAGGAACCACCCTATGTGGGATGAAAAAAAGGCGATCGTCATGAAGGCGATCGCAATCATGCTCCTCTGCCTCGGCGTATTGCCGGGTCAGCAATCGTCAACCGTCTGCCACGAGAAAGAAGTGGCTCCGGTCAAACACGGTGAGTACCTCGTGGAGACCTGCGCCAGGCAAGTGCCCAGCGCCGGATACCACGCGATCCTCGCCATCAATGCGAATGGAGGACAATCCACCACCATCCTCGCATCCTCACTGTTCAACTCCGGCCCGAAAATCATGATCGCCGGAAAGCAGACGTTGCACACCTCGAACACCGTGAACCCTCAGGAGGCGGCGAACCCGAATTGCGTGCTCGAACGCATCGTTAGCGGTTGCCTGACGAGCTAACACTCCCGGCACCCGCCACAACCAAAAGCCCCGCGCATCACTGCGCGGGGCTTTCTTTTCCATATCTAAATCTAACGTAACTTTACTCTATTTCACCATCACTTCCTCTTTCTTCTTGCCACCTCCACGCTTTTCTTTTTTCACTTCAAAGTTGAGCTCACCACCCTTCACCGTTACCTTCACGGTTCCACCCTTCATCAAACCATCGCGCACAATGAGCGATGCAACAGGCGTAAGGATCTTGTTCTGAATGAGGCGCTTGAGCGGACGTGCACCGTACTCTGGATTGTATCCTTCCTTCGAAAGGTAGGCGCAGACATCGGGAGTAATATCGAGGGTAATATCTTTTTGCTCGAGCCGCTTTGTCACCTTGGCAACTTCAATTGATACGATCTGCTGAATAGTTTCTGGAGAAAGCACATCGAAGACGATGATTTCGTCGAGGCGGTTCAAGAACTCCGGACGAAAATTATCCTTGAGCGCTTCCATCACCTTAGCTTTCATGTCGTCGTAGCGCGACTTCTCAGTGGTATCGGTAGTGAAACCGATCTTTTCCATACGATCGATGTATTGCGCGCCGATGTTCGACGTGAGAATGATGATGGTGTTTTTAAAGTTGATGACCTTGCCTTTCGAATCAGTGAGACGACCGTTGTCGAGTACCTGAAGCAAGATATTGAATACTTCAGGATGTGCCTTCTCAATTTCATCAAAGAGAATCACGCTGTAAGGACGATGTCGTACCATTTCGGTGAGCGTTCCTCCTTCTTCGTGGCCGACATATCCGGGAGGCGCACCGAGGATCTTCGACACAGAATGCTTCTCCATGTATTCAGACATGTCGACACGGATGAGCGCCTTCTCGTCGTCAAACATGAATTCAGCAAGCGCTTTGGTGAGCTCTGTCTTTCCCACACCCGTAGGTCCGAGGAAAATGAATGAACCGATAGGACGATGAGGATCGGCAATGCCGGCACGCGCGCGCTTGATGGTATCAGCAACCTTTTGCACCGCTTCAGCCTGTCCCACGATCTTCGCTTTGAGATACTCTTCCATACGATTAAGCTTTTCACGCTCTTCTTCGAGCATGCGTGACACAGGGATACCTGTCCATCGCGACACGATATCGGCGATATCAGCCTCAGTAATTTCTTCCTTCAGGATACGACGCGTTCCCTGAAGCTTCTTGAGTTTCTTAGACTTAATATCAAGCATCTTTTCCTGTTCAGGAATTTTGCTATAGCGGATCTCGGCTGCCTTTGAAAGATCGGCTCGCGCTTCAGCACCCTCTGCTTCAAGACGAAGACTCTCAAGATTTTTCTTGATCTGCTTTATGTCACCATACGTTTCCTTTTCATTTTTCCAACTGAGTTCGAGTTCGGCGGTTTTGTCTTGGAGCTCGGCTATTTCGTGTTCGATTTCTTTGATACGGACTTTTGCATGCTTGTCAGTATCGGTTTCTTTCTTAAGTGCTTCTCGCTCGATTTCAAGACGCATCACCTTGCGATGAGTTTCTTCGAGCACAGGTGGCATGTTCTCAAGTGCAAGCTTGAGGTATGACGCCGACTCATCGATGAGGTCGACAGCTTTGTCAGGAAGGAAACGATCAGTGATATAGCGACTCGAAAGCTCTACTGCAGCAATGATAGCATTGTCTGTAATACGCACGCCATGGAAGAGTTCGTACTTTTCTTTGAGACCTCGAAGGATTGAGATCGCATCTTCGGTGCTTGGTTCGTTCACATACACAGGCTGGAAGCGTCGGGTGAGCGCAGGATCTTTTTCGATATGCTTTTGATATTCACGAAGGGTGGTTGCACCAATAGCGCGGAGTTCTCCGCGAGAAAGTGCAGGCTTCAACATGTTTGATGCATCGAGTGAGCCTTCAGCAGCTCCTGCTCCTACGATGGTGTGAATTTCGTCGATGAAGAGAATCACTTTATCCCCCGCTTTTTCAATATCTTTCAAAATATTCTTGAGACGCTCTTCGAATTCTCCACGATACTTGGTACCTGCAACAAGACTTCCCATGTCGAGTGATACGAGTTCTTTGTCTTTGAGTGATTCAGGCACATCACCTATTGCGATGCGATTTGCGAGACCTTCTGCAATTGCGGTCTTTCCCACACCCGCTTCACCGATGAGGATAGGGTTGTTCTTGGTACGTCGTGAGAGAATCTGGAGCACGCGACTGATTTCGGTATCGCGACCTATCACGGGATCAAGCTTATTTTCTCGAGCAAGTGCCGTGAGATTGCGCGTATACTTGAGAAGTGATTTAAGCTTCTTTGATGAACCTCCTTCGGCATGACGATTTTCTTTTGCTTCACCAATTGCTTTAACCACGTCTTTGCGGTTGATCTTGAAGCGAGTAAGCATTTCTTGAGAAGGTCCCGCTACTTCAAACATGGCGAGGAACAAGTGCTCAACGGACACAAACTCATCCTTCATTGAATGCGCGACCTTCTGGGATACTTCGATAATCTGTGCAAGCTCAGGAGTGAGGTAGAGCTGATATGACGGTGCGAGTGTTGATGCTGCCTCTGCTGGTTCGATAGCTTCAAGAAGATTGTCAGAAAGCAGGATGGTGTCAATTTCGAGACGTTCAAGAATAGACATCACAAAACTCTCCTCTTGGAGCACGAGTGCCGTGAAGAGATGGAGTGGATTTACATGGTTCTGACCGCGCTCGATGGCATACTCATGCGCTCGACGGATCGCTTCCTTTGCTTTTGTGGTGAATTTTTCAAATGGTGGCATCATATGTTTTGTGGTTATTATACTACCTCTTTAATACAGTCAAGAGTGCTTCAACGAGGCCCTGTATTTCTTTTTCGGTGGTAAAGCGACCGAGCGTGATGCGGAGTGAGCTCTTTGAGCAACTCGCATCTTTATAGAGCTCCTCGATGACATACGATGATGAGTCTTCGCTCAGCGTGCGGCAACTGGTCACCGAAGAAAGTGCGTAGCCGAGTGCATCCATACGGAGCACAGCATACTCGGCATCAAGACCTACTAAACAAATATTCAAATTGTTAGGGAGACGCTGTTCCATGTCTCCATTTATTTTCAACTCTGGTACTTTAGACAATAGTTCATGAAGAATGCGTGAACGGAAATTCATAATACGGCGTGTTTCTTCTTTCTTTACACTCTGTGCAATGGTGAGTGCCTTTGCAAATCCCACAATCCCCGCAACATGCTCCGTACCTGATCGGAGCCCTGCTTCCTGCCCTCCTCCAAACACAATCGACTGAAGGGTGACACTGCGCTTTTTGAAAAGCACGCCTGTTCCCTTCGGACCATAGATCTTCGAAGCATCAAGGGTGAGGAGGTCGACATACAGATCATTCACGAGCAAGGTAAGATACGAACCAGCTTGGCATGCATCAGAATGAAAGAGCGCATCTGGATTCTTTGCTTTTACTAATCGACCAATATCTCGAATCGGTTGCACTGTGCCTATTTCATTATTGGCATACATCACCGACACAAGAACTGTCTCGGGTCGCACTGCCTCCTCGACTTTTTTTGCATCAACGATGCCGTTTTCTTCGGGAGACACATACGTCACCTTCGCACCAAGCCCTCGAATATGTTCGAACGCTTCAAGTACCGATGAATGTTCAATCGATGTCGTCACAAAATGAATACGCTCTTTCTTGAGCACATCTCGACAGTGCAGATACGTGCCGAGGATTGCCATATTGTTTGCTTCCGTACCGCCACTCGTAAAAATAATTTCTTCTGGTTTTGACTGCAATCCATGTGCCACTGAACGACGCGCTTCTTCAATCGCTTTTCGCGCAACCACTCCTTCCTTATAAAGAGCCGAGGCATTTGCAAACTCAGTTTTGAGCCACGGCATCATTGCCTTGAGCACCCGTGGATCAAGCGGCGTCGCAGACGCATAATCGAAGTAGGCTCGTTTTTTTGCAGTGGTGCGTCGGAAATTCCAAAACATACCGTGAATATAGCATAAAGCGGATTTTCATGGTATTTTAACATTCTCAACACTCATGAAGAAAACCTCTGAACAATCTCAAACCCTCATCAACCGCCCTCCGGTGGTTGCGGTGCTTGGCCACATCGACCACGGAAAGTCGACACTTTTGGACTATATCCGCAGCTCAAACATCGTTGAAAAAGAAGTTGGGGGCATCACTCAGAACATGTCAGCCTACGAAGTGATCGAAAAAGACAAGAAGATGACCTTCCTCGACACTCCAGGACACGAAGCCTTTCAAGAACTCCGTAGTCGTGGCGCACAAGTTGCTGATATTGGTATCTTGGTAGTATCAGCCGAAGACGGCGTGAAGCCACAAACCCTCGAAGCACTCCGCGCCATCACCGATGCAGAACTTCCCTACATTGTCGCTATCAACAAAATCGACAAAGAGGGTGCAAATATCGAACGTACCAAGCAATCGCTCGCCGAAAACGGTATCTACATCGAAGGATACGGGGGAAGCATTCCCGCAGTGCCTATTTCTGCAAAAACGGGCGCTGGCATTCCTGAACTTCTCGATATGGTGAGCCTCCTTGCAGAGGTTGAAGACTTCAAAGCTGATGCATCACTTCCCGCAAGTGGCACCATTCTTGAAACGAATCGCGACAAACAAAAAGGAATTTCTGCAACACTGGTCATCAAAGACGGAACCCTCAAAGCTGGTATGTATGTCGTATCAGGACAAGCCATTGCTCCCGTGCGTATCTTCCAGAACTTCCGTGGTGTTGCTATCGAAGAAGCAACCTTCTCATCACCAGTGAAAGTCATTGGCTTCAGCGAAGTACCCAATGTTGGCGACACTTTCACTTCACACACCACTAAGAAAGAAGCTGAGGAAGCCGCACTTGCTAACAAAGAAAGTGAAATTGTGAAAGCAGCACCTCGCGTCGTACACACGCAGAGCTTCCTCATCCCTGTCATCATCAAAGCAAACACCTCAGGAGTACTCGAAGCCATCGCTCACGAACTCAAGAAGTGCGAGACCGAAAAAGCGGGTATCAACATCGTACACCAAGGTATCGGTGACATTTCTGAAAGTGATATCAAACTCGCTGCGGCAAACCTCCAGACCCTCGTTGTCGGCTTCGACACTAAGATCGACAACTCAGCAAAAGCTCTTGCAGAAAAGCTCGGCATCAGCGTGCAGGTATTTAGTATTATCTACAAACTTTCTGAATGGGTAGCTACCGTGGTTGCAGAACGCACACCGAAAGTAGAAGTCGAAGAAGAACGAGGTCGTATTAAGATTTTGAAGACGTTCAGCAAAGCAAAAGATAAGCAGGTGCTTGGTGGTCGTGTCGAGGTGGGGGCTATCGCAACAGGCGATGAAGTCATCATCTTCCGTCGTGAAGCCGAGATCGGCCGAGGACGCGTGCGCGAACTCCAGCAAGCCAAGAACAAAACCAGCGAAGTGAAGGAAGGACTCGAATTCGGCACCATGATCGAATCAAAGATCGAGATTGCTCCAGGTGACTACATTAAGCCTATCATGCGCGTGATCAAGTAATAGATGGCGCCCTTCGAAGGGCGCCATTCCAACACCTATGACATTCCACAACGAAAAAGTAAAAGAAGAAATTCATCGCCTTGCAAGCGAGTATGTGTCACACGAATCAAACCGTGATGCGCTCATCACCGTTACCCACACCCTCGTGAGCGACGATGCAAAATATGCCACCATCCTCTTCACCACCCTCCCTGAAAAAAAAGAAGATGCGGTGCTCGACTTCTTGAAGCGCAAGCGCAAAGAATTTAAGCAGTACGTGATGAAGCACTCAAAGATCGGTCGTGTTCCCTTCTTCGATTTTGAGATTGATAAAGGACAGAAGAGTGCGAATGAGATTTATACCGTATCCTAATTTTTAGCTAACCAGTAGATAATAAGGGAATTGAGAACTGCTCCAATTGAAATCAGCACTACTGCATCCATAGTTGAAGGACCTGATAGACCAAATATCAAAAAAACTAATGCTAAAATCATAGTCCAGGGCATTGTAACCATCAAAGAAAAAATATAAGAAAAAGAAGAATCAGACGCTTGAGAATCCGGAAGCCACGCAAAAAGAAGTGTGAGAAAAAAGATAAACAAATAAATACCTGCTGCTTTGCGACCTCTGCTTGATGGAAACATAATATTTATTATCTCACGCACAAATTTTAATAGCAAAACAAAAATCCCTTTCGGGATTTTTTTTGTTGGTGCGCAGGAGAGGACTTGAACCTCCATGGGTTACCCCGCTTGCTCCTAAGGCAAGTGCGTATACCAATTCCGCCACCTGCGCATCTGTAACCTTTGTTACGGGTGCACCCAGTAGGATTCGAACCTACGACCTTCTCCTTAAGAGGGAGCAGCTCTACCAACTGAGCTATGGGTGCATATCACCAACGATTATCTGACTTGAGCCGTATACCTACCAAAACAGCTATGGGTGCAGACATTTTTTATATCATCTTTTTTACCAACTTACAATCTTACTGACGTGTGCCCAGAGCCGGAGTCGAACCGGCACGAGAATGTAACTTCTCACGACATTTTAAGTGTCGGGCGTCTACCAATTCCGCCATCCGGGCATTTGAAGTACTTACCTTACTCTACCATATTTTGAGGCGTAGGCCGGAATCGAACCGGCGCATGACAGTTTTGCAAACTGCAGCGTTAACCACTTCGCCACTACGCCATTCTTACTTTTTGACAAAGTACACCTCAAATACTACCTTATTTTGCGCCATTTCCCTATTGACTTTTGCTCAATAATATGATAATATTATGGCAAGATTGGGGTAGCACGACGCAACTCCTCTGAAACCTTCACAACTCAATCGACAGAATCATGAACATCAACGACATCGTTGCCCCCTGGGTAACAAGCACGGTGATCACCTTCGTCCTCGCGGCGCTGGTGGTCATCATCGGGATCCGGCTCTACCTCAAAGCTGTGCCAGGCTGGATCAAACAGCTCAAACCGAAAACCGAATGGATCAAGAAGATCCTCAACCTCATCACACTGCTCGTGAAATGGGCGCTTATGGCAGCTATTGCGATTATTGCTATTGCTTTCATGCACTTCTTCATGAGCGGTGTACAGGTCGCATGTCTCCTCTTTGTCGCATGTGCAGCATTTGCTGCATTCGTGTGGTTCGCATACGAAGCGTCAAAGAAGAATACCCAAGCAACCACAGTTGCCTTAGATGAATTCAAATTCATCGTAGCAGGAGAGAGTCCTGTTAAAATTCTGCACAACCTCAAAGACGCATGGCTGGATAAGAACGACGAAGTAACCACTGAAAAGTCCGAAGAGAAGGCCCAATACAACAACCCACTCCTCAACCTGTTGAAAGACTGGCTTGGAATTTACTGGGTAAGCTTTTTGTATCCTTTGCGAGAAGTGTTTTCTTTTAAAATCGACAAGAAGCGTCTTGTCGATGAGAGCACACTCAAACCAGGCCATACAATGGCTGACTTAGTGAAGGTTGAAGTGGGTCAGGAAGTCAAATCGCTTAGGCGATTTTTCCCCAGACCATTCTATGCATCAAGCGTAGAATTGAAGGACGGCTTCCCCACCAATATCTTGGTGATGACGGAGTTTGAGGTTATAAGACCAAAAATTCCGGTAATGACCTACAAGGGTAACTTCTTCCCACTTCTGGACACAGCAGTGGAATCAGCTATCAACGACATCGGCAACACATCTACCTTCATGGACCTCATTACAACCTCAACAAAAAAGGGGTCGCGGTTTTCACATAGTGTGATCGACGAGCTTTCAAAAGCGCTCCTCGACACTGTGGGAATTCGGATAAATGAGTTCTATATCGTTCAACTCGATCTTCCAGAAGACCAGGATCGTCTCCGGAGAGCGACCGTCGCAGAAGAAGAGGAACGCCTCCTTGGCGAAGGACGCATAGTAGCTGCAAAAGCAGACGCAGTCGCGATCAAAACGCGCTCTGATGCATATGTTGCCGCTCAAGACGACGCTATCAAGAAACTGGTGGCGTTGAATGTGGATCCGAGCCTTGCCGCACAATTCGTGGCAGGGATGATGAACCACCGAGAAGTCGCGGGACCAGGATCAAAAATCAGCACGTACTACAGTGGTGTGCACCCCGTAGCAGCAGTAACTCCACAACCTCAACCGACTCAAAACTAAATGAATACATTCGTCTGGACCCTTATCGGAGTACTCACCGTGCTCTGTCTGGGATTCGTAGCTTGGAGCCTCCACACTCGTGGACGACTCAACTGGGATACACTGAAGTGGATCCTCATCGGCGTTATGGTGGCAGCTGCCACTGTAGCGGTAATCAACTTCCGAGAAGCGATTCCGTTCAAATGGATCACTATCGGAATCGTCACCATGATCATTGTCGGGGTCGTGATCTGGCAATTGGAATCGGTAAAAAAACAAGACTCAAAATTCACGATGCGCTTCCTAGCTGGCCTCTGCGGGGTATTCTACCTCGCATGGCTGATTGGACAGCATAACGAGCTAGGGGCGGTAGCATTCGCTGCCTACCTCTACTCGATCGAGAACATCGCCATCGGCGCAAGCGCTCTTGGTGTCGGTCTGTTCTTGTGGCTGATCAGTGATGGCACGAGAAAGGTTCCCGTCAACAAGATCCTTGCTGGACTCGTCGCGGCGGCAGTGGGGTACATGCTGTACCTTCACTTTTGCCCCGGCTTGATCAGCAAGCTCTCGAAAATGACGCCGGAACAACTCGGTACTGCCATCGACACGAGGATCCACAATCATCCCCTCATCTTCAGCGTACTTGCGCTGGCGGTGGTTGGGTGGCTCTTGTGGAAGCTCATCAAGGTGGAGTCCTTTCGAAAGTTTGTCATGTTCACCGCACAAATCGGAGCTATCATTGCCTTATTCTTCTTCCTGAAGAGCTGGCTCGGTAGCAACCATAGTGTGGGGAGCACAACAGCATTCGTCGACACCGAGGTGATTCGTCCGGTCCCCGTCAATCCGACGGATCGGAACATCGTGACCGACATTGTCCTCGTCGCAGGCATCACCTACGACGTGTATTACCCTCTTAAACCAGGGTACGGCTGGGACATGGTGTTTGCGACTGATGAGCACAACGAGTTCGTCCCGGTTCCGCTGGACATCAGCGCCAACGACCGGACACGAACCATCACTCCCGGCATGACGTGGCAACAACAAAAAGAAGTCATCGACGAGCTGGGAAATATCGGAAAGGCATGCATCAAAACCCGTATCCAACCGGGTAGCTGCAAGCCGAACTCGGTGTTCAAGATGGTCATTCTGTCGAAGAACACTGAACTGTGAAGCTCGTTCCTTAACCTCAATCGCCGGACTCCCTTTGTGGGTGTCCGGCGATTTTTCTTTTTATTTCTCTATGGTATCGAGGTTTTTGGAGGTATCAATCCCGAGTGTTCCTGTCACCAGGCGTATGAGAGCAAACGCCGAGAACATGATGAACATACCAAACAATCCGTAAAGAATATGTCGCTTAGCGGTCGAACGCACATCTTCGTCTCCTCCTTGTGCGATAAAGCGAATGAGGCCGTACACAAAGTAGAGCATCGCTAGTGCAAACAAAAGAAGAATGAGCGGATTGAGAATTTCGCTACTAAGCTTTGAGATGAATTGTTCGATCTTCACGAGCGTGAATTAAGCCGTATTAGAAGTTAATGACCGGAGCATTGCTTGAATCAAGCTGGTTGTCGAGCTGGAAAGTGTTGTTTACAAGGTTTACCAAACCTACCGCTGAGAACATCACGAAGATGATGATAAGTCCCCAGATGATGGTCTGACGAGCCGCCTTGATTTTGTCTTCATCTCCTCCGGCATTAACATAGCGAAGAAGACCTACGATAAAGATGAATACAGCGATACCGATAATGAACGGGATAAGCTGGTTGATCACATTCTCGATACTGTCGAATGTATTACCGAGATCAAAGACTGCACCATAGGTAACAAATGGTGTTGCCAAGAGTGCGACGAGTGCTAAAAATTTTTTCATAATGATATTAAAACTTGATAAACGTTAATAATTGAACGCCCTTTCATTATACTATTTTAATTGAGGAATGAGCAAGGCACCACCAGGAAAAATACTAAGAAGGATATTTACCAACCCCCACATCGACATAATGACAAAGAATGCAATGAGTCCAAATACAATAAACTGCTTTGCTTCTTTAATCTTTGCTTCATCCCCTGCTGCAGAAATATACTTCACCAATCCCCAAATAAACACCACCATACCAATACCGATAAGGATAAGCACGATCTGATTGATCGCATCAGCAGCAAATCCTACGACACATCTAAAATTATACTGACGGATACCCGTCCTTGTGTTGCAAGCTACTTGTGCAAAGGCATGATCTGCCGTTAGAAGCGATGCTGATACGATGCTGGCGTATGCGATATATTTTTTCATAAGTATAAATGATTAAGGTGCAACACTTTTTACGGTATTAATAACAACATCGGTGAGCACTCTCGCTCCCAACAGAATAGCAACTCCAATGAGAGTATAAATGAGAGTTCTCTTTGCATCGGTAATTTTCTTTTCTTCACCTTGCGCTGTTACAAAAAGAAAACCTGCGTATATAACAGCGATAACAGCGATAACAGCTCCCAGCTGAATTGCTGCATCTATGATACTTTGAATGAATTGAAAAATGTTTGAGTTATTCTTAAGAGGATTCTCAATACCTCCTGACCCTCCCTGTTTTGCTAATGTTGCAAATGGTAATGAGAATAGGATGACTGATATACCAACATGTCGTATAAGTGATTTCATACTATGATTTTAACAGGCTATATCCTGGATTAGCAATCCCAACGGTCTCAAGAATAAAGTTCACGATAATCCAAGCGCCATATGCCAATGCGAGGCCAATCACTACATTAGTAAAAATATACTTGGCATGCTTGACCGACTCTTCATTCCCTGCAGAGGTAATCATCTTGAATCCTGCATAAATAAACGAGATGACAGCAAGCACCACTCCGACATATAGTAATAACGATACAATTTTGTTTATTTGTGCAATAAAATCATCGACTGTACACTTTCTTTCATTTTTAACCCCTGCTGGAGCATTTTTAATGAGCGGGTCACCTTTGCAATCAACAGCAATTTTATATCCATCTCGAGCTTGTTCCGGTTCAGCCTGCGCCATAATTACCATAGGAACGGCGAACACCGTCACCATAGCAATACTCAAGAATGTGGTCCGTAGTACATTCATACTATTGTTTCAAATTAAATTCATTAACAAGAAGCTGGAACTGACTATCTGCTTCCTGTAATGCCGAGCTAGCCACCGATTTTCCTGACAAAATTGACTCAATCATATCTCTAAAGATGTCATTAGTTTTTTCAGCATCGGGATCGAGATATCCACGTGCATATAAGGCACTACGATAAAGCACCGCTGAGTAAGCATCGCCAGGTGGTGTCGCAAGAAGATCACGACGCACTGGTGGAAGCCCTGTCTTCTTGGTATACGACTCAATAAATGGTCGCGAGGTGAGCGCTCTCATCGTTGCGAGTGAGCCACTACGATTCTTTGAAGCGGATAAAATAATAAATGCTTTCATTCTTCCATAGGTCACCGGCGCGCCATTTGATGCCTGCTGTGGAAACAGCGTCATATCAAAATCAAGATTAGGGTTTTTTGCCTTAAGAAGTGGTGCTTCACTTCCAAAGCCGAGATATATTGCAAGATCATCGGAAGTAAACATGTTTTGTGAGCTTGGAAGTGACCGATTCCATGTGTACACTTTTGAAAGTGGGTCTGCAAACTGTGTGTAGAAGCTAAGCACCTCGCTATTTGAATTCAGCGTTTCTTCCTGTGCAGACTTTTGATTCAACCTGCTCGAAAGCTTATATTTTTCTTCGGTCGCATCATAATCCAGTTTGGTAATTGGTGAACCACCTTGGAGCATGAGTGCTGCAAGAATGGATTTGGCATTGGTGATATTGCGATAATCTCCAAGAGAAATTGCAGACTTGAAGACTGAGAGGTTTACATCGACATCACGAAGCTCAGGAACCAATGACAGCACTTGGCTCCATGTCGAAGGTGGAACTGGTTTGTCGCGTGCAGTAAAGATATCTCGATTCCAATACATCACCAATGGATCTACAGAGAATGGCAATGCAATGTAGCCTTGCGCAGTAGTAAATAACTCACCAAGGGGGATAAACGTATCCTTAAATGTTCGCTCAGGGTATGCACTAAAAGGAATGGTGACGAGCTTATTTTGATATGAAAGCACGTCCTCCGCATCGAGAAGTACCACATCTGGCCCCTTACCAGAGGCAAGCGCCTCAAGAAGATCTTGATTGAAGGTTGCAGGATCTTTTTGTTCGTAGCGTGCATTAATATTGACGACACTACTATCTGACTCAGAGAGCGCATTAACTTCATTAATAGTGTCAGTAAATGGCCTTTCGGGATCCGTCCCCCAAATCACCACCGTCGGCCCGTTGTTACGCGAAGGATCTGGCTTTGCACCACCAAATGAAAAGATAAAAACACCCACAACAGTCAACGCGACACAAATGCCAACAAAGATAAGCTGAAATGACTTAGTGTCTCGCATCATATATATAGAAAGTATCTCATACTCATATCTTTTTGAAAATAAGACCTATGTGCACATCACTGGGGTGAAAACTTTTTTCTTTGTGAAAACCAGCAAGACCAGCGATATGTGTAGCGTACGCATGTGAGTGATCATCAATCTTTGCATCAATAAATACCAACTTTCCGTGAGGTTTGAGTGTGCTGTATGCTTTTGAAAACAGCGTGTAGAGGTTGGCGACACCTGCTACATTGATAGCGATTGCACGATCTACTTTTTCAGGAAGATGAATGCGATGTTCATCTTCCTCGTGTTGGAGTGAATGCACGATGCCGTATAGCCCTACATGTTTTTTGAGGTGAGGAGTAAAGTGACCGTTTCCCGCATGAAGCTCTACCACCGTCATTCCTGGTTGAATGTCGAAGTGAAGTGATGCACCATGCGGATCGAGCAATTTCATTTGTAATGAATTATAGCATCGTTTGAGTGTTTGTAAAAAAACAGAAAACTCATCATTGAGTAAGATGTTGCGGAGCGCTCGGCGCGAGCATAGGAATTTTCTAGTAAGAAAATATCCGCGTCTTACGAAAGATGAGTTTTCTGTTTTTTACAAACAAATCAACGATGCAATAGAATCCCCTTCACGTAGCTTCATGATGCGCACACCTTGTGTATCACGTCCAAGCGCAGGGATTTCTTTAAGATCACAACGGATCACCTGAGCTTTCTTTGAGATCGCCACCGCTTCTTCAAATTCTTCGGTGATAATCTTCGCGGAGATGAGATCGCCCGTCTTTGGTGTCACCTTCACGGTCTTGATGCCTGATCCGCCGCGGCCTTGGATCTTGTATTCATTGAGAGAAGTCTTCTTTCCGTACCCATTCGATGACATCACGAGCACATAGCCGTCTTTTGCCGCTGCTTTCTTTGCAGTGTCAGCACCAACCACCGTCACCCCCTTATCAAGCTTCATAACACGCACTCCTCCTGCAGCGCGGCCCATCTCGCGGACTTCATCTTCAGAGAAACGAATTGACTGGCCATCAGACGCTACCACCATCACACTGTCACCCTTTTCTACAAATGACGCAGACACAAGCTCATCGTTTGGTTCGAGACGAATTGCAATGATGCCACTACGACGCACATCATGGAAACTTTCTGCAGATACACGCTTTCCGGTACCAAACTTGGTGACAAGCATGAGTGAAAGCTCACTTCCCTTTTTCACTTCACTTGGCATAGGAAGAATAGAGGTCACACGCTCATTTTGTGCGATTGAGAGGAAGTTCATGATCGACTTTCCGCGAGTCGCTCGTTTTCCTTCAGGAATTTCATAGGTCTTGATCTGATATGCCTTACCCTTGTCGGTGAAGAACAGAAGATCTGCATGAGTATTAGTGGTGATGAAGTGGGTGATAAAATCCTCCTCTTTAGTATTGATATCCACCACCCCCACTCCTCCGCGCTTCTGCTTTCGGTATTCATCGGGATCGGTGCGTTTGATGTAGCCACCTGAAGTGAGCACGATCACGGTCTCTGCATCAGGAATGACATCTTCGATAGAGAAGTTCTTGGCGTCGTGCTTCACAATCTTAGTACGTCGCTCGTCACCATATTTTTCTTTGATTTCAGCAAGCTCCGTCTTGATGATACCAATCACTTTCTTTGCAGATGCGAGAATTGCTTTGAGTTCACCGATGAGCTTCTGCACTGCAGCAAGCTCGTCTTCCACCTTCTTTCGCTCGAGGTTTGCAAGGCGCTGGAGTCGCATTTCAAGAATCGCTACTGCCTGGCGGTCGGTGAACTTAAACTTCTTCATCAAGTTTGCTTTTGCTTCATCGACATCTTTCGAAGCACGAATAATCTTAATCACTTCATCGATGTGATCGAGTGCAATCTTAAGACCAAGGAGAATATGTTCACGCTCCTCTGCTTTACGAAGATCAAACTCCGTACGTCGGCGGATCACCACTTTGCGATGAGCAACAAACTCTTCAAGAAATGCCTTGAGTGAAAGTGTCTGAGGCACACCATCGACGAGTGCCACAGCGTTGACGTGGAAAGATTCCTGAAGGCGGGTGTGTTTATACAAATAGTTAAGAATCTGTTCTGGGTATGCACCACTCTTAAGCTCTACCACGACGCGCACGTCATCCGTAGATTCGTCGCGAAGGTCTTTAATGCCTTCGATTTTCTTGTCTCGGTGAAGATCGGCGATAGAGGTGATGAGGTCTGCTTTGTTTACGCGATACGGAATAGACGTGATGATGATCGATGCTTTGCCGGCTTTGTCTTCGACAATCTCGGCTTCACCTCGTACCACAATACCTCCCTTTCCTGTTGCATAGGCATGAGCAATGTCTTTTGCACCATAGGCAATACCTCCGGTTGGGAAATCGGGCCCTTTGATGAACTGAAGGAGGTCTTCGGTGGTTGCTTCTGGGTTTTCGAGAAGGTGTGTGGTTGCATCTACCACTTCACCAAGATTATGAGGAGCAATAGATGATGCCATACCCACGGCGATACCGAGGGTTCCGTTTAAAAGAAGATTAGGAACAGCGGTAGGAAGCACGCTCGGCTCTTTTTTGGTACCGTCGTAGTTTGGACGGAAGTCGACAGTCTCTTTGTCGATATCACGAAGAAGCTCATCGGCAAGACGAGACATTTTTGCTTCGGTATAACGCTGAGCAGCAGCCCCGTCACCGTCAATCGAACCGAAGTTTCCCTGTCCGAGCGCGAGCGGATAGCGCATCGAGAAAGGCTGCACCATACCTACGAGCGTCTGGTACACTGCGGCATCACCGTGTGGGTGATAATTACCGAGCACTTCTCCGACCACAGCAGCTGACTTACGATTCTTGGCACCAGCGGTAAGACCGAGCTCTTTCATCGCAAACAAAATACGACGGTGCACCGGCTTGAGTCCATCACGCACATCAGGAAGCGCACGATCAGTGATCACTGACATCGCATAGTCGATGAATGACTCGCGCATTTCAGCGACGATTCCACGAGGGATTACCGACAGACGTTCAGCAGAAATAGGAGTCTCTTCGTTTTTCGGGGTTTCTTTTTTTGCCATAAGGATTAATTACTGGTGGTCGGAATATACTCAAGCTCTGCTTCTTGTTGCGGAGGATCCTGATCCTTCACAAACTGTACACGAGTACCGGTGAGTGATTCATATGCTCCGGCGATATTGCGACGAATCACATTGAGTGGACTGTTTTCTGAATTTTTGCGTGCAATCTCGGCAGTTGAACCCGTAGGATTAAAATACGAGAACGAGGTCGCCCACACGAGTGCGATAATAGCAGTAATACTTGCACTCACCACAAATGCAAAGCGCTTCTTGTGTTTATCTTCTTTTGAACGAAGGTGATGTAGATAGCGTCTCATGCTTTAAGTATACCAAATTATGATTGCTTTACCACTATGATCTCGCCCTCTTTTGCCTCAATATCCTTTCGCTTGATAGTGAGCTTTTCTACCATATCAGCAGCCTGCTGACTTCCCTCTTTGAGGAAGGTTTCAAGCGCTTTTTTGTCGTAGTGCATAGGGATAATGATTTTTGGCTCAAGGGACACCGCAAGCTGATAGGCAGAAGCAGGATCAAGCACACCCTCACCACCAATTGGCACAAAGAGTACATCTACTTCACCAATCGCCTCTTTAGTATCTGCAAGCAAAGTTTTTGAGCTTTGCGCACCAAGGAAACACACGCGCATATTGTCGAGCCCAATGGTATATATAGTATTGATACGAGATTCACCATCATACTCAGAAGCACCCTGCACTCCGCGAATAAAGATTCCTTTGATCTCATATTCTCCGGGACCCTTTATTACAAATGGCTTTTTGTCACCGAAGAAAAAATCTTCACCTCCATTCATATCTTCATGAAGAAGTGATGAGAGGGTGATGTCTGCACCAAACTTAGAGACTTTATGAGAAGAATCTTTTGACGGTGGGTTAAGAGCGATAGTAAGGTCGCCTACTTGTAATTTGAAGGTTTCAAGTCCTGAATACGTGATAATCATGCCGAAACTTTATCACACCCTCACCAAATCTTCCAATAAACAGGTAGGCTTATGATATAATTAAAACATGACAGATCTAAGTTTTGATGAAGGAACACACCCAAATTTTACCACATCTTCGACCACCCCTCCTTCTTCGTCGCTTGTTAATTTTCTCATTAAAAAAGACCTTGTACGTGATGAAGGTCAAGCAATGATACTACTCATTATTTCAAGTATCATCATTATTGGGATCTCAATTACACTTTTTATATATTCCATTCGTTCAAATCGTATTCCAGAGGAGGTGCCAAGCAATTCTGGCATTGTAAACCCGGCTATTATCTAGCAGCAAATCCTTTACAAAACCTCTTTTTTAGGCTATTTTTCATAGGCCATTTCGGTGGCTTTATTAATTCAGCAGCCTTTCGGTAACCCCGCCTGTTCCATCAGTTACGTCCATACAAGCGGATCCGGGAGCTCATATAGTTTATATGACCACATTAACGACAGAAGAAGAGCAGATTGCAGCGGATGTTGCATCTGAAAACAAGAAGAACAGCGTGATGAACAAATACCTCACCGATAGCGTTACTCCTCCAGGAGAAGGCGACATCGTTGAAGGTCCTGTCATCGAAGTCATCAAAGACAAGGTATACATCGACCTTGCACCCTACGGAACTGGTATCATCTACGGCCGCGAATTCATCAACGCCCGCGACATCATCCGAAAGGTAAACATCGGCGACAATATCGCCGCAAAGGTGGTATCAGTCGAAAATCCAGACGGCTACATCGAACTTTCTCTCAAGGAAGCGAAGCAGGCCATCATCTGGAGCGACGCAGAACGCGCAATCCAGGACAAGACCACCTTCGAAATTCCTGTGGTTGAAGCAAACAAGGGAGGTCTCATTCTTTCATGGCAAGGCATTCAGGGATTCCTCCCTGCTTCACAGCTGAAGCCCGAGCACTACCCTCGCGTCAACGACGGTGACAAGGATCGTATCCTCGAAGAGCTTCGAAAGCTCGTAGGAACAAAGATCTCAGTCATGATTATTTCTGCTCTTCCTAAAGAAGGAAAACTTATCTTCACCGAAAAAGATCCTGAAGCAAAGGAAAAGAAGGAAATTGTTGGTAAGTACAATGTAGGCGACACCCTCGAAGGAACCGTCACTGGTATCGTAGACTTCGGAGTCTTCGTAAAAGTTGAAGATGGCCTTGAAGGCCTCGTCCACATCTCTGAGATCGACTGGGCACTCGTTGAGGACCCCCGCGCATTGTTCAAGGTGGGAGACAAGGTCAAGGTAAAGGTTATCGAAATCAAAGAAAACAAGATCTCACTTTCGATCAAAGCACTCAAGGAAAATCCTTGGAAAGGTGCCGAGAAGAAATACAAGAAGGATGACGTGGTGCAGGGTGTAATCATCAAGTTCAACCGACATGGAGCACTCGCTTCTATCGAGGAAGGAATTGCTGGACTCGTACACGTATCTGAATTCGGTGGTGAAGAAAAACTCCGCGCAAAGCTCGAGCTTGGTAAGAACTATACGTTCAAGATTACGTTGTTTGAACCGAAGGATCACAAGATGACACTTTCGTTTGTTGAAGGTAAGTAATCAGACTAAACAAAACACCATAAAAAAAGCGAGCGGGGAGGATACTCAATGCTCGCTTTTTTTATGGTGTTTTGTTTTATTTAACTATGAAAACATAAAGGGAAATTAATAGCGACACTATGACCAAAAGTGCGAGTAGGTACGATTGGTAACTGCTCCTTTGGGAAAAAGCAATTTTATTTGCCTCGTTATACTCTTTGGAATATTTTTGACTAACTCTAGGCATCATGAATCCACCTACACCAATGAGAATCAGAATGAGCAACCAAAACAATATCGAATATTTACCTTGAGCCAAAAATAAATAGCCATAAACAGCGAGTGTGACAAGAACAATGTAAATTAAAATACTGTATACAATTCCTTTTTTCACTTTTCTTTATTATTTACAACTATAAGTAGAGGCATCAATTCGCAAGTTTTCAATTTTACTGCCAGTCTCATAAGAGTTAGCGGTACCCGATACGCAATACGAAGTGACACCACGATTAACAATGGCTGGATTTGGTATAATCTCAATTGCATATGAATCTTTTGAGGCAACACATTTGATTTTTGCTTCTGCTTGGGTTGCTGCATCTTGAACGCTAAGTAGGTTCTTTATAGAAGTGGGATTAACAATTTCCGCATTAATTTCTCCATTTTTACAAAGACTTTTATATCCGCCTTCTCTATCAAAACCACGCTCATCAGTCCTTGCAAGATCGGCTTCAGCTCTAAAAGAATTCATAACTGAATTTATGACTGCATTTGCTGCAATTTTTTGTGTCTGAGTTTTTGGTGGAACCGTGACAGGTTTGCTTACTATTTCTTCAGATTTAGCATCTATACTTACCTTACTATCATCAATAGCTGTTGAAGAATTTGTCGTATCTACTCTAACATCTCCGTTATTTTGAGTATAAAGGTAAATTCCTCCCCCAATAATTCCCAATGCAATAATTATCAAAGCGAGAATACCGATAAAACCCCTTTGTATATTTTTCATGTGGATTTAATCTTATCAGAATTTACTTATTTTATATAGCTAGTTTCCAACTTCTCGACACAACTCGTACTTGCTCATATTGGCAGTTGAAACAAGAATCAAACAACAGCATCCTTCTAACTATTAAACTCCGTCATCGCATCACCTCTTCCCTTTTCGAACAACACAGGAAGTATCTCTACAATTTTCTTCGCATGTTTCTTCAAGATATCTTGCTCAGGCTTTTTGAATTCACCGAGGATATGTTTTTCGACAGCAGCTTCGCCAGATGGTTTTTTGGTTTTTCCCGTTGGAGTGGTTGGCGCAATGCCGATACGGATACGTATGTATGCGTCGGTCTTGATCGCTTTGCTTATTGACTCAAGTCCCTTGTGTCCACCGCTGCCGCGATTGAACGACATCTTCATGGTTCCTATCGGGAGATCGAGATCATCGTAGATAACGACGAGCTTCTCTGCTTTCTTTTCAGAAGTCACGAGTGGAGCAACTGCTTTTCCTGAACGATTCATGAATGTTTCAGGTGCTATGAGTGTTACTTTCTCATTCACAATATCGCCTTTTGAAATAAGCGCGGTGAGCATCTTATCTGACTTCCAATCAGGGAATTCGAATGCGGTTTTTATGCGCTCAAGAATGATTCTTCCGGCATTATGGCGCGTTTCTTTGTATTCTTCTCCAGGGTTTCCGAGACCAACAATGATATATGGCATGACGAAAGTATACACAAACTTGCATCGTATAGCACCTCCATACTACAATGTGCGCACCATATGCACATCGATATCGATCCTACTGATATTCCGCTTCAGCCTCTTCCCAAAAAAGGCACTTCATTTCTCAAAGAGCTCATTCAGTTTGCACTCATCGTCATCTTCGTTGTACTTCCCATTCGTTTTTTTGTTGCACAACCTTTTGTCGTGGTAGGTAGCTCGATGGAACCAACCTTTCTCAATAAAGATTATCTTATCGTTGATGAGCTCACCTATCGCATCAAGGACCCAGAGCGTGGTGATGTTGTCGTTTTCGAATACCAACACCCTACTGAAGGAGAAGCACAAAAGTACTTCATCAAGCGTATCATTGGTCTCCCGGGAGAAACCATTGATATTCGCGATGGCAACGTAAAAGTGATAAACAACAAAAACCCTGAAGGTTTTGTACTCAATGAGACGTACATTGCACGCCCACCGGTAAACACGCAGACCACCACCCTCCAACCAGGTCAGTACTTTGTGATGGGAGATAACCGCGCAGTGAGCTTCGACTCACGTTCATGGGGACCTCTTGATGAACAGGCAATCGTTGGTCGCGCACTTATTCGTGTCCTTCCTTTCAACAAAGCAGCATTCCTTCCTGGTAGCAACGCAGGACATTACGACAATGAAACCAAGTAAGACCGCCACGTTCTACGGATTTTCTTCAGCAACCGAACACATCAAAGACTTCGCGACTATTGAAAGTGACTTCAAAAAAGCTCGCTCTATTATTGCTATATGCCCGAAATGCGCCATCCCCGAGAAGATTGCACTCATTCGCATGTACCACGACAAAAAAATGTCGGCACTCAGCCAGCCTGCGATGATCTTCTACAAAAGCTTGATGCCTGAGTCTGAAACCTTCAATCTCGAAATTATTGGCAACCCAAAAAGCATTGCGGACGCACTCATCATCGAGACCTCATTCGTCATCGCAAAAGAAGAGTACGGCGAACAGCATGTCAGCCTCGAACTCAACACCCTTGGCGATAAAGAATCAATGGCTCGCCTTCAACGAGAACTCACCGCGTTCTACCGCAAAAACTGGAGTAAAGTTCCCAAAGACCTCAAGCCGATCTATAAAAAAGATATATTTGCCTCGTTTAAAGCAACTGACCCCGAAGCACTTGAGCTTCGCATGCAAGGACCCGATCCGATTCGCTGTCTTTCAGAACACAGCCGCCAACACTTTAAAGAAGTGCTCGACTATGTAGAGAATGCAAAAATCCCCTACGCCATCAACCACTCACTATTAGGTGACACCTGTTTTGGATGCGAAACCGTCTTTGAAATTGTCCTCCGCACCAAGTCTGGCGAAAAGAAACGTATTGCAAGCGGTCAGCGCTACAATGCCATCGCACGTAAATTCCTCGGCAAGAAAGATGTTGCGGCCATCGGTGCAACCATGTGGCTCAAAAAAGAAAGCATGAACTGTGACACCAAAGGCAAAGAAGCAAAACCAAAATTCTTTTTTATCCAACTCGGCTTCGAAGCAAAACTACAAAGCCTCCACCTTCTCGAATTACTCCGCAAAGCCAACATGAATGTCTACCAATCACTCTCAAAAGACCGCATGACCACCCAGCTCACACAAGCAGAAAAGATGGAAATCCCCTACGTTATCATCATGGGCAAAAAAGAAGCCATGGAAAACAGCGTCCTCGTCCGCAACATGACCACCCGCAAACAAGACACCGTCGCACTCGCCGACCTCGTTGAGTATGCGAAGGGGTTGAAATAACTCCCTTATTATTTGAGATTTTCTTAAAGCAAACTTTTGACCCTAATATTTAAAATAGCTACAGACTTAGGCTGATAACTTAGGTCGTGGGCATGTGCTGGCGTAGTATTTCACCTTCATCAAGTGAAATATGCGGGTTCGATCCCCGTCATGTCCACCAAAACAAACTATTACCAGATATAAAAAAGCTGCACTTCAGCAGCTTTTTTCATCTAGTTTGTCGTGTCCACCAGCTGCAATGCAGCACACATAGTAAAAACCACGGAAGACACAAAGTCAATCAATAAGTAAAGTTAGTTTCAAGACTTGCTATATTTTATTTCCTGGAAAAAACATCGCGCAGTGCACGAGTATAGCAATTCTCACCAGAAAACATGCATGTTTTTGGAAGACAAGTAAGAGCGGCTTACAAGGGGGCAGGTACCTTTTCACTATATCTTGGAAGGAGGCTCGCGGAGTGCGACGGCACGAGCGTGAGGAATTTTTTAGTAAAAAAATATCCGTACTCCTGGAAAGATATAGTGAAAAGGTACCTGCCCCCCTTGCAAAGCACCTCACCTCGTGTTATTCTCTACAACCTATGGCAACAAACGTCCAAATCGAACGAGGAGCAACCGAAAATAACGCCGTTGTTATTCGTAAATTCACCAAAAAGGTCCAGGAAGCTGGTATTTTGAACCGTGTTCGCGGTATTCGCTACCACGAGCGATCAGCTTCAAAATACGTTCAAAAGAAGAAGGCACTCAAGGTCCTCGGCCGCCGCAAGGAAATGGAACTCCAGATCAAGCTCGGCAAAGTTCGCGCTCGCGCCTAACCTGACCAATGCTCGTCATCTCTTCAACCGTAAAAAACAATGCGCCGAAAGACGCATTGTTTTTTCGTAAGGCACTCGAACACGTGCTCGGCAAAGACTACGAGCTCTCACTTGTCTTCATCGGCAACAAGCGATCCCGCGCCCTCAATCGGACTCACCGCAACATCGACAAACCAACAGACATTCTTTCATTCACACTCGACAAGCACACGGGAGAAATATACATCAATATTCCCTATTCGATGAAAAAATGTAAACAATTCGACCGGCTTTTCCCCAACTATGTGAAATTTATCTACATTCACGGCCTTTTTCATTTGAAAGGATACGACCATGGTAGTACAATGGAAGCTAAAGAAGCGGTCGTAAGAAAAATTTTTAATGTCTAAACACGTATCCATCGGCATCGATATAGGAACACACTTCACACGAGCCGTATGCCTGCAAGACAACGGGACGAATATTCGTATCGCTGGTGTCGGACTCGCCGAATCTAAAGGGGTGCGTCATGGCTATATCACCAATATCCCTGAAGCAGCAAAAAGTATTCGTGCCGCACTCAAACACATCGAAAAGTCGATGGCAGGCATCAAGCTTCCTCCTATCTGTATCTCTATTGGTGGTGTCGGACTCTCTGGAAATATTTTCCAATCAAGTGTACCTATTTCTCGTACCGAGCTTGAGGTAAGCGACAAAGATGTAGCCAAAGTATCTGACCATGCACGAAGCGACATGCCACAAGCTTTTGCCGTCAACCGCCGTGTCCTTCACAGCTTCCCTCTTCAATACAAAGTTGATGGACGTGTGATACCTGGCAAACCCCATGGTCTTCGTGGAAGCAAGCTCGAAAGTCGCACCCTTTTCATCACATGTCTTGCTCATCATGTCAATGATGCTATCGAGGCCATCGAAACTGCTGGTTACGAAGTAGACGATATCACTTCATCACCTATTGCCCGCGGCAACCTCCTTCTCACTAAAGCTGAAAAGATTGCGGGAGTTGCCCTCATCGATATCGGTTCAGAAACCACCTCACTCGTGGTATACGAAAATGGCCTCCCCATTTCACTCGAAGTCTTCAACACAGGCTCGAACGACATCACCAATGACATTGCACTTGGACTCAAGATCAGCCTTCCTGAAGCAGAAGAAATCAAGCGTGGTATCGGCATCGGCCGCAGTGATCACCCACAAAAGAAATTAAATGATGTAATCGCAAAGCGTCTCTCTTCAATCTTTGAACTTATTGAGGGACACCTTAAGAAAATCGGCAAGTCAGGTTTGCTTCCTGCTGGTGTCGTATTATCAGGAGGAGGAGCAGAAATCACCACCATCGAATCTGCTGCAAAGGCACATCTTCGCCTCCCTGCTCGCCGGATCGAAGAACGCGTCGACAATGGTTCACGAGGACAAATGAAGACCAGCGAATGGGCGGGCGCCTATGGCGCTGCCATGTTCAGTATGTCGAACGATGATGAAGAGTCATTTGGTCTCAAGCGCACCCTCGCACTCGGAAAGCAGACAGGAAAGAATTTTTTGGAGTGGATTAAGCAATTCCTACCATAGAAGTCAATAGCTTTCTTTTATATACTCATCTGATATTATATGCCCAGCAACATAACACGGAAACATAACCACAAAGATATGCCTCAAATCAAACCAGAAGTAGAAACATTCGCACGCATCAAGGTAGTTGGCGTGGGTGGATCAGGAAAGAACGCAGTTAATCACATGGTGAACGCCAAGGTGAAAGGTATTGATTTCATCTCTATCAACACTGATGCCCAAGACCTGCATCACTCTCTCGCAAAGAAAAAAATTCACGTTGGAAAAAACCTCACACGTGGCCTCGGAGCTGGCATGAACCCAGAAATCGGAAAGCGCGCAGCTGAAGAGACTCGCGAAGAGATCCAGGAAGCTCTCAAAGGAGCAGACATGGTATTCGTGACTGGAGGTATGGGAGGAGGTACCGGAACCGGTGCATCACCTGTTGTTGCACGTATTGCACGTGATATGGGAGCCCTCACTATCGGCGTCGTCACCAAGCCATTCGGTTTTGAAGGAGCACTCCGCACCAAACTTGCTGAACAAGGTATTGCCGAACTTCGTGATGCCGTAGACGCCATCGTCATCATTCCTAATGATCGCCTCATGATGGTGATCTCAAAAGAGACCACCGCACGTCAAGCATTCCAAATGTCAGACGAAGTATTGAAACAAGCTGTTGAAGGTATTTCAGACCTCATCACTACTCCAGGAACCATTGCAAACATCGACTTCGCCGATATCCGCGCTGTTCTCGACAATGCTGGATCAGCACTCATGGGAGTGGGAACTGCAAGTGGCGAAAAGCGTGCTGAAGATGCTGCAAAAGCTGCTATCAACTCACCTCTTATCGATCTTTCGATCGCTGGCGCGCGCGGAGTCCTCTTCTCTATCGCTGGAGGTACCGACCTTACTATGTTTGAAATCCAGGATGCAGCCAAGATCATCACCGAGTCTATCGACCCTGAAGCAAAAGTTATCTTCGGTACCGTGCACGACGAGAAACTCAAGAAGGGCGAAGTTAAGATCACGGTTATTGCGTCTGGTTTTGCTGAGGGAGGTAACCAGCGACGCTCATCATCATTCGATCGTCCTATGCCAATGTCACCTTCTGCACTCGACCGCGACGAAGATCAGCCTCGTGGAAAGATCTACAATACCCTTCAATCACTCACACGTGATGTGAAGCCTATCTCAGAAAAGTATGAACCTCGTGTTGAAAAAGTAGAAATGAAGCCTGATGTGATCGTAAAGAAAGAAGAGGAGAAGATCGAACCCACCGCAGCCACCAATGACGACAACGATGACTGGGGCGCTGTACCAGCATTTCTCCGACGAAAAAAATAGATAATTTAAAAGGTTACTTTACCACCCTGCTGTTGCAACACTATCGCTTGTTAATGTAAAAGCATGTGTTGGTCGTAGTGGATCGTAAAACACATCAGAGGAACTTATCGGTCCTTCAGGTGAGCAGTGTGCGATTAGCTTGTAATTTCGACCATCAGATCTATATATATATGATCGACTCCATGCATCTGGAGTACAAACAGCCAAAGGCGATGCCGTGGGATTAGGATCAGCGGGCAATGCACCTATTGCTCCGCTGGCAACCAACCCAGGTATCCATGCTCCACCATTATGACTTGTGCCGAACGGTTGCCCGCTCACATGAGATGTGAAATATGCTCCACCTGTCGACGGATAGCTTCCATTGGCAGCGAAATAAATTTCAAGCGAATTTCGTAGTTGAATCATTTGCTGCTTTCTAGTAGCATCTCTCCCCTTGGCGCGCGCTGTATTAAGTGAAGCTAGCACCACGCTCGATAAGACACCGATAATAGATATCACCACAAGAAGTTCGATGAGGGTAAAACCTTTGGGGGCATGCTTAGCGCTGTTCATAGTGTGATTATTGTGAATTTAATGGCATTAAGACAGGCAAACCTTGCTCATTTCGCTCAACCTTATATCCATCAGGAATAGATTGACCTTCTCTTATAAAGCCAAAATATATAACACACAACGTGAGTACGGTACAAATACCAATAACCCAATACATAAGCAATGTAACAGAATATTCATCATCAACCACTCCCTTTTTTAGTAACCAACCGATAATACCCTTTCGAGATAAGCTCTGTGTTTGTTCTACGTGTGTGAGTGCATCATTTTTGAATTCATCTGGAAATTCTAGCGATGACATTGTTGTAATAATTATTAGTTATTTGCTCCAAGATAAATATAGCACGCGTACTTACTTGCACAGTTCTCCCCACCTGATGGAAAATTGGGTGCAGCTCGTAGCATCCCTGGTCCACACATTGGATTATCACCTTCATGATACCATAATAGGTAAGCGCCAGCAGGTGCTGGGGGATTTGGATATTGAATGTTGCTATTGTATAAATACGCATCACCATAGCATGTTGTGATATTTGCAGGATCATCTGGTATTTTGCTCATGTAAGACTGCAAAGAGGTATCCAAAGCTGTCGATCCCGTAAAATTAAGGCCTGCCCAACATGAGCCCGTATCACCATGTCCTAAGCATCTCCAAGAGCCAGACGATGAGGGGAATTGGCCGTTATTATCACTCATATATAAAGACATAGCGTTCACAATCTGTCGAACTTGCTGAAGACGAAGTGCATTTCGTCCTCTTACTCGTGCTGAATTAAGCGATGCAAGCACCACACTCGACAAGACACCAATAATTGAAATTACTACCAAAAGCTCGATGAGGGTAAAACCTTTAGAATTACTTGTAATAAAAATCCTCATACACCTTTCATGCTATTAATGTAGGCTTCATTCTCTCTTTGCTGTTCTTCTGGTGAAAGTGGGCTTTGTGGAATATTTTGTCTTGAAGAATACATAAAAATTATTACGATCGTGACAAACGAAACAACAATAATGCCGTACAGCACAAATGAAGCGACTTGCCCATCTTTTGCAATTCCCTTCTTAATGAGCCAACGCTCCATCGCCGAACCAGATTGCGCATCAATCAGAGGTGATACTGGAGTGTAAGATTGATTTTCAAGTTCAAATGTCATGATCTAATTATATCTTGCTTGCGCACAAATACAAACGTATACTATCAACCTATGATATATGACTTAGCCATCATCGGAGGAGGACCAGCGGGAGTATCAGCGGGAGTGTATGCATCACGCAAACGATTGAAGACGGTGTTTATCACTGATCACTTCGAAGGACAAAGCGCCGTGTCGGAAGGTATTGAAAACTGGATTGGTGAAATCAAGATTAGCGGTGCTGACCTTGTCAAAAAAATGCACGCTCACCTTCTTGCCTACTCTGAAGGCATCGTTGATATCAAAGAGGGTGCACGCTGTGATGCAATCATCAAAAAAGAGGATGGCACTTTCGATGTAAAAGCAGGTGCTACTACCTACACGACGCGAGCCATCCTCATCTCTACGGGAAGCCATCGTCGCAAGCTCGAAGCCAAGGGTGCCTACGAATTCGAGAATAAAGGCGTTGTATACTGCGCCTCATGCGACGGCCCACTCTTTGCCGATCAAGATGTGGTGGTTGCGGGAGGTGGTAATGCCGCATTTGAGACCGTCGCCCAGCTCCTTGCGTACTGCAAGAGTGTCACCCTCATCAACCGCAGCAACAATTTCCGCGCCGACCCTGTCACCATCGAAAAGCTCTCTAACAATCCGAAGCTCACCATCATCAAAAATGCCGTGATAGAAGAAGTAAAAGGAGGAAAATTTGTAAACGGTGTGACCTACAAAGATACTGCTACCGGAACACTTCACAACCTCTCCGTCACGGGTGTCTTTGTCGAAATTGGTCTTATCCCGAATACCGACTTCTTGAAGGGCGTCGTCGATATCAATAGCTACGGACACGTAGTCGTCGATCCTCGCACTCAAATGACATCAGTGCCAGGAATCTGGGCAGCAGGTGACTGCACCGACGGTCTCTACCATCAAAACAACATCGCCGCAGGTGAAGGTGTCAAAGCACTCGAAGATATTTACACACATCTTCACACGAAGTAAACTATAGAATATGGAATTGCTCGTTTCAGGAACTACCATCGTCACTATTGTTGTAGCGTGTGTGATGGCGCTCTATTGGCTCAATATTTTTATCATTCTCTATCACCTTATTCGTTTTGGTGTCGGCACACGACCAAAGCAATCAGCGTTCATCTTTTTTGCGGGATCGTTTGTGCTCTTTCTGTTTTTGATGTTGTCGACGTTGCCAATTATTTACTATAACTAAACATATGGCATTCAACGTATCGATATTTTCACATTCAAAGTACAGTTTCGAAGGCAAGCGTGAACACGAGGAAGTAGAAATCTTCTTGTACAGCCACTGGATTATCATGGCACTCAAAGTGCTATTCTATGCCATCCTCGCATTCCTCCCTCTTATTCCCCTTCTCATTTTTGCGCAGACACTCATCAACTTCGAAGTGATTATCTATGTGCCATTCTTTCTCCTTTTCTACTACATGATGCTATGGTCACTCTTCTTTTATGAGGTCATGATCTATCTTCTCGACACGTGGATTGTCACCAATGAGCGCATTCTCGACATCGTTCAAAAAAATTTCTTCTATCGCACCGTATCAGAGCTTGATCTCACCCGCGTCCAAGATATCACCGTCAATACGGGAGGCTTCATTCAGACCATATTTGATTTTGGAGATGTGGAGATTCAGTCAGCTGGAGCACAGAATAAGTTTCGTTTTCGCCAAGTTCCTCATCCTAACATGGTCAAAGACCGCATCATGAAGCTCGTCACTGAGGCAAAGAAAGATATTGTTCAGCCTTAGATCAAACCTACACTTTTCCTTTCACTGCATTCTGAATAAGTTCAGGAGTAAATCCCTGAGGCACTTTGCCTGTTGAGGCATATTCGTAAAGGGCAAGCTTCACAATCGAGTCGAGTGTTGAGGAAATAATGACCACGGCAATCATGTAGATGACAAAAAGGATGGCAAGAAGAATCCATACTTCTGGTAGTTGCACGATGATACCAACACCGACAAAGAGGGCCATGACAATGAAGGTAAGCACCATAAAGAAAAGACTGAGGCCAAAGTTTACGATGATGGCTTCACCCCACGTCTTGCGAATAAGCGCAGCCGACTCTTTGAATGAATCTTGTACTGAACGATTACCTATCACGAGTGAAGGAAGACTAAAGTAGGTAAGGATTGCCCATGCGGCACCGAAAAGCCCTGCCACAATCTTGCCAATAAGTTGTGACTTATCTGAGATGACACGAAGCACCACCCCAACTGTTGCTGAGATGAATGACCATGCAAAGATTTTGCCGATATTGCGATTGGCTGCATCAATACCATCACCAAACGAAAGATTGCCTCCATTGAATCGCGCATGCACGATCGCATACACACCTGCTAAGAAATAGTTTGCGATAAAGAACGTCATAAGGTAGTACACGAACAACACAGCGTAGCCAAGCAGATCAAGCTGAGCGTTTGGTTGAGCTTTGTCGACAGAGTCAAAATAGTGCGGATTTGCACCCATAATGACGAAGAAAAAGACTGAGGCGAGGATGATGAGCCCAATGAGCTGAACGATACCGGTCACCACCGGAAACCACGCAAGCTCTTTGTCTTGCTTGAGGACATTAAATGACTCTTTGACGAGCAACTTACTTGCTGCAAACTTCCCCATTTTAAAGGGAGTTGCGGGAGGGGTTGGTAATGGGTTTGATAATGATGATGTGTCTTGTGGATTCATGACTGTCATTATAGCAAATAAAGCCTTTTAAGACTTGCTAATATCGAAATATTTTGGGATTTCCTGTATAAGCCACTTCCCCATCAAATCCACCACCTTTTTAATAACAGCCCTATCAGACACTGGATTGAGAGCAAGGTAAAGCACCTCCCTCATGTCTGGTTCTTTTTCTGGATAGTATTTTGAAAACGTTTCGTAACATCGATAGAGATCACGGGTATACACACGCTCGCGTTCCATAGTAATTTCAAAACCAACACGCAAGAACCCCTTCATGAGCCAGACACATCCTTTTTTAATCTCTTCTTCAGGCTCATCTTTTGCAAGAAACTGTTCAAACCATGTCATTCGATTATGAAAACCCCGTGCATGAATTGCCATTTCTTTACCGGGCTTTAATCGAGGAACAGAAACAGGGGTACCATATATACACAATGACTGATTGAGGATAATGTAATCGTTTTCAATATCAGAAAGTGGAAATGCCCCCCATCTCAATCCCTGCAACAAAATCATATTTCTTTTCTAAAGAGATCCTCATTTTCTTTTCGATTTCACTTTCTGTGAGATGTTCTGCTGACATATCAACATAGGCGAAAGTATCAATATCAGAAACATCTTTTACCGCTTCCCCTTTTGCAACAGAACCGCGGATATATACATTCTTAAGATGCTCTCCATACAATGTTTTATACATCTCAACCACATCGTGAATTACCGGCCTCCATTCTTCTTGAACTTTTTCAAATGATGTCGGATTTATAACATATCCATCAGCATCAATAGCGAAGTATGAACCGGTGGGTTTGATAGCAGTGTTGTGTTGGGAGGTTTTCATAGCTCTATTTTACAACACATTTATTATGGGAATACAGTAATAGATATACGTATAAAAATCTGATACCATCCACAATTGAAACCATCAACCAGAAAGGAATTACATGCAAGAAACTGAATCAACCGGATACATTCGGATACATTCGGATCACAAGCGTGCCGAGTGGCGAAGCACCTTTGAACATTCGAGAAGCGTGGGTGGGGCTCGTTCTACCTTGCGACCCCTATCTCGGCTACTCCGACGGAGGGTTCGAGCGTGGCGTCTTGAGCAAAGCTGCAACCCGCAACCGTAGTGGCTTTAGCGTTCCTCAAGACCAAGCTATCGCTATTCTTGAAAAAGAAAAGCCGGAAGCGGCAGCATGGTGGAAAGATCAAGGATACCCGCAAGATGGAGACTACTTTGCCTTTTCTGACACAGAAGCAAAAATCATAAGTGGCGTCACCCATCAGCACATCATCGAAGTCACCGACGAGATGCGGGGCTATCCATGTCGGTGAACTTCTCACTCACCCGAGCCACTCTCTATCTAGGGAGTGGCTCTTTTTATGTGCAAAATTCGTTTGCGGAAAGGGAGGGATTCGAACCCTCGATGAGGTTTCCCCCATGCCGCTTTTCGAGAACGGTACTTTCAACCACTCAGTCACCTTTCCGTGTTATAAAGCCCTTTAACCCTATCATTTTTTACTTTTTTGACCAAAAGTGCTATATTTCCCTGACATGGCCCTATCGTCTATCGGTTAGGACACAAGCTTTTCAAGCTTGGAAGCCGGGTTCGACTCCCGGTAGGGTCACCATCATTGACGTTTTTAAATAATAATGATAATATATAAAACGTAATTTTGTTAAAAACCAACGAAAGGAACTTTTTGAAAATCAAACTGCGAATCGAAATCCGCGGAGCATATCCGCAAAGCAAGGACAACAAAAAACGCCATTACTTCTTGGCAAATGGACTGCTCGAAATCCCCGCCGAGGCGTTGATGGCAACCCACCTCAATCTCCCGCTGAATGCCAGGGATATCCTCATTCCTCTGAAGAAAGTCATCTATGACGTGAGGAGTGGGTGCCACGACGTTGGCATAGCAATTGAGTTTCTCGATTACGAAGGAGGCAAATGCGTCTTCGAAGGGCTTAAAGCTTGTCCAGACTTTAATCAGGTGGACAAGTGGGATAAGCCTGAAACGTGGTTCGTCGTGAAGTGGAAAGAAAACCGCGACTAGTCAAAGAAGTCGGGGTTAACTAAGCGCTGTTCCGAAAGGGATAGCGCTTTTTTATTTACCTACTATAATGAGAGGTAATAATATATGACCCAAGAAAACCCCAACATCTTTGATGTCGAAGGACAGAAAAAAGTGATCGAATACGCTGCCAAAGTACAGATGCGTCAGGCGATCAAAACACTCCTTATCATCTTTCCCCTTATATTGCTTTTTGTTGCGGGCATTTTGTATATCGTCTTCAAGTTTGTAAATGTCCTCTAGTTTGACATTTTTTATTTTTGTTTTATTATATATACAAATACGCACCCATGGTGGGTACGTAAGCAACCCTTAAAACAACTCAACCTTGAACGAAAAACATATACTGGTGATTCAAACGCCAGTTGCCCTACAATTCCTCTTCCCTTCTGCATCGGGACTAAAAGAAGGTGAGTACACCGTCGCGAATACAAGAAACGTATTCGATCACCTTCTTCCTGATCAACCACAACTTCTCATCATTGGCACTGACGGTGACAGTGGTGTACGGAATGTGGTGGAGGTGACGGAGGCACTCAAAAAGAAGAAACCTCATCTTGTGGTCGTGGTGTACTCAGTGTGGGAATTCACACGCCCGCTCTTTGATATCATCATCAACAAAGGTGATCTCGGGGCGTCAGATGCTCTGAAAAAAGCCATCGCGAACTTCTGCGATGGATCACTCCGTGCCAAACTCCCTAACGTTGACTGAAACCACACGGCTTCCTGGCCCGCCCACCTTCATTGGTGGGCGGTTCTTTTTTATTGCTCATTTATTCCCTCACACAAACACAACGATCGTCGAGACGATATCCCGGATTACAAGCGCCAGCATTTTCACACGTACGCTTTGTGGTGGTAGTTGCTCCAACCGAGATGTTACGCACTGACTGCGGAGTTGAAGTGCTCGATGTTGCTTGTGTAGTCGTAGTTGTCACTGTTGTGGTAGACATGATGACACCACCATCTTGTGGATATTGATTTTGATAGCGAGCCGAATTCGGAGAAGAAAGCGTGGTAACAGTAACAGCAAGTATTCCCAACACTGCGACCGCACCAATGATATATATGTATGATGTTTTCATGTAAATTAGTTATGGACACATTTAATACTTCCTTGTTACACTATACCTATGAACATCACCATCACCAAGCTCGGTCATTGCTGCCTCAAAATAAAGATTGACGGCGTCACCTTTCTCACCGACCCTGGCAATTACACCATCGAAGCACAGGAGCAAGTGACTGACATCGATGCGGTCGTCATCACTCACGAACACACCGACCACTTTCACATTGATTCACTCAAGAAAATTCTTCTTCGCAATCCGAAAGCTCAGGTGATCACCAACAAGTCAGCAGGAAGCTTTCTTGATGATGAAGGTATTTCATACATTTGTATCGAAGACGCTGACAGCATGCTCTTGAATGGAGTCGAGATCTACGGCCATGGCAGCAAACACGCTCCAATATACAAAGACTACGAGCAGGTACAAAACGTTGGCTACATGTTTGGACGCAAGGTCTTCTACCCTGGCGACGAGCTCCACGTTCCTCGCAAAGCACCTGTTGATATCTTGGCCTTCCCTGTTGGCGCACCATGGTGCACCATCGGCGATTCAGTGCAGTATGTACTCGATGTGAAGCCTCGTGTTGCGTTCCCTGTGCACGATGGCAACCTCATCCGCCACGGTATCACCAACCGTCTCCCTGCCCTTGAATTTCCAAAAGCAGGCATCGAGTTCCGCGTTCTCGAACTTGGAAAAGAGACTGAATTCTGATAGATTTCGCGGTATGCGCGATTAGCTCAGTGGTAGAGCATCGTCTTGACGTGACGAGGGCCGAAAGTTCGATCCTTTCATCGCGCACATGAATATCCTCTCCATCGAAACATCGTGTGATGAGACTGCTGTTGCATTGCTTGCGTGCAAGGGTGATCCGCGCGACCACACTTTCTCATTCGACATTATCGGCAACGCACTTCATTCGCAGATTGCGTCGCATGAGCAATTTGGGGGCGTGGTGCCCATGCTTGCAAAGCGCGAACATGCCAAGAATTTGATTCCGCTTTTTCTGAAAGCGATCAAACAACTCGATACCAAAGAAGAAGGAAGGGCTGAGCATGTTGATCTTGCTCACATCTTCGGACGCGAGACCGACTTCCTGAATGAATTCATAGAAAAAATAGCGACACTCCCTCGTCCGAACATTGATGCAATCGCCGTCACCGAAGGCCCTGGTCTTGAACCCGCACTTTGGATGGGAATTATCTTTGCCAAAGCACTTTCAGCAACATTCGACATCCCACTCATCCCCGTCAACCACATGGAAGGACACATTCTCTCGGTACTTCCTCGTCCCATCGTATTTCCTGCGCTTGCTCTTCTTATTTCCGGAGGTCACACCGAACTTGTCCTCATGAATGAATGGAATGCATACAAGGTCATCGGTCAGACACGGGACGACGCAGTCGGCGAAGCCTTCGACAAAGTGGCGCGCATGCTCGACCTTCCCTACCCAGGAGGTCCACAGATTTCAAAACTTGCCGACATTGCGCGTACCACACAAACCTCAACACCTGAATATATTCTTCCACGCCCCATGATTCACTCGAAGGATTTTGATTTTTCGTTTTCGGGCATCAAGACGGCGGTATTGTACGGAATCAAAGAACAGCGCGAAGCAGGAACCGAAACCGCAAAAGAAGTAGTGGCACGTGAATTTGAAGATGCGGTGACCGAAGTGCTGATATCGAAAACATTCCGAGCAATCGACGAGCACAATATCAAGACACTCATCATCGGTGGTGGAGTGATTTCAAACACACACATTCAGCAAGAATTCACCAAAATGGCAGCGTCATACCCCGGACTCACCCTCCTTCTCCCCGACCCCGACCTCCGCACCGACAATGCACTCATGATTGGTATTGCAGGGTATGTAAAATACCTCATTTCTCCCCAAAGCTCAGTAGATGAAACGCCAGATCTCAAAGCTCGAGGCAATCTCCGCGTTGGCTCAAAATAAGCCTCAAAAATGGTGCCTGTCCCCTTTTTCTGCTAGAATTGCCGGCATGAACGACACATCTATCGACGACAAATTCCTCAAGCCATACGACCCGGTAGCGACCGAGGCGCCAATATACGAAATGTGGGAGAAAAGCGGCTTTTTCAACCCGGATGTGTGTATTAAGGAAGGTATTACCGCACCCGATGCGGAGCCATTTTCAATGGTGCTTCCTCCTCCGAACGCCACTGGTATTCTCCACCTTGGATCATCTTTGATGTGCACTATCCAGGATATTTATGTCCGCAAAAACCGCATGGCCGGCAAACGTACCCTCTGGATCCCCGGAACCGACCATGCCGCTATCGCGACACAATCAGTGGTAGAAAAAAAGCTCGACAAAGAAGAAGGACTTCGTCGTCATGATCTTGGTCGCGAGAAATTACTCGCACGTATTCACGAGTACGTCGAAGGAAGTCGTGCAACTATTCAAAAGCAGATGCGCGCAATCGGCTGTTCACTCGACTGGTCACGTGAAGCATACACCCTTGATGAAAAGCGTAACAAAGCAGTGAACAAAGTATTCAAGAGCATGTATGATGACGGACTCATCATCCGCAAGCATCGCGTGATCAACTGGGATCCAAAAGGTCAGACCACCATCTCAGATGATGAAATCGTGCACGAAGAGCGTGATGCGGTGATGTACACGTTCAAATATTCAAAAGAATTCCCTCTTTCTATTTCAACCACACGACCTGAAACAAAATTCGGAGATGCCGCCGTTGCTGTGCATCCTGATGATGATCGCTACCAGCAGTACGTCGGACAGACCTTCAACATCACCTTCCTCGGTGAACCACTCACCATCACCGTCATTGCTGATAAAGAAGTCGATAAAGAGTTTGGAACCGGCGTACTCGGGGTGACACCGTGCCACAGTGCAACCGACTACGAAATCGCAGAGCGTCACAAGCTCATCGGCGTACAAGTGATCGACGAATACGGAAAGATGATGGTAGGACCGGAGGGTGTGAAAGGGGTGAAGACCGCAGAAGCTCGCACAAAAGTTGCAGAACTTCTCAAAGATGCAGGTCTTATCGAAAAAGAAGAAACCATCAAACAACATGTAAGTACCGCAGAACGTTCAGGCGGTATCATCGAACCACTTCCGAAATTGCAGTGGTTTATCGACGTAGACGTGAAGATTCCTTCACGCGGCAACAAAACACTCAAAGAGCTGATGCTTGAAGCGCCCGTTACGTTCATTCCCGACCGCTTCCGCACTATCTACGAACACTGGATCAATAATCTTCGCCCGTGGTGTATCTCACGCCAAATCTGGTTCGGGCATCGCATTCCGGTGTGGTATAGCGAGGATGGCGCCCACCTACATGTTGGGGCTGAAGCACCGACGTCAGAGATGGGCGCCATCGAAGGGCGCCATTGGACTCAAGACCCCGACACGCTCGACACGTGGTTCTCATCGGGTCTCTGGACCTTCTCAACGCTCGGCTGGCCAGATCAGACCGACGATCTCACAACCTATCACCCCACCACCCTCCTCGAAACGGGAAGCGATCTCGTCTTCTTCTGGGTAGCACGCATGATTCTCATGAGTCAATATGTGATGGGCGAGATTCCATTCAAAGCTGCATACTTCCATGGTCTCGTACGCGACGAAAAGGGTCGCAAGATTTCAAAATCACTCGGCAACAACATCGATCCTATCGACATGGGAAAGAAATACGGCACCGATGCACTTCGCATGTCGCAGATCATCGGCACTCAACCTGGCGCAGACAGCAAAATGTCTGAAGAAAAGATTCGTGCATATCAGAAGTTTGCAAACAAGCTCTGGAACATTAGTCGCTATGTATTGAGCGCAGAAAAACCCGCAAGCAGTGAACAAAAAGAAAACGATGCAGCACTTCTCGAAGAACTCAACTCACTCGCAGCCGACATTACTGCTGACATCGATGCATTTCGACTTCACCTTGCAGGAGAAAAGCTGTATCATTATGTATGGCATCGTTTTGCTGACATCATCATCGAAGATCACAAGAAAGGTGTGGTGAGCACACAAACACTCACCCACATTCTTGAGAAAAGCCTTACCCTTCTTCATCCCTTCATGCCATTTATCACCGAAGAAATCTGGCAATCGATGCATAAGAAGCAGTTGTTGATGGTTGAAAAGTGGCCAGTATAACATCGAACCTTTATCATGGATTTTTTACACTTACTTTTGTACGCCTCAATCGGCGGCATCATCCCCTGCCTGTTTTGGTTGGTATTTTGGCTACGCGAAACACGTGAACATCCCGAACCACCTCGCACTGTTCTTGCATGCTTTGTTGCTGGTATGCTTACCACTGTTTTAGTTATCCCTCTCCAGTACCTCGTCACACATGTGTTTGAAAGCTATAGTACCGAAGCGCTCACTGTATGGGCATTTCTTGAAGAAATCATTAAATTTGCTGCATGCTGGTTTGTTGTCCTCCGCAGACACAAAGATCATGCTCCTATCGATATCGTGATCTACATGATTACGATTGCGCTCGGCTTTGCTGCACTCGAAAACACTCTCTATCTCCTTACCCCCCTCTATGATGGCAATATCATAGATACCTTAATGACCGGAAATATTCGTTTTATTGGATCAACCCTTCTTCACACCGTAGCCTCATCAGTCATCGGAGTCTTTCTTGCATTTGCATACTACAAGCAACCTCATCTCAAAGAAGAATACGGATTTATCGGTATTTTCATTGCAGGTGTATTGCATACCCTCTTTAATTTTCTTATACTTAGTGAAAGTGGTGCACAGGCTTTCCTTGCATTCGTGAGCGTATGGTTGTTAGTGATAGTGCTCATTGTTACACTTGAGAAAGTAAAGACCATTACCAATCCTATTAACATCAATACCTCATCAAACTAATATGAAAAAGAAATCATTTTTTGAAAGACTGACCGGCGGCGTCGATCTCGATGATGAGTACGAAATCGAAGAAGAGGAAGTCGAGCACACCAAGCGCATGCAGCCAACCTCTCACCTCAAAGTGAAGGAGGCTTCAAGCTCAAATATGACCGATTGGAGCATCGATGAGGCACATGAAGGCCAACTCACCGTCGATGTCTACCAAACTCCAAGCCACATCATCATCAAAACGCTCGTTGCTGGCGTGAAGCGCGACGATCTTGATATCTCTATCTCTCGCGACATGGTGACCATCAAAGGAAAACGTGAAGAAGAGCGCGGTGTCCAAGACGAAGACTATTTCCACAAGGAATTATACTGGGGTGCATTCTCTCGCACTATCATGCTACCAAGCGAAATCGATATCGATGGCGCCGAAGCCACCGAAAATCTCGGTATGCTCATCATCAAGCTTCCAAAGATTGATAAAGGAAAGCAGACGAAACTCCGTGTGATGAAGTCGTTGAATTAACTCCAAAAATACCTTTCGAAGACGCGGATATTTTCTTACTAGAAAATTCCTATGCTCGCTCCAAGAGCTCCGCAACATCTTCTCAAGGTATTTTTGTATTTAATTCTCCTAACCAAAAATTCTCTAAGGTCACAATTTGTGACCTTAGAGAATTTTTGATTTTCGTAGTGCCGAGGACCAGATTTGAACTGGTGACCCCACGCTCTTCAGGCGTATGCTCTACCAACTGAGCTACCTCGGCATATATTATTGTGGCAAAAACTTATTGAACTTTTCGTTGATCTTGGTCTGAGTCGTGATTACTGACTCATAGGTATCGCGCACCCCTTCGTAATACGGCAAGAGGTAGTTATACGCCACCGCCGCACCTCCGAGGAAGATACCGATGTAGATAACTCTCCAGATAAACGCCAGTCTATTGGTACGTCGTAGACCCCGTAAAAGCCGGTTATTTTCCTCATTAAGCGCCACATTTCGTTCGAGCAACTCTTTGATTTCAGGGTCCATACGTAAGGTCAAATATAGCAAAATACTACTCATTACGCCAGCGGGCGAAGATACCTGCTGGAAGTGAGCGTACACCGTCTTTTTCGGGAATAAGAAGCTCGCCGACTTCCACTTTCCCACCTTTCTTTTCGAGTGAAAGAAGGTTATTTCCGTATGCCACAGGCGAATACCCAGCAGAATATCCATTCACTTGAAAAAAGAGTGCGTCTGATGCAAGAAGGAGTTTTGCGTCTTCAATGAGAGGTAAAAGATGCTCTTCAATGTTCCAGATTTCTTTTTTAGGGCCATGTCCGTATGCTGGCGGATCCATGATGATTCCCTGATACTTGTTGCCGCGCTTAAGCTCGCGTGCGACAAACTTTTTTACGTCATCGACGATCCAACGCACCGGCTTTTCGCGAAGACCCGAAAGCTCTGAGTTCTTGACGGCAACATCGACGATTCCTTGTGATGAATCGACATGTGTCACTTCAGCACCTACGGCAAGACATGCGAGCGTAGCGCCGCCAGTGTAAGCAAACAAGTTAAGTACCGACACTTTTTTCCCTTCTCCAACGCGCTTTTCAACAGTTTCGCGCAGCCATTTCCAGTTTGAAAGGTGTTCAGGAAATACCCCCACATGCTTGAATGAACCGAGCGTGGTTGAAAAGGAAATATCGCCAAATGTGGTCACCCACGATTCGGGCATATCCGCATGTTCAATTCGCCATTTTCCTTTACCTGATGATGAGTCAAAACCCGCATCATACTTGTTCCACGCGCCATCTGGAAGCCGTTTTGGATACAGCGCTTGCGGATCCGGTCGGCGCAACACGAAAGGACCGAAGCGTTCAAGCTTCTCATTTCCCCCTGAATCGATGAGTTCATAGTCGTTTTTCATGTGCCTTCCAGAGTACCATAAAATGTGGTATTGTCACAATCAAATCTCTGCTCTTTCACATAGAGCTAACGTCCCGTCAGACGACCCAAAGACCATGCGGGGTAACCATGCCTGCTTTTTGTTATGCAAACATTACTCAATGCTACCAAGATCATCGTTTGCGGCGCAGTGGGTGCGATGAGCGCCACCCTGCTTGCTCGGTATCTCGGAGTCAATCTGTCTCTCCATTTCTTGTGGGGATGTGCAGGTTTCATCATCGCAACATTCCTGACCAACCCGAAGGAGTTCAACTCTTTATTCCGAAAGGAATTTCGGAAGTTCACAAAGAATGTTCGCGAGGTACTTAAGGACACCACCCCTCCGTGGATGATTTCCTTGGAGGCCAATTCCATCACTATCGAATTCGACAGGCTCATCTCTATCCACAATCGGTGGCTTACCGTCAACTTTCTTAACTGCGTGCTATGGCTTACCATCATAGTTACCAGTCTGAAAATGTGGATCCCCGGGGTATTTACCACTAAAGAACCCTACGTGATGATTGAATACACCGTCCTCATCTTCATCACTCTCCTCATTTGCTGGGGAGCACGTCATTCGTCGACTAAAATGCGCGTGGATGGGATGGGGTGGAGGATACACATGAACGATCGCGAACCTATCGAAAGCTATCGCGAGTGGCTCCATGCGTCGATCAGGAAGCAAAAAGCCACCATACCAAAAACAGGATTAGGACCCTTCTGGGTAGTCTGGAGCGTTGGGAAGTGGTTGCATCAGCACTACCTTTTCTTCCTAACCAGCTTTCTCCTGGCACTGGCTCACACATGCGTCTTCATCAAAGAACTCAACACTTACTGCGCTAGAGTGGGAGCCTTAATCGGGTACGGAGTTGGAGCATTTTTCGACTTCGACCTCTTTATCGCTGGCACAGCTGGAGGGGCGAGCGGACTCGTGCTTTATGCTGGGTCGCTTATGCTCACCCGAGTCCTGCCAAGTATCAACACGCCGTGGCCGCAATGGAATGCGTCCCACACTTAATCAGCGGTGACGATAACGACGACTGCTCAATCAAAACGCCGGCGAGAAATCTCGCCGGCGTTTTTTATTCGGTCATGGTGCCCTTGCTCGGTCTCGGATAATGTGAGGTGAGACCCCGTAAGAGTTGTTTGAAACGTTTTTAAACATCAGATTGGGGCATCTCGGTCGGGGTCAAATTAACTGTTTAGCGAAGATTGTAGTAGGTTTAAATGATTTAATGATATCGATTTTTTTATTCGTTTTAAAGATAGTAACTGTCTTTATAACCATATTCGGTATGAGTTTTGGATGATAGAGAATATCCTTGTGAACAGCATTTTGCTTATTTTTAAACTTTTTTGGAGAATTATCACCACCAAGAAAATCGTTTCTTCCCAAAGCCAAGTGTATAGTCCCGGCAATCTTCTTATCCTGTACATCAACACCCACGTAGGGGAAGTTTTCTGTACCAATACCTAATTCAACAATCTTAGCCATACTTGGTTCCTTTTTAATTTTAGTGGTAAAACTTTGCACTTCTTTTTTGTTCCCAAAATATTCTAGAAGAGTGTCGATTTTACAATTTTTTAAAGAAAATAAAGCAGTAGTATCTTTGCTAATCTGAATTGGTAAAATACCCTTAGCATTTTTAGGAACGTAGAAGACTTCCCCGGTAGGGAGATTACCCACTTCGCCAACCTTATGGTAAAGACCACCATCTTTTCCTAATCCTTTATCACTAATTTCTATTTCAAAGGAATATGGATTTTTATTGAAGGTATAATCTACTTTTACCAAGTGAGTTCCTTCCAAGAATCTCAAGACTTTCTCGGTCCTTTTATCGACTTTATTATAGTCAGATGAAAGTCCCGTCGTAAGAACCTGTTTGGTAATCCCTGCCATGGTTGCAGCTCTAAATTTCAATTCCTTTGCCATATTCTTTAATGGCCCTGTCGCGGAATGGATTGTTATGGCTAGAATAATATCAAACCCCTTAAGGGTAGATTTGATATTACGCTTCTTTCCAGAAAGATTGTAGACAAAAGTACCAAGGAAAGCATGAGCCGCTCATAACCAGAGAACTGTTCGACAAGGTGCAGGAGACTCTGATGGTATATACCGAGAGAAGCGAGCATAAGGAGTTTGCCTTCACCAAGCTCATGACTTGCGGACTCTGCGGATCAGGGATAACAGCTGATGACAAATTCAAAAAGCAAAAGGATGGCACTACTCACCGACACGTCTATTACGGATGCTGTCGCTTCTATGAGAAGAACTGCAAATGCGGATGGATCAACGAGGACGAACTGATCGAGCAACTTGCGACACTCATGGACAAGATAGACTTGGACGAGATCGGGATGAAGGAGAAGATAAAGGCGAAGGTCGAGGAACACAAGAAGTTAAACTCGAACCTGCTTGGCATAAAGGAGAAAGCGATCAGAGTAGCGGAAATCGATATACGAAACTATGCCAAATATATTCTGCGAGAGTGCAGTATATGGGAGAAGCGAGAATTACTCTCATGCCTCAAGAGCAAGCTGAAGATGAACAATAAGGCGGTGAGGGTTGTGGAGAACTAAGTAAAGTAAGTATTTATCGTGCTTCAGAAAGTTTCTCCGTAGGAGACAAACCTCCAAGTGCCTTGTGCGGAAAATAATTCCAGGCGTCGGTGACCGTTTCAATGGCATTACTCAAATTCACAGGATCGCCGTCATCGAACATGGCGACGATTTCCTGCATATCGTCATTGTCCTCCTCTTCGTAAATCGCCATCTTCACGTCATCAAGGGTAAAATCGCTCCCCGTTGCTTCGAGAAGCTCAGTGATTTCCTCCTCGATCTCCTTTCGACGTTCAATGATTTGTTGTTTTGATTCGGTATTCATATATTTTTAAATATTTACAAAAATTTGGCGCGAGCTTGCTTCGCAAGCAAAGACAAAGTATCTAAGTATCCAAGATTCAAAGGGTCAAAGATGCAAAGCAGAAGAATAAAGCGGAGAAAAAGGATACAAAGGACTAAGCCTCAACCTTGCGGAGACGGAACGCGAACTTGCGGTCCGGACGCCACCCGCCGCCGGGCCCCGCCCAAGCGCCGTCGAGCCACAAACCGTCGACGTAGCGTACGAGCTTGAAGACGTCCGGGTCGCCGTCGGAGTCGGTAATCTGCTTCATACCGATATAGAAATACTCTCCTAAGGGTTGATTCTTGTACTTGAGGCGGTAATTCGGTCCCGTATCTGCGGGGCATAATTCCAAACCCAGTTCTTCTGCTCGTTTATAAATCTGATCGGTGGTGGCATTTGACTTGAATCCCAAATCGGCGACAGTGAGACGGATGAGGGTAGCTTGTTCCGGTTTACCGGTAACGAAGTCTGGATTTTCTATCATGCTTTTTGCATAGTCAGAAATATTGATGCCAGCCGTTTCCATTTCAGAAATAAGTTGCTCTTTTGATTTTCCTCCGATCTCAACCTCTTCCCTTCGAATCTTCTTGTCGGGAAATGAGGTGTAAACATGCTCTAAAGTTTCAGGAAGCTTTTGGAAGATGCCTGGTTCGAGCTGGCCTACATACGCTTTCGTATGCTCATTAATTTGACTCGGCACATGAGCAATCTCTTCTTTGGTACAGTCAAAGATGACGAGCATGTCTTCTTCAGTGTTTCGATCTTGACGCAACTCAGCTACTCGGGGATCTTTCTGGTAGCCGAAGCCTTCGATCGACGAATTGATCTCATACAAGAATATGAGATCGTCTTTGGTGAACGATTCCTCATTTTCATGTTTTTTCTCAAGAGAGGTTAAGACGCGCATGTCCTCGCTCTTCTTGCGGTAGGCATCGGCCTCGGTGCCGAATTCGGAAAGCTTGCCATCAAGAGCTTCCTGCATGACAGGCTCAACTCCCTGATGCGGGAGTATGCCTCGAACTTCCCCGATCCTGTTGTCCCCGTCCATGCGGATGGCGAGGCGCGGCTGGGTCGGTTCGCCATTTGAATCGTTGGTATAGAAGACATAAAAATCACCGCTCTCAATTTGTGCCTCAGCGGTCGAAGATCCTGCCGTACACCAACCGGTGCCCTTGCCTTCGAGCGACTTGAAGAGTTTCGCTGCATCGCCAATTCTTCCTTGCTCGTACTTGACCCACTCTCCCTTGATCTCTTCGCGGTTCTCCATCGAAGCCGCGAGGGATTTCTGGATGAGTTCTGCATAGAGGGTGGGAAACTTCTTGGAAAAGGCTTCCTTAATTTCAGGCTCCTTGAGGTTCTTGTTGTCTTCCTTTACTTTAAGGTATATGTCGGCAATCTGGGCCAGAGGCTCGCGGTAGATGTCAGGAAATGGAGCGACGGTCGAGTCGGTGCGCTTCTTGAACTCGCCACGCTCCTTGTCGAATTGCGACAACTTGATGATGTTCTTCCAGGCAAAATATTTGAACCATGCGGGATAGACGGCGTCATCCGAGGTGAGATAGTCCATCCAAGCATCAAGGGAGTGTCTTTGGTCTTCAATAGCTACATCCATCATCTGCTCGCGTATATTTGCAGGAATTTCCTCGACAGCTTGACCACGCTCACGGGCGATGCGTTGCTGGAGCTCGAAGTAGCTTTCAGGGAAATTCTCTTTCTTAATGAGAAGCGCGTCATATATCTTGTCCCGAAACATCTCGAGATTGCGCTCCCGCACCCTCTCGTCTGGATTGAGGAAGATATTTTCTAACCTATCCATGTACGCTTCAATACGCTCGGCCGGATCATTGGGCACTTTTTCTCCTTCAAGGCGTTCCTGCTTTTCCACCGCAGCCTGCACCTCTTCGGAGGTCTGAAGCTCGGGATTTTTGATGTGGAGAGGGTGTTTTTCCATAGGGGCATTTTAGCAGGAAACAGCCGTTTTTGGTATATTGATAGAAGATCGGTTGCATTGAACGGTTACGGCTTTTCAAGACCGATTCGGCTCATATGCATTGAGAGCGTGGACGGCTACGGTTTTCCACGGAGGATGCATGTGCCAGTCCATAAAAAAGAAAATACTTGGTGCGATGCGCTTGGTGGGTCTTGCTCACAAATTATATACAGTCCGGCCTCTCATGCTTGCATGTTAGGTGGACAGTGGCATTGATGGCGCCTCGCACGAACCGACTCCGACGGCAACCCGAACGTCTTCAAGCTCGAACGCAACGACGACGGTTTGTGGCTCAACGACAATTGGGCGAAGCCCGACAACGAGTGGAATCCGGACAACAAGTTCGCGTTCCGTCTCCGAAACTGCTTTCTTTTCCGCAACCTCAGACGTTGCGGTTTTTCTTTTCAGGATTTTCAAGACTCTTCTTCCAGCCGCCAAACATCTTTCCGACCTCCTCAAGCTTTAGAGCGACATCCTCGCACTGCTTGTTGGAGATGAGCTTACCTTCCCATGCGACTGATACCAGAAATTTTAGGGTGTCTAATACAAGAATACATTCACTGACCTTTTCCAGTTTCTTCTCCTTTTCAGTAAAATAGGCGGTGTATGACAATTCAAGTAGATCTAAGAAAGTGTTCTCGATTCGAGAACCAATCGTATACCTCGAACCTTTAGCAATATGAGGAACGATATTCACCCAGATCAGATATCCCTCTTTGACTCGATTCAGAATCGAGGCGGAATCGAGAGAGAGAGAGAGAGAGAGAGAGAGAGAGCGGAATGCGGCCTGTTCATATCTACGATGATATCATTTCCGTCGAGAATTTGCTTAAGGCATGGCGAGAATTCCAGAAAGATAAAAGAAAACGCAAGGACGTGGAACGGTTCTCGGTTCACTTAACTGACAACATATTTGCCCTTCATAGGGAGTTAATGGACAAAACGTACCGACACGGCCCTTACAAAGCGTTCAAGATCAATGACCCGAAGCCAAGAGATATTCATAAAGCTACGGTGCGAGATCGCTTGCTCCACCATGCGATCTATAGAATTCTTTACCCATACTTCGATCCGAAATTCATCTTCGATTCTTTCTCATGCCGCCGTTCCAAAGGCACGCACCGAGCGATCAACCGCTTCCGTGATTATGCAAGAAAAGTTTCGCAAAATCACACTCGCACTGTATGGGTGTTGAAGTGCGATATACGGAAATTCTTTGCCAATATCGACCATGCGATTTTAGAAGATATTTTAAGAAAGCGGATCGGCAATGAAGATGTCGTAATGCTTTTAAGCAGGGTCATCGAGAGCTTCAACACAAAAGGTAAGCTAGGCGTCGGACTTCCTTTGGGCAATCTGACCTCACAACTTTTGGTCAATATTTACATGAACGAATTTGACCATTTCTTGAAACGAAATTTGAAAATACAGTATTGCGTCAGATATGCCGATGATTTCGTCATCTTGCATGAAAACAAGAAATATCTGGAAAATATTCTGCCTCGGATATCAGAGTTTCTAGAGAGTAAATTGAGACTATCCTTGCATCCTGACAAAGTGTTCATGCGAACGATCGCCTCGGGAGTGGATTTTCTGGGATGGGTGCATTTTCCGCATCATCGGGTACCGAGGACATCGACCAGAAGGAGAATGTTAAAGAACCTGGCCAACAATCCGAAGGCGGGATCTCTGGCTTCGTATCAGGGGCTTTTGTCGCATGGAAATACGCACAAGCTACAAAAAGAGGTCGTTGATCGGAGCAAAACCGATCCCGCTAGGAATAGGGGTTTATAACTTGACGATCTACGATAAGTGCTCTGTTGAGCCCTCTCGGTAGGTCTCACTAGCGTGTGCCCCCGGCAGGAATCGAACCTGCATCGACTCGTTAGGAGTGAGCCGTTTTATCCATTAAACTACGGCGGCGGAAATCACTATGTCTCTACTTAGGAGGTTAGGCAGCGATTTCGAGAAGCTCAGTAAGCGCGTCTTTATCAAAACCTATGATCACACTATCATCGATCACGGTCACTGGTACGCCCATCTGTTCGCTCCTCTCGATCATTTCTGCCCTCTTGGCTGCATCAGCCGCTACGTTGTGTTCAGTGTACTGAATATTATGTTCTGCAAAAAAATCTTTGGTCATCTTGCAATACGTACAGTTCGGGGTGCTATAAATGGTTACGTTTTTCATATGTGCTGGAGAGTATATCACATTCCCTTACCACGTACATGCTACCGTTCCAGTACATACTTGGTAGGTATGATCGGGGTGATACGGGTCATAAAATTGATCATTGGGTTGTACCGAACTATCGGGTGCACAGTGAGAAAAGAGCTTATACCCCACCCCATCCGAGCGATAGGTATATGCTTTCAAGTATCCCAAACTACTACATGATATATACTTTGAAACTCCGCCTACCGGATCTCGAGGTAAAGCACTTATATACCCACCACTTACCAAACCTGGAATCCAGTTGCCATCATTATTATATCCATTTATATTTGTACTTCCTGGTTCAGAATCAAAATTTTGCGAGTTACCGTTAACGTCTACGGTTGAAGGGTATGAACCATGGTCAGCATAATACATTTCGAGAGCACTTCGAAGCGATACGAGTGTTTGTTTACGAATTGCATCACGCGCTCTCCCCCGTGCGGTATTGAGCGAACTCAACACCACCGATGAAAGCACTCCAATAATAGCGATGACGATCAAGAGTTCAATAAGAGTAAACCCCCTAACGCTCCGGTACTTCTTCATCAGATTTAAAAATACTACTTACATTGTTCCACATTTTTGAGAAGAAATCGGGTTGCTCAGGTGGCGGAGGTGGAGGTAATGGCTTATCCACCACGACGAGCACACTTTCACCCTCTTTTGACACCTGATACTTTTCTCGAAGCGCCGCCTCAATTCCTTCTTCGGTCGCAAGCTTTTCAGTTTCTTTTTTCAAAAGATCACGACGCTCCATAAGCGCATCATATTCCCTTTTAACCATCGCAACATTTTTTCGACTCTCTTTCTCTTTTTGATACACCTCAAAGGTGCCTCGCGCCAAAAGACCAATCATAATGATGAGGCCAATAAGTACGGGCTTCGAATAGAGTCGTTGATTCTTAGAGCTTCCCATGATATATAGTATACATCATGTTATTCCATCCAAAACACAAAAAGCTATTCAATGCGGTCTGGGCCGTTATCTGCGTTCTTGTCGCTCTCTCGATGATTCTCTTCTTCATCCCCGGCCTCCACTAAAAGACACTTAAAAACACTTCTCAGCAAGCGCGCATAAAATTCTGTTGAAACATTTCCTCTTATACTATTTGGAATAAACCTTGCGAGGCTCGACGGAGCGAGCACGAGGAATTTCCTAGTAAGAAAATATCCGTGTTTATGGAAAATAGTATAAGAGGAAATGTTGCTAATTCCCTTTCATCATCTTGAGAAACGTCTCATGCGGAATATTCACCTTTCCGCGTCCACGTGCTTCCATTTTTTTCTTTCCTTTCTTTTGCTTTTCACGGAGCTTCATTTTTCGGGTGATGTCTCCTCCATACATATGCTGCGTCACATCTTTGCGAAATGCTGAGAGTGTTTCTGATGACATGATGCGTCCAAGGCATTTTGCTTGAATCTTAGTGGTAAACATCTGTCGAGGCAAAATGCTATGAAGCCGCGTCACCGCTTTTTCGGCTTCATCTTGCGCACGACGCACGGCAACCACACGACAAAATGCTTCTACAGGTTCTTCGGCAACGAGAATATCCATACGAGCAACATCTGCCACACGCATACCATCAAATTCATATGAAAGTGAGGCGAACCCCGATGACACACTCTTTAGTTCGTCAAAGAAGTTACGCATGAGTTCGCGGAGTGGCATGCGGATAGCGAGTGTAGTGCGTCCATCACCGAAGGTTTCTGAATCACCAATTTCACCTTCATGCTCATATAAGAGCTGGAGAATACCTCCCACATACTCGGCGGGGCTCATAATCTTGAGCTTCACCCATGGCTCAAGTACTTTCTCGAAGTTCCCCGCATCAGGAAACAGTGAGGGTGAGTAGACCATTTCGCTTTTGCCATTCTTGTAATGCACTTCGTAAGTGATCGACGGCGTTGCAATCACAAGCTCCAAGCGAAATTCTCGCTTCAAGCGTTCAGTAATGATTTCAAGATGAAGAAGTCCGAGGAATCCACAACGAAATCCTCGCCCTAGTGACCCTGATGATTCCTCTTCATAGGTAAATGAAGAATCTGAAAGACGAAGCTTGCCGAGTGCCTGACGCAAGAGATCAAAATCCCCTGCATCTTCAGGATAAATAGATGCCCATACCACGGGGCTTGGTGACATATATCCCGCAAGTGCGGGAAGCGGATTCTTAAGCGTGGTCACCGTATCTCCCACCGATGCAATACCTGGCTTTTTGATACCTGTCACAATATAGCCGATCTCTCCCGCCACGATGCTGTCCCGTGGTTCTTCGTCAGGAGTAAACACTCCCACTTCAAGTGCAGTGAATTTTTCATCGGCAACTGAGAACAGAAGCAAATCATGTTTTGAAATAGATCCATCGAGCACACGCACATACACGATCACTCCCTTGTGGTTTGAATATTGAAAGTCGAAGATGAGTGAGCGGGTACTCGTCGTGTTTGCATATTCAGCGACAGGTGGAGGAATGCGCGTAATGAGTGCATCGAGAAGCTCTTTCACCCCAGCTCCCGTCTTTCCCGATGTTTCAAAAATATCGTCTTCAGCACACCCGAGCAGGGTCATCACTTCTTGCTTGATTTCTTTGATACGAGCCAGCGGTGAATCAACTTTAGAGAGCACAGGGATAATAACAAGCCCTGCATCACGTGCCATTTGGAGTGTGGTAAGTGTCTGCGCCTGCACACCCTGTGTGGAATCAACAAGAAGAATAGAACCTTCTACCGCCTTGAGTGCACGTGATACTTCGTAGAAAAAGTCGATATGCCCTGGGGTGTCGATGAGGTTGAGGATGAACTTCTCGCCGTTCAGGGAGTGCTCCATGCGTACGGGGCGCATCTTGATGGTAATTCCCTTCTCACGCTCGAGCTCCATACTATCGAGGACCTGCTCCTGCATCTTGCGAGCGGGGATGGTATTAGTGATTTCGAGCATACGGTCAGCCAACGTCGACTTTCCGTGGTCGATGTGAGCAATGATGCTGAAATTACGTATATGAGCCAAATTTTGAGCCATAGAGCCTATCCTAGCAGATTTATGCCCCTGATTCCATTACTCCGAAATAACGTTCTTTTCCTTGAAAATACGGCGTGGGATGATAGCCATAATTTCCCTGAGTTCAGGATTGCGAAGAAGCGACAGCACCCCTACAGCGGCAAGTATACCGACGATACCCGCAACAAAGCCCTGTGTAAAGATACCTACTGTCGTCTCGGTATCAACGAAACGGAGCATGGCACCAAGCGTGAGATATGCCACGAATCCTGCCACCACCGCCCCACTGAATGCTTGGAAGAGTGTCTTTACCGCATTATCAAGCGCCCCCTTGAACGATCGGCGAAATGCCAACCAAAGCACCACAGCATTGCATACGGTACCAATCGAAAAACCAAGTGGTAGCGCCAGTACCACCGCACCAGGAATATCTTGTACCTTAAACAATACTTCAATAAAATATCCAAACGTTGGTAGTGCTTTCCAAAGCACAATAAAAATACCTGGGAGTACGATGGTGAGAACTGAAAAGATAACATTAATAATCAAAGGTTTTTTGGTGTTCCCCGCTGCATAGTATGCGCGCACAAACAAAAGCTCAAGACTTTGGGCGATGAGTGAAATAGTAAAGAGAGCAAGACACGCCGCTGTAAGACGGGTATCGTCCCAATTAAACGACCCCGATCCAAGAATTACACGCACAATCTGCGCACGAAGCACAATAAAGAGCGCGGTGATAGGAAGCGCCCAGAAGATAATATGTCGTGCAGCCACCTCCACATGCTCCAAGAATTTTTCTTTATCACCACTTGAGAATAATTTGCTCAGTGTCGGGAACGCAGCAAGCGAATAACTCACCCCGATAATAGCAAATGGTACCGACTGAAGATTAAGGGCGAGATTAAAAATCGCAATCGAACCTTCTTGCATGTAGGATGCATATAAGGTAATAAAAATAAGTTCTAAACTAAAAAGTGAGAGCGTGAGTGTGCGTGGTAACGAAAGAGTGATAACCTCAATAAACTCTTTCCAGCGAATATGCAGAGTAAATGCAGGGAGCAAGTTGATTGAGCTGATATAAGGAAGCTGAATCGCAAAGTGAAGTACCGCACCAATAACCACCCCCCAGATAATACCCACAAGACCAAGTGACGGCGCAAGATACATAATACCTGCAATAATTGCCGCATTATAAAATAGCGGGCTCAGTGCATACAAAAAGAAACGACGAGTAACTTGTGTAAGTGAGCCAAGCAAACTTGAAATACCAAGAGCGATGGGTTGCAAGAGAAGAATACGAGACAGCTTGATAAATTCATCATACACAGACCCCTCAAGTCCTGGCATAACAAACTTCGAAAGATACGGCATGAACAAGAATGCACACATAGATACAATGATCATCAAAAGCATGTACCCACTAAACAATGTATCAATGAGTTGTTTGGTATGTGCCTCCCCCTTCTCAGCATCCTTTTCAAAAGCTTTTGCCAAAAAAGGAATTAAGACCGATATTGAAACCAAAGAAGCAACAGTAGCGAATATAAGATCAGGGATTCGAAACGAGGCATAATAAATATCGAGTGTTTGTCCTGCTCCGAACTGATGCGCCAACAATTTATCACGGACAAGCGCAAGGCATTGAGACAAGAACGCAAAGATACCAAGAAGATACGCAGCGTTATGTACTCCGCTTATTTCCCTACTAAAAATTGAAACGAGTCTACGAACCATTAGTTCCTCTTAGTTGAAGTCGCGGTAGAAGTCGCGACAGGTGCTTGGTTGGTAATGTTTTCAAATGGTGAGCTCTGAAGCGACGATACAAGCGAGCCAATTTCGGCATTTGTGGGTGCAAGACTTGATGCAATCTTGAATGCAGCAAGCGCATCCTGCTTATTACCTTCTGCAGCCAAAATACTACCAAGAAGAACAATCGCCTCTACATAATCGGATTTCAACTGAAGTGCTTCCCCCAACTTTTTCTTTGCTTCATCTTTATTTTGACGAGAAGCTTCAAGCTTTGCTTCAAGATATGGAACAATGGGCGAGTTAGGATTGAGCTCAGATGCGCGTCCATACGTCTTTAAAGCCTCATCATAGTACCCTGGTGCACCGAGTGATGCTCCAACCACCAAAATATTTCCCTTGGTAGTTTGATTTTCGAATGAATAAGGATTGAATTGTACTGCAGCCTCAGCATACCGTAATGCCTCTGGATACAAGTTTTCAAGACGAGCAACGAGCTGTTCTTTTGAGTTTTGATTATCAGCAAGCACAGAATTAATTTGTGCGAGCGTAATGTTCGCTAAAATACGTGCATAGTCATCTCTCCCTGATAAACTCGCAGCTGTTCGAAGATAGCCCTTAACAGTTTCGATGTCTGCGTCTGATTGTGCGTTACCAAACATCTCACTTGCATATCCAGCATATCCACTTGCTACCGCACGCTCACCAAGAGAAAATGCCCAAAAGATCACAAATAACAACACAAGCATAAGGCCTGTAATCCAACGAAAACTCTTACTCTTTGAATTATCGAAGACAAACTCTTTTTCAACAAGAATACGCTCACGTACCATCAATGCTAAAAATAGCCCTGAGAAAAAGAAAGTGAGAATAAACACACCGATACTTGGAGTATAAAGGGTGGAAACAATCCACAAATACAATGAGACAACAAAAGTGGTAACGGTCACATAATTAGAAAAATGATCTTTTGGCTTTGAAAGAATCCAGCGAATACCGGTATACACAAAGAAACCAATAAACGACATCCACGCGAGTGTTCCAATAAGCCCCATCGTAACAGGTATCGATGGTAAGAAACCACTACCAAAATCAAAGTTACTATTCCAACCATTACCTTGGTTGGCCTCAACTGGCTTTTGACGAAGCCAGTGATAATTAAACTGCTGTGGACCATATCCTACCAATGTTGCTTTTGGTGCATCTTTAAAGGTAGCGACACTGAGTTGTGAGGTCATATTCCACAACATGCGATTTTCAATACTTGGCTCAACCTTGAATAAGGTTGCAGTCACTTCTTGAAGTGGTGCAGCTCCAAAGGTAAAGAGTGCAGATACTACCAACACAATCAAAGATGTGATAGGGACTCGCCTTTTAGTCTCACTACGATACGTAAGTGAGATAAAATATACAAAAAACGAAAGTGCAAAAAAACCAATAATTGCAAACAAGCTCAACGAACTTGAGAGCGAATTACCCCATACAAAAATAGGAAAATTCGTCACGGCAAGCATGGCAAGAGAGAGGGTGAGCACAACGTAGCTCACCATTTTTATCAAGCGACTTGGATGAAGAAGCTCGATTGACACAAGAGAGATCAAAGCTGCAATACCCGAAACAATACCAAGATCAGCGAATCGCCCAACGGTATTTGAAATAACTGAATTAAAAATACCAAATGAAAGAAAATCTGGACCGAAGAAGAAGCGCAATAAATGAAAGACTGCGAGTATACTAAACGCACCCACAAATGCTGCACAGGCATTAAATATATTTTGACGTGACCGCATAAACATTGAAACGATCACCATCAAAAGAAAAAGGCCTCCCATAAAACTAGCGGTGCCTATATCAGCTCCTCCACCAATAAATGAACCACGGGGATCTATCGAAAAGAATGACGTGAGCACGTACGCCACCATAACCGCAATCACCGAGTAAAACACTCCGCCCACAGGTAAGACCGCTTTACCCTTATTAAAAAACGTAATAATTACAAGAACAATACTCACAAACACAGTAAGAAACAAAGGAATCACCTTCGCCATAGAAAATGAAACGACTGAAGATGTAGAGAAGAGTAATGGTGTTATAAATACCAACCCTGTCAAAAGATATGCGATGTACGTATGTATTTTTGTATCCATTGTGTAATGCTCTGTAAATTTTATAAATTATTTTTCTGCCGCTCTCACCATATCACCAATCATAATTCCATACTTATCAACAAAACCAGCATTTACTTCAAGAACATATTTTGAAAGTGTATCAGGCTCAAATGAGCGAGGATACGTATTCGGTGATACGTTTTTTTCAATATCAACCACTTGGAAATCTTTATCTATCCAGATAATATCGATAGGAAAAGACATTCCTTTCATCCATATCGCAGGATATCCAGGTTCTTCAAACACAAAAAGCATTCCCCTTTTTTCTTCAAGATTTCGCGTCATACTAAGCCCCATCTCTCGAGCGGAATCGTTTAAGGCAAGGTCAACAGTGAGAGTGGTGGTTCCTACTTCAATATCAATCGGCTCCATCGCATCTGAGAGTAATTGAATTTCGATACGCTTACCCAACGTCTCTCGAGAAAGGCTTTTTACATAGGGAATGACAAGATAAAACGAAACGAGTCCAATCGAAATAAGAACAAGAGCAATAAAAGTCTTTTTGAATATTGATCCCATAAGAGATATTGTAGCATGAATAGAGGGGCGACTAAAAGTGAGCAATTACTTTACCTAGTACATCCTTCATGGGCACTAGACCATGTATCGAACTTGGACTATCTCCCTTTTGGTACAACATACCCTCCGGAACAACTAGACTCATGTCTTCTGACTCGATTTCAGGATAGCTCACAGGCACACCGTTTACTGAAATAATGTTATTTGTAATATCAACCCTATCTCCAGGTAATGCAACAACACGATGCACCCAATCTCTATACGGGAATATTTCCGATGGCGCAAACATCACAACATCGTTCTGATGGATGTTGAAAATATAATAGTGATATGTACTTAAAAACATATGATCTCCCTTTTGAATCGTCGGGTTCATGGAATCACTCACCACGATGTACCAAGGAAAAAACATGACAGAGAAAATTCTCAATACAAAAAGAATAAGAACAATAGTGGGTATAGTGTGAAATATTGATTTTAAAATTTTCATGTAGTGCGGAAGATGAGGGATTCGAATCTTACAGATTCGGTACAGGCTTCGTATCGTGCTCGCTGCGCTCCGCGCGATATACTCAGCCTTTTCGAATCCCCACGAAGCTTCGCTTCTTCTCATTATATGCAAACTTCGTTTGCGGAAGATGAGGGATTCGAACCCTCGAAGAGATTGCTCCCTTGCCACCTTTCCAAGGTGGTGCACTCGACCACTATGCGAATCTTCCGTATCTACCCCTCTTCACTTACCTTCACCACGAAGTGCTTTAATGCGAAGTTCAATTGGAGGGTGAGTCATAAACAATCCCGACAACCCCTTCACCGCTTTTGCACCAAAGGGATTAGAGATGTAAAGATGTGCCATAGCATTTGAAGCATGACTCAGAGGACGATTGTATCCACCTATTTTTTCGAGCGCGGAGGCAAGACCTTCAGGATAGCGCGTCATGAGGGCTCCGGTTGCATCGGCAAGATATTCGCGACGGCGTGAGATGGCAAGTTGAATGATCGTGGCAATAAAAGGTGAAAGCACAATAAATACAATACCTAGTATCATTAATGGATTACTTCCTCCCCGATTATCATCCTGACCACCTCCCCCAAACCACATAGAGCGGAGAAAGAAATCCGAAATAATTGAAATAAAACCAACAAGCACGACAATCACCGAAGAAAGTAAAATATCTTTATTGCCAATATGCGCGAGCTCGTGCGCAATGACCCCTTCAAGCTCACTGCGATTAAGAATCGTGAGAAGTCCCGTCGTCACAGCTACTGCTGCATGATGTTTGTTACGACCTGTAGCAAATGCATTCGGAGCAGGATCACTAATAACATACACACGAGGTGTAGGAAGTCCTGCGGTGATAGCGAGATTCTCTACAATGCGCTTGAGTTCTTGATGTTCGACGCCTATTTCTTTTGCACCCGCGAGAGTAAGTGCGATCTTGTCTGAAAACCAATAACTAGCAATATTCATCACCAAACTAAAAATGATGGCAATATAGAGAAGTGAAGGGTTGTTATACACCACGCTCACTGAAAATCCTATCGCAATGACCACCGCCACAAACGTGGCCATAAGTAGCCATGTTTTAAGACTATTTGATGTCTGCTGAGTATAAAGCGTTGCCATAGGCAGACTATACGGGAATTAGAATTTTACTTCAACTGGCTTTTTTGCTGCTTGTTCTTCATCTCCAAGCTGGAAGAATTCGAGCTGCTCAAAATGAAAAACGTTCGCGATGATATTTGAGGGGAAGGACTGAATTGAAGTGTTGAGATCTCGGACATTACCGTTGTAGAAACGTCGTGCGGATTGAATTTTATTTTCGGTATCAGAAAGTTCTCGCTGAAGCTCAAGAAAATTAGTATTTGCTTTGAGATCAGGATATGCCTCAGCAATAGCGAAGAGCGACTTAAGCGTTCCTGCGAGCTGATTTTCGGCGAGCGCTTTGTCTTCAAGACTTCCTGCCTGCATCGCTTTGCTACGGGCCTCAGTCACCTTTTCAAAGGCTGTGGACTCGTGGGTCGCATACCCTTTGACCGTATTAACGAGGTTAGGGATAAGGTCATACCGACGCTTGAGCTGAATATCAATGTCTGACCATGCTTCTTTTGCACGGTTGATGAGAGTAATAAAACCGTTATAGCTTGCGATCCCCCAAATCAATACTAGACCAACGATTCCAAGAGCGATGTATATGATAAGCATAGTCGCATCATACCACTACAACGCAGGAGCTTCAACAGGAGCTGATTCTTCTACGGGAGGAGTCACCGTTTCTTCTTCAGTTACGTGAGTATCTACGGTAGTCTCAGTTGTCGTTGAAGTTGTCGTAGATTCTTCGGTTGTCGGATCAGTATGTGTGGAATCGGTATAACTTACAGAAACGGGACGACTTGAATTCTCAAGCAATTGATCAACCTGATCTCGAGAAAGACAGGTCTCACCACTTGCATCGCTAATACAAAGCTTATCGGTCTTCACTTCTTTTGTCTCAAAGAACGTAGCCATACTTTCGATCTTCTTCCACATTTCCTGCATACCAGCAATAATAAGCGCTGGGAGACGTGAGTAGTTGATTCCCATGAATCCATCGGTTTTATTCACAAACGTAATTTCTGGGAAAATCTTTTCCATATCCTGCGCAATGAAGCCGAAATCCATCTTACCCTCTGTATCACCTTTCCATGTATATGACACGGGATTAAGCACAAGAAGTTTCTGAAGAGTCGTTGAAGCCTGTTCAGTAGTAGATGCAAGCGACACAACATTATCTTTCAAGCGTTCATCAGAAGTATTGGTGGTAAGTACACCATCTGCTGTGATACGAATATCATTTGCAGCTGCTGCGCTCCCTACCGCCGTGAATTGTGCATTGCCTGTTACGACGAGTCTTTGCAACGGAGTCGTAGTGCCTATCCCCACGTTTCCAGAGCTAAGAATTGACAACTTTTCCTGATCAGACGCAATACCTGGAGTGACGAATGCAAACCTACCATTTCCTAGGCTGTCAGCAGCAATGAACGTAAATACTCCAAAGTCTCTATCACCCGAACTATCAAACCCACGGAATTGAATTTTCCCAAGCCAATCCCCTGGCGATATAACCACTGGCAAAGCCGCAGTTCCACGAGATCGTGTAATAAGAATACCTCCAGCTCCTGCCGCTGCGTCGTTTGTGCTATATCTCTTAAACTGACCAAGTCCTACAGTTCCCTCAACTGCGAGAGGAAAACCTGGAGTTGCTATACCAATACCAAGACGTGAATTAGTATTATCCCAGAACAAGTTTGCATTACTCTGGTTTAATGAACCTCCCGTTGCAAAGAATGGAATCGAACCAGCGGTAAAATTAGTAAAGGTTGATGAAGCAACACTCAACGTTCCCGTACCAAGAATATTTCCCGCAACGGAGAGTCTTGTACTTGGAGAACTTGTACCAATACCCACGTTACCAAAGACGTCAACTTTCAAATGCGGTGTCCATGTTGTGCCGTTATGACCCATCACTGAGAAACCGCCTGTGCCGCTGTTTCGTGTATCAAAGACAATCTCAGCACCTCCGCGTTGTGCACTATTTGTATAGTTATTTCCAAACATCTGAATATATCCACCCTTAGGAGTTCCTGACCCATCAAGAATTCCCATATTCAATAGATCTGTTGCATCATCTTTGAACACACGCGATGAAGCTCCTGTAAGTGCGATATTACCATTGACATCAAGTCGAGCTGAAGGAGTGCTGGTACCGATACCCACATTTCCTGATTGAAGCACCGTAAAGAATGTTGAACCACTTGATGATGCAACCGTGAATGGATTATATCCTGCGTTACCCCTCACGAAGAATGAAGTAAGCGTAGAGGTACCATTAACTCCAGCGAGTAATCCTGTATCAAACAAGCTACCAGATGTAAGCGTATTATCTGATCCCCATGTCACCAAGCGATTCACGATGCCGTAGCCACCAAGTGCATTTTGTTTTGTTGACGGACGTAAGGTTGCATTGATTTCATTAAGAAATGCATCTGCAATATGGAGCATACCACTATCGTTCGGATGAATTCCGTCGTTTATATAATCTTGCGTTAGAACCATGTACGACGCTGTATCAACATAAGCGATATTCAACCCATCAGCAGCAAGAAGTCGTACATTTTCTTTTGTTCGCTCATTGTATGCATAAATGGTAGCTGCGGACGGAGATCCTGAAGAAGCAAGTATAGTACCACCCACAAATACTGCAGGACCTTTATTGAGACTAAAACCCTTATTACCTGCCGCCCAATCAAAGTACACTTTATTTGATGCACTCGTTGGTGAAGTTACGGTCAATACCACAGTATGAGTCCCTTCAGAAAGATTAGGAATTCTCAAAAGCGCTGAGCCGAAATTGCGATTACGTTGAGGTGTCAAAATTTGCCCACCCGATGTTCCTGTATTTGAATATGTTCCATAATTAACCCCGTCGATGGTAACCGAGAATTGCCCTCCATTTCCGTCTTCCATCGTGTATGCAATATAAGCAGTAGTACCCTTGATCGTGAACGTTGCGGTAGCACCGTTTGTAGTCGAGTACCTACCTATATTGCCTCCATAATAAGAGCTATCAAGCCATGTTCCTGCGTACACAGGACTCGATGATCCTGTAGACTGTCCTATTACTTTATTTTCATGTGGAATTGCTAACCATGCATTCGCAGCTCTTTGGAATAATTGTGAGTTGGTGAGTTGTCCTGTTGAGAAATATGCTGAGAGGTCGTTCGTTCCTATCATATAGGTAAAGAGCTCTGAGGAAGTTCCGCTCACAATCTTCTGATATACAAATTCCTGAGAATCTGCTGCAGCATCTCCACTTCGAGCTCTCTTTGTAATAGGGATACCAAGAGTATTAGCAATGGCATTAAAATACTGATTTGCTGCGCTGATAGACGTACAACATCCTTCAGTTATAGAATCACCAAACGCAGTGTAGCTACTATAGGTGTGAATGATTGGTGCTTTAACAATATTTGAAGCGTATAGAGATTCAACAGTTGTAGTGCCGTTTACAGCAAGCTTAACTCCGGGAGTTGTGGTTCCAATACCCACATTTCCATTGCTAAGGATAGTGAATTTCTCTTGATCTTCAGCGATACCTGGTGCCATAAATGCAAACCTTCCATTACCGACTGTGTCAGAAGCAATAAATGCAAATGCGCCATAGTCAATATCAGCTGAACCATCAAAGCCACGGAACTGCACCTTACCAAGCCAATCTCCCGCATTCACTGGTAAAGGACTCGCCTGACTACCTTGTGCTCGGGTAAGCAAGAAACCTCCCGAACTTGCGGCGTTTGAACTCACTCCGTTTGCTGCATAGCGCTTCAATGAGGCAAGTGCACTTGCCCCTTCAATTTGAAGCATGAACGCTGGGTTTGCAGTTCCAATACCCACATTTCCTGATCCAGCATTGACAAAGAGTGATGGATTACTACTTGTTCCTACCCGCAAACTTCCCCACACATCGAGTCTCTGTGAAGGAGTGGTTGTTCCAATACCAACATTTCCCGATGAATCAACGACCAATCGAGAGGCATTTGCCATATCATCAAAAATAGCAAACTTTCCACCACCAAGACCCGAAGTGTTGTTGGTGCTTACAAAAGAGTATGATCGTCCACCTGTTGCAGGATCCTGAAGTTGAACACCTGTCGAAGTGGTGAGACCTGTTCCTACAATATGCAGTGCGCGGTTTGGTGTGCTTGTACCGATCCCCACGCTTCCACCAAATGAGGCGAATGTGGCTCCCTGGCTTGTTACCCTACCAGTACCAGTATTATTTACCAGATTTGTAATGCCGGTGCGTTGCATTGTTCCCGATTCAAACAATTCAGCAGTACCCGACAGTGACACGAGATAAGGAAGCGGCGTTACGTTATTAACAATAATAGTTGCACCGCTCATTTTTATTTTTCCAGAACTTGCACTCACCATACTGTCTACTCCTACGTCATAGGTTTCGAGATAAAAATTAGGATTGACGAGTGAGACGTTTGCGCCCGTCGAAACGATGTATGGTCCTGAAAGTGAACCCCCAGGATTTTCAAAGTGATTGTTGCTCAATACGATTGAAAAAGCGCTGGCACCGATATTTACACGACATGAATCAAATGATCCTCCATCAAAAATTCCTGATGCAAGTCCTCCTTGCAAATCTACACAAGTAGCAGATGATGTGCCATTGGTATTTGCAAAGGTTGTATCTCTAAACATCAGATTTTCTCCACTATTAAAGAGGCCATTAGGGTAAAAGAGGTTCTTACCGTTATTAACAATAATAGAGTGATCAAACTTTGTGAGCCATGTCTGATCTCCGTATTGAATTCCGATACCGAAACCTTGAATTTTTATACTATCTCCCAAGAACCCCGTTGCTCCATTGTTTCCTCCGAGCATAATACCGATAGTTGGATTGCTGCGATTGGTACCTGACAACACAAGATCACGCAGACCAGAGCCAAACGTTAACGTACCAGGGAAATTAAACGTAAATGCCGTACCCGTACTTGGGGTATACAGCAATCGAGTACACTCTCCCGCACCCTGCAAAACAACTCGTTTATTAATAAGAATTGAAGTGATGTGATATACACCACAAGGGAAATACACAACTCCTGCAGAATCAGAAGCTGCAGCAGATATAGCAGCAAGCACTGCAGTCGTATCATCAGCTGATCCATCACCTACGGCCCCATACGCTTTTACGTTTGCCACTTGTCCATTCTTATCAAAAATTGAAGCTTTGAGTGATCCCCCCACTTCTACTTGTCCTCCACCTCTATTCAAAATAAGCGGGTTGGTGCCATTTGCTCCCGAATCAATAACAGCAGAACTACTAGCATTCACCCACAAACGAAGTGATCCATTTACTCCGCTATTTACCAAAGCAATTCCTCCAGCACTTGAATCAATACCTTGGAAAATCTCAAGGCGTCCTCGAGAAACGTTTGACGTCCCTATTCCCACATTTCCATTTAAATAGTACGCGGTAGTTCCCGTTGCAGCCCACGGACTGACAAGACCATTATCAAGAATATCGGCAATCTGATCGGTAAGTGTGTCCACATCGGTTTGTACACCATCAATTCTTTCTTCAAGACTTCTTACACGACGTGCGAGTCCGGATGTGTTTCCTCCTCCACCCGTAGTACGCACCTGAGTTATAATTGTTGTCGTTGCCGGAACATAACTCTCATAATAATTAATTGTTGTATTGTTGGTGGTAACGATAACAGGATACAACGTTGCACCAAGTGACTGATTGAGTGTTGCTTTTGCTTCTTTAATTTCTTCGGGAGCATACGTAAACACGGTTGGAACAACTGAACCATCGTTAGATGAAATAGTGGCTGGTTGAGGAACAACATACGAAAGCACGGAATCAACAGCTGATGCGAACGTACGATAAAACTTATCATACAGAGAAAAGACTGACGAAGAAAATCCGGCTGCCGCAGAAACCTGAGGCAACGCACATGAAAAAACAAGCATTGCAATGAGAATGTAGTGTCGTGGTGTACTGAAGTTTTTCATTTGCAATATATAAATCACCTGAATTATACATTACAAGGAAAGAAAATACTACGTGTTTGAGACCTGTTTCTGTGGATTCTCGTGCTTATTAAACTTAGGTGTCACCCAAAATCCCATATAGCGCCCGAGAAGAAGTCTCGTCTGCGCATCAAGACCTGGAATGGCCCCAAAAATAATGATAGTGACCGGCACCAAGAGCCACTGGAAAAACATGAGGATGCGTGTTCGAGGCTTACCATCAGCACGAATAGCTGGAGGCAAGAAGCTTAAGAAGACAAACGCACTCACCACAAGTCCTAACATCGCAAGAATCATCAGATTTCTTGTGATAAACGGAAGATTGTATGAGAGCACGGTTGAATTGAATACTTTTCCACCAATCGCAAGAGGTAACCATCCCAGAAGGAAAATAAAAATAGGATTTGTTGCAAGTGACCAATACCCCTCAAGTTGAATAAGAGTGGTCTTAATTTTTTTGCGGAGTGGAATTGCCTTATCTTTGATAAAACCAAAAAGAATGTACGGCACATTCTCTGCACCCCATGCCCAACGTCGCTGTTGTTTGTAAATATTTTTAAGAGTCTCAAAGAATGTCGGTGCAAGGTTTGCATCCATTGATACCGGATATGAGATAGATACCGTACGATAATTCCCTTCGTACGCAAAGTATGCATTCCAGAAAATACGAGAATCCTCTGACACCATATTGCGCTGCCAATACCCAATCTCATACAGTGTTTTAAACGGTACACTGTGTGACGAGAAGGTGACGTTACGCTCTGGTCGCTCTTGTTGGGTCATCTGCCAAAAGGTTCCTGATCCAGCAACAACACGAGACAATGCAGGTGCATTCCAAATGTTGTTGTTATAAAACGGCACCGGCTGATATGAAGCATGATAAGGATCTTCTTCAGTAAGGAAATACCATGTCACACACTGGAAGTAGTGAGGATACACGACCGTATCAATATCAAACGCAGACACCATGACGTCTTCATAGGGAATACGCTCAACATCAAGCACTTCTACACGAGCTCGTTCGATTGCCCATGAAATATTAGCTCCCTTTCCTGCCATTTCACCGGGAAGCCCTTCGGGATGAATTGTCGTGATGAAGTGTCCAAACTTGTCCGCATACATTGACTTTATCAATGCTGCAAGGTGCTCAGCCGACTTCCCTCGTTTTCCCTCGGCCGCGAGAACAACAATAATTTTTTTATGATCTGTCTTCGTAGCAAGAAGTGACTTCACGCTATTTTCAATGGTTTCCTGCCCCTCGCTATAGAACGGCAAAATCACCATATGATAGATATGGTCATGCTTTACCTCGCTTAACATCTTGTCCCAATCTGCATGCAAGTTGTGCGTGATTCTTCGCCAATTTCTGCTGAGATAAAATGAAAGATAGATGGTCTTCAAAAGCCAGTAGAGGTCGAAGATGATGATGAAAATTGCTGCAGCAACAGGAAAAAAGTACGAGAGCGCCACGGTACCAAAAAGAGAACCCCACGAAAGGATCCCTGGAACCATCTCAAGAAATCGATAGAGTATATAGTCTTTACCAGTGAGTTCGGTTGCTCTACCAACGTGAAAGTAAGGAGAGTTCTTATATGACATACATGTGATTGAGGGAGCCACCTCTCGGATTTGAACCGAGGACCTTCACTTTACAAAAGTGTTGCTCTACCAACTGAGCTAAGGTGGCGTAATACTATTCTTACCTTATTCTTTCCATTTTGACCATCTTGGTGTTCAGAGCTACCAAGACAGCTAAGGTGGCATAATCTTTACCGATAATACCGCGGAAATTTTCTTCGTACAAAATCCATTGCTTTCGAAAACCTTTCTTCTACTTCCTCGATAATAAGGTGGATAAGAAGATGGAAGGTTCTTCGATTGAAGTAGCGAAGAAACTTTCGTACTTCTGCAATCTTTCTTCGAAGCACGTGATCCACTTTTCGTGCTCTATGTGACACAAGACGGTGGAAGAAATGCTCATCATGTAGTGTAACATAAAGTACACGAGACAGGATCATGAGTACGATCACCACCGCTGACACGACAAAAATGTAGAAGTATATTGGCATTACATCGCAGAGAAGCGAGCAAATCTCGCAATCTCAACTTTTTCTCCGAACTTCTGGATTGCTCCAGTAATAAGTCCGCCGATGGTAACATCTGGATTTTTGATGAACGGCTGCGCGAGAAGCGCTTCACTGTTTCCTTCTTCTACGTCAGATGCTGCAATGTGCATCGCAATATCTTTTGCAAGGTCAGTGAACTCCTTATTCTTTGACACGAAATCGGTTTCAGACATGAGAAGCACCATAGCACCAATTGATCCACTTGAGTGAACATATGAACCAATCGCCCCCGCCCCAAGAACACGATCACCCTTCTTTGCAGCAATATCGGCGCTCTTTGCTCGAAGAATGTCGAGAGCTTTTTCCATATCACCCCCTGCTTCTTCGAGCGCCTTGCTACACTGCATTATAGAGATACCGGTCTTGTCGCGGAGCTCTTTGATCTGGTCCATGCTTGCCATATATGTAACTTTAAAAATTATTGCTTGTAAGCTGCAATCACTTCGTCAACGATGTAAGACACACTGCTAAGGGTAGCATCGTTAGCAACGATTGGGTAGTCTACTTTTGAGATATCACAGTCTGAACCGCAGATAGCGATTACGGGGATGTTAAGAGCGAGGGCTTCTGCAAATGCATTGTGCTCACGCTTAGGGTCTACGATGAAGAGCGCGTCGGGAGCCTTGGTAAGTGATACGAGACCTGAGAAAAGAGTTTCGAGGCGTTCGATTTCGCGATCGATGAGAAGACGTTCTTTCTTAGTGTATTTGCCAAGCTCACCCTTCTCACGCTTTGAGGTAAGGTCGAGAAGTTTTTCAATACGCTTGCGGATTTCTCCGAAATTACTGATAGTTCCTCCCACCCATCGTCCTGCAACATATGGAAGATTGAGCGCTTCACCAGCCTTCTTGGTAGCTCGCTTTGCTTCACTCTTTCCTCCCACAAAAAGAATAGTCTTCTTTTCTGATGCAAGCTTCTTCACATACTCAAGTGCGTCATCGAGAAGAGGCTGTGTCTTTTCGAGGTTGAAAATTTCAACGCGATTCTTAACACCGAAAATAAATGGGCTCACTGTAGGGTGGCGGCGTGACTTGATAAAACCGAAATGAGCACCTGCTTTAAAGAGGGCTTCAATCTTAGGATTTTGCTTGGTTTGTTCGCTGTTTTTTGGCATGTTCGGCTATACTACCAAATTATTCGTTTTGCGCAACCTCTTCGGTACCAGGTTCCCCCTTATAGTTCAAGAGGCTCTCAATAATAGGGTCCATATAGCCAAGGAAGATTTTATCGATATTGTGCCAGCTCTCTCGGATACGGTGGTCGGTGATGCGGTCTTGGAGGATGTTATAGGTGCGGATTTTCTCCGAACGATCCCCCGTACCGATTTGATCCTTTCGATTCGCAGCAAATTTTTTCATTTCTTCCTCTTCTTTCATAGCTTCAAGCTTTGCTACAAGAATAGACATGGCTTTTTCACGGTTTTTGAGCTGACTACGTTCTGAGGTCGAACGCACGTCGATACCGGTTGGCTTGTGGATAAGTCGTACCGCAGTTTCCACCTTGTTCACATTCTGCCCTCCTGCGCCACCCGAACGTGAGAATTCCATTTCAATATCTGCGGGGTTGATTTCGATTTTAGTCTTCTTGCGAAGTGGTAGAATCGCTACTGATGCAGTCGAGGTGTGTACGCGCCCCATTTTTTCAGTCGCGGGCACACGCTGCACACGGTGCACCCCTGTTTCAAATCGAAGTTTGTCATACACTCCTTCACCATCAAGCTGAAATGAGAGATCACTAATGGGAGTAATACGCCACCCCTGCATCCCTGCATATTTTTGATACATAAGCTCAAGATCGTGTGCAAATATGTTTGCTTCATCTCCTCCAGCTCCCGCACGGATTTCGACGATAATCGATCGAGGCGATTCATTATCCGCCTCCTCATCCTTCTTCACAATATCCTCCATCTGTGTCCACACCATCTTCATCTGCTCCTCAATCTGAGCAGTTTCTTCTTTTGCGAGTTCTGCCATAGATGGATCACTTTCTACAAGTGCCACCGACTCCTCCTTCTGCTTCAAAAGCCGCTCGTATTCAGCAGCTAAAAAGCTCGTCTTATAGTTTTCCTTAAAATCCGAGAGTTCCATTGGGGTAGTATAGCAAAAAATAAAATTTTCTTAGTTCTTACTCGTAAAAAACATTGCGGAGCCTCTGAGGCGAGCATAGGAACTTTTTAGCAAAAAAGTATCCGTGTTTTTGAAGAGTAACGAACCTAAGAAAATCTTATTTCTTTGCAGCTGTCTTTCGAGCCTTGAACTTTTCTACGCGTCCTGCGGTATCGAGTACCTTTTCGTTGCCTGTATATACAGGGTGACAATGACTGCAAATTTCGACATTAGTAGCCTGCTTTGTAGAGCCGATCTGATAGATGGCACCACACGCACAGGTAACAGTTGCGTCTTTATGATAAGTAGGATGAATGTCTTTTTTCATGTCGAGTTAGCCTATCAAACTATCACTGATTTTGCAAGAAATCGATATCTGATTGGAATCCATTGGCCAGCGCAAGCACGCTATTGGCATACCCTAAGCCATGCGTTGCCCAGCCCCCTCCAGCATAGTATCTACCAGCCGCCTCCCGCTCTGCACTATAGCCACCCTTCGATGCTCCAAGATCTGCCAAGAACAAAGCAGTGGCAGTAAAGGCATGTTCAGCGTTCCAAGGGTTTGCCTGAGAAACACCAAGAGCTGCCGCCACTCGTTTTTCGTAGCTAACCCACGTAGAAGGAATAAACTGAGAAGGACCCATGGCTCCTCCGAAGCCAATCGACTGAGGACATGAGACCACGGTGGTGTAGGGATCAAGTCCGAGGCGCTTGGTAACATCAAGAAATGGCACCACATCACGATCAGGCTTCATTACCTTCGCAAATGGCGTACCTGTATTTTTTCCCTTACCTGCTCCCGTGGTTGGATCGGTAAGATAACATTGCCCAACGTTTGCACCAAGATTAGTCTCCTGCTTCAAGATACCGAGAATAAATGCAGCACGCACACCTGTTGCTTGTGAGGCTTCAGTTGCAAAACGGAGCGCGTCTTCGAATTTGATGGGGCCAGAATTGATGAGAGGAAAGAGTCGATTTCTAATGGAAGCAGCTTTTGCTTGCTGCTGAGCAATAAGATTTTGGTATGATTTCTGATCTTGTTGATTGAGACTAAGAAGACGCTTCTTTTCGGCTTCAGCCGCCTTGATTTTTTTCTGCTCATTCTCAACGTTTACTTTGGTATCAATTTCTTGATCACGTTTCTCACTCAAATCAATTTTCTGTTTCTCGGTATCTGCTTTAGCCTCTTTTACATCTGAAAGCACTGAATGAAGCGATTCCTGCACCGTCGCTAACACATCAAAATCCTGAAAGAAATCGGCAAAATTACGCTTTGCGAGAAATGCCTCAGCAATCGAATAAGAATCAAGTTTATTAGTTTTATTCAAAATATCAGCCAGCGCCTGTTTGTCTTCAGCAATACGTGTGTCTAGATTCTTAATAGTACTCACCTTCACCGTAATATCTTTTCCAAGCTTATCGATTGCAATATTGTGCGCCTTAATCTTAAGCTGTGCACCCTTAATCTGCGCATCGAGAATGGCAATATCTCGCGCAATTGACTGTCCTTCGGTCTTCTTCTGATTAAGAATTCCCTGTTGTTCTTTGATCTGTCGCTCTATATCTGCCAACTCCTTCTCAAGAGCCTGTCGTTCTTCTGGGGTGAGGTCCTGCTGGGCTTTTACCATCGGTGTCACCACAAAAAATGCCAATACGAATATAAGAATACATGTAAAAACTTTTCGCATTCTTCCAGTATACCAGAAAAAAAGGGACAGGCACCTTTTTCTACGAGACAGAGAAACATATAATCGTCAGTGTCCTGAAAGGAGCCTTGTGAGGCTCGACGGAGCGAGCACGAGGAATTTTCTAGTAAGAAAATATCCGTGCTCCTGTAAGGACACTGACGATTATGTGGTGATCTGCTTCACGAAAAAAGGTGCCTGTCCCTTTTTTATTCTGTTGGAGCGTCTTCCTCTTCCTTCTTACCCTTCTTTTCTGAGATTTCGATAGCTGAGATATCAACTGGAGCTGATTCTTCAACTTCTTCCTTAGCCTCAGATACGAGTGCTACTACTTCTTCAGGGTCAGTAACGAGGGTTACACCTGATGGAAGCTTAATGTCTTTTGCGAGGATCTGTGAGTCAAACGTAACAAGTGAATCAATAGAAACGGTAAGATCGTGTGGAAGATCGGTAGGCTTTGCCTCGATTTCGATTTCGTGAAGCACCTTAGTAAGAGTACCTCCGAGTTCCTTTACCGCAGGAGCTGAACCCTCGAATACAAGAGGAACACTCACCTGTACTTTCTTACCCTTTTCTACCACGTAGAAGTCTGCATGGCGTACTTTACCTGATACAGGGTCTACATCTACTTCGTGAATAAGTGCGTCGTGGGTCTCTCCTTCTACTTCAAGAGCGATGATTGATGATTCTCCGGCCTTTCGCCATGCTTTTACGAATTCTACTTCGTTAAGACGGATAGGTGTTGAGGCTTCTTTGGGCCCGTAGAATACTGCAGGCATATTGCCCTCCTTGCGAATTACAGGAAGTTTCTCGGTACGTGCGCGTTTTGCGGCTTTGAGGTTAATAGTCATATGTCGGGATACTATAGCGGGAGATAAGGAAAAAATCAAGAGACTATTAGGCAAGTCCGTTAAACAGCTTCAATCGCTCCTCAACCACCGCCTGCATCGCCTCCTTCGCTTCCTTCATATACTTGTATGGTGCAACTTCATCCGGATTTGCTTCAAGGGTCTTTCGGAGAGCCTCACCCATGGCACGACGGAGCTCGGTAGAGATGTGAATAATCGCCATACCATTCTTGGCTGCAGCCACGAAGTCCTCATCGGGGATACCAGAACCACCGTGGAGCACGAGAGGTACCTTAGTAGCATCAGAAATCGCCTTCACACGATCAATATGAATGTGAGGGTTCGGACCGCTACGTGCCATACCATGAATGTTTCCAACTGCAGGAGCAAACAGATCAATTCCTGTTGCTTCTACGAACCGCACTGCGTCTTCTGCTGAGGTGAGTTGGCTATCGTCCTGCGCCGCACCGTCCGGAATCTTGTCCCACACCTTCGATGATGACCCAATGAAGCCGAATTCTGCCTCAATGAGAATTTCAGGATTCACGCTCTTTGCATAGTCCACGCATTGCTTGGTCACTTTCACGTTTTCTTCATACGGGAGCTTGGCACAATCGATGATCACCGAATCATATCCGGCGTCCACTACCTCTTTTACACGTTCAAACGAATAGGTGTGATCAGCATTGAGAAATACCTTCACTCCCTGAGCTTTCTGCATATCCACGAGAGCTTTGATTTCTTTTACTCCCATCCAATCGCGCTCCCCTTCAGAAACACCGATGATGACAGGAACATCAAGTTTTTTTGAAGCATTGATCACCGCCCAAAACCCTTCAATGTTTGAAATATTAAAATGTCCGATAGCAACCCCTCGTTTCAGTGCATCCGCAATCGTTTCTTTGTATGTCATATCTAAATTGTAACAAAAATAATAGGGACAGGCACCTTTTGTGTGCCTGTCCCTATTATTGATTGCTATTAAAAACGCCACGTACTAAAATATAGGTAATGAAAATAAAAATTGGTGGAACATATCGGCATTACAAGGACAACTTATATAAAGTCATTGCACTTGCAAAAGATAGCGGCACCCTTCAGGACATCGTTGTGTACGAAGCACTCTACCCCAACCCGCTTTCACGTGTCTGGATTCGACCTTATTCTGAATGGACCGAAGAAGTTACCACCTCAAAAGGCGAGAAAGTTGCTCGATTTATTCTTGAGGAATAACTAACCGTTTTTTTAGATCTCTTTTGCTACAAAACTAGCAGGTGCCTTGGCGATGTATTCAAGGAGCTTTTCTTGTGTAAGGAGTCCTTCCTGTGCTCCTACGTACTGCACCACCGACATTGAATTGATTGATCCCCATGCAAGCGCTTCAGGGATTGTTTTTCCAAGTGATCGAGCTGAAGTAAAGGTTGAAGCAAAGGCATCGCCGGCACCAGTTCGTTCGTATGGCTCTTTTGGATCAGGATATGGGGGCATAAACCACGCTTTATTGTTTTCTTTATCAAATGCATAGGCGCCGTTTGGACCATCAGTAACCACCACCGTCTTAGGACCAAGCTCACTGAGCTTTTGCATGAGCTTCTTAACATCTTTCTCCTCAGTACCCAAAATACGCTGTGCTTCTTCTACATTACAGAAAAAGATCGTTGCGTGATGATACATACCAGCAAGCGCATCGACACCAAGCGACATTTGAAATGTTCCTGGTTGGAAAGCAAGTTGCACTTCAGGATGCGCATCAAGGTACGCCTCAAGTGATTTGTGAAATGGGAGCGATGTTTTTGAAAGTGACGAAAGATATATCCATTTTGGTGAGCCCACATCAGGAAGCTCATACGGATAATCTTCATGCTTAATAAGAATGGTGCGCTCATTATGGAACCAAAGCACGTAGTGATAGTTGGTTTTCTTGCCCTCATGCACTTTCACAAAATCAGTGTGCACACCATTTTGTTTAAAGGTCTCAAGACAATCCTTTCCGTAGTCATCACCTCCAACGTTTGAAAGAAGGAATGAACGGAGACCAAGTCGAGCGGCAGACACCGCAGCATTTGGACTGTTTCCTACCGCTGAGAGCACGGTTGCAAATTCAAATGGAATTTTATCTCCGAAGGTCATGCAGAGCTGTCGTGTTTTGTGATCTGCGCTGAAAGTATCCTCTGCTTGTGACAACCTGATAAATGCATCGACGACGGTATCGCCAATCGCAAGAAAATCTATATGGTGCATATGTATCTACTATAGCAACTTTTTGACTGCAGCGACAACGTCTTTTTCCCCCATCCCATAATATTCAATGAGTTCTGCTGGAGTTCCTGATTGACCGAACTTATCATGCACACCAAGACGCATCACCTGAGTTGGATGTTGTTCTGAAAGCACTTCACACACTACACTTCCAAGACCACCTGCGATCTGATGTTCTTCGAGTGTTACAATTTTTCCGGTTTTCTGTGCAAGTGTGACGACCGCTTCTGTATCAAGTGGTTTGATCGTGACAACATTAAGTACCTCAACAGCAATTCCCTCTTCTTCGAGTGTTTGTGCCGCACAAAGCGCTTTATGTACGAGTGCCCCCGTTGCAATAATTCCCACCTTCGGCTTGTCATCTTTTGCTACCCAATACGTGTATGCTTTACCGATTTCAAATGGGGTATCATCAGTGGTGATGAGAGGTGTTTTTTCGCGTGCAAGACGGATGTAGGTAGGAGTTTTAGTGCGCGAAGCCGCAAGCGTTGCCTTACGAGCTTGTATGGCATCACATGGCGAAATAACCTCCATATTAGGAATTACACGCGTGATAGCAATATCTTCGATTGCTTGATGAGTTCCCCCATCTGGCCCAACCGAAACACCGGCGTGCGAACCAGCGATTTTTACTGGAACATCGTTGTAACAAATAGTAGTGCGAATCTGTTCCCAATTCCGCCCAGGAGAAAACATCGCATATGACGCAATAAATGGAATCTTGCCCATATGTGCCATACCCGCAGCAACTGAAGCCATATTTTGCTCACCAATACCGATTTCATAAAAACGTTCTGGAAATTCTTTTTTGAATGCATCTACTTTTGCCGACTCGGTAAGGTCAGCAACAAGCGCGACCACTTGTGAATTTTCTTTTCCGGCTTCGACGAGCCCTTCGCCGAATCCTTGGCGGATAGGAATCTGGTTTACTTCTGGTGAAAAGATATCGGAATTGAGTTTGAGATGTTTGTTAATCATATACGTGATTGTAATTCCTTTAGCGCCGCTTCACCCTGCTCTTTATTTGGAGGATTACCATGCCAGTAAGGCTTGTTTTCAAATTCTTTCACTCCCTTTCCTGGGGTGTTGTATGAAAGAATCACGATTGGCTGGGAGCGAATTGCTTTTGCTTCTTCGACGATCGAAATAATTTCTTCAAAGTTATGACCATTGATTTCGAATACTTTCCAATTGAATGATGCCCATTTTTCGTAGAGCGACTCAAGTGGCATCACATCTTCAGTGAAGCCATCGATCTGAATATGATTACGATCTACGACAGCAATAAGGTTGCCGAGCTGCTCCTTACCAGCCAGCATCATTGCTTCCCAGTTTTGACCTTCATTGAGTTCACCATCACCAAGAAAACAATACACAAAACGATCATCCTGCTTATCTGCACGAAGTGCGAGGGTCATACCCACCGCTTGTGAAAGCCCCGAACCCAGTGGACCAGAACTTGTTTCGAGTGCAGGCAGGAACTCTCTATGAGGATGACCCTGAAGTATCGAACCAAACTTGCGAAGCGTCATAAGCGTATCAAGAGGGAAATATCCCGCATGCGCCATCGACGCATAGAGTACGGGACAAATGTGACCATTTGAGAGCACCACGAGATCACGCTCATTCCAATCAGGACGCTTTGGGTCGTGTTTGAGAATATGAAAATAAAATGCAGCAAAGATGTCTGCCATACCAAGAGGTCCTGCGGTGTGTCCTGACTTTGCCTCTACCAGCATGCGAATTATCGACTGGCGGATATCATTCGCCTTCTTTGCAAGCACGTTCACTTCTTCGTCGGTAATCATGAAGCAATTGTATCAGGAATTCTCTAATGCGATAAGGCGACGCTCGACATCACCAAAGACTTTTTCTCCCAAAAAGACAATTGACTCACGAGAAAATGCAAGTGATTTGTCGAGCTTTTCTTCCATTCGCACCATTTCTGACTCAAGAATATCTAATCTATGTTCAACTCTATCCAGCCTCTCATTCACTTTGACTAAACTCATCAACACAACATTCATGTTTTCGGTAAGAATGTTTATCTTTTGATCGATGTGTGCAAGGGTGATATCCATAAAATATACGTTAATACTAATGCTCATATACTACTCATGCAACATAAAATTCACGTAAACAATCAATCAAATACACATCAACATCGTCGTCAAATTTGTACCTAGGACAAAGACTCAAAATAGCTCACCGCTTCAGCAACATCGACATCTCCAAAGATTGCCGAACCGATGACAAGTCTATCCACTCCTGCATTAACAAGAGATTGTGCAGTATCCTCATTCACTCCCCCATCAACACTCACAGGAAGGTCGGGGTACTTTGCTTTAACATCTTTCACGCGCTTAAGCACGCGTTCATCAAATGGCTGTCCCTGAAATCCAATACGCTCAATCCCCATAAGCTGCACCGCGTCGATGCGAGACCGGTACTTCTCCAGTACTTCAAGTGAATCTCCGATATGAAGCGCCAACCCCACCTCAACCCCTCTCTCTTTTGTCTTGTCCATGAGTCCAAGAAGCGTTGCGGCCTCTTGCTCACGATAATGAAAGATAATGCGTGAAGATCCTGCATCGATCCACTGCTCGTAGTCATGCGCTGGATTAAGGACCATAAGATCAATTTCAAAATCAAAATCTTCCCACATCGGAAGACCACGTTCTTGTGCGAGAATTTCTTTAAACTCTATATCGCCACCAATATATGGCCACGAAGGAGAACCCGTGAGTCGCCCATCACAAACATCGATCTGCACTGAGCGTGTCAAACCTCGCACCATCACAAGCTTGCTTTCAAGATCCTCGAAGTCAGTGGGAATAATTGCAGGATGAATAATCATATGAACAGAGTTACTGGTGATCAATATCTTTATTTCGCCTTGCATGGCGACCCTCTTCGCTGAACGAGAATGCGAGCCACAGATCTACTGCTTGCTTTGCTTGGTCTTCAGTGAGGAAGCGGGCACCAAGAGAAAGAACGTTAGCGTCGTTGTGTTCTCGAGAAAGCTGAAGAATCTTTACATCACCTCCGTAATACACCGTCGCGCGAATACCCGCATGACGATTTGCCACCATCGCTTCACCTTGTCCTGAACCTCCAAGAATAATCGCTTTTGACTCATGTAACCCTTGCTTCATATCAGCAGTAAGGCGTTCAATCGCTTTTGGAATAAGCTTCGTATAGTCATCGCGCTCGTCAAATACTTCTGGACCACAATCAACCGCATTGATTCCCTGTGCGGTGAGATGTGCGACAAGTGTATTCTTGAGTTCGAACCCGGCGTGATCTGATGCAAGATAAATATTCATATTATGATGTTTTTTCTCCTTTCATGATAATGCGTTTTTCAAAACCTCCTCGTTCTGCTCGCTTTTTAAGTCGAATCGCTTCTACGTCACCGTACTCAGGAAGCTCAAGTAGTGCTTTCACTACCTCAATGACATCAGCCAATTCTTCAGGACTTCCCGCTTCCTGAAATTCAGCAATTTCCTCACCAAGCTTTTCGATAAGTCGTGCTTTGAATTCTTCTTGATCTGCGGTGTGCTTCTCGTAGGGAACCTTCTTCTCATCAAGAAGTGATGGGATATTGTCTCTGACAAGCTTATCGTATCTTTCCATTTGTATAGATTACTTCAAAAAGCTCCCTGTCTTAATCACGTGACGTACGAGTGTTTCAGTGTAGCCACGTTCGTTGTCATACCATGCAAGCACTTTCACGAGATTTCCTCCCACTACACGTGTCATCTTGAGATCAGCGATTGATGCATGGGTGTTTCCGACTATGTCACGTGATACAAGCTCTTCGTCGCTTGCGAGGAAGATATCTTTCCAACGATCAGTTGCTGCAGCTTTTCGAAGAATGTCATTCACTTCTTCTACGGTTGTTTCTTTCTTTGAGATAAAGGTAATGTCTGCAAGAGAACCAGCAACTACCGGCACACGCACTGAAATACCATCGAATTTACCATTAAGGTCAGTGATGATCTGACCGAGTGCTTTTGCAGCTCCTGTTGATGATGGTGCCATGTTCATGGCGGCTGCGCGACCTTCGCGGAAATCTTTCTTTGAAGGAGCGTCCACCAGCGCCTGAGATGCGGTGTATGCGTGGGTGGTGTTGAGGATCGCCTTTTCGATACCAAGCGCTTCATCGAGAATGGCAACTACAGGGCTTGAAGCGTTGGTGGTACATGATGCGTTTGAGCTCACTACCTTTTCTTTGAGGGTATCGCAGTTGATTGAAAGAAGCACCATTCCCTCAGTCGCATCAGCAGCAGGACCCTTTGCAGGGGCTGAGATCACCACTTTCTTCGCACCAGCTTCGATGTGAGCACGAGCCGCAGTGTAATCGGTGAAGAAACCTGTTGATTCGACAACGACATCCACCTCCATATCTTTCCATGGAAGCGTCTTTGGATCTTTTTCTGATACGTAACGCACAGTCTGACCGTTGATCACGAGATTTCCGTTCTCAACCTTAATATCAAGAGTTGATACACCATACACAGAGTCGTATTTGAGGAGATACGCAATGTTGTCGATAGAAGTGAGGTCATTTAAAGCAACGATTTCTACTTCTGGTCGGTCCCACGCTGCTTTTAAGAATGCTCGTCCAATTCGTCCTGCGCCGTTAATGGCAATGCGTATTTTTTTCATATGGGACTAGTATATATAAAAAAACCACCTGTCGCCAGGCGGTTTTTTACTCTTCCCTCATCACTAATTATCTTAAGTAAAGAGGAGGAAGATGTCAATGTGGGTATGACAGGAATCGAACCCGTAAACCCTTCTTGATGAGGGAAGAGTCTTGAGCCATCACATACCCACGACTCAAGTTATCAGCTTAAGCCTGCGCATATTCTAAATGACACTATTTAAATTCTCGGCTAAAAGACTATCAATTATTTCTAAACAAATAGCCTACAAAACGAGTTTTACCCGCTCCAACACCTCAGATTCATCTAAATTTTGATGGATATTGTTGATTTTCCTTCTTGAGCTGATCTCCAAAGTAGTGACACAGAACTTTATTCTCGTGATTCAAGACAACTGCACCAACCGATACATGATATGGGTGTTCTTTTGTTCCTTGAAAAATATTTACCATTAGTTTGAAATCAATTTTATTGCAACTTGCTTGAGCACCTCTGGATTCGCACTTCCCTTCGATGCTTTCATTCCTTGTCCTACGAAAAACATAAGCGCACTTTCCTTTCCTGCTTTGTAATCAGCTACCACTTGAGGATTCGCTTCGATAAGTGGCTTAAGAAGTGCTTCGATAGATGCTTCATCGTTTTTCTGAAGCATTCCTTCTCGTTCTGCAATTTCCGCAGGATCGCCACCCTTTTCAAACATGATCTTCAAGATATCCTTTCCCGCGCGTGATGAGAGCTTTCCTTCTGCAAGCATGATCATGAGCTTTGCGAATGCCTCTGCACCATCGTTTCTTCGCGTAAGCCATGCAGGAAAATCAAAGCCTGACGTTTTCACAAAACCAGCAACGTCGGTGGCGATATAGTTTGCTGCGAGTTGCACCGCTTTCTTATTATCCCCGCACTGTGAAGCGACCTTGTCATAGAAATTTCCATACAGCTCATTTGAAACAAACATTTCTGCATCCTCAGCTTTAAGACCCATATCCAAGAATCGCTGACGTTTTGCCCATGGTAATTCAGGGAGTTCAGCTGCAAGTGCGTCGCGTGAGAATTCAGGAACTTCAGCGAGTTTGATTTTTGGAAGATCTGGATCAGGGAAATAGCGGTAGTCGTGCGAGTTTTCCTTCTTGCGCTGTGAGAAGGTGCTCTGCTTATTTTCGTCCCATCCGCGTGTTTCCTGTTCGATAGTTCCACCCTTTTCAAGTACTTCAATATGACGCTGTACTTCATAGTCGATTGCGCGCTCCACCGAACGGAAAGAGTTGAGGTTCTTCACCTCCACTTTTGTTCCGAACTTGTTCTTGTCTTTCGACACTGAGATGTTCGCCTCAACGCGCATCTCGCCTTTCTCCATGTTCGCTTCGCCGACTTTGAGCGTACGGAGCAAGAGCTGGAGCTCGCGTGCAAAATCCCCTGCCTGCTTGGCAGAATGTATCACCGGCTCAGTCACGAGCTCCATGAGTGGAAGTCCAGCACGATTAAAATCTACAAGGCTGTAGTCGCCCGTATCATGCGATGACTTTGCCGTATCTTCTTCGAGGTGGATACGTGTGATGTCGACGCCATGGAGCGAGCCGCCCGATACGAGCGGATATTTGTATTGGCTGATTTGATATCCTTTCGGAATATCGGGGTAGAAATAGTTTTTACGATCAAATTCCGTGAATTCAGTGGCGAGGTGTGAGCCAAGTGCCACACCCACCTTGAGTACGTGCTTCACTGCTTCTTTGTTGATATACGGCAGCGTGCCAGGGTGGCCCATGCAGATAGGACACACATTTACGTTCGGTCGTTCCTCATCCGGGTCGTTCTTACAACGACAAAACATTTTGGTGTTTGTCTTGAGTTCAGCATGGATTTCGAGACCAATTGTGGTGAAATATTCAGATTCTGACATATGAGAGCATACTAGCAGAAAAGAGTGATATGAAAAAGATCACTTATTCCTCAACAATTTCAAAATCCCCTCACTCAATTCCTTAATCGAAACGTCGTCATATACGGTGACCTTAAAAAATTCTCCGTTATGAACTTGCTTGAGCGAAGCGATCCTCTCTTCCATCACCTCCGGAGTCACCATGTCGGTCTTAGTGAAAATAATATATTCATCTTTTTTTGCCACCTCAGCATCAAAGGCTTCAAGCTCGTTTCTAATAATGTTATAGGTTGCAACAACATCTTCGTTTTCGAGAGAGATGCAGTGGAACAATACTTTCGTACGCTTGATGTGGCGCAAGAATTTGATTCCGAGCCCCTTTCCATCGGCTGCACCAGCGATGAGTCCTGGAATATCAGCGAGTACGAATTCATACAGCGCACCGAGATTTGGTTCGAGGGTGGTGAACTGATAATCACCCACCTTTGCTTCGGCGCGTGTGAGCGCATTGAGAAGACTTGATTTACCGGCGTTTGGAAGTCCGATGAAAGACGCACTCGCCGTAAGTTGAAGCTCGATAAGAAAATCCGCTTCTTCCCCTTCACGTCCGAGGGTAAATTCTTGTGGAGCAACGTTTGTCGACGCCTTAAAATGTTCGTTACCAAGACCACCGCGACCTCCTTTCAAAATAAGCACTGGTTCTCCGAGAGTGGTAATATCAAATGCTTTTTCATTATCAAGATTAGTCACAAGCGTTCCAATAGGAACCTCAATAATAAGATCATCACCATCTTTTCCATGCATACTGCGAGACTGACCATCATCACCACGCATAGCGGCAAACTCTTTCTTGTGACGATAGTGTGCAAGCTTCGACAAATCACTCACCCCAACCACATACACATCGCCACCTTTTCCACCATTTCCTCCTGCAGGACCCATGAATTCCTTGCCCTTTTCATGCAACCACCGCACCACGCCGTCTCCGCCGTTTCCTGCCCGAATATGTACTTTTAATTCATCAACGAATGCCATAAATTTTACTATAGCATGTTTATCAAAATTTGATGGTATATGGGATAGGATAGCCTAAGAACTATGTTGTACCTTATCAAAACCATCCTCATTCACCTATTTGAAAAAGACAATACTTCCACAAAGAACGCGCGAAGTGCCTGGATTGAGTGAGTGAGAAAAATCACGCTTCAACTGCAAGGCGCGCAAGCTTGAGCGCGCCTTCTTTTGAATTAGCAACCACAATAAAGCGGCCGTTGTGGCAGAAGTTTGCATCATGCACACCCGTCACTTCTGCAAGCGCACTTCCTGTTTTCCCTGCCCAGCTTTCGGGAAAGAGCTTGCGACTTTGAAACGACACACCATCTTTTCGAATGGCTGACACTGCCCACGTCGTCTGCTTACCATCATTCATGATCACAAAAAGTGGCTCAGAGTATTTCGTGAGTACATCACGCCATGAATAGTTATTATCGAGTATCACCATCCGCTTATCCTCGGCTTGCTTATATGCTCTCTCTACTTCTTGCTCACCATCGATAAATGCACGCGCTTTTGCCACCTCGCGCTGCAGCACCGCCTGAGCAAGTGTCACCGCCTGCATAAAAGCTTGATCGACACTTTTCTCTTTTTCCTGCCACGTTGGCAAAAATGAAATCAAAGCTGCTTCAAGAAGATATGGCTTAAAATGTTTATTCGCTTTTTGAAACGTATCAATACCGTTATCCATTGCATCGATAGGAAGCACGAGCTTTTCTTCGATAGTCGCTGCTGCGCGCGCAGAGCCCGCAATCTGCTCACCAAACTGTTTCCAGATCAGCCCAAACGCAGCATAGGGAATACCATTCTCACGCTTTCCTGCTCCACCTTCTTGATGATGATCAAACCGATTCTCTTCAGGTAGGTACTTAAACCCCACATCAAGTACGACATCTTCAGGAGCCTTTTCTTCAATGGTTTTGATGTCGCGGGTACGCTCAATCACCACATCAGTTCCATACAAGATACGAAGCGCCGCACATGCAAGCACTTCATCAGGATGAAAGTTACCACTATGCGTGATGATCTTCATGTTCTTCTGTCTTCACAATAAGTCGATAAATACCAAAGAGCGCCATAAAGAGCGAGATGGTGAGTGGTCCGAGAATAAATCCAACAGGACCATAGAACGACAAACCTCCAATAATTGAGAACAAAATAATAAGCGGATGAATCTTGAGACCTTTGCCGATAAGACGTGGTGATAAGAAGTTATCGAGAAGTCCTACCGCAAGAAGCGCCCAGATACCAAGCCCGATTCCCTGGAAGAGTGAACCAATAGCGAATGCATATGCCACCGCCGGCACCAACACAAGCGACGTTCCAACCCCTGGAACAAGCGCAGAAAGACCCGTGAGCATTCCCCACAACGCAGGATTAGGAATACCAAAGATCGCGTAGCCGATACCTGACACCACCCCCTGCATCACCGCCACCGTCAAAGAACCCCCAATAATTGATCGGATCGATAGGCGTAATTTATCAATGAGAACAAGTGCATGCTCTCGTGGAATCGGGCTCTGACTTTCAAATGTGTGAACAAACATTTTTCCATCCTTGATGAAGTAATACAGAGCAATAATGCCGAGAAATAAGTGAACTCCAATACTTATTGTACTTGAGAAAAACGCTCCCACATTCTTCAAAAGCCACTGTGAACCTGCAGCGACATAATCTCCGAGATCAACATTGACTCCAGGAAACACCGACTCGATAGCACGATTAATACGCATCTCAAATGTATCTGCCACCGTACTCAACGAACTTCCTTCTGAAGTGATGTATTGATACGTATTATTTGCTTCATTAAAAATCTGTGCGGCAATGAGGTAGAGCGGAACAATGATGAGAAAGAAGAGGCACACAAGTGTGATGGCTGATGCAAACGCACTATTCCCTTTCACAGCTTCCACCACTTTCTTATGTGCAGGGTAAATCACTACCGCAAGCGTAGCAGCAATAATAAGCGTTGATAAAAACGGCAAAAATACCAAAAACGCCAACACTCCAACAACAATCAAAACTGCCAGGAAAAAATATGTTTCCGGACGAGTATAGGGAGTATATGTTTGCATGTACCAAGTATATTAGAAAAGCACAAAAAAGAAAATCAAACCGGCAATAATGCGGTAGATACCGAATACGATGAATGAATGCTTTTGAATATACGTGAGAAGCCACTTAATAACCATGAGCGCCACCACAAACGCTGTTACAAACCCTATTCCCAAAAGAAGCCATTGCTCACCTGAGAACGTGATACCACTCTTCAAAAGATCGAGTCCACTTGCTGCAAGCATGGTAGGAATCGCCAAAAGAAACGAGAACTCTACCACTGCCGCACGAGACAGACCAAGCGACTGTCCTGCAACAATGGTCGTCCCTGATCTCGACACCCCAGGTATCACGGCGAGAGCCTGCGAAATACCAATATACACTGCGATTTTGAAGGGTACCTCACTCACGGTATTAAATGTGGCAACATATCCTGTTGCAGTTTTTCGTTGACACCATCGCTCGAATACAATAAGTATCACACCTCCAATAATCAGTGACCATACCACAATCATGGCATTACCAAGGAGATACTGCTTCACTAATGTATAGAGAAGAAATCCGATCACACCCGTAGGAATAAACGCAGCAAGAACCCTCTTCCATGTTGCTACACTGGTCGCAATGGTACGACGATAGTAATACACCACAGCAAGAATCGCTCCCAGCTGAATAAAAATCTCAAAACTTCTCAAAAATTCTGAATCGACAAGACCTATAAGCTTTGATGTAACAATCAGATGTCCTGTCGAAGAAATCGGCAAAAATTCAGTGATACCTTCGACAATTCCAAGAATAATGGCGTGTATGAATGTCATATTTTAACAAATTAATGAATCCGTCTTTCCCACTTTATTTCATTTCCCTCGCGATTCATCTCAATATAAGTTGGTTCTCTATGCTCATCAAGTACAATCAATGTATCAAAGCCTTCTGTAAGTTCAGGAGGATACTTTTTTAATGTCTTATCCATTCTTTCTATTGAGGTCTCTTTTGTTTGTAATTCACGCTCTGCATTTCTTTCTTTAGCAATTTCAATTGGTGTATCAAAAAAAATTCCTTGAATTTTTTCTGCCCCTGCTTCTCGCAAAAACTTTAAGGTCATCTCTCTTCCTTCCTGTTGAGCAAACGTTGCATCGATAACCACGGTATGTCCATGTGCGAGCGAGTCAGCAGCTCGCTGTCTAAGCGCTTCGAAAACTTCAACGTTCTTTGTTTGATCATAATAATCTCCTATAATTTCTTGTCTGATTTCATCTGAACTTAGATAGTCATATCCATGTTCAGTAGCAAACTGCTTAAGATACGTAGTTTTACCGGCCCCTGGGATCCCGATACTGAGAATAACTTTAGACATATAGGTGTGATTGATCATTCCATGATACTACATTCCATCGAACCTGTTCATCCTCTTTCTTTTGGACCGTACATTTTGATATACCAGTATTTCCCATCTTAAAAACACGTTTAATACTCTTATATTCCTTATGCGTAAATACGTCTCCGAATATCATTCCGCTTAAAAGATGTGGCAATAATCCTCCATGTGTTACCACAAGCACTCGCTCATGACCACAATCTTTTAGAAATGAGAGCACTTCAAGCGCACGATGTTTAATATTGCTAAATGATTCTTCATTCTCATATACCCAATCTACATTTAGTTCTTGCTCCTTTTTTCGTACAACGTTCACTTCTTTCACGCGCTCATCTTCTGATGAAAGTCCGATAAGTGAAGTTGGATTCGTTTTTTCTTTGAGCGAATCATAGACTTGCACTGGGATATTATGTGTTTCAGCAATAATTTTTGCTGATTCAAGCGCCCGAGGAAGCGGACTACAAAAGACTGCATCAAGTTGTATGCCAGCAAGACGTTTTGCTAGTATCTGAACTTGTTTTACACCTTCTTCAGTTAAGACATCATCAGCACCTTGAATAGTTTTTGACTTATTCGCTAAAGTCTCCCCGTGTCGAATAAAGTATACTTCCATACATTAACCTTTCTTCTCAATCTCCAAATGCATCATAATCCGCACGATCTCATCATCAGTTGCCTGAAGCATTTCTTTGTAGAGGCGGAGGCTTTCCTTACGGTATTCGACAAGCGGATCACGCTGTCCATACGCACGGAGGTTCACACTCTGACGTGAATAATCCATGAGCTCAAGATGATCAATCCAGAACAAGCTAATAGCTTGGAGCATGACTTGTCTCACCACATTAGTGAATTCTTTTTCAGGAATGAGCGCTTTCTTTGCATCAATTGCCGCTTTTTCTTCTTCAGTTCGTATCGCATACACCGCATTCCATTCTTCCATTACCACCTCTTCAGTGCCAGTGAGAATTTTACGACGACGATCATAGACTGACTTTCGCTGAGTAGAGAGCACATCATCGTATTGAAGTGTGTGCTTGCGGGCATCAAAGTGGAATCCCTCGATCTTTGTCTGGGCATTCTCAAGGCCTTTACTGATAAGACCTGCTTGGATAGGTTCATCTTCGGGAATGCCAAAGCGTCCCATCATGTTCTTGATCGTATCTGTTGCAAACACTTTCATGAGATCGTCTTCAAGCGATACAAAGAACTGTGTTTCTCCGGGATCTCCTTGGCGTCCTGCTCGTCCGCGAAGCTGGTTGTCGATACGACGCGCTTCGTGACGTTCGGTACCAAGGACGAACAAACCTCCAAGCGCGCGCACCTCCTCGACTTCTTCCGGAGTTGCCTGTGGACCTCCGAGCTTGATGTCCACTCCTCGTCCTGCCATGTTGGTAGCGATAGTCACCGCACCCTTCTTTCCAGCTTCCGCAATGATTTCTCCTTCACGTTCTGCAAACTGTGGCTTTGCATTCAAGATCTGATGCTTCACTCCTTCCTTCTTCAAATAGTCGGCAAGTAATTCGTTCTTTTCGATCGAGACTGTACCAATGAGGATCGGTTGACCCTTTTTGTTGAGCTCTTTCACTTTCTTGGCGATAGCCATGAATTTTCCTTTTTCGGTTTGGAAGATGAGATCATTTTGATCGATACGAGCGATTGGTCGATGTGTCGGCACTTCGTATACATCAAGATTGTATACCTTGAGAAATTCTTCTTTGCTTGTTGATGCTGTTCCGGTCATTCCCGAAAGTTTTTTGTACAAGCGGAAATAGTTTTGGAACGTGATAGAAGCTGCAGTGCGTGACTCGCGCTGCACACGCACACCCTCTTTCGCTTCGATTGCTTGATGAAGGCCTTCTGACCATCGGCGACCTGGCTGAAGACGACCCGTCGATTCGTCGACGATGATCACCTCATCGCCCTTCACGACATATTCCTTGTTTACATTATAGAGCGCTTTCGCACGTACGGCGGTCTCAAGATGGTGCACATACTTAATTCCCTTATCGGTGTAAATATTGCCGACACCAAGCATCTTCTCTGCTTTGTTGATACCTTCGTCAGTGAGTGAAATCTGTTTGAACTTCAGATCGACGGTAAAGTCCTCACCTTCAGTAAGCTTTGATGCAATCTTTGCAAAGGTTGCATAGAGATTTTCTGATTCGACAGTTGGCATTGAGATGATGAGCGGTGTACGTGCTTCATCAATGAGAATAGAGTCAATTTCGTCTACGACTGCATAGTGATAATCACGTTGACGAAGTTGTGCGGGATCACGCTCGATATTGTCGCGAAGATAATCAAAACCAAATTCATTGTTGGTACCATAGGTAATATCAGCATGATACGCATCTTTGCGTGATGCGGGTCGCAAAAATTCGTGCACGACTTTGAAGGATGCCACTTGATCACGATTTGTATCAAGCTCAGTATGACTTGGATCATACATATATGATGCATCACCATTAATCACCCCAATGGTCATACCAAGAAATGCAAATACCTGCCCCATCCATACGGCATCACGACGTGAGAGATAGTCATTCACGGTCACTACATGCACCCCTTTTCCTTCAAGGGCATTGAGATAAGTGGGCAACGTCGCCACCAAGGTCTTTCCTTCTCCGGTCTTCATTTCAGCAATTGCACCCTTGTGAAGGGTGATTCCGCCAAGAAGCTGCACATCGAAATGGCGCAACTTGAGTGTGCGCTGAGCTGCTTCTCGCACTACCGCAAATGCCTCAGGAAGAATATCATCGACAGTTTTCCCCTCAGCCAACTGAGCCTTAAAATAAGCGGTTTTTGCCTTAAGCTCCTCATCGGTGAGAGACTTGAGACTTTCTTCTAATGCATTAATCTTCGCAACGATCGGTGCAAACGAATCCAACTGTTTCTGACTATGACTTTTGAAAAATGATTGTAAAAATGACATGTGAGTACTAGATTACCATACCCGACTGGAGGATACCACCAAGTAAAAACCCCGGCACGAGACCGGGGTTTTTACTAAGTGGGAAGAAGACTACTTTCGCTTCTTTGTTGACTTCTTCTTTGTAGCCTTTTTCTTTGCTACCTTCTTTGCTTTTTTCTTTGCTGCCATATGAGTAGTATAAAATTTTATTTTTAAGAGTATGCGGAGAACGACTTTTATAAAAATATTTTCTCTGCAATACCTGAAGTAATTATCATACAAATAATTTTTCATTACAATTATTTTTTACACAAATGTGTGGATAACTTTACATTTTGTTTTTTGAATTTTTTCCACATAATTATTTTAAAAATTTCCACGGATATTTTTTTACTAAAAAATTCCTCGTGTTCGCTCCGTCGAGCCTCACAAGGAAAATTTTTTAAAATAATTTTGTAATAAAAACTCAAAATCAAAATTTGCTTAATACAAAAAAACTACCCTCCTCCCGTGAAGGAGAAGGGTGTTTGTTTTGTGAGCTGCTTCACCCGGAAATTTTGAGGCCAAACTTTGCCAAAAAATCTTCCAAGCATCGCAACCTGTCTGCATCTGTTGAACCGTAGATTGGTGCATAACCTCGGCTACTTGTGTCGAGCATAGCAACAAATGACATCAGAACGTCTTGTGGCTGATATGCCACATTAACGATGTGAAGCCAATCGAGTTTTTGAAACTCGGAAGCGAGATTATCGCTGATACCGAGAGCTGTCAAACTGAAAGAACGGTACACTTCCTGCTCAAGCAGGCCAGCGATCTTATCGCTGCAGCCAACCACCCCACGCTCCCTCAAATATTCCCGCAGTATCCACCATGTCTTTTTACCCACATCTCGCATCTTAAGGAATTGAGCTTCAGTCATTCGAGTGATTTGTCCCAGTGTATGCACACCAGCTTTCTTGAGATTGTTGACCAACCTGAGATGGAGAAGCCCTGGCGGCAACTCATCGATTTTTGTTGCAAAGATTGCGTCCAACGCGTCACCTTCGAAAACGAGTTCAACTGTTGGTGAAGTCGCAAAACTTACTGCAACTTGTGCCATCATCCCCGAAGGAATGAGATCATGTGATGTGAGGTAACCTTCGACGAGTGAAGTCAAGGCAGCGGTATGTTCAGGAGAAAGAGAGAAAGTATTCATTTAAGCATCTTTTAACACAAAAATCAAAAGTGGTCAAAATACAAAAAACACCTCGCGTGATGCGAAGTGTTTTTTGTATTTGTATCCCCACTCATGGCGAGCGGGTGCGAGCTCCAAAGTAAATATCTATGTGAGTGCAGTCGCTCGCCATGACTGAGGACACTCATCACCCATTATTAAGTAGTTCCGCATAAAAATCAAATATAAAACAGCACTTTATGAGTGCTGTTTTATATATTATTTATCTTGTCTCTCGATCTTACTACTTCGCCGTAGCTGCCACCTTGTGTGCGTGTGAATCCACTTCATAGCTCGTGTTCTGCATTTCAAAGAAGTTCACGAGTTCGTGCACGTCAGTTGCAGTTGCCATCCACTTTGCAGGGTTGGTTACATTATAGTGTGGTTCGAAACCAAGCTCTTCAAGACGTCGGTCGGCCACATACTTTACGTACTGATTGATGTAGTCGGCGTTGAGACCGAGAATTCCTCGTGGGAACAAATCCTGGTTGTATGCCACTTCAAGCTCAACTCCCTGAATGATGATGTTACGAATTTCGTCGGCAAATTCCGCGCTCACTACCGCTTCGTTTTCTGCGAGGATTTCGGTCACAAGATTGATACCAAATTTGAGGTGAAGTGATTCGTCGCGAAGCACCCATGAAATCATTGAACCAAAGTTGCGAAGCTGGTTGCGCTGACGGAATGAGAGAGCCACCATAAATCCTGAGTAGAACCACACTCCTTCCATCACCACATTGGTTGCAATGAGGTTTCGGATAAAGTCGCGCTTACCTTCTGGTGTATCGATATCGAGTGTGCTTTCAGTCATGCGCTTGACGTACTGTGATACAAACTCTTCTTTTGCAAGCATTGAAGGTACTTCGAGGTGAAGCTTGAAGATCTGCTCACGATCAAAGCCGAAGGTCTGAAGCACGTATTCGAATGACACACAGTGGTTTGCCTCTTCCCACATTTGCTTTGCGAGGTAGAGGTGAGCTTCAGGAGCCTTGAGGTACGGATATACACCAAGAGCAATCGAACGATTCACAATAAGTTCTGCTGGGTTGAAGAATGCCATCAAGAATTTCACGGCATGTTGCTCGTCAGGAGTCATTGCCTGAAAATCGCGTACATCTTCGCCGAGTGCAATTTCGTGTGGAAACCATGTATTACGCACTGCTTGCTGATACAAATCGTATGCCCATTGATATTTAATGGGGTGAAGTGTCATGTCTTCTGGTGAAGCTTTTCCTAATAGCATATATGTTGTGAAATTAATTATTAATAAATACTAACCACTCTACTGACAACTATCACACTGCATCGCATCTGCGGGATCGGTCGGATAATTTGCAGATCGCACCACCTTGAACTTTTTGGGCTCAGGAGCTGCTGGCTGCGTTGACTGCTGCGTGCTACCAAACAATGTTGCTGCGGGTTCTGGAGTGATACCTTCAAAAGGTTTTGGTTTTTCGAGTTCTGCTGATGCGGGAACTTCTGGTACTTCGACAGTATGTGTGGTCATCTGTGCGAGAGATACCGGCACGAGCTCTGGCTGATCGACTTCGATAGGACTCTTGATTGCCACTTCTTCTTTTGGAAGCTCGGTCTTTACCGATGCAAATGCGCCGAATGCCTTGCGTCCGAGTTTTGCCGACTTATCTACCTTCACCGTGCTTTGCTCTGCGGTATGACGAGGCTTGAGGTGGAGATAGTACGTAGACTTGAGCCCCTTCTTCCATGCTGTTGAGTAGATATTGATGGTCTCATCGATGTCACGTGTCTCGAGATACATATTTCGTGAGAGCGCCTGATCAACCCACTTCTGTGCGCGTGCCGCTACTTCGATGTATCCGTAAGGAGAGGTAGTGAATGATGTCTTGTAAATTGATTTCAAGTGATCAGGGATACCAGGGATATCAGAGATATCTCCCTGCTTCTCGATGATGAGGTCTTTCACCTTGTCCCAAAGTCCCATGTTCTTGAGATCCTTCACGAGGTTATGATTCACATCCATGTACTTTCCTGAAATCTTGTTGCGAGAGAATACCTGCGCGAAGCGTGGATCGAAACCTGGAGTAGTACCCACGAGAAGTCCGATGTTTGCATTTGGTGCTACTGCCATGAGGGTAGCGTTTCGCATTCCCTTCTTTACTTTTTCGCGAAGGAGATCCCAGTTGAGCCCCTTATGCTTACTTCCCTTGTCGATAGAAAGTTCGATGCCACGACCTTCTTCGAGTGTCTTGATGCTGTCGATAGGTACGCGACCCTTTGACCACTCTGAACCTTGGAAGTGTTTGTATGAACCTCGCTCTTGAGCAAGATTGGTGCTTTCATCGATGGCCATGTAGCTGATGAATTCGAAGACACGGTCTGCGAAGTCGTAAGCATGTTCGCTGTCGTATGCCATACCAAGCTGTTCGATAGTATCTGAGAATCCCATCACTCCAAGACCCATCGCGCGATTTTCTTTGTCTGAACGTTCTGCTTCTGGAATAGGAAGCACGTTGATATCGATGAGGTTATCGAGCTGACGCACCGCGAGACGCACTGACTTTTCGAGCTTACCCCAATTCACTTCTTTGCGACTGACGTGAGCAGCGAGGTTGATGGAAGCCAAGTTACATACCGCCACATTATCTTTGTCTTGTGGAAGACAAATTTCTGTACAGAGGTTCGACATGTGAATGGTGCCGGTGTTGTTGTTGAGAGCGCGGAGGTTGATCGAATCTTTCCACGTGATCCACGGGTGAGACGTAGACTGCAATGCAGAAATAATATTGCGGAATTGCTCTTCTGCAGGCACTTTCTTGAAGACTCGAAGCTTTCCTGCTTCTGCCATTTCGATGTACTCAGCATAGCGCTTGCTAAATGCCTGTCCGTAGAGCTCATTGAGGTCAGGAGTTTCTACGGGATCGAACATATACCAATCACCATGAGACTCAACTCGCTTCATGAATTCGTCTGAAAGGAAACACGCAGTGTTTGCGGTGCGCATACGCATGTAGTCATCGCCCGCATTGTGCTTCCAGTCGATAAACTCTGGGAAGTCGATGTGCCAGTTCTCCATGTAGAAACAGAGGGCGCCTTTTTTCTTTCCTCCTCGCTGAATAGCGCGAATAGCCGTATCGATGATTTTGGCAAAAGGAGTGGGGCCAGTAGAAGTACCATTGTTTGACTTGAGTGGTGATCCTGCAGCGCGAAGCTTCGTCACTGATGCACCAATACCTCCGGAACCTTTCGAAAGAAGCATCACGTCTGCAACAGACTTTGCGATATGCCCCATGTCGTCATGGATTTCCATGAGGTAGCAGTTTGAAAGTGCGGCGTTTGGCGTACCTGCTCCGAGGTTTGCTGATCCTCCTGCAATATATTCAAACTTCGACATCTTGTCGTAGAAGATCTTTGCCCATTCGGTAGGATTCTTTTCGTTCATCGAAAGACCCATAGCCACACGCATAAAGAAGTATTGGGGAGTTTCGATAGTATCTTGTGTTTTGTAGTGCTTGAGGGCATAACGACTCAAAAAACCTGAAAGCCCAGCATAGAGGAACTGGTCATCACGATCGATGCGGAGCGCGTCTGCGAGAACTTCGAGATCGAAGAGCTTTTCCATGCGCTCATCGAGGCGCTTATCCTCTACACCATTCTTTACATATGAGATAAAGCCTTCACGATGCTTCTTTTTAAGATCTTCAGAGTTTTCTTTGTTGTAATCACCAATTACTTTTCTATATATAGTCTTGAGAAGGAGGCGGGTAGCGATCTTGTCATACTCGATATCCTCTTTAATATTTTGTACTGCAGCATTGATGGTCGCCTGATCGAGCTCATCGGTAGAAATACCATCGTAGAGTGTGATCTGGGTCTCTGTTGCTATCTGAATAACCTTCGAAACTGGATCGGTAAGGCCGTGTGCTGCCCGCTCGATCGACCGGTTGATAAGATCTGCATTAAACGGCTCTCTGGTACCGTCTTGTTTTGTAATGGTGATGTTCATATCGAAGAAAATTTTACCACGAGGTGAACGAATGAACAGCACGTTTTCCCCTGTTTTTTGTATGAAGAAACAAATTCAAAAGCCTATCAACCCACCCGTCAAAATAGCCCTAAAATAAGTGCCGAAATGACCAAGATAAAGTTTTTATAAAATGCAAGCCCTTTTTTGCTTTACTTCCTCTCTCTGTGCCTTACAATTATCCACATATGCGCATGCTCATCATCGAAGACGAACAAGAAATCCGAGAATATTTGAAGATAAATTTTGAAAAAGAGGGCTATGTCGTCGATACTGCTGAGGATGGCGAACACGGCTCATACCTCGCACGCACGAATGAGTATCAGATCATCATTCTTGATCACATTCTCCCCAAGAAGACTGGTCTTAAGGTTGTCGAGGATATCCGCGAGAGTCTTCGCTCTGTCCCCATCATCATGCTCTCGGTAGAAACCGCTATTCCAAACAAGATCAACTGCTTCAAAGCCGGCGCAGACGACTATGTCACCAAGCCCTTCTCATACCAAGAGCTTACTATGCGCATCAAGACCGTACTCAAGCGCCCCTACGACATCAAAAGCTCTACCTATACGATAAACGACCTCACGATCTACACCGACAAACAGCAAGTCACCAAGAATGGCAAAGAGCTTCCCCTCACCCGCAAAGAATTCATGCTCCTTGAGTGTCTCGCAAAAGAAAAAGGTCGTGTTCTCACCCGTGGCGCTCTCATGGAAAACGTCTGGGATATGAACATCGACCCCTTCTCAAATACTTTAGAGACTCATATTCTCAACCTTCGCAAAAAGATTGGTAAAAACGGCAAGAATATCATCAAGACCGTTACAGGAAGAGGTTATCGTATTGCTGAATAGGCACAGTGAATTCTTGAAGACCGAGTACATACGGACCCACTTGGTATTGCTGAAACACAAACGTAATATTATCTCCTTCGACAAACCATGTATTCCAATTTTCAATCTTTGGTGCTGTTCCCTCTTTGATAGTCATCTCATTTGCATCCTCACCGAGATGTTTGATCAGATATACTTGAGCGGCTTCACTAAGTTGCGGCAAGACGGTGGGATTGATCTCTACTTTTTTACCTGAACGATCATATGTGTACGTTGTTATAAAGGTGCCTCCATGAGCACCACCTGTGTCCATGTAGGTAGTGAGCACATACGTTATACTTGAAGATGAAGTACTGACCGCGGTCGTCATCAAAAGTGAGTAGGAACGATCTTTGGTAAGACCAATATACGCCGCTTCTTCATCAGTCTTTGGTACCATATCCATAAACTGTGTTCGTATAGAATCAACGTATGATTGAATATCCCCCAAACGATTATCAACGTTCTTTGGATATTCCATATCTATGTTGTAATACGAACCCACGATGTGTTCTGTCTCAAAAGGCACTGGTGTGAGCGGAGTTTCTGTTGATGGTGTTGATGTTGCCTGTTGAGACAGCGTATCTGCTCGCCTACTATCCTTCCATGCGCTGAGTGACGCGAACATAGCAATAAGCGCAGATCCTCCGAGGACAATACCTACAAGCAACATAACTTTTTTTCTATTCATATATTATGAAGTGATCGTAAAGCTATCGACTACTGTTTTGATTGCTTTATCAAGAACATCCTGATCGAATGACACCACCGCTCCAGGCTCGTAGTTGGCAATATTCATCGAATGCACAAAAAGCGTTATTTCATAACACATGCCCGGTTGACCTTTGGTATAGACCAGTGAGTGATAAAAATTACCTGCTCCTGCTTCTTCGGTGATGATAGGATCCTTACCAGCCGCTACACATGTTGAACTTGCGGCAAGCTTCTCAATATAGATGCGACTATCTGTTGCAAGGTTGGTGCCTGTTGTAAGTTGTGGTGGTACTACAAACGATACCCCTTTATTAAAAAGATCATCTTCAGTTGAGGTTGCTAGAATAAAATCTTTTGGATAGTGCACCCGATACCCATCATTTGTGTTTATATATGTAGCAGTATTTGTATCGGAAACCACAGGAGGAGCTTCCTGACTTTGCTTTTCTCTTACATCAAACGGAACCACATCACGAACGGCATACACGAATACACCCATAAACACCACGAAGATCACCGTCCATGTAAGTGTGCTTCTTTTCATATGGTAAGTGTATCACAGATGCTCACACGTCAAGCCACTTTCGCACATCGTCTTCAGTGCCACCAACTTTCTTTTTTGGATTAAAAATTCCTTCAGGATCGAATAGGTTCTTTGTTTTTACAAACGCCTCATATAATTCATCTCCATAAAACTCACGAAGAAATGGTGTACGGATAATACCATCGCTATGATCAGCGCTCATGTTCCCCTTCACTTTCTTCACCAAGACAAAGACATCTCGCGTAAATGCAATAATCTTGTCGGCAACATCTGGATCTTTGAAATTGAAGACGGGGATTATGCGAAGGGCGCCATCGCCAATGTGTCCATGATATCCATATGAGATACCATGCTTTTTCATAATAGCAACAAGTTCTTCAATGAATTCATCAAAGTGTGCAACGGGAACAATAATATCTTCGATACACGGCACGGCTTTGTATCCATCTTCATTGTAATCGCGCATCACTGTGTAGCTGGTGCGACGAATACGCCATGCTGCAGCTGCAATCTCTGGATCTTCTACATATTCAAATGACACCTTATGACCTTCAAGAAGTGATGCACATTCTTTTGCCACCTTGTCGGTCTCTTCCTGTGTTTGTTCAGAAAACTGCGCAAGGATGATTGAGCTTGTTGTTGGATGAATCGCATGTGCAATACGATCAGTATCTGCGGGAGTATTTTTCTTTGCACGGTTGTAGGTATTGATATCAAAGGTCTCCACACCTTCTGGATGATGCTTCATAACGGTCTTCAAAATAAACGGCATGTCATGAATGGAGTCAATGGAAATAATGAGAAGACGGGTGTATGCAGGAAGAGGCACGAGCTTGAGCACCGCCTTTGTCACAATCCCCAAGGTTCCCTGCGCCCCCACAAACAGCGGTGTGAGATCAAAGACATCATCTTTCACTAATCGCTCGATGCGGTATCCTGATGCTGCTTTTGGTACATCACCTATTGCTTTCTTGAGTTTTTCTCCATATTGCTGATAGATATGGTAGGCATCATCTTGGAGGCGTGCGTAGGGGGTACGCGCATGGGTCTGCTCAATTCTGAGTGATGGTAATGTTTGTACTACCTGGCCATCAGCCAGCACCACCTCGAGTGCAAGGACATTATCGATCGTTGCTCCGTAGCGAATACTCTTTTCTCCCGAAGCATTATTACCAATCATACCTCCGATACCACAGATAAGGTGTGAAGACGTGTACGGTGCAAACATCAAACCATGCTTAGCAGCTTCTGATTCGATGTCACGGAAGTACGCACCCATTTCTACCACCGCCACCGATGCATCAACATCAACCTCTATCTTGTGCATATACTTGGTCATGTTGAGCATGATGCCGGTATTAAGTGATCCTCCGCTCATGCACGTACCCCCTGCGCGGACTGATATTGAAGCATGCGGATCGGTCTTTCGTTGCTCATGCACATACTGCACAGCACGCACCACATCCTGCACATCTTTTGGATAGACGACCGCAGATGGCACTACCTTAAATACACTTGCGTCTTTGGCGTGTTCTTGCAGCGTCTTATCATCCACTACCACATCGCCTTTAAAATCTTTGATGAACATGAGAATATAATAGCATGTTCTCATTTGATGCGCCGATGACAGTACTCCTCAATACCTATGCTCTCACACACCAACCGCTGTTGTATGCTGCGGTAGTCTTTGCAACCGATGTTCCTTACATCCTCATTTCTTTTCTTATCGTCTACATATTTTTTGATCACAAAAAAGCAAGTGAGCGTGGACATGTGGTCTTCACCGCTCTTCTTGCAGGACTCATCGCACGCTATGTGGTGAAGTCGATCATCGTACTTGGCTACGCCTTCTCACGCCCCTACGTTGCCCTCCAAGACATCACGCTCCTCATTCCCCCTATTCTTTCTGAAGAACATATGAGCTTTCCTTCTGGACACATGCTTTTTTTCTTTGCGGTGAGCGCGGTGATGTATACACACAACAAAACTATCGGCACAACATTCTTTATCACCTCTCTTATTGTCGGCAGTGCTCGTATCATGGCAGGGGTTCATTATCCAAGTGATATTTTCTTTGGGGCACTTATTGGCACCCTCGTGGGCTTTGCTATTACCCGCACCATGTCGTTTTACCACTCACACGCAGAGCTTCGAAGGCGTCTCCCCTAACTGATACACAAAACACCACACGATGAGGTGTGGTGTTTTGAACTCGTTCTATTAATAATTATTTTTTCTTTGTTCGAGCAGCTTTTGCGGCGTGCTTGATCGCAAGACGCTTCTTAGTCTTCTTTGACCGTGAAGTCTTATTCTTGGTGTTTACTGACATTCGTTTTGCCATGCGCTTATTATATCACGCTATTGCTTGGGTGGAAGTGGAAAGAACACACTCGTCGTGCGTCGATACTCGTCATACATAGGATTTTCTCTCATACTCTTTTCGAGCATTGGCACACCCGACACTTTGAGGATGAGGAAGGTGATTGTAAGTGGACCAATGACACCAATGATGCCGTAAGGAACAGAGAGCGCTATAATCCATATTCCCCACCACATCGTCACTTCACCAAAATAGTTGGGATGACGCGTGTATCGCCACAACCCTGTCGAAAGCACCGTTCCTTTTTTTGAAGGGTCTGCGAGAAATTGTCTGAGTTGACGATCACCCACTGATTCAAAATAAAATCCTATGATCCACACTACAAGACCTATCACATCCCCGAGTGTGAGCATAAGCGGACCACGAAACATATTGATGAGAATAACCGGAGTAACAATAAGTAAGAGCAACAATCCCTGCAACATAAATATCTGAACATAACTACGAGACACAAACCACTTTCCCCACGAGGCGCGCCATGCTGCATAGCGCTTATCTTCTGACTTGTGAATATTGCGCTTGAAAATATGCCACGCCAAACGTGATCCCCAGATCGTGACAAGCGCGGTCACCAGAAGCCCTCGATCAACCTGCATGCCGTACACAACAAAGGTATACACCGCAACCACAATAAACCCGAGCCCCCATGCAATATCAGCAACATCATTACGCTTAATCAAAAGCGCAATAAGAAACCACACCGACATGTACACATAGATTAGAAGCGCGCTATCCATACCACAATACATGAAACCAGCGATGTAAGAATAGTGCCCCAGATAATATCAAGAATAGTAATGAGGACTGGCCACTCTTTCATAACTGCGTGGTTAGTAAGATCGTACGTTGCATATGCCACTAAACCGAAGAACGCACCAGCGAGCGCAACGTGCATAAGACTTGCTCCTGATTTGATCGCTGGTCCTATCACAAAGTGCATCAACCCAGCTGCGTAGATAAGATAAAAAAGCGCGGCTGGTACAAAATTCGGCGTAGACGCCATCAAGTGACCAAGCTTTGCTTTGTACAAGCCTGCCGTCGAAAAAAGCCACACCGCATCAATCACCAAGAAAACCCCAAGAGTTGTTATATATGTGATCATACGTATATCTTACCCTCTTTTTCGAATGAATGCAGTCATGAGAGAATTGGTGATAATCATCCAGATGGAGTGAAAAGTCGTTGCCACATTGTAGGCATTGAGTGAGAAGAGAGTGAGAATATGACGAAGCACATTCATTTCATAGAGAAGCGGTTGCTCGGTATGAGGATGTTCCCATGCTTTGCGGAGCGTCGGAATAAAAGCCACCACATCGATGAGCACCACCACGACCACCGAGATGGTCGGATCTCTTGTTAGTGCCCAGGGAATAAGACCAAGGAGTGCGATAATGAGGAAGATGTGGTCGACTTTTCGAATATGTCCCGCGCGACGCTTGAAGAGATACTTGAGTGAAAAAATGAAGATGATAATGGTAAAGCCTTCAGCGATACCTGTCGGCAAGGCACCGATCCCTGCCCCTTTTGCAATACCTCCAAAAAAAGTCGTCATCGATACAATAGACCAAATAAACCACGTGTATGGATGCGGGATGACTGTTCCTTTAATCACATCACGAAGATACGAGACATTGCCGACAATTGCGAGGAGTGAGGCGATGATAGCGAAGATAAGTTTGGAGTCAAACATACACTTCTACACATGAGCTACCACCAAAGTCCTGTAAGACCTGATGCTTTCATCTGCGCGCGAGTCTTTGGACCGAAGGCGCCTGTTGCTGGAATGATACTATTTTTCTTTTGATATGCTGACAGAGCTGCTGCTGTTTGGGGACCGAAGGTGCCTGTTGCACCGTTTGGAATAGCAAACCCTTGTGCAATAAGAAGTGCTTGAAGTGCCTTAACATCATCACCTGTCATACCACTGCGAAGATCACGTGTTACTTGTGGAGCAGTTGATGTTGCGGGAGTTATAGGTGTTGTATTCGCATTCATAATGAACGCTCGTGTCTTAGGGCCGAAATACCCTGAAGCAGGTACGATACCATTTGCTGCTTGGAACCGCATAAGCGCTTGTCGCGTAAGCTGACCGAAGATTGTTGTCTCATTTCCAACTGAACCTGGTCCTGACGGAGCAATGACGAAGCCTTGTGCATTAAGGAATTTTTGTAGCTCTCGCACATCATCACCTGACACACCTAGATCAATATTGCGCGTAAATACTACCGGAGATTGAGATGGTGTAGTTGTGACATCTGTACGAGCAGTCACAGCACGTCGACTTCCTGATGTTCTACTCTTTCGAACTTGAGGAGCAGATTCACCACTTACAAAGTCTGGATATCTCCCCACGTGCATATACCATACAGGAACATTCGCAAAATCCCACTTACCTTGGAACGGACTCTTTGTATCAAGACCGAAGCCTTGGAAGTACTCTGCGTTTGCAACTTTTGTGGGTTGCACAGCATTAGAATTACCATTGCCTACCTCAAAATTATTAAACCAGAAGTTGTTGGTGATCGTATCACCCGTCTCACCATACCCCACAATACCTCCTGTATCATATTCAGGATTAGCAACGATGTCTGAGGTAGAGAATGAATCAGAGATACCCGCATTATCATTGCTTTCACTATATCCTGCAATACCACCTGTATTGTAGCCATCATTTATAACTGCGCCCGTGGAATATGCGCGCTCAATAGAGCCCGTATTGTATCCTACAATACCTCCCACATGACTAATTCCTGTTATGGTACTTGAAGCGTATACATCATGGATCAAACCTGTAGCTCCAAAATTAAATCCTGCAATACCTCCCGCATAATTACGACCTGTTACACTTCCGGTAAAATATGATGTACGTATCTCTTTACGGTTTTCTCCTACTAGACCTCCCGATGCACCACTCATCGCTTCAACATGTGCCGACGAGTGTGAACCGATAATAGTACTTCCACCAGACCGAAATGCATCAGCAAATGGTCCTGCGTACGTTCGTGTGTTCCATGTAGTTTGATACTCAATATTCTCAGGAGTAGCAGGATACGGAGCCATATCACGAGCGTATGTTGTCATACCTCGATATGGCAAGTAGGCAGCAGACTGTCCAAGCTCACCTATATCGCTATACGTTGCATGTTTGTAGAAGACATTGTTGAGCAAGATAAAGCTTCGTTCGGTACCTTCGGTAGCAGGAGGAACATACGGGAATTCAATCGACATCTGATCACCGTAGCGCATTACCACGAAATGGTCATCGGCAGCATTGAGCAATTCTGTAACATTGCCATACTTGGTGAAGTTTCCATATTGATTCACAAATGGAAGTTCTGGAAGCGGTCTCACCTCATAATAATCATGGTCATAGAAATGAGTACGATCAATTTTGGTGAATCCATAGTAACCGAGATCAGCACGTTCTGGTGAATGGGTGGTAGCGGTAAATGGAATTTGAGGAGATCGATCAACCGCAAAATAATTTGCATTAAACGTATCGAATGCTACTTTTACTTGATACGTATTTGAAAGGAACTTACCTGTAAGATCAATAACGCGAAGACGAGGTGTTCCGTCAGAACCAAGCTGACTCTTATTATAAATTTCAACCCACTTTCCTTGTGCGTCTTTTACCTGAATCGAACGTGCTGAATTGCCTGGGAATTCTGCAGATGCCGCATAGTCACGCGCACCTCGCATAACAAGTTGGATACTTGATGTTCCCGACAAGTCACCGAAGTCCAGAATAAATGACTTACGTAAATTCTTTGGATCATATTGACCTTTCTTATTTGCATAACTCCATTGATCATCGTATGCAGATAATGCCGATGTACAATCGACACCCTTCTCATCTACGCACGAAATAAGTGGATGAGTCGGTGTATTACTTACACTTCTCAACTGATCAAGTGAAGATACTCTTCCAAGTTGTTCAACGATGGTATAGCCAGGCTGATGATCAAAGGTCAAAAGCTTAAGCTCATCAAAATACACAATTTCGTTATACTCCTCTCCAATCTTCATGAGATACTTTCCATCTTTTGGTGCCAGATCTGCGCGATCAATAGAAGCAAGGTCGAGACCATTCAATTCTTTCGGAAGAAGTGAACCAACGTCATTGGTATACACATACTTTGTGCCATTCCATGTATAGACAAGGGGGCTTGAGTTAGGAAAGCTATTATTTGCAACGTGCACTCCCACAAGTCCTCCTACTCGATATCCTCCTGTCACATTTCCGGTACTATATACATTCGTAAGGGTTCCCGATAACCCTCCTGCTACTGCACCGACAGAAGACTCCTCTCCGTAGATACTCACATTCTCTAGACCAAGGTTTTTTACCTCAGCGCCTGCCGAAATCGTTCTAAAAAGACCTACATAATATCCATCGGGGTCGGACCAATTGATTCCCCGATTGATATACAGGTTGCTAATTTTCTTATTATTTCCATCAAAGTGGCCTGTGAAGCTCATGTGGGTAAAGCCTTGATTTACATTATTTCCTACAAACTCAAGGTCTCCAATAGGATTGAATCCTTTATCGTCAGTCCACTGACTTCCTTCGTTTGCTGGGTTTTCAGGATCTGTCGCCGCACAATCTATGTCGGTCGTAAGAATATAGTATTTATCCAAGAATGATTCATCAGAATCGATTGCCTGCAACAACGAACAACTTGAAATCTGATAGGGACTCTCAGCGGTTCCCTCTCCAGAAAATGGCACACTCGCCACAGGCTCAGGAATTTCGGTGCCTTCTACCGCGACATTATCAACTGCACCATATCGCTCATCAGAAGTACCGAAATATGCACGCACCGCTTCAGCGTTAGTCATATCACTATTTGAAATATCAGTGATAGTGTGAGTTGTCTTCAGTGGTCCAAGGGTACCACTACTATCTGAAGGATAGATTTCAAAGGTCATATCATACAGGTTATCCGCTCTTCCGGTGATCTCTAGTCTCATAAACCACCACCCATCAGTCATATCGCCATCAGCCCATGAAAGGTCTTGAAGATTCTGTGCATTACTTACAAAGTTTCCTCCACCCCCATGAAAAACAATACCGAGACCTCTCACCGCCTTAGGAGTTCCATTCAAAATTCCCCCTGTTCGTCTTGTTGAGAGACCAAGCCCTCCGTATCCACCTGAGCCTATATTATTAAAATAACCTTCAATGGTAATAGTTTCATCTATGGCTGGAGCGCTATAGGTAGTGCGTGTTGCCCACACATTTGAAACACCTGTCACATCGATTGCTGCCGACCCTGCAAGACCTGTACTTGTGGCATAAGTGTAATTAGGACTTACGATAGCTTCACGAAAATCATTACTAAGAAGTTCAGAGAGATCAGTTCCTTCAAAATCATACAGAGTGTTGGTTTGTGTTGCGTGAGCATGAGAAGTGCCGATGAGCATACTAGGAATCACAAGCATGAGTGCAAGGACGAGCGACTGTATGTATGTACTAAAAGAACGTGGTAATGACAATGAACGCATATTTATAAAAATGTAATTTGATAAAACACATCGGCATGATGTTCATACATTATATACATAAATAGATGTGTGTGACAGAGTAAAAACCCCGACCATTTCTGGTCGGGGCGGAACAGCGCGAAGCTGTTCCTATTTTCTGTTCAGCGCGGAAAGGACCGCACGGATGGACGCCAATGGAATACTCGTATCAACGCCTGCTCCCCACCGGATCGCTCCGTCTTGAAACTGAAGCTTCACATACGAGATTGCTTTCGCATCTGCACCACTACCAAGCGCATGCTCAGCTTGATCGAGGATACTCACACCAGTCTCACATCTGCTATTGAAACCACAAACGAATGCATCGATTGGACCATTTCCATTCGATGATATTTCGTGACCTTTATACCGATGCGAGACCACTCCCTTGAAGCGACATTCACGTCCGCCTTCATCAAAATGAACTTCGCCGAGCTTCCACGGATCTGTCCGCGCGACATACTCGTTGAAGAACATAGCTTTCAGATCTGCTGCAGTCGCTTCTCTACCGAGACGATCTATCAAAGGACCCGCAATGGCGCCGAATTCCCTCGCCATGTCTTTCGGCAAACGAATACCACAGCCATGTTCGAGCATGTGCGCGATGCCGCCTTTGCCTGACTGTCCGTTGATGCGGATCAAGCCGTCGCGCGTGCGACCGATGTCCAGCGGATCAATGATGAGATAGGGAACTTCCCATACCACACCTTCGTTCTGCAAGCCTTTGCGGATTGCATCCTGATGCGATCCGGAGAACGCCGTGAAGACAAGCTCTCCGCTGTATGGCTGGCGCGGTGGCACGGTCATTCCCGTGCATTCCTCATACACATCACGGATCGCATCAAGGTTTGAAAATTCCAAACCAGGATCGATTCCCTGCGTGTACATGTTCAGTGCCACGATGACGATATCGAGATTTCCGGTCCGCTCTCCGTTTCCAAAGAGCGTTCCTTCTGCCCGATCTGCTCCTGCAAGCAATGCAAGCTCTGTTGCCGCTACACCCGTCCCGCGATCATTGTGCGTATGCACACTGATGATAGCCGAGTCGCGCCGCGTCATATGCGTCGCAAACCATTCGATCTGATCTGCATAGACGTTAGGCATGGCCACCTCTACCGTGCACGGAAGATTGAGAATCATTCTATGCTCGGGCGTCGGCTGCCACACATCCATCACTGCTTCGCAGACTTCGAGCGCAAACTCCACTTCAGTCGCCGAAAAGCTTTCGGGCGAATATTGAAAGGTTACATTCGCACCTTGAAGTGCGGCGACGCTTTCTTTGACCCACTTAGTGCCCCGAACTGCCATCGCAATGATGTCCTGCTTTTCCAAACCGAAGACGATGCGACGCTGTGCTGGCGAGGTGGAGTTGTAGAGATGCATGATGACGTTCTTCGCGCCGACGAGCGACGCGATAGTCGTCTTGATGAGTTCCTCACGTGCTTGGACGAGCACTTGGATCGTGACGTCTTCGGGAATGCGCCCTTCTTCGATCAGCTTCCTCACGAATGCGAATTCTGTCGGAGATGCTGCCGGAAATCCGACTTCGATTTCTTTGAAACCGCATGCGACGAGTATGTCGAACATCTTCAATTTCTGTTCGACCGTCATGGGAACTGCCAAGGCTTGGTTGCCATCGCGAAGATCGACGCTGCACCACAAGGGCGCATGCGTGATGCTCTTGTTCGGCCATGTGCGATGCGGAAGATCGATACGCGGAAATGGCAGATACTTATGTTGTGGATTCATACGAATATTCCTTTCTAAAGAACAACCGAAGTTTAGTTATGACTTTCTTTTGCGCACTCATGTAACGCAAAACCAGCTCCTTCGGTGAAGAGCTGGCTTGTATCTATCTATCGTTTTTTCTTCGACTACTCAATAGTATGGGCACAAGCAAAATCTCCACCGGTTGTTCGGAGGTTGAGCAGGGTTCGAAGATTGTGTGCTTGTGAAGGCATAGGAAAAGAGTAGCGGATTGAGGGTGGGGTGTCAAATGAAAATTATATCTCAAACTAATTTATATAAAAGAACACCCTGCTCCAGACGAATCTGAAGCAGGGTGCGGGGCCAAGGATCTGTCCGATTGGCCTAAACTTTTTTGCGAACGGCCAGGAAACAGCAGAGGGAAGACCTATCGCAGCCACACCAGAGGAGGCCGAGATAGCGCATCAAGCCATCCCCGCTGAGATACGGGACGCGGAAAAAACCACGGATCTTGCTGACGGAGCCGAGCGCGAGGATCGGGAACTTATGCTGCTCGTCAGGGTGCTTTGCACCGAAGGCGAGCAGATGCTCCGTTTTCGCCACTTCCCAGCTAGCCTCCTCGATCAAACGCCCAGCATCCTTCAAAGAGACACGGGGTTCAAAGTGGAAAAGATGGGCTTCCAGCTCTTCCACGCCTTTCCCTTCGATCTGCAAACGCTTGACCATGGGATCGTCGATACTCAAGTTGTTGAGATCAGCGGCGATCATCTGTTCGAGCGTCTTCGAGTAATCCACCGAGAGCGTAAAATTCATAGTCGGTCTTTCAATTTGGAATTGTTCGTTAGAACTATGTCCGTTTATTTGATGCTAGAGGGCTACCTTATCGCCATAGCTAGGAAATGCCCATAATTGAGCAGTTTTTAGCTATGGCGATATTGCAAATAGGTGTAAAAGAACTGTGGTGTATTATAGCATAATATATACCATATTGTCAATATCGTATATATTATACAAATCATACGGCATGGATTATTTATTGTTCGACAGAAGGAGACAATAAAAAAACCCCGACCATTTCTGGTCGGGGCGAAACAGCAATGCTGTTCCCAGCTGTTCCTACTTAAACATCTGCACGAACTCGCCATGCGGCATATCGTAGTTGAAACCGGGTTTCTTCTCCTGCAAGCGACCGTGCCCTGCTTTGTCATACTTTGGAGTACGACTCAACTGCACAAAGCATACCGCAGAATATCTTCCATGCCCTGCGGTTTCTGGAGTTGCCACCACCCGATGACACAGCGCACGAAGCGTGCCTTCTGACCGAAGCTGTAATTGCATTGACGGAATGATGACCGTCTCACCTTCCGACACCGGCATGTCGATCCACTGACGATCGTCGTAGGTGAGACACTGCAACCCTGGTGCACTCTCGAACAAGTGAAGAGTGAAGCCACTTTGATCGGTGTGCGCGGTTGCAGTCTCTTCACCGATTTTGCGATCACCGAAGTAGTGAATGAATCGAACAAAGAACGCTACCTCACTCTCTTCCACCTCTTTGGCGAAACCTTTGATACCAAACTCAGATTCGACCTGAGCAGCAAACTGCACGATGGTCGGCTTCATGAGTCCGACGAGCGTACTTGCTTGTTGCACGAACCGACGAGCAACATCAGAGCTCACCGAGCCAAGATGCTGTTCGACCCACTGTTCCCCTGCGAGCGTGATGTCAAAGTTTTCTTTTCGGTCAGCACTGGGTCCTTCACCAAGTTTGAGTTCGTATCCAACACCATCAGCACCATTGCTGTATGGCAAGCCTCGCTTCACCTCTTCAGGCAGAGCGCAGAATTTGTGCCACAGACTGATTGTATCCACGACTGCTTGTCGCAAATCGGGAGGATATGAAATTGAAACAAAACCATGAGTTCCTAGTTGTGTGATTGATGTGTTCATAATCTATGAACAGTCTATAGATAGACCCACAAAAAGATAGCGAGGACTCCCTCGGTAGACTATTCCTCGATCGTATCGCTCTGTATTTCTTCCTTAAAGAAAAATGGCATGGTATCTATGGTGCCATCTTTAATTGCGGTGAGTACCGGCACCAAACTTCTGATCGAATCATACTCAGCAGACTCATGCTGTATCGCTTGATCGATAGGAACCCAGATATGGTGTCCGAACGATGAATCAATAAGAAGCTCACCCGATGATGAGTCAGTATAGGCAATGGGAAAGAGTACATCAGAAAAGAGTTCACCTTGTTTGTAGAGAATGCGGCGCTCCATAGCCACAAGTTTGAAGGTGGCATCAAGTCCGGTTTCTTGTTTGAGTTTACGGGTTGCTGCAGGTTCGATGAGTTCACCTTTGAGCACAACTCCACCCATGACACCAACTTTTCCATACGATGGGTTTGAGTGTCGGACCTGATTGAGAATTTCTATCGCACCATTATTGATGCGCGAGACGATAGTGATGACATTCACCTTAAAGAGACTCGTGATGGCGTCGTTAGTGGGATAGGGATCAGCAACGTGCTTGATTCCCTTTTGTGACAAGGCATAACCCTCATCTGTCTTGGTGACGAAGTCTTTTTTGACGAGGTGTTGGAGGTGGTAGTTGAAGAGGTCGTTCGGGACTTTGGGAGGTTGGAGCTCGCTATAGCGAAGAGACGCTGCGTTTTTGAGCTTGGAGAGGATATGGTTTTGGATGGGAGACAGGTTGAGGGACATGAGGTGATACTACTCAGTCTGGGAGAAAATTCAACTTGTAACAACCTACACCGTCATTGTCGGCACCACCTCATCACTCTGATACTGTGCATCACCGAAAGCGAGGAGAGGATAGAAGATGACGGGCAAAAAGATAAGTCCAAGTGTGTATCCTACTCCCTTTCCAAAGACACGTGAGAGTTCAACATAGACGAGAAGAAGTATAATAAGGTTGACGAATGGAATAAACAGGAGGAATATCCACCATATTGGCTTTTTGATGATTTGGAGGAGAACGACGGTGTTATAGATAGGAATGAGAGATGCCCAGCCTGGCTGGTGTGCCTTGGTGAAGATACGCCATAGTGATGCCACCATGAGCACGATAACAAATACTACAAAGATGAAGATAGGTGCGTAAACAGTAACGTCGGGACACGGGACCTCTTGACCGTTGACGCGACACAGTGCTGCCGCGAGGTTAGATGGTGATGAAAATAATGAAAAAATGTTCATGTGATTGTTGTTTGGTTGGTATGAATAAATTATATCATTTGAAATGAAATTACATCACCTCTATCTGATACACATCCGTCGCAGGTTCTTCATACGGGTGCGCTTCGCGAATTGCTTTTAACACTGTTTGAAGTTTGTCTTCCGAGCAGACGGTTTCAATACGATCTTCTTGAACTTCTTCCAATGTTCCAACCGTACCAATGGTTGGATGAGCTCCTTCGAGGGGCTTAAACCTACCTACTCCTTTAAGGGTGAATGTGCAGTGTGAATAATTACCTATCTTTCCAGCACCAGCGTTTCCGATTGCATCACGAAGCACATCAGCATGTGTTTCGGGAACATAAATGACAATTTTGTATTGTTTCTGCATGAGGTAATTATACACATAAGCGCCAATTGACATATCGACACTATATGGTTGTATAAGCTGTGAATGAACAAGCCACTCAACGAACTTTCCCGGAGCACGTCGTTTGTCCCTGTACAAAGAAGTGATATGCGGAGCTTCCATGGAGCCGAGCACTGTGGCCCCTACCTTCTTCTCATCCAAACAGTTTCTGTTCCCGACAATGGGGATTGGAACTGCGTGTGCCAAACGACGGGAACTCTTTGCTTTTTACCACCACTTCATCGCGTCACTCCTGTAAAGGTGAAGGTAACCCTTGTGATGTGACGCATGGGTTCAATCCGCACACCTCTCAGTGTGCGGATTTTTATGTATGCTTAATTTAAATCAATACCGTACCTTTTTACTCTCTGCCTGTTTAAATCAGATTCTTGACCAATTTTAATAAGAGCATTTTCAAAAGTTGTAGTAATTTTTTTCATTTCATCACTTGCGTTAGCATATTTTCCAAATTGAAGCGCCTGACTAATAATTGTTCGTAACTCTCTTCCTTCGGAGTTTTTAATTATGCTATAGTAATTTTCAACCGTCACTTCAGAAAGCCTCTTTAAATCATCCTCGTTCCATCCTCCATTTTTAGCAATATCTATTAATAAACTTTTTGGATCCCTATTATCTTTAAAACTCAAGAACTTATTATTGAATGCCTTAATAAGATTCGGATCACTTAACTCACTCAATAATAAACTTTGTGTATTATAAAAATTTTTTGATTCCTTTCTTTCATTAATGTAAAAATCAATCATTTCTTCTGCTTCCTCATCTTTATCGAATTTTCTAAAAAGACGAACTGTTGCATCTAAATCATTAGGAGTAACTGCCTGCACACCCTTTTTTAGAGACTCTTTAATGTTAGTTAAAATTTCTTCTTTTTCACCTAGAAATGATTCATCAAACTTATTCCATGCCTCACCAAAAGTATTACCATAATTTTCAATACTAATACTCTTATCGAATTCATCAGCTTTATCCTTAATTGCCTTGGTATCAAAATAGCCACACTTAATTGCCTCCAAGATAAGATTATCAACTTCATCAAAATGAGTAAAATTAATTGAACTTAACTGCAACCTCCATCTTTTTTCCACTTCATTTTCTTTTGTCTTGCTATCTCTTAAAAAATTATAATGGTTAAAATTCTTAATATAATTGAGGTCAGGTGCAACATTCGGTTGATAAAAAGACCAACCCAACAAAACGACAGAAGGAAGCCAACCTACGAAAACCTTTTGACTATTATCTTTTAATATAATTTCTAGTTTATCTAAAATTCTTTCAATCTTTTTAATAATCCTAATATTTTTGATGTTTAATGATATACAAATACTTTTAAAATCTTTACTAAAAGATTTAGTATCATTGACTGCGATTTGTATAGCTTCAATAGTTGTTGGTTCAAATTTAATATCAATATCAAAAACTTTTTCTAGTTGCAGATCAAAATCTTTTCTATTATGCTCAGTAAGCATTTCATAATTTAATAACACCACAACCTTGCATTTTCTCTGTTCCTTAAGAAACAAGGCCAACCCAAATATATCATTCATGGTTAGATCAGCTCCACAACGTTCTAAATCGTCAATACAAATAATTTGATTTGAGACCAAACTAAAAGTAGGAAATATTGATTTATAATCTTTAATTTTTGGTATTTCACCTACAAATTTGTAGACTTTTCTCCAGCTATTCCATTTTCCAAAAGAAAAATATGAAAGAATGTAATCAATGTAATTAATTTTAAGTTTTTTAGAATTTTCAAAAATTGAAAATTTTACTTCTTCTAGAGAATTAACTCCAAATAAGCTAACGTACGAATACTTTCTCAAAGCAACATTATTTTTTTGAGTAGCTAAATTTAAATAGTGATTCCAAGTATAAGTTTTTCCAACTCCCCACTCACCAGTAACACACATGATTTCTGGTTCAGAGGTTGAGATAAATCTTTCAATTTCTTCTGCTGCTAGTTTAACTGACATAGTTTTAAATTAACTTGAATTCAAGGCTCGGTCACGGATAATTTTTTGCTAAAAATTTCCGCGACCCCGCCTCGCGCCGTCGCGCTCCGGCTTTCGAGTCCGCGTTACGCTTTCCACAAAAGCTACGCCGTCTCTCAGTCTCGCTCACCCTTCGGGTATCGCTTGCTGCGAGACTAGGACTCGAACCTAGATAAACGGTGCCAGAAACCGTTGTCCTACCATTAGACGATCTCGCAATGTTCTCCATTTGTATCACAAAAACGTGATAACGACAATTTCGGCTTTGGTGCCGATACGAAACGGCGGACCCCAGGTTCCTGCCCCGCTTGTGGTGATCTGGGTCATGGTGCCGTAGGCTTTCATGCCGTAGTCGTAGCCTTGGTAAATCTTTTTGGTGATGTAGCTCAAGGGATAGAGCTGGGCGTGGTGGGTGTGACCTGAGACGGCGAGGTCGATACCGGCGGCTTCAGGGACTTCGAGGTGGAGGGGGACGTGTTTGATGAGGATGGTGGGAGTGGTGCTTGCGGTGGTGAGTGAGGTGAGAACGGAGGTGTAGTCTATGGCATCTTCGGTGGATTGGTAGTCGACACCGATGATGTCGACACCTTGTACCGTGCGCTTTTCATTGTTGAGGACGGTGACACCTGCATTGCGCAATCCTTCGAAAAAACCGATGGGCGAGCCGTGGAGTTCTTCGTGGTTACCTGAGGCGAAGTAGACACCCCACGGTGCGGTGATGGTGGCGAGGGGTGCGACACTTGCCTTCTCATCGATCTTCACACCGTCGTACACGTCTCCGGCAAGGAGGACGATGTCGGCACGTTCGGTGTTGGTGAGGTCGGCGATCTTCTGTGAGAAAGCGGTGCTTCTGATGTTGCCAAGATGCATGTCGGCGACGAGCACGGCTTTCTTTCCCTTCCACGCTTCAGGTGTGTTTGGGAGGCGCACGTCGTACCTCGTGACCTGCACATCGAATGCGCGGTATGCGCTGTATATGGTGAGGACTCCGGCAATCACGACGAATGCGAGACCGATGCGAGAGAGGTATGGTGCAAGTGGTGGGATGAGCGCGATGAGTGCATACAAGATCGAAGCGACAAAGAGAAAATACAAAAGTCCCATCCAATAGGCAGAAATATTGTACAGCACTTTGATCACGATGTTGCTGTATTGCACAGAAACGATGGTTAACACCAAGAAACTGAGCGCAAGGACGACAAACACCGTGCGAAACACGGTGAGGTGCGGCATGAGTGCGGTGGCAAACACCGCAAGAAGAAACTTATACACCGCAAGATGTACGAGTGAGATGATACCGAGTACGATGCTGAAGAAAAACGCGAAGGCAATCATGCCCTACACCTTAATATATTTCTTGACGGCAATCCAGCTTGAGATGATACCGAGGATGATACCTGCTGCAATAATGATGGCAGTAATTTGCATGAAGTTGTCGAGATAGTAGGTGAAGATATTCAAACCAGTACCAAGGTCATACGTATACGGACCGAGCCAATACGTGATGGGATAAAAGATAGCGAGGGTAATGAGCGACGAAATGAAGCCGTAGATGATACCGATGATAATGAAGGGGCCTTTGATATAGCGGGCTGATGCACCTACGAGGCGCATGACGGCAATCTCATCCTTTGAGGTATAAATAGCGAGACGCACGGTATTGAAGGTGATGAGGATAGAGATGAGTGCGAAGAAGATAGTGATGATGAGGCCGAGCTTTTCCGAAGAATCGATCATGCGACTCAAGGTGTCGATAGCTTCTTTGTTTTCGATGTAGCTGATCTTGTCGACGATATTGCGCGTCTTATCTCCTGAGACATTTTGAGTGGTCACAAAATCTGCAATTGCTTGGTATTGTGACGGATCGACAGCGCGGATGTTAAGACTTGGCTCCAGAGGATTCCCTCCTACTTCATCGAGCGCTTCGGTGATGAGCGGGTTGTCAGCATGGCGTGCGCGGAAGTTTTCGAGGGCCTCTGCTGCGGTGGTGTAGGTCACTGAGGCTACTTCAGGACGCGCTTCGAGTGCTTGCTTGAGTGCTTGCGCTTGATCGTCGGTCGTGGTGGTTTCGAGATAGACATTGATGTCGACTTTCTCACGAATTCCCTGCAAGGTTGATTGAAGGAGTGCACCAACAAACAAAATAGAGAGCACCACCGACAACGTCACTGTCATGATGAGTGTTGATGCAACAGACACTGATCCATTGCGAACAAATCCTTTTGCTCCAGCTTTTATGACACGTTTAATTTTGGTCCAGATCATATATGTTTAGTTATAGCATGTATTTGCCTGATGTATCATCACGCACAATCTTACCATTTTCCATGGTCACCACACGACGACCGAGCGAATCGATGACACCTTTGTTGTGGGTAGTGAGGATGACGGTGGTGCCGAGGTCGTTAATTTTTTTGAGGATTTGAATGATTTCGTAGGTGTTCACAGGATCGAGGTTTCCGGTCGGCTCGTCAGCGATGATGATGTCAGGCTGATTGACAATGGCACGTGCAATAGCCACGCGCTGCTTCTCTCCCCCTGAAAGCTGATGAGGAAAATTCCAAATCTTATTGCCGAGATCCACGAGCTCGAGCACATGCGGCACATCCACCGCAATCTCCTCTTCGCTACGACCTGCTGCCTCCATAGCAAATGCAATATTCTCATACACGTTCTTATGAGCAAGGAGGCGGAAGTCTTGGAAAACGGTTCCGATACGACGGCGATAGTTGTTGAGGTCGGTTTTCTTGAGGGCGTGGATATCGGTCTCCTCGAAGTACACTGCACCGTAGGTCGGCTTCTCTTCTCCGAGGATCATCTTGATGAGTGTGGTCTTACCTGCTCCCGACTGACCTACGATAGACACGAACTCCTTCGGGTCGACACGAAAGGTGATGTTATCGAGCGCAGCAGTGTGATCGCCGTAGATTTTTGAAACGTTGTCGAAGTAAATCATGCGAGATTCATTATACCAGCTGACTTGAGAGGCGCAATCATGGAAGAGGCATAAGAAAAGCGCCCGACCACGATGGTCGGGCGCTTTCGAGCCAAGGCACTCAGGCCGCGGCGAGCTTTTTGGAGCAGCACGGATATTCAAGCCGCTGCCGTACTTTCCACAGCACCACGCCGAGCAGTCCGCCGAACAGGCTTGCGCCGATCATCCACGCGGCGTCCTCAGCTTTGGTGGCCATTGACGGACGCAGAAGGTAATCGGCCGAGAAGGCGATCAATGCTCCGACGCCAGCCGCCACGCTTTGCGTGGTAGCAACGTAGAAAAAGAGCGTGATGAGCGCGTCGAGAATAATGACAATCCACAACAGTACACACACATTCAGAGCGATAATGATGAGTGTCCAATCTCGTGCCATGACCAATGCTTCACGTACACCATGAGCGGTTACTAGCTTCCCTTCCCTATCACGAAGAGTGATTTTTCTTTCTGGCTTATCACCCGGACCTGAGTCATCAGGAAGCATCCTACCGATCATTTTACACAGCGGAAACTTGAACGATCCTTTGTCTAAGCACATGCACACTGCGAGCATTGCAGCAATGAAGCCTAGCACCAAAGTGATCGGCGTCGCAAAGTGTGCTGTCCAAGGCGAGACGAAGTACGTGACGCCGATATGCATCGGCATGATTCCAATGGTGAGCACCATCAGAGAGAAGACTGCCCATATCACCCCTTTGATGGTGTTTCCGAACACCTCCCAGAATGCTTCGACAGTCTTCTTCGGGTCGCAGAGTGCGATCGCGAATACCACGCCGAGCAAGCCGACGTACCAGGTATCGAAACGGCGCGTGAGCGCCAAGGACATGAATGTGCCGATTGCGGCGCAGGCAAAAAGCCTGAAGAGTTTTGAAGGAACCGAATTTGGATTCATAAACAAGCATGACGTAGATCGGGCACCATGCACGACGATACGTTCTGCTAGCAGATTACAACGTTTACATCGTAAGTCAAAGCGGTTTAGTTATGATGCGAGAATACCCACGAGAAGCTTATCGAGTACCACCTGCGTCTGTGGATTGGCGTGTCCTTCTTCGTTATTGAAAAGCGCACTTCCATCTTTGCCACATGCTTTCACGATTGCCTGACCACCTGGGTGAATCGGGATGAATGGGGTGAGATTGTAGACCTTGCCGTTAATTGCTGACCAACAATCTGATGCCGTGTTGTGAGGAGCGATGTCTGCAAGCGTAAGCTTCGTTGAAAGAGCAGTCTCAGTTGCACGTACGGACATATCAGGAATCGCGGCGATCTTTGCCTGAATATTCTTGAGCATGTAATAGTAGACACCTCCTCCGATGAGGGTGAGCACAAGAATAACGAGGGCAATAATTTTGATGGTTTTGTTCATGAATTGAGTATATCAAAATAAAAGGGACAGGCACCTTTTTATAGAAGTAATTGAGCTGTAGAATGTTCTCGCCTGGAGAAAACATTGCGCAAGCACGACGGTGCGAGCATAAGAATTTTCTAGTAAGAAAATATCTGTGTTTTCGAAGGGCGTAGAAGATTGTACAACCAAGTTGCTTGGTGAAAAAAGGTGCCTGTCCCCTTTTATTTGATAAACAAATCGAGATCTCCAGCGAGCACACTTTCGACATCACTCGTCTCTACTTCAGTACGATGATCCTTCACCATCTTGTAGGGATGAAGCACATACGAACGGATCTGGTTGCCCCATTCATTGTCACTCGTCTTTGAGACATACATTCCCTTTTCTTTTGCCAAACGCTCTTCTTCTTTGCGTACATAGAGCTTTGCCTTGAGGAGCGCGATCGCTTTTTCTTTGTTTTGTGCCTGACTGCGCTCACTCGTCACATGCACTGATATTTTTGTCGGGATATGAAGCATGCGCACCGCGGTCTCGCGCTTGTTCACGTTTTGTCCTCCAGGACCTCCGGCGCGTGCGATCGTCACTTCGATTTCATCATCTTTGAGTTCAATATCTGCCGAGGTATGTTCGAACTTCGGAATCACTTCCACCATAGCAAACGATGTCTGTCGCAAACCCTTCGCACCAAATGGCGAAATGCGCACCAAGCGATGGACACCTGATTCATTCTTCAAATCACCGTATACATTTTTTCCTGATACTTCAAAGGTCACATTACGGATACCATTGTGATCATTTTGATGTTCATGAATAAGCACACTTTTCCAACCCCGCTTTTCGATGTATCGCTGATACATATCAAAGAGCATACGTGCCCAATCTTCGGCATCATCTCCTCCTGCACCAGCAAAGATAGTGACCACGGCATCACCGCGATCGTACTTTTTTTCGGGATCACCATCGCGCTTGAGTGCATTGAGTTCTTGTACGAGCTCCTGCGCTTTATCTTTGTTTGCCCAGAATCCTGGATCAAGCATGGCGTCTTCGATTTCTTTGATGCGTTGTTCGTATGCTGACATGTATATTGTGGAGCCAAAGGGCGGGATCGAACCGCCGACCCTTCGCTTACGATGCGAATGCTCTACCAACTGAGCTACTTTGGCACAAGCCCGAAGGCTTGATATCTACGTATTGACTACTGCTTTTTACTAAATCCTTCGAATGCTTTCAAGACTTCAAGAGGTGTAGCAAACACTACCGTGTTTGATGCGTCTGAAGAAATGTCGTTTATCGACTGGAGCGTGCGAAGATGAAGCGCTCCCGGCACCGCAGATAGAATAGCAGCTGCTTCAGCAATCTTTTGTGATGCCGCAAGCTCTCCTTCTGAGTTGATAATGACGGCGCGCTTCTCACGTTCTGCTTCTGCCTGCTTTGCGATCGTGCGCTCCATATCTGGAGGAAGACTTACGTCTTTGAGCTCTACGTTTGCTACCTTGAGTCCCCACGCATCAGTTTCGTGATCAACAATTTCGCGAATACGATCAGCAATCTTGTCACGATTTGCAAGAAGCTCATCGAGGGTCACTTCTCCGACAATGTTACGCATGGTGGTCTGCGCATACTGCGATACTGCGTAGCGAAAATCTTCTACTTCGATGATCGCTTTATCTGCAGCTGAGACCTTGTAATAGATCACGGCATTTACACGCACGGACACGTTGTCACGCGTGATGGCATTCTGATCTGGCACATCCACCGCCTTGGTGCGCATATCCACCTTCTGATACGACTGAATGATCGGAAGCACCAAGCGCCATCCTGGCTCCATGATGCTTGAGAATTTTCCGAAACTAAACTTCACTCCACGCTCATACTGATTAATCTGACGAATACTGGTAAGAATAATAAAACCACCTGCAATAAGTAGCAAAATTAATAATGGCATACCGCGATAGTATCAAAATCTCCTCTATTTAGCCAGATACTAGGTAATAGGTAAGGTGATATGCACATGTGTTCCTTTTCCCTCTTTTGATTCAAGAAAAATAGTGCCTTTATGCAATTCAATAATTCGTTTTGCAGTGTACGTCCCAATCCCGCTTCGATTTGGCTCAAGCTTTTCAGCCTCATGACCACGATATAAACGCTCAAAAATAAGTGAGAGTTCAGCACTAGGTATGCCAATACCAGTATCTGCGACATCAATATGAATCTCTCGGTGGTGTAGCGACATTCGAATCTCCACATGTCCATCAGGGCTATACATGCATGCATTCTCAATAATATTACTTAATGCAAGCGTCAACATGCTCTTATTTGCTTTAGTGACCAGCGAATCGGGGGTCACCAGCGTCAATTGCACATGCTTTCGCTTGATTAACTCATCATGAGACTCAACAATGTGCTTTATAATATCAACTATATTCACTACTTCAGGAAGCACAATGGCATGATTATCCAACTGAATCGAGCGAAGCAATTCATCAACGACTGATTGCGCGTGTTGCACCTGTATGAGACCTTTTTGAGCAACATCAAACACGTCTTTAGGTAAAGACTTATGTTCGAGTAATGTAGTAAATGCATATGAAGCATCGGTGAGCGGTGTATGGAGACGCTGAGATGCGATTGTCATAAAGTCACTCTTTATACGCTCAACTTCCATCAAACGATCAAAATTTGCATGAATCGCTTCTTTATCAATCACCAAGCGCGTAATTAAATACATGACTAACATTAAAATAAACGTGGTAAATGCATGACGCACCACAAACTCAGGATGAACTGATGAGCTTTGCACAAAAAGCGACAAGAGAAAGATCACAATAACTACTGCTGTCACCACCACATCTCTCACCTTAAGATCTACTGCAGCAACCAGAATAGGAAATACAAAAAGATAGGTCACCACACTTGCAATCCCTCCAGAATTTATGACAAGCAACGAAAAGAAAAGTACCCATATATATCGATATATAGTAAATATAAGAGGATGACGATACGTCTTACGTATCAATAAAAAAATAACATTACAAATTCCAATATATGCAAATAACCACAACACGATACGTGGTTCACCAAAAAAAGTAAAAAGCTCAGGACGAGTAACCAACGAAATTCCCGTCACGCAGACCGCCAATAGACCGATGGTCTCTATGGTTTTGTAATACCGTGTGAGCTTATGATTAGTCATGTAAAGAAAACTTCATATCACGGACAAGCTGATCAAAGCTCAACATCTTGCGATGATCTCTTACTTCTTTTGCCATAGTGATTGCTTTATCAAAGTAATTTAACCGTTTTGTAAGTGCAGGCACCACTGCTTTGGGAAACGCTTCGACCTCTTTTTCAGCTAAAGCAGCGCGGCCTTCTGCAAAAGCGACTTGAGATTCTGCCCATGCCACCATGCGTCCTCTATAATATCCTTTAGTGAGCGTATCAATACGGTGACCACGTTGTACTGCTTCACGGATATCTACGTTCTCTTCTCTAAACAGCTCATCTCCCGTTCGAATATACGACTCTGCCCCATCGAGCCCTGCTCCGCATATATCAGCAAGCGCAAGCGCCCTTGTCACCACTGATGATTCCGGTGTTAGGTGCGGCTGAACCACGGTCATATGTTCAAGATTAAAATCAGGAATCGTTGCCACAATTGCCTCTTCTACCACACGCATATCTTCAGGAGAAAAAATCTCTTCACCCGCTTCTTCATTGCATGCTTCCATATATGCAATCGCTTCACGTGCACTTGCACGCTCATTGTCACCCCGCATTTTCTGGGCAATCTTTTTTATAAACGGCTTTGGATGATCTGCGATAATCTCTTTCTTTTCTACAACGTTGAACTGTTGTTCGGTGTCGTGACGCGCTGCTGCAAACCTCCCCAAAGAAACATCATGTGCTGTAGCAACTCCCGCTTCAACACATACGTCAAGAATGCTTTGTACACGACGCATTACATCTTCAGTATGAGCCACATGATGATACGGCAATTCCTTTTCATTCAAACGTGAGCGGATAAGCTCACGTGCTTCTTGAATTCCCCTCTCTATCGCGGCTTCGAATTGTGGTTCTTGTTCGTGAGTGTGAGGTCGTTCTGGTTTCATATCAGTATGATATGTCTACTTCGTCTGCTTGTAAAACCACGCGCCTCCAGCAAGTGTGGCAATGGTACCCACGATCACCATAGCAGATATTGCGAGAGGTGAAGGATCAAAGGTAAAGAATACTCCTGCAGACACAAGTACCACCGTAAGGGGAAGACCGACAATCACGTGAACAAGAATAAACTGTAGATATGACATTTTAGTAAGACCCGCTGCATAACACACCACCTCAGGCATCGGACTAAAGCATACACGCGCAAAAATATATCCTCTGAGTGATCCGAGCTTCGTAAGAATTTTTTGCATAAGCACATTTTCTTCTTTGATGAAGCGCGACGCAATGCGTATACCATAATGACGTGAGATATAAAACGCGATGGTGCCTCCAAGTGCATCGCCGATCATAAGCACCGTTAGACCTTGCCAAAATCCAAACACGGCACCGGCAACAGGATACAACGCTGCTCCTGACAAAGGTGCAAAGACGATCGTCGCTGCTTTTGAAAGCACGAACATAAGTGGAGCGAGCACCCCAAAACGTGCCACAAAACTTTGCACGTCCGCCAAGTCAAAATAGGTAAAAGCGATATAAATGAGCGCGAAGACAATCGCGAGTGAGACCACATTCTCAATAACGTCTTTGTACTTTTTCACTGAGCCGTTGATCGGGATTGAACCGATGACCTTTTCCTTCGTTGATACCTCCACTTCGCAGTGCTTATAGGAGGACTAGACTGTATCTTACGCATACTCTTATGAGTGAAGCGCCCCTTGTCAGTCGTTCGGGCTCATAGATAATCTATCGCCACGGTCTTACCCACGTGTGTGGACTTTAACCGTTATTCGGGCTTCATTCTGCAGTTTCCCGCAGAGAGGGCTATGCAATAACCATGGAAATGCTCTACCAACTGAGCTACAACGGCTTGTAACGTGCCAACGCATAGTACCCGATTTATTAAATATTTTCAATAACCTTACTAATAGAGGTTTTAAGCTTCATATTATTGAAATACACCGTCAAAACCCCATGTTCAGATTTTCTACCATAACTACCCTTTCCTCTTATCTGACTCACCACAATTGATGGATAAAAGTAGTCTAAACTAAAACCCAATTCCTTAGACCAAAATTGAAGAGCGACATTTGGATCAATATCGTTAAATATTTGTAAACCAAACCTCAACTTAGTGGCATCAATTTTATAAGTGTGTATTAAAAATTTTATGAACATTTTTATCAAACTCGGATCAGTATTTCCCAACCTTACTGAATACTTATTCCTTTTATTACCCTCACCCCAAAATAATCCAATACCTAAACCAAATAAAAAATCATCATAATTACTAATGTTTTGCGGAAGAGTAAATGGATCACCTTTTATATTGTTTTTAATATAAATTGATTCTGAAATTGATCTTTTCTCAATATTAAATTTTTTCAACCAGTAATTTACTTTTGAAACTGTGTAATTTACATCAAGCGCGATTTCAGCAGCTGATTTTTTATTACTTACATATTCTCTATACAAGTATTCTTTATCCACTCATTTATTATGAGTTCTCAAGATAAAGAAAACATAAAGACTAATCCTTCACCGCCTCAACCAATGCCTTATGAATGATATTGGTACTTGCAGGAACGAGATTGAAGAGGATTCCTGCAGCAAACAGCACGATAGAAATCACCGGACTAATAAACGAAAGCACCACTCCGAAGAGCGCTGTCACCACCGGAAAAAGAATACGCACATACCCACTCACTTTTTCGTCAAGATGAAATTGCTCGGTCTCTATCTTAGGATGTTCTTCGATATAGCGACGCATAAAGAAGAGGGTCATACCGATGAGAATAACGTTTGTACCATAGATAATGATGGCGGCTTGATTATAGACATGCTCACCAAGAAGACCCGCAGTGAATGGCACGAGTACAATGAGGAAGAAAAAGAGTGCATTCCAGTTTGCAAGACCGACGTTCAACGTCTTTGCATAGACTGACACCAAAAAGTGATGAGCGCGCCAGTACGTAAAGAGAAGTGCAAATGAAAGGGTGAGGCTCACGAAGACATGTGACATGTTGACAACCGCAATCCAGATGTCAGTAGGATCCACAATATTGCCATGAGGCACCTTGAGCTCAAAAGCAAGGATAGTCATAACGATGGCAAAGATTCCGTCGGCGAGGCCGTTCAAGCGCTGTTGTTGCATACCGTTTTTAGTATATCATAAGCACATGACCGATATCACCGTTTTCAACACACCGTCACGCGCTAAAAAAGTATTTGCTCCACTCAAAGAGGGCGAGGTGCGCATCTATCACTGTGGACCAACGGTGTATCACTTCCAACACATCGGCAACATGCGACGCTTTATTTTTGCCGACCTTGTACACCGACTATTTCTTGCACATCACTACAACGTACAGCAGATCATCAACATCACCGATGTAGGCCACCTCGTATCGGATCAGAATGACGGCGAAGACAAAATGGAAAAAGGAGCAAAGCGCGAGGGCAAAACCGCACAAGAAATTGCGGCGATGTACACCGCTGATTTCATGGAAGATTTGAAGCTCCTCAAGATCAGCACCGAGGACACCCGCTTCCCGAAAGCCACCGAGCACATCCCTGAGCAGATTGCGATGATTCAATCACTCGAAGAAAAGGGGTTCACTTATCAAATTACGGATGGTATCTACTTCGACACCTCAAAAGACGAGCACTACCCCGACTTCGCACATCTTGATCTTGAAGGCATGAAAGAAGGTGCGCGTGTCGAAAAAAACGATGAGAAGCGCAACCCGACCGACTTTGCCTTGTGGAAATTTTCTCCTGCGAATGAACAGCGTCAACAAGAATGGCAGTCACCGTGGGGTGCCGGCTTCCCTGGCTGGCACATCGAGTGTTCAGCAATGGCGAAAGCCTACCTTGGTACGACCATCGACATTCACACCGGAGGCATTGATCATGTACCCGTGCATCACACCAATGAAGTGGCTCAATCAGAAAATGCCAATGAAGCGCCGTTTGCTCGCTACTGGATGCACAATGAGCACGTGGATTTTGGTGGGAGCAAAATGGCAAAGTCTGGCGATAGTTTCGTACGCCTGAAAGATCTCGTCGCTCGAGGATATCACCCACTCGCCTACCGCTACTACACCCTTCTCGCTCACTATCGCACCAAGATCAATTTCAGTTTTGAAGCACTTGATGCAGCGACCGTTGCGTGGAAGCGCTTGAATGACACATTTGCAAAACTCAAGGATGTCACCGCGTCAGATCGGAAGCCTGAGCAATTCCTCACAGCGCTTTCAGATGATCTTGATACCCCACGTGTCATTGCCGGACTCTGGGAGATGCTCAAAGCGCATCCAGGCGACATGTCTGATGCCGATAAAAAAGCAGCGCTCATGTATGCGGATTCTTTGCTCGGCATTCTTGATCCTGCATATCAAAGCGAACACGCCTCCCTCAATCTTGATGAGCTACCCGATGACATCAAAGCACTTATTGTCGAGCGCCAGACAGCGCGCACATCAAAAAACTGGGTTGAGGCCGATCGACTCCGCGATCTTCTCGCAGAAAAAGGATATGTCATTAAAGACAGTTCTGAAGGTGTGGTGATAACGAAGCGGTAAAACGTATAAAATAGTTATTTCACGGAGTCCCCGATCGCTTCAATCACTTTTTTCTTCGCATCTTCGAGCGACATCATGAGTCGCGCACCTGATGCATTCTTGTGACCACCTCCTCCGAGCTTTTGTGCGATAAGCGACACATCGACATCATCCTTTGAACGGAGGTTGATTCCGATTTCGCCGATCGACTTTTCGGTGAGCATGATTCCCACTTTCCACTCCTTCACCGTCAAAAACATATTTGCGATGGTGTTGTTGTCGCTATCTTCAGCAACGATTCCCTTTTTCTGCATATCTGCGTATGACACTGATGCAATAGCGACCGTGTCATTAGCATACGTCTCAAGCGAATTAAGCGCCAAAGCATCAAAATAAATTTTTCCTTTGCGATTACTGTTTTCAAGAGCGCTCGTGAGCTTTGAGAAGTCTGGGTAGCACTCAACAAGTTTTGCGGCAACGCGCATCGTCTCAAGTGTCGTGCTCTGATAGCGAAAGCCTCCCGTATCACCAAACAACCCAGCATACAGACAAGCGGCGATATCAGGAGTGATCGCCCAGCCCCACTCAACAAAGAGCGTGTACAAAAATTCAGTAGTCGAAGCGCGTGACGTATCGATGAGATTGATATCAGCATAGCGATCATTGGTCTTGTGATGATCAATGATGATGGTCTTGAGGTGGGGTGGGAACACCACTTCTTGCTTACGCGTGATGAGTGTCTTCGCACCACAGTCTTGAATGATGAAGAGGTCAAAGTCGGCGAGATCAATATCGACATAACTTTTTCGTACGATGTGCTCGTATCCTGGAAGCACGGCAAAACGCTCAGGTAATACCGAGTCACCTTGAATCACCGTCGCTTTCTTACCGAGCGAAGTGAGTGCATGATAGGTCGCAAGCGCACTACCAATACTGTCTTCATCGGGTTTTGGATGAAGGTGAAGCAAAATGTTGTGCGATGACTGAATCACCGCGAGAGCATCTTTTGTATGCATATTATTATCCTACAAGAATTGATTGATTAAAGAGATACTGGTAGACAACCAGCCCCGCAGCGAGAAGCAGAAGCACCACAATTCCATACAACACATGACGAAAATGATGTCGCCTCAATTCTACTCCGACATACGCAAGTAACCCAAGCATAATAAGAATACCGATGAACACAAATATGGTTCGCAAGACCCTTTCAGGATTAGAAACGAGCAGGCTCATCAATGCATTTGACGCATACAGAGATGATGGTGATGTAGCAACCACTGATCCCCCCTTCGGCGCTCCAAACATTTGCACTACGAACACTGTTTCTTTACCATTAAAATATCCTTTTGAAGTAGCCACTCCTATTTCGGTGAAGCGTCCATCGAGAATGTTTTTGCGGTGAAATTCTGAATTCATCCAAGCTTGATCAACCTTATGTGAGTCAGTGAAGTTTACGGCGAGATTTTCTCCTGCATACACATACTCATACCCTGCCTGCTGAAACCAATACCACGGAGTCACCCCGTCTGGGCTTGTATGTGCAAAATATCCTTTTGAAACCATATCATCAGCTTTCATTTGTGCTGCTTTCTCGAGAACTGGATTCACTGTGAGCTCACCAATCTGTCGTTCAGCTCGATTGAGATTGGTAAGTAAAATAATTGCTGGCGAATACACCTGACCGATGAGTGCTTTATTTCTAATGATAAACGTCTGAAAAAGCACACCCATAAACACAATAACAGCGACGAACGCTGCTAGAGTGACCGCTTTTTCAAAGTGAGCCCGAACCTTACGGCGCATACCCACTATACTACTGGTTTACGGAAGAATTGGGAATGGGGTATCAAGCTGAGGACAATACGTTTTGTTGATGAACCATTGAGTTGTCTTGTAGACATATCCTGTTGCTTCCCCTTCTTCAAGAAGACCCTTATCTACCCATGGTGTGAGGATGTCCTTTGCATACTTGAGCTGGAATGCTTTCACTGCATCAAACGTCGCTTGGTCATACACTCCCGTAATAGCAAGGCGTGTTCCCTCGCGCTGATTGAGGAATACCTGAAGTCGTACGACATCTTCAAGGTTATTCTGCTGACCGAACTTGATATAGGTTTTCAAATACTGTCCACATGAAGGTGGAACCGGAGAAGATTCGTCAAACGCACCGAGCACCGATCCTTCAGAAGGAACTGATGTTGAGGTTGAACGTGATGAACGACCTCCAACACTTGTACGTGAAGAAGGTGTGGTTGTTGCAACGAGATAAAATTCAGCACATGAAGGGTCGGATGAATCAACGAGAAAGTTCTCGTCGTTATCTACTCCGTCACGGCAGAGTGTTTCTGTGTTCTCAGCTACCGGCTCCTCTACTGGTTCCTCAACGGGCTCTTCAATAACAAAGAACTCGGCACATGAAGGGTCGGATGAATCAACGAGAAAGTTCTCGTCGTTATCCACCTCGTCATGACAAAGCTCGAAGGTGTTTTCTGCCACTACTTCTGCTGCTTTCACATCTGACACAGCCACGAATGCGTGCGCGAAAATGAATGCAACAATCAACATATATGTAAATTTTTTCATAGTCGTGATACTACGGGTTGTGGCTCATTTGTCAAATCATCAGAATACATCACAAAAAAACCCTCCACCGCCGCACGAAGCAACGATGGAGGGGAACCACCACCAAAAGGGGTGTCTAGGCGGAACGAGTCAGCCTACGGAATTGACGAAGCACAATGAGTCCGAACAGACCCATGGCGGTCAGCGCTGCAGGGTTTGGCTCCGGAACCACCACAAGTCCGACCGCACCCTGCGACCAACTGATCTGTTGACTGTTTTGAGTGTACGTTCCCCCGAACAAGACACTCATTTGTTCGCCGACTTGGTCAACCGTAGGAATATTGATCTTCAAGTTGGCGAGCACGAAGGTGTCACCACTGCTTCCCGCAACGGTTTGACCGCCGAGGTTGATCAAATTTCCCGACGCATTGAACATGCTGTAGGTAGGCGACGTGCCGGGATAAACCCCGCCCGCAAACGAGATGGGGCCGACGGTCGCCGCACCATCCCGCTGAACAGTGAAGTTGCCAGAGTTGATGATCATCGCCCCGAGATTGTCGTCGGCGTTGATCACCAAACTGGCATAGACACTGGTCGTTCCCTGGGGAATTTCGTAGACCGGTTGGTTGAGAAGCGTCCCCGACTGGAGGTCGATGACACTCTGTGGCGTCGTGGTGATATACACCTCCACGATTGCTGCTGCGCGAGCACGTTCGGTGCCCATTACCGCCATCATCATGGAGATGACAGCGCCCAGTACGAACTGAATGTTTTTCATTAGCTTGATTGATTGCAAAGAAAACCGTTTCTCGCACCATGCGAAAAGCGGTTCCGGAAGCAAACTATCATTAAACTCATGAAATGTCAACGCACTTTCCTGCGTTATTTAAAGAGATTTTTTAGCGCTCCACCCACGAATTCCCCGACGAAGTTGATTGTTTTCTTGAAGAAGTGATACGGCTGAATTGTGCGGCGAGCATCATATAGCTCACGATCCCGATTTTCTTTTCCGAGGATAATGTCACGAAATACCTGAGCAGCAATCATTGAAAAATGCATGCCATTTCCTGAAAAGCCTGTGGCAATTAAGCGATTCGGATACTCAGGAGCGTACACACCGATATAGGGAAGACCATCGACACTCTCAAGGACGTTTCCTACCCACTCACGCACCACATCATATTCTGTCCCCTCGATAAGAAATCTAAGTTGCTCTTGAAGCGCTTGAAAATTCTTCTCGGCTGACACTGGCACTTCTTTACGATGATCTTCTCCACCAAAGATAATGCGATCATGCTCTGCTCCTGGATCAACACGGAAATAGTGATACGGATTTGCACAATCAAGATACATTCCCTCATTTATCAAGCCTTTAGGAATCTGCGCTTCGACAACATAGGACTTATACATCCCCTTCTTTGCAAATAATTCTTTTGGATTGCCGAGTGGCTGGTAGGTCGCCAGAATGCAATGAAGCGCTGAAATAGTTCCCTTCTTGGTCACCACCACAACAGGACTCACCCCCTTCACATCAACCGCTTCGGTAAAATGATGGAACTGCGCGCCATAGCGCATTGCTGCTTCTTGGACACCCTGCACAAACTTCAATGGATGGAATTTTGCTTGCTGAGGAAACTCGTGTCCGTACAAATTTTTGAAACCTTTGAGCGTCTTCTTCTCAAGACCAAGCTGGATGCCCGCGCTTTGTGCTGCCTGGTGTTCTCGCTCGAGGAATCGGGTCTCCTTATAATTCGACGCATACATAAAGACTGAACTCCGCACAAAATCACATGCAATGTTTTCTTCTTTCACGATGCGCTCTATTGCATCTATTGCTGCATTTCCCGAATCAAAAATAGCTTTGGTCTTTTCGGTGCCATACATTTTGAGTTGATTGGTAAAGTCGGTATCGATATTGGTGGTAATCCATCCTGTCGTGTATGCCGTCGTTGCATATTCGATATCACCCTTGTCTATAACAATCACTTTCTTTCCTTCTTTTGCGAGGAGATATGCCGAAATACTTCCTACAAGGCCTGCACCCACGATCACAACATCCGTTGCGACATGTCCTTCAAGAGGTGGATATGCTTTCTTTTCAATATCAGAAAGCCATGTTGTGGTGCTCATATATCACTTATCATAATACAAATACAAAAAAGAAACAGCCGGCCCCCAGAGGAGACCGGCTGTGTTGAGTGAGATGAACGCGAACGCGAGCTACCTCACACTGATGGTAGTCGCTGCAAACGCAGCGTTCAGATCATGTTGGAGTCGCCCCCGAGGGTGTTGGAGGCTATGAACCACCCAATCACTCGGAACCGGTGCCACCGTAAAGATGGTTTTCCTCATGGTGGCACCTGGCGTCAGCGACACCTTGACCACGGATCCGCGCGGAGAAATCTGCGCACTGAAACCTTCGAAGAAGATTTTCGCACGACCTTCTCCAAGCGGAAGTACCCTGCCGAGCACAGGCACAGAACGCCCACCGACAACCCTTGAGACCAGCTGACCACCGACCGTGAGTCGAACGTTGGTAGGCAGGATGGTGCCGAGTTGGTTCGTTTCCACGATGGCGGTGAATGTGGAGAGGGTCGCAAAACCACCACTCCACGGCGTCACCAGCACCGACGAAACGAAGATGTTTTGCGACGTGGTTGCGACCATGTCTGGAACTTCTCCGATACTGTCGACCGTGAAGCCTTCGCCGGCATATACGGCATCGGTGGCACTGAAGATCGCACCTTGGGGGTACCGACCTTCGATTGCTCCGATTTGCAGATCGTAGGAGATCCAGAACGGAGTGACCCTCACCACGCTGTCGGGATAATCCCACACCAAGCCATTATTCTTGGTGACCAGCTCGACGGTGTACGACCGCTTGACCCCCGCGAGCACGCATTCCTGCGGCAACGGGATAGCGATGACATAACCACCATCGGCATCGATTGAAATACCAGTGCGATCGAGCACACTCTTGCGAGCGACCCGGCGACCCTCGTACCACACGATGATCTCTTCGAGGAGCGCGTTCTTGTCCGAGACATCGAAGCTCAGATCGTTGACGAGCGCCGTGAAATTTGTGGTGACGCTAAATTGCGCCGCCACCTGTGGACTGCCGATGATGATCGGACCGTCGGCGACTTGCGTCGACTCGATTTTGATCCGATTGAGCGGGAATGTCTGCGCAAACGCAGGACCGCACAGCGTGAAGACGGTCACGAGGACCGCCGTGAGGAGACTGAGGAGTTTTTTCATGGACTGGTTTTGTTTCTGACGTGTTGTTGAGAACGTAGTTACGGCACACACCGTAACCATCGAATCATATAATAACACAAAATTTAAATTAAAGCAATACCCAATCAGATTTTCGTTCTCATGTTCCCCGCAAGCAAGCCATGGAGAGTGGTACCTGATACCAAGATCGTCGGCAGCTGCAAACAAAGCAAATTGAAGATGAGCAGGTCAAAGGGTACAAATACATAGAAAAGCAGCGTGGAAAAGCTGAGCGTATAGAGGACGGAGTAGATATTACGTTGCGCTTGCGTATATTTTTTCTCCCATCTTGTGCCAAACACTCTCATACCAAAACACTGGAAGCTCAGGTGCTCATGCGTGTCTATGACCTGCATAATATAGAATATAAAAATTGCACTTATCTTCCATTCGATCGAATAACCGAACCACACATAAAACGGAATCGAGAGAATAAGCACAAGCGCTACGTTTACCACCGAAGGGATGAGCTTTTCTAATGGAGTAGTATCTCTCATACTCCTATTGTAGCGAACTCCTGACTTTCATCAAAATCTTTCCCAAGTGATTTTCCCCTACCCCATCACACACTCCGAAAAACGTATCACCCCACGTATTGCCTTCAATTAATTCTTGATCGCCTGTCGCAATCAATTTCTGCTGAAGCACCGGATCTCTTCCATCAAACTTTTGCCTGAGGAGGTATTCCATGACTTCGAGACGCATTGCATCATCCCAGTCAGTCCGTATCTCAACCTTTTCCAAGATTTCTTTTATCTGCTGCTCTAATTCTTTTTTATTCGGCGTGAATGATTGTATCGATCGTCGTGCTTCTATGTTCAGCGTTTTTGCCGCCTTGTATGCCTGCTCTACGCTTGGATATACGAGACCATCATATTCGACAGTAACCGGCCAGAAGTTGGAGAGGAAACGGTGTTCCCCTGAAAAGGATCCGATCATGACTTTATTGATCCCCCACAATCAACCAGTCGAGCGTTGTGATATCTTCGGGGAGATTCATCTTTTCGATCACCATTTTTGCATATGCTTGTCTTCCTGGATCATCAATCAATCTCACGCGCTCGATCTTATCTGACCATGCAACACATTCATCTGGTGAAGGAACAGTGAACTGCTCTTTTATGAATGTGTAAACATCTTCGTCTGGTGTGTCGGGAGTCACGAATGCTGCGAGCTTATCAAAATCAATATGCAAAAAATCTATAAGGTCTTTGTCGAGCGCTGAATCTGGACCAACTTTGTATTCACCGAGCGTCTGCGCTGCATGAGCTCTCAGCTTATCAAAAAATCGTGGCAATGAAATAATGCCTTCGTATCGCTCTTTTGGGCTCCGTGGTTTTTGAGTGATGAGGTTTTGTATCATGATGGCATTCTACCACTCTTTAACTCATCAAAAAATCCCCTTTCGGGGATTTTCCTTTGCGTACCGTAGCGAACGAAGTGAGAACTGCTATTCCAAAATTAAAAACCACTACTTAAATCTACATTATGCTTCTTATATGCCTTGTTAACTTTTGTTAGAGCATTTGAGTACAGATTTGAATTTAATTTTTCTTTCATAGTGCTCAAAAAATTTTTAAACCCGGGTAGATGCATATGTACTCTGACAGCCGCGGTCTTATTAAATAATTTAAGATACAAAAACATATCGTCAAAATTTACTTTATCTATCTCAACCCACAATATCGACTTTGGTTTTCTCCAAAAACTATTTGAGACAATCTTATCATCATGTACCTCTATTGAATGCCTTGCCTCCCATGCAAAAAGATAAGTACCAATAGCAGCGAAGCACAAGGACATGATTGGAATAAATTCAATTCCAGTACTCCTGTCAGCAATAGATGTAAACGGTACTACAGATAAACTAAAAGCGATCAGTATCCCGAATAATCCTAAATAGCTATATAACTTTTCAGGCTTTAATATAATCACCCCATCTTTTACTTTCGGTCTGCTTAAGGAACCAATAACAAAGTACTGCATCAATAGCCCGATAATAAAAGCGCTGACAAAAATTGAAAACATATCCATATTAAAATGATATCACAATTCAAACCCTGTAAAGTATTACCCCCAAGCACAACGATTGGTGATTTTCCTCGTCTGGTACAAACTCTAAAATCTACTCAATCGGTCCGTCAGCACCCTTACGAAATGTCCTCTAGACATTTCTCAGCCGCGCAAAATACAAAAACCACAAGAATATTCTTGTGGTTTTTGTATTTTGCGCGGCTGATGGGTGCTGACCCCACGACCTCTCCCGTGCACTTATCCAATATTTTCATAAAGGCGTGGACTATATCTTCACCGTGAACATTGCTGCTTTTAGGTGCTCTGGTATCTAGTCTCTACGGCGCTCTCTTCAAATTAAAGAAGAGTTCCCTCGGTATTAGCATACTTCAATCGAAATCAAAGGTTAGCCTTCACCGATATCCCAGAGAGTTTCAATCTGCCATTTCGACAGAAAGCTGCAATGTGACTTACAGGGGAGTGCTCTACCGTTGAGCTACAGCCGCAACTCTACTTTCTTCTATAAACCGTTCAAACACCCTTTTCTTACGATCGAGGTACGGAAGGTTATAGTGTCCCCTATTATACATAAAACTGTAAATTTTCAAAGAATCCTTAGTACCGAACGAAAGACGGCAAAACGTATCATATTTTGTCAAACTTCCCCTCTATAACAAAAAAGTAATGCCGTGCGGCATTACTTTTTATTATTTCTTTATGCGATTCTTACAAGTCTTACAACGTCTCCACCATCATGATGTTTGACTCATGCACCTTGCCGAATGGCACACCCGAAACGAGCACAATAACATCTCCCTTCTTTGCAATCTTCTCTTTAGTAAGAAGTGGCTTGATGTGAGCTACCGTCTCATCAAATGACTTGAAGCGCTCGATCATTACAGGGAAACATCCAAAGAGGAGATTTGCCTTGTTGAAGGTCTCAACGGTAGGAGTCACCACAATGATAGGCTTGCTACTTCGGTGACGTGCAGTCTTGTGTGCACTGTATCCTCGCTCGGTGAGAGCGACAATACACTTTGCATTCACCTGATCTGCGGTCTTCACCACTGAAGCACATACTGATTCTCCAACGGTAGGAGCGTGTCCCATGCGACCATTGAGAAGCTGTCGGTGAAGAAGATCACCTTCAACACGGAGTGCGACGCGTGTCATGGTCTCTACCGCTTTAATAGGATAATCTCCGAGGGTAGTTTCTTCTGAAAGCATGATGGCATCGGTACCATCGAGGATAGCGTTTGCAACGTCTGATACTTCAGCGCGGGTAGGCACTGGAGACTTGATCATAGACTCGAGCATCTGGGTTGCAGTAATCACTGGCTTCCCTGCTTCGTTACATTTCTTGATGATCATCTTCTGAACGAGCGGCACTTCTTCTGCAGGAATTTCTACGGCGAGGTCTCCGCGAGCAACCATGATGCCATCAGAAAGCTCGATAATCTTGTCGATATCAGCAACGGCCTGAGGAGTCTCGATCTTTGAGATGATAGCGGCCTTTGACTTTGCCTTGTCGAGCATACGTCGGAGCTCGAGCACGTCACTTGGACGACGTACGAATGAGAGTGCTACAAAATCCACTTTGTTCTTGATACCAAATTCGAGATCTGCACGGTCTTTATCAGTGATTGAGCTGATTGAAAGATCAGTGTCGGGGAAGTTTGCACCTCGGCGACCCTTGAGCTCACCTCCTGCAATCACCTTAGTGTGGATTTCTTTTCCCTTGATAGCTTCAACGAGGAGTTCTTTCTTTCCATCATCGAGCATGATGCGCTCACCTACCTTTGCTTCTTGAGGAAGTTTTGGATAGTTGATATGAACTTTGTTTTCATCTCCGACCACCTTTTCAGTGGTGAGGATGAACTTCTGTCCTTTCTTGATGGTTACTCGTCCGCTCTCAGTACCGAACTCTCCCGTACGAATCTTTGGTCCTCCGAGGTCCTGAAGAATAGCTGCGGGCATACCCGTAGCTTTCATAGCCTTGCGGAGATTATCAACCTTTGCCTGGTGTTCTTTGAAATCACCGTGAGAGAAGTTGATACGCATAACGTTCATACCTGCCTTGAGGAGCTTGCTGAGGTTTTCTTCGCTCTCAGTTGCTGGACCGATGGTGCAGACAATCTTTGTTTTCTTTGCTGGAATCATAAAAAGTGGTAACGTGGATTAAAAATAATAAAGTGCAGGTAGGAGTCTACCATAGCCATCATCAACTTCAAAATGAACATCACCCTTCATCGTATCATCAATATCATCGTTTATCTCTTTGCTGCCATCGGGCTCTTTTTAGTGCTTGGCTATCTTGCGGTGCGCCTAGGATTCACCAACAACAAAGGCTTCATCGACGATCGTTTTATCACCACCGCAACCACCACCCAGTCTGGTGCAGACATTGCAACCACAAGCCCTGAGTGGAATAACACACCCGAATGGACCTCCCTCAAAGCTGCCATCATCAAAGACAAGCCCATGGTAGACAAGGTCTCCTCAGAAACAGGTGTTCCCTCACGGTTTCTGGTATCACTCCTCATCGTGGAGCAACTTCGTCTCTTCAATGACGACCGCGAATCGTTCAAAAAGTTTTTCGAGCCTCTCAAAATTCTTGGAACCCAAAGTGTCTTTTCGTGGGGTATTCTTGGTATCAAAAAGGAGACGGCAATTGAAATCGAGAAGAACCTCAAGAATCCCGACTCTCCTCGCTACCCTGGTGCCCAGTACGAACACATGCTTGATTTCAAGACTGCCGATATTGATAAAGAGCGTTTCGAGCGCCTGACCGACCAGCACAACCACTACTACGACTATCTGTACGCCGCACTCTTCATCAAACAGATTGAAGCGGAATGGAGCAAAGCAGGACACGACATCAGCAACCGCCCCGAGATCCTTGCCACCCTTTACAATCTCGGCTTTTCAAAATCACAACCAAACCCTGATCCAAAAGTCGGAGGTGCTGCCATACCCATCGGCAATAAGACCTACTCATTCGGAGGTCTTGCCTATGACTTCTATTATTCTGACGAATTGACTGCGGAGTTTCCTCGATAATTACTTATTATTAAGTACATCAATAATTGACTGTGAGAGAACATTGCTTTCACATCGTTTTGTAAACACCGATTTATAAACTCCAAATGCTGTGTCGTGCAAGACCTTGCCAGCAGCATTCTTGGTTACCAACAACCGAGTAATTGATTTATTAGGAACTAATACGGGGTTTTCTATTCTGGAAATGTCAGCACAAGAATCATCAACTTTAGCTATAAGCTCCCTTGTAGATGAGGCAAATAAATTTTTTGTATTATTCAATTCAAAGTAAAAATTAAAACCTTTTCTGTTATTTAGTATAACCTGAGTTCCAATCTTTTGAAGATTACTTACTTCAATTTCAACAGGCAATTTGCCTGATGCTAGCTGGTCAAGGCCCACCTGCCATGATGCGTATTCAGACTTAAGAACGTTTTTAAGTCCTTTTCCGTCATCACGATACCCTTCAATTTGAGTAGAGATCTGTTGTGCTTTTTCAGACGAAAAATCGTAGTCCGATGCAATTTTTTTAATTGTTGTAAGACCATTATTTTTAATTGATCTACCAACAAGATATTCTATGAGACTGAGGGC
>JAIYEG010000008.1 GCA_027487075.1 bacterium
GCTCAAGAAATATCTGAAGTACTACAACACCGAACGACTTCACATGGGAATTTCGCTCAAAACCCCAACAGAATTATTAGTGAAGTGATGCGAAGGTATTGATTAGATTACGGGTGTGAAGAGTGCTATCGAAGGTGCGCGTGCTTGGATTTGAACCAAGGACCGCCGAGGTATAAGCTCGGTGCTCTAACCAACTGAGCTACACGCGCATTGCCGGTATTGCCGGTATCATGAGCATACTACACGACTAACCTCTATTCAAAATGAATATCGGCGCGATCTTCAATGATCCGTGCGAGAGCAGGGAATGAGGTGAGTGACGGATCGGTAGTGATAAGCTCTTTTGCCTCGGCTCGGCTGAATTCCACCATCTTCAAGTTCTGGAGTGCGTCCATAGCAATGTCAGAGATACCCCATTGCTTGCGTCCATAGAGTTGGCCAGCACCGCGGAGTGAGAGGTCGAGTTCGGCAAGTTCAAAGCTGTTTTTGGCGGTGACAAGCGCCTTGAGACGTTCCGCACTTTTTTCGGATGAGCTTTCGGTGAGTGCGTAGCAGTATGCTTGATGTGTTCCTCGAATCACGCGACCGCGAAGCTGATGAAGTTGTGAAAGTCCGAAGCGCTCCGCACCCTCGATCATGATGATGGTGGCGTTTGGCACATTCACTCCCACTTCGACCACTGAGGTTGATACGAGTACATCAATATCACCATTTGAGAATCGTTCCATGACGCGCTCTTTTTCTGTAGGCTTCATTTTGCTATGCATGATGTCGACCGAGAAATTTTTGAAGACTGTTTTTTTGAGTTGCTCTGCTTCTTCCTTTACCGATCGTGCATTGAGCGCACTTTCTTTGTCGGGGTCGGGTGCGTCGATGCGAGGGCAGATGACGTATGCTTGGCGACCGCGTGTGAGTTCGCTGACCACATGGTCATACATCTTGGTACGACCTGCGGGACGCACGATACTTGTGATGATCTGCTTGCGACCCTTCGGCATTTCATCAAGGAGTGTGAGATCAAGGTCGCCATACATGGTGAGAGCGAGAGTGCGGGGTATCGGTGTGGCAGTCATCGACAAGAGGTGGGGAAGGAAATGTTGCTTGCGCGAAAGTTTTTGGCGCTGGTTGGTGCCGAAGCGATGTTGCTCGTCGATGATGACGTAGCCGAGATTTTTGAATTCAACTGATTTTGAGATGAGCGCGTGGGTACCGATGACGATAGATATGTCGCCACCTTTCACCCATTTCAAAAGTTGTGCACGAGAAATAGTGGTGCTGTCAGTGGGATTAACTTTTGAGGGAAACTTCAAGCATCCGCTTCCAGTGATGAGGGCAATTTTGATGGGGAGATGTCCGAAATACGAAATGAATGATTCAAAATGTTGTCGTGCAAGGATTTCGGTCGGTGCCATGTAGGCAACTTGGTATTCGGGGAAGGCTGCGTAGGCGGTGGCTGCTGCGACGAGTGTTTTCCCTGAACCTACATCTCCCTCCAAAAGACGAGACATGGCATGTGCACTTCCAAAATCTTTGAGAATAGTGGTGATGGCATTCATCTGCGCATCAGTCGGCGTGAAGGGGAAGCGCTTAAGAAATGTTTGAACACTTTTTTCTTTACCTTTGATGAGTGCGGTTTGCTCCTGTGCGCGGAAGTGACGCTCCTGCTGCTTTTTGAGTTGAATCAAAAAGATTTCCTCGAAAGAAAAGCGTTTTCGTGCGGAGAGCGCATCTTCGGTGGTGCGCGGTGTGTGAATCCAGATGAGTGCGGTCGACAAGGTGGGAAGATGATATGTGTCGAGAATGTAGTCGGGAAGCACATCTTCGATTGTTTCGGTGATATGACTTTTGAAAATCTTTTGAATTTTGTGATAGATCCAGTTCGAAGAAATACCGCGCGTTTCAGGATAGACAGGGTAGAGGGTGTGAGTAGTTTCTCCAGGAAGTGAGCTGAACAAACTCTCGCCGATATTGAGGGGAATGTCGGTGACCGTCTCGATCTTCGGGTTGCTCATGTAGAGCACGTCTTTGCGTGTCGCCACCTTTCCTTCGATGCGCACCAAGCTGTCTTCTTTAATCATCTTTGCAATGTATGGCTGGCTGAACCATATCACTTTCAGAGTTCCGGTTTCGTCTTCGACGACACCCTCCGCCATCGCAATCTTTTTGATGTGAGCTTTGCTCGACTTGAGCTGCTTGATACGGCCGAAGACTACTGCTTCTTCGCCGATGGTAAGTTCGGCAATGCGCTTCGATATAGCAGAGTCGCCGTAGCGAACAGGGAAATAGTAGAGGAGATCGCGGACAGTCTTGAGTCCAAGCTTGGCCAAGCCTTTGCGTTCGAGCTCATGAAGGCGGAAGTGATGTGTCAGTGGGTCGGAAAGCTTCATGCCACTATCATACCTTAAACCTTAAAAACCACGCCTTCTTGTATGAGATCAGCGAGCACGCTTTCCACCTGTACGTTGTCTTCCTTGAGTGCTTTTGCTATCGCTGTAGCCGAGCTCTTTGGATGGTCGAGTTTGTAGAAAAGCACTTTAGCGCGGAGCTCACGACGTGATCCCTTGAAGGTGCTTTGCTTTTTGTAATGTTTGCTACGCACGTTTTGATTGCCGACTGTTTTTTTAAGATGAGTACCATAGTCGTAGAGCGCATAGAACCACTCGCGAGGATGCTCTCGATCAATACTTTGTTCAATCAGTGAAGCAAGTTCTTTGTCACTCACATCAGTGCGATCCCTAAAGAATGCATGAATGAAGACACTCCGAATGTTGGTCTCGATGAACGGGGTAGGAATATTGAAAGCAAAGTTCATGAGTGCGCCTGCGGTCGATTGGCCAATACCAGGAAGCTCAAGAAGTTCATCATAGGTGCGAGGAAATGAACCACGCTTCACCACCTCTTCAGCGCAACGCTTGAGATTGATGGCACGACGGTTGTAACCAAGTCCTTTCCAAAGACGAAGGACATCAGGAAGGGGGGCATCAGCAAGTGCTTGTGGTGTAGGAAATGTTTGTATGAATGTCGCATAATATGCCCTTACGCGCTCTACCTGTGTTTGTTGCAACATGATCTCGGATACTAATATATAGTAGGGATTTTTGGTACGACGCCATGGAAGGTCTCGCTTATGCGCTCGATAGTAGGTGTATACGGTCTCTTGAAATTTTTTTATGCGTGGTATCATATCTTTCAGGCTTTCGCCTTTTATCAGTAACACTTTTTAGTAACCTATGAAATATTACCAGATAACAGCTCTCGTGGCGGCACTCATCATATGTAGTGGTGCAGCTCTTGTACACGCAGAGCAGGGGCCTCGTCCCAAACTTACTAATGAAAGAGAAGTGCGTGTCCGTGCAACAAGCACTTCAGGGCGCGCAGAGCTGAAGCTCGAAGATCGTGCATCATCAACTCGCCGTGAAGATCGTCGCGCTTCGTCTACGATGATGCGTGGTTCATCAACCATGATGCAGAAGATCGAAGATCGACGTGGCAAGATGTGTGAGAATCTCGAAACGCGTATCAACAATCGTCTTTCAAGTTTTGGTCAGCGATATGACATGCACAAAAAAGTATATGACATGCACAAAGAAAAGCTTCTCCAGCTTTCTTCAAAGCTCGATATTAATGCATCAAGCACAATCAAGCTCAAGGCTGATATTGCTATCCTCGATGCCAAGATTGCAGACTTCGAAGAAGAACATGCAAAAGTAAAGACTGCGCTTGAGGCGACAAAGAGTAAAGCCTGTGGAGATAATTCAGGAGAATTTAAGGCGGCCGTAGAAGCAGTACGCACACAGCAGAAAGCTGTAGCTGAGCAAGCAAAAGATATTTATCAGTTTATCAAAGGCACGATCCGACAAGACATGATGGCTATCCGTGCTGAGCTTAACAAAAAATCATCATGAACACCTCACGTACTTCAGCAATGAAAGTGATAAGTATCATCGTTGTCGTGTTGGTAATTATCGCTGGTGCAGCGTATGTATTTCGTGATACTTCACGAGAGGAGGTGACTGATACACAGAATACGCAGACAACAAATCCTGAAGTTGTCACAACCACCACGTCAACCACTACCTACGCAACCTCCTCACTCGACAAGGTGACCGCAACAAGCTCAGCAAACGCTGATATCGACGCATACCTCAAAGCGTCAGAGAACCCCCCAAACCCAAACGATTTCAACGATTCATACGCAGATCTCAATCAGTAAAAGGGGACAGGCACCTTTTATCTCAAACAAAACCCACCCTCCTTTTATGTAAGGTGGGTTTTTGTTTTGTGTGCGCTGATATGCTACTCTGTGATGACTTGGAGACGTGTCAGAGTGGTCTAACGTACCTCTTTGCTAAAGAGGCGAGCCCCTTAAAAGGCTCCGAGGGTTCGAATCCCTCCGTCTCCGCAAACAAAATCCCGCAAGGGATTTTTTGTTTGCGGAGACGAGAAAGCGTAGCTTTCGTGAGGGATTAGAAAAGGCTGAGTATATCGCGCGGAGCGTAGCGAGCACGATACGAAGCCTGTACCGAATCTGTAAGATTCGAATCCCTCCGTCTCCGCACTAAGAACCAGTTATCGGCATGATCCGAGCGCCTATGTTTGTGGGACAACCCATAATCATCATCAAAAGAAAAATCCGCATGAAGCGGATTTTTCTTGTTCCAATTTCCTTATGTAAATTTCTAGTTGTCTAAGTCGATAATCTTCGCCATCTCTTTCTCTCGTGGATTTTCTGTAAGATTGGCATCTTTTACTACCCAAACTGATGAACTCAAGTCCCATCCTGCTAAATCGTTTCCGAATTTTCGTTTCAGAGAATCCGATGTTCTATCGAAATACTCGTCATAGGATGCTTTATTGTCCTCATTTTCTGGCAATTGATAGGTGAATCCTATACCCATCTGATTCTTGGACACCTGTCTTATGTAGAGCTGAAGATAATTTGAATCTTCCTTAGCCCATTTTTCTGCAACTTCACCTAGGTCTTTGGTGGAAATCTTGTCGCTGAATTTCCATAGACCCATGACCCATTTTTTTTCTTGCATAATTATGAATGAATTAAATTGAATGTGAATAATGAAAGGAAAGGAACAGCTAGATAATACCAGAAATTTTCGACATTGTCTATTTTAGCGTAATGGTTCAATAGCTTCGCATCACCCCAGTCGATATGATGCACATATGCCCTACACAACTAACAAGAATATGCCAAGGATCAGGCGTGAAGCAGCACAGCTTCTCGTCCGCAAAGGCTGGTCAACACGAAAGGTTGCAAGACACTTTGGTTTCAACCAGAGCACTATCGTCAGATGGTTCCGGAAAGCAAAGACGTATGGATATCATCCGATACCGACACTCTCTTCACGGCCAAAGCATCATCCGAAACAATTGAGTGAAGAACTCATCTGGAAAATCTTCCATCAACGACTGAAAACAAAACGATGTGCAGAAGTGGTGCATCAAGAACTCAAAAATCAAGGAGTGACGGTGTCACTCTCTTCGGTGAAGCGTACCCTCGATCGTTCAGGACTCTTGAAGAAGAGAAGTCCGTACAAGAGATATCATCCCCATCAGGAGCGCCCGCAGGCGCTTTCCCCTGGGGATCTGGTGCAGATGGATACCATCCACCTCATGATCGATGAGAAGAGAAGGATCTACGTCTACACCTTGATTGACACATATTCAAGATGGGTATATGCCAAAGCATTTGAAAAGATGAGTGGGAGAGCAAGTATTCAATTCATCGAGGAAGCAGAGAGACGGTCGTCATTTGCATTCAAGATGTTGCAGTCTGACCACGGACCGGAGTTCGGTGATTGGTTTGTGATCCAAGTGAAGAAGAATCATCGCTACACGAGAATCGGCAAACCAAATGACAATGCACACATTGAGCGATTCAACCGGACGCTGCAGGAAGAGTGCACCGATGGGTGCGAACGAAACGTCCCATGCATCAACCGTGCGCTCAAGAAATATCTGAAGTACTACAACACCGAACGACTTCACATGGGAATTTCGCTCAAAACCCCAACAGAATTATTAGTGAAGTGATGCGAAGGTATTGATTAGATTACGTAAAACCCCCGACACCGTAGTGCCGAGGGCTTGTGAGTTTGCGATTGGTTGGTGTCACCCCGAGGTTCCCTGCAACCCTGCATGCATTTCGAAGGTGACGGGCTTACCTTTGTGTGGTGGTTTAAAAAGCCACTTCCACACAACATCACCAAGCGCAAACTTGATGGAGCGACGATTCTGTCCCATTTCTTCCACTTGCTTGATGAAAGAGATTTCAGTTGAGAGGTGAGCTGGCGGATGTGGTGCCAACATCCACCGCCCCGACTGGATGATTGCGACCCACCCGAAGGTCACCTTCAAGATAGGTGATGCACCGGTTGACACCTCTACGTGAGAGATACCTCCCGCTGCCTCAGCACCAAGCAAGGTGAAGTCGAGAGTACCCCCGACGTAAGGCGCCAGAAATGCTGGCGTAAGGAACGAACGATTCATTTGTGAGGATAGTAGAACAAAGAAGGAGATATCACAAGAGAGGATTTAAATTTAAAAAGAAAATCCCGCAAGTGTCGGTCCTTACGGGGACTTTCGCTTGCGGGGGTAACCTTTCGGGAGCACTTCCCTTCTAACCCTCAACTTCACTATCGATCGGAACCGGCCTTTTGAACATTCGGAACATGTCGGGGTAACCGTTCTTGCGAACCGGCTCCTTGTGCGTGATGCCGAAATGATATGGCACGCGGTTACGAACCAACTTCTTGTTGATCCAGGTTCCATCGTGGTGGCCTCCGCCCAACGCGAGCTCGATACCCGTGTCATGTTTCAGCTCGGTCAGAGTCAGGTTTTTGTTGCCCTTTTTCTTCATGTACTCAAGAAGCCGGCGGGTATTCTCATCCCAGTCAACGGAAAGGATCACCTCCCAGTCAGCATCGGTGAGTTCATACTCCCAACCGTCGTAACGCCGTGAATATCCCACGACGTTCATGACGATCTCGAAACCTTTTTCTCCGTCGAGATTGTCGCCGTGCAGCGGACCGGTTTTATCGGGAAGATCGGGCAGGACTGTGTAACCCGCTTCTTTAAGCAATTTCCTTGCGTAGGCTTTCACCTTTGCCTGGACATGCTCAAGTGATTTATTTTCTTTCATCAGTTCTCCTTGTGGTTGTAGAATTGCAGCACCTTGGTACGTTTACGTACACATAAAAGGGCCTTACGAATAAAGTAACACGTTTTATAAAGTGTGTCAATTCTGTGGAGATGGGAGTCTTCCCTCCTTACAGGAGCAGTACCCTGTGTGGATGTTCTGCTTCGCGTCGCTCGCAGACCATGCTCACACAGGCTTCAAATCCTCCACGCAGACACATTGGTGTCTGCTCATCTCCACAATAAAAAAGACGCCCTTGCGGGCGCTTTTTATTGTGGAGATGGGAGGATTCGAACCCCCGTGCAAGATGGATCTCCTGCTTCGTCTACGGCATGTAGATCATTCGATATGTTTCGGCGGATAGACCTTGGAATAATCAAGACGGCCCAGCGCTTATCTCTTTGTCTTAATGATGAGACAGAGCATTCTCATCACGCATCCTCATGTGTATTACACTCTTCCCTCACCCAGAGAAACGATGAGAGAGAATGTCGCTAGACGAGACTAAAGTTAGGCTCGAACGTAAGCGAAGGCAAGGTCGTTTGCTCCAAAGAATGGAGAAACGATAGCCTTTGCCTTTGAAAGTGCAGTGTTTGCATTTTCGGGTTCCGGACTTTTTAGGAGTTCCCGGAGCTCCATGCCGCAAAGCGAGAAGACTGCCCCTTGTCGATGCCTGTCATCCCCGTGCGCTATATATAGCATATTTGTGTCATAATGTCCTTGCATGCATTCTTTCACACGCACCTCAGAAGAAGGCTGGATGAATATCGTTAAAGATATTGAGCAAGCCACACACACCATCACGTGTGAGCTCTATATTGTCGATGTGGATGATACTGGTCTCTATCTTTTGAATGCACTCCGTGCAAAGAGTCGTCAAGGAGTGCGCGTACAACTCTTGGTGGATGCCGTTGGAAGTTATCCACTCTATCTTGCCTCCACTCTTAAGAATGAACTTCGCAAAGACGGCATCGAGCTTTCGTTCTTCAATCATTTTATTCCGTGGCACCCTCGATCGATCAACTTGTGGTATTTCCGCAATCATCGACGCTCGATCATCATCGATGGGCGCATTGCCTACACGGGAGGTATTTGTTTTTCAAAAAGTATGGCGGGATGGAAAGATACAATGATTCGTATCACCAATGAACCTGCAATCACCGATATGTGCGAAGCATTTACACGCATGTGGAAACTCTCGGAGCACAAACACTTTGAGAAACGTCGACGGCCGATGATTAAAGAGTGGCTCTACCTTACCAATGCTCCAGTACCTGGTCGTTTCTATTATTACAATGCAGTACTCAAGCTCATCAAAAATGCACAGCACAACATCTATCTTACCACTCCCTACTTCGTGCCGAACCATCAATACTTTGTTGCACTCTTAAAAGCACAGCGACGTGGAGTGCGCGTGCATCTTCTTATTCCCAAAGATGCAAACCACCCATTCGTGGGTCATGCTGGTGATTGGTACAAGGGACGCCTCATCAAAGCTGGTGCGCATATATATCAATATACACAATCAATGATCCACACGAAGACAGCGGTGTTTGATGATACCTCATGTATGATCGGGAGCCTGAACCTCGATAACGTAAGCCTTCGCTATAATTTCGAAGGTGGACTTATCATTCGCAACCCGCAGTGCATTGCCGACCTTACCCACCACTTCAAGGAAGATACTCAAGGTCTCTCTCCCCTTACCTATACACAATGGTGCAACCGCCCACTCAAAGACAAAGTTGTAGGATTCTTCTCATGGTGGATTAGAAAACTTTTATAATCTGCTATACTTTACGCATGTTATTTCCAGGAAAAAAACTCGTGTACTTCGTACGACACGGTCAAAGCGCAAACAATGCAGCAAATGTACGACAAGGATCAAAGGGAGGATTGAGTGACAAAGGCAAGAAGCAGGCGGAGTTCGTCGGTGAGCGTCTTGAGCACGCGGGTATTGAAGCGGTCTTTGCAAGTACCTATGATCGAGCAAAAGAAACTGCCACCATCATCAATTATCGTTTACGATGCCCTATCGAGTTCTTCGACTTCCTTTCTGAACGCAAAAATCCTTCTGAAATCGTAGGCAAAGACGCCGAAGCTCCCGAGGTAAAGCGCATCATGGATATGGTAGATCGCAGCTTCCATGATAGTAGCTTCCGTTATTCAGATGAAGAGAACTTTGAGGACTTGAGGGCACGCGCCGGAAAAGTACTCGATTTTCTTTCAAAACGCACCGAGAGGCGTATTCTCTGTGTATCTCATCGTATCTTCCTCAAAATGCTTTTTGCGTACGTTAATGAAGGCATCAATATAGACCCTCATGGCTTTGTCTTTCTCGACTATCACACCAAAGTAGAAAACACTGCCATCACCATTGTTGAGTATAATGTCTGGAAAAAGCTCGTTGGTAAAAATCCATGGAGAATCCTCGCCGTAAATGACTACGGAAGACTTGATCCCACCCCATCTTCTGTGCTATAGTTGCCTCCACCCATGGCCACTACCCGTATCAATCACCAAATTACCGCGCCCGAACTGCGCGTCATTGGTGCGGGAGGAGAAAATCTTGGCGTTATTAGCCTCAAAGATGCTCTTCAGGCAGCCCATGAGGCAGGACTCGACCTGATAGAAATATCACCAAAAGCCCTTCCCCCGGTTGCAAAAATAATGGATTATGGTAAGTTTCAGTACGACGAAAACAAGAAGCAGAAGACCTCGAAAGCCCGTGTTGTGATCACCGAAGTCAAGAATCTGCAGGTCAAAATCGGCACCGGAGAGCACGACCTCGAGCTTAAGGCCAAAAAAGCCTCAGAATGGCTCAAGGAGGGACACAAGATCAAGGTAGACCTCTTCCTCCCCGGGAGAGCAAAGTACCTTGATCAGAACTTCCTCAAGGAGCGCCTCGAACGTATTCTTAAACTCATCCCTGTCGACATAAAGACAGATGAACCCAAGAAGAGCCCTAAGGGACTTACCGTCATCATCGAAAAAGCTTAAACATTTTATGAAAACAAACAAGTCATACGCAAAACGCCTTAAAGTAAGCAAGAACGGCAAAATTACTGCCCGAAAACCGGGACAGAACCACTTTAATGCAAAAGAAGGCGGCCGAAGCCAGCTCGCTAAAGCTCGTGCGACGACTTTCACCATGAGCAATAAGTACAAGTCTCGCTTTATGGTTAACGTCACCAAATAATATTTAATACACCACCATGACACGCGTAAAAAAAGGAGTATCAGCACTGAAAGCCCGACGAAACACCCTCAAGCAGGTTAAGGGATATCGTTTTGGACGATCAACAAAGAAGCGTATGGCCTACGAAGCTATCGCACATGCTGGAAACAGCGCCTTCGCGCACCGACGTGACAAAAAGAACGACATGCGTTCTCTTTGGACGGTACGCCTCAATGCCGCTCTTCGTCCCCTAGGATTCTCATACAGCAAGTTCATCGGAGCTCTCAAGAAGGCAAACATCGAACTCGACCGAAAGGTACTCTCACAAATTGCAGCCGACGCTCCCGAAGCATTCGCCGCAATTGTTAGTAAGGTTAAGTAGCATTCATCAAAAAAACACCTCCCCTTCGAAAGATGGGGAGGTGTTTTTTTGATAGTAAATAACTTTCTATTGCTTGTACAAAACATTGCGCAGGGCTGGCCCGAGCATAGGAACTTTTCAGCAGAAAAGTATCCGTGTTTTGGGAAAGCAATAGAAAGTTATTTACTAAAAATACAACTTCCTCCTATCCGTCTTATCATTCCTCACCATCTCCATCACCATTCTTACAAGTTCTTTGGGATTTTCATGAAAAATAATCTTATCATTCACCTTGTGACTTTTTGCGATAATAGTCTCAATTACTTCATCAGTATCCCAGTCACCTTTCAAAATACCAATAGGCTTTCCATCTTCATAAGCAACCGTAAATTCATGAATCGTACCAATGCGTCCTGGACCGATAAGGACTGCATCAGATGAACGCGTAAGGAGAAGATCTCGACCGGTATAACCAAACCCCGTGTAGACGATGATATCCATGTAGTCGACAGGAAGTCGGTAGCCTTCCATATGCTCCTTCTCTGAGTACGCCGGTGAAAATCCAATTGACACGCCGTACTCTTCTTTTGCACCCATAGCAGCCCACAAAGGAAATCCCGTTGTAGCACCTGTCACAAGCACTGCCCCTTGTCGGGCAACTTCTCGTCCAAGCTCTTTTGCTTTTTCATAATCTTCTGGCGGAAGAAATCCCATATCAGCAGAACCAGAAACACACAATTTTATTTTGTTGGTGCCATGCTTATCTTTAATCATTTCAAATATTGTATCAGATTTTTACCAACTACCACCACCCCCTCCCCCACCTCCTCCACCAGAAAATCCTCCGCCCCCGAATCCTCCACTACCACTTTGTCGTGGAGACACAAAGCTTGCTGAGCTTGCTGAAGAAAAACCACCTAGAGCATGCGAAAAGTCTGATGAAGAGAAATGATTGAAGGTACCTCCTGCATACCACTGCGGCGGAATAACATAAATATCTTCAAACTTTTTGGCCCACTCCTTTTCAACGCCCATCACCATTGCCACGGGTAGTAATTTTTCAAATAACTCAGGAGTTTTATCCGGAGCATTATGAAAAATGATACGATCCTTCTCTGCTGTCATAAGGTAGTCTTTAAGACCGAGCAAATACTCTTTTGTCTCTACCCCTTTTTTAGTTTTCTAAGGCATGAGATATCCAAAAATCAGAATTATGACAATAGACACCAACACTGGTATCGCAACGACAAAGAAATGGTTTTCAAGCAAAGTAGTGACTATCACCGAAAGTGCGTAAAATGATAAGTAAAAAGCGCCCCACGCAAATATAAAATATTTTTTTGTCGCCTTCTCCGGATTCGCCGTATAATATCCATTCATAATAAGATTATTCTGAGTGGTATCTTCTAGATCCTCAACATCAGAATAAAACTTATTCTTTAATGTCGAAAGCTGCACCTCTTTTGCATCAAAAAAGAGCCTATCAAGAAGCATGAACTCTACGGGATTCATTGCTTCCTTACTTCCCTCCTTTAGCTTTATTAACTGATAGTCGGTAGTTGAACCAAAAAATTCTTTTTTTTCGATCTTTTGAATTTTAATATATCCATCTACAGCAAGCTTAATAATCTGTGCTGAAATGTCCTTATTTTTGATTTGTTGGTTCATAATAGAAGCAATATCAAGCATCGTAAGACCCTCCGGAATATCATACTGAGGAACAATGACTCCTCTTCCTTTTGGATCTCTTCCCTTTTTACGCCATATTACAAAACAAACACTAAACGTACCTACAGGAAGAAGCATGAGCATGATGACATACCAATTATCATACAGAGTAGCTAAGACACTCTCTAGATTTGTTGGTTCCTTAATAACTCCTTTAGGAAACCCTTTACCAACCGTCCATCCACTTCCTGCAGGAATGTCGCTTACGTGAATAAAGTCATCTTGCTGCTGTTCTTCACAGTACTGAGCACTTCCTGTAGGGCCTCGGAAACAGATAGTTCTCATCAAAGACGGGTCTACCTGTTGAGGTAAGAAAAACCGATATGTTGATTGCTTGATAGGAACTTGCCAATCATTCCCCGTCACATTCCAAAAGAATTCATCAAAATCTTGATTATATTGAACGTTGCGATCAACTCGATAGGTAATAACATACCAATGTTGTCCAGATATTGTTTTATCAGCATCTCCGATTTTAATAGTTTTATATGAACCATCACGAGTCACTTGATAGGTATAAGGAATATTATTCTCATCAGTAACACTAATAACGGTGATGGGAGAAGTTTTAACAAAGAAAAACCCTCCCACATCAAAAATGTATGGAATACGACGAAACATTCCATGTTTTTGTGATTGCTCAAAATCATAAAGAATTTTCTCCTCAATCAACGCGGTACCATCATCATTGAGATACGCAGTAACATCAAAATTTTGAATTACTTCCGCATGAATATGTCTTGGGACAAGCACTATAAAAAGTGCTAATGCGGTTACACATACGAGTTTGATCATTTCAAATATTCTATCAAAGATAATAGGGACAGGCACTTTTTTAGATGAGGCAGGATAGCACTTTTTCAACATATCTTGGAAGGAGGCTCGCGGAGTGCGACGGCACGAGCGTGAGGAATTTTTTAGTAAAAAAATATCCGTACTCCTGGAAAGATATGTTGAAAAGGTGAAGACTGGCTTCACGGAAAAAGGTGCCTGTCCCTTTTAACAATCAAGGATAACTTTCTCCCCTTCCTTCGGTGCAAATGCCTCAAGACCAAGATAGTCACGCAAGCGCTGCACAAGGAACATCGATGACTTTGGTTCACCCATGGCAACAAATACTTTTTGCACGGTGTCTTCGGTATTTTCGACAAATTCAAAGAGCCGATCAGCGTCCTTGTGTGATGAGTACCCATCGATATGTTCAACACGAGCACGCACCGCTACTTTTTGTCCGAGAATATTTACCTCTTTTGCCCCATCA
>JAIYEG010000002.1 GCA_027487075.1 bacterium
CTTTGCGGACGAGAAGCTGTGCTGCTTCACGCCTGATCCTTGGCATATTCTTGTTAGTTGTGTAGGGCATATGTGCATCATATCGACTGGGGTGATGCGAAGCTATTGAACCATTACGAGCGAATTGCCGGTGCCTACCTTTCGTGGTATAAATGAGGTACTTAACTGACTTATAATGACGCTCCATGCATTTCGGGAACAGTTTGATACACGGTTTTCCGAATTCCTTACGCAACGTATCCATGCATTTACTGCTCAGAGTGAGAGTGATGATGTGAAGACAACGGCATCATACCTATCATTGATTGCATCAGGTGGTAAGCGATTCCGCCCTTTTTTGACCTACACCGCTCTTGGTAATGTATCGATTGAGGATCATGCAGAGCTACTTTTTGCCGTTGAGCTTTTGCATGTATTTGCACTTATTCATGATGATGTTATGGACAATGGGAGCGAGCGTCATGGAGTAGTGTGCGCTCAACAAAAATTTTCAGAAGTGTATGGCGATAGGCGTATCGGAGACGGGGTTGCTATATTACTTGGCGACCTTGTCTATCAGTGGAGCTATGAATGTATGATTGCTTATACGCGTCGTTATACCGAACACGGTGATGCACTTCTTGAAATATTTAGTGAACTCATTCGTGAAGTGATTCATGGGCAGCTCATAGATGTTACCGCTCCGACACGACCACCTTTATCGAAAGAGCTCATCATCCAAAAAATGTATTTGAAAACCGCGCGTTATTCTTTTGTTAACCCAATACGATTGGGTATGACTGCTTCGAGAAATAAAGCACATCTAGACTTTGCAGAGCAGTATGGCACGGCGCTTGGACTCATGTTCCAGCTACAGGATGATCTTCTGGATAGTAAAGGGGGAGCAGGAAAGACAACATGTTCTGATATTGAAACCAATCAACAAACTCTCATATCTTGGTATATGCACCACGAAGCAGCTCCAGAGTATAAAAAAGTCTTTGTGTCGTATGTGGGTAAAACAATGACTCAGAAAGATAAGGAAATACTTGGTAACACCCTTGATGCGAGTGGAGCTTTTGCGTACGTTCAGCAACAGATTGATGCGTATTATCAGCAGGCATACCAGATGGCGGTGGTGGAAGGTGGTGTGTGGGGCGATATTGCAACGATGGTGTATAAAAGAACTTCATAACACATGTATATTGGTTCAAACGCGCAAGAAATTATAAAAAAGTATGGAACAGGATTTTATCGATCTTCGCTGTTGTTTCCGAAAAAGGTTCGAGAAGAGGTGTGGGCTCTCTATCAGTTTGTACGTTTTTATGACGAAATAGTTGATACCCAAAAACAAGATCAGGAAGCTACGCTCATTCATCATATTGCTCTATTTACTAACGCGTACGACCAAGGTATTCCCTCAGGTCTGTTTATTATTGATGAATTTGTACAACTCATGCATAAACACAAGATACCTCGTGAATATGCTGAGAGTTTTTTTGAGGCAATGAAAACAGATCTTTCCAAGGCTCACTATCAAACGTATCAAGAGCTTGAAGACTATATGTATGGGTCTGCGACGGTGATTGGCTATATGATGAGTATTTTGATTGGATGTGCAGATCAGAATGCATTGCCCCATGCACGTGCGCTTGCTGAGGCGTTTCAAATGACTAATTTCCTGCGCGATATCAAGAGTGACTATGAAGAACGTCATCGTATATACATGCCACGTGAAGACATGCAACGGTTCGGTGTTACTGAAGAGCATATTAAGCAAGGGATTAATGATGATGCGTGGAAAGCCTTTGTGAAGTTTGAAATAGCACGCATTCGAACGTTATACCAAAAAGGCGTGGATGGCATTCATTACCTCAGCAAAGATGGACGCAAGGCGGTGTATGCTGCTGCATTGGTGTATGGTTGTATTCAGGAACAGATAGAGAAAGCTGATTATGATGTGTTCTCTCGTCGTATTGTGGTGAGTCCGTTTGATAAGACCATGCTATTATTAAAAGCACTATGGAAAAGAAATCTGTAATCATTATTGGGGGAGGAATAGGAGGATTGGCATTGTCTGCGTTACTTGGCAAAAAAGGGTATAAGGTGACCTTGCTCGAAAAGAATGACACGGTCGGTGGACGTGCGCGTATCTTTCGACAAGATGGATTTTTGTTTGATATGGGACCAAGTTGGTACATGATGCCCGATGTGTTTAAGCATTACTTTGATCTTCTTGGTGAAGATATTTCTGAATACTATACCCTCAAAAAGCTTGAGCCTTCATATCAAATAACGCTCAAAAGCGATGGTGCATCATATCTGTTTCACTCTGATATGAAAAAGAATAAAGCGTTCTTTGAATCAGTAGAACCTGGTGCAGGAAAGGTGTTTGAGGATTTTATGAATGATACGAAGTATCAATACGAGATCGCAAAGAACGAGTTTATGTACAAAAATTATGATTCTATTTTTGATTTTTTGAATCTTCGAGTGATGCGCGAAGGATCACGACTTCCTCTTTTTAAGAAACAAAAAGATATCATAGAGAAGAAATTTAAGAGTGAAATTCTTCGAAAGGCATTGCAATACCAAACGGTGCTTTTAGGAACTGCCCCTGGAGACACACCCGGTATTTATAGTCTCATGAACTATGTCGATCTCGTGCTTGGTGAGTGGTATCCCGATGGGGGAATCAGAGCAGTGCCTGAGTCACTTGAAAAAGTGGCACGAAAGTACGGTGTTACGATTCGCACCAACGCTCCCGTGCGCCGTATTATCATCGAACAAAACAATGCAAAAGGTGTCGAGCTTGAGAATGGCGAAGTGGTGCATGCTGATATGGTCGTTTCAAATGCCGACGTTGCATTCACCGATATGAAGTTGCTCGATGAAAAACATCGTGTCTATTCTGATGCATACTGGAACAAGCGTGTCTTGGCACCGAGTGCCTTTATCCTCTATTTAGGAGTAAAAGACACTATTCCTGGACTCCAGCATCATAACTTATTGTTTACCAAAAATTGGGAACAGGGATTTGGAGAAATTTTCAAAACTCCAACATGGCCGCAGGATCCTTCTATGTATATTTGTGTTCCTTCTAAGACTGATCCGACAGTGGCTCCACCTGATCATGAAAACTTGTTTGTGCTTGTGCCGATTGCCTCAGGACTCGAATACACAGAAGAGTTTGCAAAGGACTATGGTGACAAGGTTATCGATGAGATTGCGAAATACTATAATATTCCAAACCTCAAAGAGCGGATTGTGGTGCGACGTCATTACAGTGTTAAAGACTTTATTGCAGACTACAATGCATTCAAGGGTACGGCACTAGGGCTTGCTCATACGCTGACACAAACAGCAATCTTTCGCCCAAACAATGTACACCCGCGCATTAAAAACCTCCTTTATGTAGGCGCAGGAACAAACCCAGGTATTGGTATGCCTATCTGTCTTATTAGCGCAGAGATTGCGTATAAGCGTATCGAAGGAATCAAAGATCCTTCACCCCTCAAGGAGTTATAAAATAAGACGTGCGATGAGTTCGATTGAAAGGATTGCTCCCATGGCGCTATTGATGGTGGGAAAATATTTGTAGACGTTGAAAAGCGCTTCGCTGTTGTAGGGTAGTTTGTATGATCGCGCCATAAAGTATGAATACACGCAGGCACCAATGATGCTTGCATAAGGAAGAATGGGAAAGATTAAGATAGCACTTCCTACATATAATGCCCAGCAGAAGATAATGGTCGTTCGAGGTCCACAAAGAATGGCAATTGTTTTTAGGTGTGCGTCTTTGTCAGCATCGATATCGGGTACTGCACTGTAAGCATGCATGGCAATTGCCCACATCATACCTGCAATGATGCCAAGGTAGGGAATATCAGTGCCACCAGCAAGGTAATAGCCAAATACCCCTGTTGCGACATAGTGACCAGCAGAAAACAGAGAATCAATAAGCGGTTTTGCTTTTGCTCTGATCGGAGGTGCAGAATAAAACGTTGCACAAAAAAGAAAAACAGAAAACGAAATAATGAGTGGTGTTGTATGAGGTACAAACAACAAAAAGGGAAGATTGGTTGCAATAATCCATATCCATAAGGTGCGATGACGCTCCGGCACTACAAGTGCTTCGTATGATTGCTTTTTGGGATTCAGCTTGTCGGTTTCGTAATCAAAAATATCGTTGATCCCATAAATTAAAATGTTGGCAGGAATGAGAAAGTAAATAAAAAAGATCCAAAACGAACTGTTGGTAAGAAAATTAAGTGAGGTGTGAGCGGATAAGGTGCCGATAATGCCGAATGTCGCTGCCTCATAGAGCCAAAAGCGAGGGCGGGATATTTTTATTACTTCTGATAATTTCATATATAAATTGTATACTATATCTATGAAAAAAAATATTGGAACGTTTGATCGGGTGGTGCGCCTTCTTCTTGCAGTAGCAGTAGGTGTTGCTGCATATATGTCGACATCAGTGGTAGGACAAATTATTCTTGCGGTGGTTGCACTGTTTACCCTGTACGAGGCTCTCGCAGGTTGGTGCGCACTGTACGCAGTGATTGGAAAGAATACCTGTCCGATTGAGTAAAAGCTTTGTGATATGCTATACCTATGAAAACGCTTGGTATACATATCTTTCGTCGTGACCTGCGACTCGAGGACAATACCGCTCTCAATGCGCTCGCTCGGGAAGTCGACACTATTCTTCCCGTGTTTATTTTTGACAAACGACAGGTGAATGAACATCCGTATCGAAGTGTCCCTGGACTTCAAATGATGTGTGAATCACTTGGCGATCTTGATAGAACGCTCGCAGAACATGGCGCTGCCCTCTATATCGAAAGTGGAGTAGCAGAAGAAGTAGTAGAAAAACTCATCAAGACACATACACCTCACGCACTTTCTTTCAACAAAGATTACACGCCGTTTTCCGTAGATCGTGATGAGCGGATCACAAAGGTGTGCGAAACACATGGTGTGAAGGTGATCGCAGAACACGATGTGACCTTGTATGCACCTGGCACTGTACTCACCAAAGATGGCAAGCCTCATAGTGTATATACACACTATCGTGTGGCGACAGAAGTATTGCCACTTCCTGCAGTACATCGGCTTGCAGCAAGTGCGGTATTCGCAAGACGTGAAGGTGGTGAATCACTCACTGAGTACATTGCTCGACTTGTGCCGCATCCTGCAGGGCTTCGTGTCAAAGGGGGAAGAACGGTAGCAAAAGACATGCTCCGCGCACTCTCTCACAACAAGACATATGCAAAAGAGCGAGATTTCCCCGCGATCAACGCCACCTCACTTTTGTCGGCACACATAAAGTTCGGCACGCTTTCAATACGTGAAATATATGTGTATGCAAAAACTCACATGCCACACCCCGACGTCTTTTTGAGGGAGCTCCTCTGGCACGACTTCTTCACGACGGTTGCAGCACTCACACCACATGTCTATACGGGGGCATATCGAAAAGAATTTGACAAACTCAAGTGGGATAACAACAAAGAGATGTTTGAGCGATGGAAGGAAGGTAAGACAGGATTTCCTATCGTCGATGCGGGTATGCGCGAGCTTCTCATGACGGGCTACATGCACAATCGCGTGCGTATGATCGTTGCATCATTTCTTATCAAAGATTTACATATCGATTGGCGATGGGGAGAAAAATATTTTGCTGAACGGCTTACTGACTACGATCCTGCGGTAAACAACGGCAACTGGCAGTGGGTCGCGGGGACGGGGTGTGATGCATCGCCGTGGTTTCGTATCTTTAATCCGTGGCTCCAACAGAAAAAATTTGATGCTGAAGGGGTGTATATAAAAAAGTGGGTACCCGAACTCGCAGATCTTAGTATCGATGATATTCACGACGAGCGAGGTGATGCTCGCCATGCAGTAGGTTATCCACTTCCTCTGTGTAATCATCGTGAGGAAGCGGCGCGGACCAAAGAACTATACGGTATCTTAAAAAAGCAATAGGACGATGATATACTAGTCACTATGAATTTCACAAAAGCATATGTTATTGCCGTCGATATGGGATATGGTCATCAGCGTGCAGCGTATCCACTAAAAGATATTTCGACCACGCCTGAAAGTTGGAACATCGCTGATCCTTATATTATCTCTGCAAACAATTATCCTGGTATTCCAAAGAAAGATGTCAAAATGTGGAATAGTGGTCGTGGGGTGTATGAGTGGATCTCTCGTATGCGTGAAATGCCGTTCATCGGAGAGCGATTGTTTGCACTCATGAATTATTTTCAGCGTATCGAGCATTTTTATCCCAAGCGCGATCTTTCCAAATCATCATCGCAGTTAGATTACTTATATTTTCTCATTAAAAAACGTGGACTTGGAAAGCATTTGGTGCATGAGCTCAATAAAAATCCGTTGCCGATGATCACCACCTTCTTCACCCCTGCATTTTCTGCTGAAGTACACGGGTATAAAGGTGAAATATATTGCTTGTGTACTGATACCGATATTTCTCGAGCGTGGGTACCACAACATCCTGAAAACAGCCGCATCATCTATCTTGCACCGAGTCACCGTGTGCAAGAGCGACTTAAAGCATACGGGGTATCACCAGAAAAAATCATCACCACAGGTTTCCCGCTCCCGAAGGAGTTGGTAGCTCCCGACACTGACAAAGATACACTCCTCAGGTCAGTGGTGCTTCGTCGCATTATGCGTCTTGATCCTACCGGCACATTCCGTGAGAAGTTTAAAGATCAGATCAAGGCTTCGCTTGGCACTGAAGTGTATGGTTCTCCTGATGAGCCCGTATCAGTGGCATTTGCTATTGGAGGAGCGGCAGCGCAATACCAGATCGGTCTTGATGTGATCAAATCACTCGCGCCTGATATTAAAAATGGAAAAGTAAAACTCAACCTCATTGCTGGTGTATCAAATAAGATTTATCGTATTTTTGAGCAGGCACTTAAGAAAGAAGGGCTCGATTTGTTCCGAGGTAAGGGTGTCGACATTATCTATCATCCACAGAAGATGGATTACTTTAAGGAGTTTAATCATCTTTTGCTCGACACCGATATTTTGTGGACAAAGCCGAGCGAGCTTTCGTTCTACGCAGGACTCGGGCTTCCTATCCTTATTGCACCAACACTTGGCTCACAAGAAGAATACAATGAAGAGTGGCTTCATGTGGTGAATGCGGGTATTGGACAGGGAAATCCAGTGTATACCCGCGAGTGGCTCTTTGATTGGCTTGAGTCGGGTATTCTTGCAAACCATGCACTCAACGGATTTCTGAATGTATCAAAACGTGGTGCGTATCATATCGAGAGTGTGGTGATCAAGAACAAGCCAGAACAGATGCAGGATATTCATTTGGTATAATGTGCGTATATGATCTTTAGTTCATTCTTCATTGCGATTATCGGCTACGCACTCCTTGCTGTGGTGGCTATTCTCGACAAGCTCATTCTTTCAAAGGCGCTGAATACGTCTTCTTATACGTTCTATTCAAATCTCTTGTTTGGGTTTGCCTTTGTGATGTTGCCATTTGCGGAGCGTATCTCTTTAGAAGGTTTTTTGTGGTCTCTCGCATCAGGTTTGGGATTTGGCTTTGCGGCATGGGCAATGTTTATCGCGCTTGAGAAGAATGATGCAACACACATTATTCCATTTATTGGTGCGATGACTGCAGTATGTACCTACGCACTTTCGGCGGTGGTACTTGGTGAATCGCTCACTCTTATTCAGACACTTGGTATCGTACTCTTGGTGGTTGCGAGTTTTTTGTTTGCCTACGAGCGAGATCGTGTGCGAGTGACGGGTATCAGCATGGGAGTGGTATGGGGAATTGTATCTGGATTGTTGTTTGCAATATCACATGTCACCGCCAAAGTGGTATATGAACAGTACTCATTTGTCACTGGTTTTGCATGGACTAAGGGACTTGTTGTTCTTGTGGCACTGTGTGTATATCTCTTTGGTAAGAAAATGGGGCCAGCAAAAACAAAGCAGGTACCACATGCTGCACCTCGAGGACAACATAATAATTTTATACTTATTGCGGTTGATAAAATTGCAGCATTGCTCGGTATCGTCGCAGTACAGTATGCAATGTCTATTGGGAGTGTGACTATTGTGACGGGGCTTGTGGGACTTCAGTATGCACTCATTCTTATCTACGCTCTTATCTTTACTACGTTTACTCCTCGTTTCTTTACCGAATATATTACGCGCAAAGAAATATTATTTGAAGGAACAGCTATTCTGCTTGTTATTGGTGGTGCGGTATTACTTGCATAAAACATATGAAAAAAGTTCCACGACATATATATCTGAAAAGAATGGGGATAGTGTTTGGCGGACTCGTGGTGGTGTATGCATTGATGTGGATCGGATCGCTCAAGACATACCCTACTGACTTCGGTATAAGCTTCAGTCCCGAGTATGCACGTTCGCTCGGTCTTGATGCACAAGAAACCTTTGATGCTATTTTAGAAGACCTCAAGCCTACCACCGTGCGTTTGGCTGTGCCTTGGAATAAAGTAGAGCCAGAACAGGGGGTGTTTGATTATGCTGAAGTTGATAGGTTGCTTGAAAAAGCGGGAACTGCAGGAAGTAAGGTGGTACTGACGGTCGGACAAAAAGTGCCACGCTGGCCTGAGTGCTACATTCCCACCTGGGCAGCCGCACTTCCTAAAGAAGAGCAAGAACAACAGCTTCTCAACTACGTTGCAACCACTATCAACCGCTATAAAGACAATCCTGCAATCGAACTGTGGCAAGCAGAAAATGAGGCATTCATCAACTTTCCTTTTGGTGAATGTGATGCATTCGATAGGGATTCGGTCACCAAAGAAATTGCACTTATCAGGCAGCTTGACCCGACGCGTCAGATTGTAACGACCGATAGTGGAGAATTGTCGACCTATCGCGTGGCATCACGAGAGGGTGATATTCTTGGTACGACGTTATATCGCACGACACGCGTCTCAGGAGGTTTTATTGTGCGTTATGATTGGCTCCCCCCAGCATTTTATAAGTTGAAAGCACGACTATGGGGAAATGATTATGAACATTTTTTTGTATCAGAACTTCAGGCCGAGCCTTGGTTTGAAGGTGGCATGCCAAGCACCCTTGAGGGCTTTATGAAAGAGAAAACCTTTAGTCCAGAACGCTTTAGAGAAAATATTGCGTATGCTCACAGAGTCGGTGCATCTCGCGTTTACCTGTGGGGAGCGGAGTGGTGGTACTTTATGAAGACAAAGATTGGTGATAGTCGGTATTGGGAGGTGGCAGAAGAGCTATTTCAATAAATCTTTACAAGTGACATGGTTCGTACTACGATGCGAGGTATGAAGAAATTATCATACTACATCATTGCTCTTATTGGGTTTTCAGTGTTTTTGGTAGCTGTTCCCGCAGAAGCGAGTTCTGTATTTGTACCATGTGCGATTAGTCGTAATTTGACCGTAGGTTCTCAGGGTCAGGACGTTCGCTGTCTCCAAGACTACCTCCGCTCTCAGGGATATTGGATTACCTACTCAAGCGGATATTTTGGTGAGCAGACTCGTGTTGCAGTAGCTCAGTGGCAAGCACGCAATGGTATCTATCCAGCCAACGGCTACTTCGTCGTGTCTGGTTACAACGGCGGATATAGCAACACCAACCTCATGCGGGATGCTCAGAACGCAATCGAGAATGCTATCGATGATATTGAAGACAGCGATGAAAGCGATAATGATATCGAGGATGCTCGTGATGAGCTGTTCGATGCAGTACGCGCATACTTTGCGGGAGATTACGCTGAAGCAATCGACTATGCAGAAGAAGCTTCAGATATTGCCGCCAATGATCGTCACGGAAACAACGACTACGATAAGCAGGATGCAAAAGACGCCATCGAAGATGCAGAGGATGCCATAGAAGACGCTCAAGATGAGATCGATGATGCAGATGATCGAGGTCGCAATGTGCGCGATGCCGAAGATCTTCTCGATGAAGCACAGGACTATCTCGATGATGCTGAGGATGCCTACGATGATCGTGACTATGATGAAGCAGTGCGCCTCGCTGAAAAGGCTGAGGATCGAGCAAACGACGCAATTGACGAACTCTAGAAGACCTGCTATAGTAGCAGGGTAACTCAATATCTCTCAGGTTCCCGTTCACGTGGATAGAACTCACCTTCAATCGCATGACATTGTCATCGCCTAGAACCTTCGAGACCGAGCCCCGACTTATTATTTAATTGGCTCAAGGTTATAGGGTGTTTACGTGTAAGCCCTCATATACAGTATGTATTATCGAATCGCGCGAAATGTAGGGAATTTTTCTCGTACAGGCGCACCAGCTACTCGTCCTTCTCGTGGAGGATATAAAGGTTCTCGAGGACCATCTCGTGGTAACTCTCGAGGTAATCGTTTCGGAGGAAGTCGTATCGACGTGTCTCGTTATATTAGCAAAGCAGTTGTTTCTGTAGAAGAGCCTGTTGCGTATGTTCCAAAACATGCCTTTGCAGATTTTCAAGTGATGCCAGGTCTCAAGAAGAATATCGAGGTAAAGGGGTATGTTCTCCCAACACCAATTCAGGATCAATCAATCCCTGTTATCCTCGAAGGAAAGGATATCGTAGGTATTGCAAACACTGGTACCGGAAAGACCGCTGCCTTTCTTATTCCACTTATCAACAAAGTGCTCACCGGAAAGCGTGAGCAGGTCCTTATCGTTGCACCTACGCGCGAGCTTGCACTTCAGATCAATGATGAGCTCGCAGGTTTTGCTGCAGGACTCCGTATGCACTCAGTGACCTGTGTTGGTGGAATGCCTATCGGTCGTCAGCTTGCAGGACTTCGCTACCACAATGAATTCATCATCGGAACACCGGGTCGTATCAAAGACCTTATCGAACGAAAGGCGCTTGATCTTTCGGGATTCAAGACCGTCGTGCTCGACGAGGCTGATCGTATGCTCGACATGGGATTCATTAATGATATGAAGTTGCTTATGTCGAAGATGTCTAAGGAAAACCGACAGACACTCTTCTTCTCAGCGACGCTTTCACCAGAAATCGATCGTCTCATTAAGGATTTCCTTAAAGACCCTGTTCGAGTTTCAGTAAAGACTCAGGACACGGCGAAGAATGTCGAACAAGACATTGTGCGCGTTGGTCCTGGTTCAACCAAGATCGACACCCTTCACGATCTTCTTTCTAAAGAAGACTTCAAGAAGGTGATCGTGTTCGGACAGACCAAGCACGGCGTCGAAAAGCTCACCGATCTTCTTCAAAAGCGAGGTCATAAAGCGGTCTCAATTCATGGAGACAAGAATCAGGCTCAGCGACAGCGAGCACTCAACGATTTCAAACAGGATCGTATGGATATTCTTGTGGCAACAGACGTTGCGGCGCGTGGCCTTGATATTAACGATATCTCACACGTGATCAACTACGAACTTCCCACATCTCACGAAGATTATATTCACCGCATCGGTCGAACCGGTCGAGGAAATAAGAAAGGTAAGGCCTTTACGTTCGTAGACTAGTTGGTTTTCCTTTCTCAAACTCACTCAGAAAAGCTCGTATCGACACATGCTCGGTGCGAGCTTTTTCTGTTGTGTGGCGAAGCGGAGTGAGAAGTGAGTGGAGATGACGTGTATCCATGATATGGGTGAGATGAGAAAGGGCTTGTTCAGCATGTGAAAGATGAGAAGAAATGTCGGTGATGATCAGAGGAAGAACGTGCTCGAAAAAGTGGGTGGTGAGATCGGTCCGACCACACATGTGCACACTCGCGCTATTGATAAAACCGCGCTTAAGGTCATCAGGCCAATCGTGTGCGTCATCATTCATTTGACGTGCAATAAGGTAGTGTACAAAGAACGTGTGGAGGTGCTGGTACTCTGGCGAATCGGGAGTGAAGCCAAGACGTATCATGATGGTGAGTGGGCCACATGCGTGACCGATTGATTTCTCGGCAAGGACGTGGTGGCTGCCATAGTCGGGGCGGACCGCAGGCTTGTAGCAGTGTTCATATTCCCACCTGTTTGCCTGATCGATTGTGTCGAGGAGTGACAGAATGGTGGAAAGGTGTGGTGAGTCTGCGAGTGCTTCACAAAAGAGCGAGGTGGTGGCACGCAGATGTGTGTTTGCTTCAGAGAGCTGTGAGACAGGGGCTTCGTGATCGAGAATATTGTCATATATGGTATACGCTCTCCATCCATGTTCTGTTGCCTTGCAGAGTGTTGTGATAGTTGCTTTGTTTAGTTGTTTTTTCAGAGATGGCACGAGGTGATCGTAGAAAGCTTGTGGTAGAAGATGTGGGGTTTCGATGGTGAGGTGAGCAGGTTTGTTGCACTGTGTGGCGAGGTGTAAAGCTTCGAGGGTGAGTGCATGGGTAAGCGCGGGATTTCCGACATGTGTGTGCTTTCCACCCTTATCTCGTTCAAGGTAGAGGGGAAATGTTTCCCATGTGTGATTGCGAGCAAGTGCTTGGATATCTTCGTGAAGAAGGGTGGGTGGATATCCGAAGTTGATGAGAGTGGTCACACGAAGTGCTCGTTCAAGAATATTCTGGGGAGTGTAAGAAAGTGTGCGGGTGATAAATTCTTGAGTATGTGTTCCTGAATATCCCTTTGATATGAAATAGAGTGCCGAAAGCGGTGGATAATATGCAGAGATAAGTGACGTTAGTGCTGATTCTATAAAAGCATTCAGATTCGGAAGCTCAACGTTTTGAAGTTTGAGAATATGTGCAATGTTTGCATTCACCACTACGTCTACATCACTCCATTCGGCTGGTCGAGGGTGCGGATGAATCCATGTGTAGTAGGGTCCACCGAGTGTGGTTTCTGATAGAATGAGTATTTTGCTATATGACGCAAGCTTATTGGTGACAAAATCGGTGTGTCCTGCAAGGTGAAGAGCGGTGAGTGTGACTGAGAGGACGTCAAGATCATCAGGACATCGGTGTGTGAGATATTGTGGTGATGAGCGTTTCCAGTAATTTATACATGATGCTTCATTAAATTCTGCCATGAGAAAAGTAGTTGCGCGTTGCAGCATATCTCTGACAGCTAGATCGTGTGTGAGTGGTGCAAGTGCAATGACTATGAGACTAGTGATGAAAGTGGTGTGCTCATCGAAGGAACCGTCAGGAAGTTGTAGATGATGCATGTGGATAGGGGAATGACATAGTAAATATGGTGCCCGAAGTGCTTGTTGAAACTGAAAGTGTGCCCTGAAAACCTGATTCAACAACATGCTTGGTGGTGGCAAGACCTATGCCAATACCTCCCTGTTGTTTGGTGGTGAAGAAGGGGCTGAATATCTGAGGAAGGACATCATCGGGGATTCCCGGACCGTTGTCTTCGACGGTGAGAGTGATATGGGTATCGGTGTGGGTGAGGCCGACGCGCACCCATTTCTGAGTACTTTGTGTAGATGTGGTTAAGGATGAGGTGGTGTGAGCGTCTATCGCGTTTGAGATGAGGTTGGTAACGATATGTTGGAATTGAAGAGGGTTATGGAAGATACAAAATGGTTCGATGGTTGCGAGAGTGATATCAACCCCTGCTGCTTTAGCTTTGTAGTTTAGGAGTAAGATGGAATCTTCGATAACGGTGTTGAGACAGAAGTGTTCTTTGAGTTCATTTACTTTTATTTGTGATTTAATCGCAGAGAGGTAGCGTTCCATTTTGCTACTTGCTCCGAGTGATCGTTTGAGGTGATCTTTGATTTCTTGTAGTTCAGGATGAAGCGAGTTCTCTACTTGAGACAGATTTAAGGAAATACTGAAGAGGGGGTTCACGAGATCGTGGAAGAGTCCTGATGAAAGTTTTCCGAATTCGGCGAAGTGACTGAGTTGGGCGGTGCGCTCGACTACTTTGAGTTCGAGGAGGTCGCGCTCGTGTTGGAGTGCTTTTTCTGATGCGCGAGCTCGCTTGAGTGAGGCTTCTGTTTCTCGGTTTGAGAGCCACGACACGGTCATGATTGCTGAAAGCATGAATGCGTAGAAGATGGTGTCGAGGATGGTGACGGGTTCGGATTTCCAATGGTATATCATTTGAATTGCAGATTCATGAATTCCCATTTTTACAATAGTGGCGAAAATAATTGTTGTTATTAGTAATCCAAATAAATTCCCAATAAGAATACTTGATATGGTGATAACCAAGCTATAACTCAATAGGTTTGCTGGAAGACTAACTCCCCATTTTGTTGCTGAGTATGTGGTAATTAAATAATAAGATGCAACAAGAAGTGTGGAAGCGGTATACAAGTGCCCTCGCTTATGCAGTACATATAAGAAAATGAAATATAAAAGAACAAGAACTATGTGATCAAAAGATGTTCCAGGTTCGTCAAATCCTAATGTTGTAGATAAATGAAGAACATACAATGAAGCAACAAATAAAAGCGTAATAGTTGAAATCAAAACAATATTTAAGATGTAAGTTCTTCTTGGTCTATTGTCTTCAGCAACACGAACACTCTCAGCTTTCCATGCTGTATATCGTGCACGATATGTAGCCAAGAGCTCGAGAGTATTCATGGTGATGTTGCTAATCAGCCCACGGCTGGAAAGCGTCAGATGAGAGGTTTATCTGATCGACGTTTTCACGAGCCTGTTCATTGGTAAGCACATCTTTAAGCAGGGTGCTCATGTGTATGTGTTGATTGTTCTTATAATATTCGACCTTTGTATGCATATCATACGGATTCGAAATAAAGAAACGTATAAGAACATATCACAAAACTGTGGAGAACTTTTGGAAAATTCCTTGACGGTGAACTAGTGTTCACCTATACTATATTCATATGAGCAAGAACAAATACATCAAAGAAATAGAGAGGGAATTACAAAGATTAAACGAAGTGATTGATTTCAAGATTTTGCATGGACTTGCGTATAAAGAAGAAACGCGTCAGCATCGCAAGCTCTTGGATCAGATGAATGGTATCCGCCGTCAAAAGCGCAGTTTTAACCTATTTGGTATACTCTTTTAGTACATGTTTGCCACCTACAAGAAAAAAATAGTCGACTTTTATAAGCAGAACCGTCGTATGCCAAGCTATGGCGAGATCATGAAGCTCACCGGCTTCAAGTCAAAGAACGCTGTCTACAAACTCATCAATAAGCTCATTGAAGCGGGAGTGGTCAGCAAAGATGCCGATGGAAAGCTTATTCCCGAAGCTATCTACGGAGAAGTGATGCGCCTCACACAACCTGTCTCTGCAGGTATGGGTGCTGAAGTGCAAGAAGAATCTATTGAAAAGCTCAACCTCACTGAATGGCTTGTCGATAATGAAAGTCAGACCTACATGGTCGACGTTCAGGGTGATTCGATGAAAGACGCTTGCATCCTCGATGGCGACACAGTTCTTGTTGAACGATCATCATCATTCCGTGATGGGCAGATTGTGGTAGCTCTTATGCAAGATGGGTACACCATTAAGTATCTTCGCAAACAGGGTAGTAAGATGCATCTCGAACCCGCAAACTCTCGCTATCGTCCTATCTATCCCACTGAAGATAACCCTATCGAGCTCATTGCCGTGGTCAAAGCGGTAATCCGCAAGTTGTAGGCGTGTCTCACACGCTGGGTGTTGCATATCTTGCACAATGACATGTATACCAAGGAAAGTCTGCTGCCTGAAAAGTTGAAAGGGAAAAAGTATTTAAAATAAAAAAGCCGCGCCCTGTTGCCAGGGTCGCGGGGTTTAGTGAGATGAGTAAGCAGATCAACGAAACAGGTAGCCAATGTCGATCATCTTGGTCAGAGTGCGAACTGAATTTTCGAGAAAATCAGTTTTTTCCACTTGAGTTTCCTTTTCTCCGGCCAACTGATTGTAGATTCGAGCGAGGATCTCACTTTCGCTCGTAATGATGATGATCTGCAGTCCGCCCTCTTTTTCGATGGCTACCACTCCATGTTTATCGATGTAGTGGTGGGAAGCGTTCATGACATCGTGTACCACATTTTGGCATCGATCTTGGACTGGTGTTCCGTTGTTGCGCGCTAGGTTGGGCAGTGCGTCTGCTTTCATTCCCACCGCGTTGTGCTCCAGCAGAATTTCGGTCGTCTCCGAAGCACCTCGAACTGAGCTGCAGAAAGCAAGATGAAAAAAGGGGTTAAGAGTGTCATCTCGTAACTTCCTAATTTTACAAACCTGTTCTACGTTGAGTTGGTGGTCTGGTCCGTTGTTAGGGCACTTTAAGAAAGTGAATGTGCAGGAAATTGAAAAGAGGACAGTGTAGTCCATAGAGGCATCCTTTCAGGTTGCGGTTCTTCGGGTGTGAGCTGTCAGTGGGACGAGCTATATAAAGAACCAAGGTTTACACCTTAATATCATTAAAAATAGAATAAGTCAAATAAAAAAATTACACACTAAAAGAGCCACCCCGTTTTCACGAGATGGCTTTTTGTGAGAGCTTCAGTGCTCCAGCAATGGACACGATGGCGCTGGCAATCTGGAAATCTGCGAAGAACTGCTGTCCTTTGTGGTATCCAAGATATGCTGCGAGCACGTGTCCCAGAGCGTAGAGCCACCATCCAGCTTTCGGGTGCTGATGAGTGAGCAAGAATGTCCCAAGGAGAAGCCCGAGTGACGATCCAAGCTCTACGATCGTGATGAGTCCGCTCCAGGCAAAGTAGCCGAGTGCGAGCATCACCATAATCGTTATCATTCGAATCCACGTTTCCACCTTCGGGTTTTTGCGTTCCTTCTTCAGGAATGCATAGACCATCAATGCGATGAGTCCAAACTCGAGAGCAGTGTAGACGTAGAGGTGAATAAGGTAAAAGTAGAAAATTGCGAGTGTTGCTGCAATCGCTCCGAGAAGCCATCCTACTTTCTTTTCAGTGAGTACGAAAACTTTCTGTGTGAAGAAGATCACTGAGACCAGGATTTGAAGTGTCCAGATCATGTGAGGTTACCTCCATTTTTGGGTTTTCTACAGCTCTGTGAGTGGCTGTATCTATAAAAGCACCTCAATGCACTTATAGATACAGCCAGATATAAAGAACCATTCTAATTATATCAATATAAATTGTATTTGTCAATTAATACATCCGCTCCGCATACACCGTCACGCTGCGACGCTTTGCATTCTTGGTCTTGCGCAGGTGTCCGTGCGACTTGAGGACTTTGTGAATCTTGAAATGTGGACTGAGAAGCTGATCAATTTCCTCTTCGGTGAACACATGCTCTGCCACACCGATTTCGGGATGGATATATGAACCCGCTTCGTCTGCAGGATTTTCTTTCAGAAGACGCTTGGCATGGCGATCCTCATCGAGAAGGAATGTCTTGAAGAAGAGCCAACCCCCAGGCTTCATGATGCGGGTGAGTTCTGTGAGGAGTTCGGCGCGCTCTTCGTTGTTTAGGAAGTGCGATACCATCATGTCGAGCACGATGGTGATTGATTCATCCTCGAAGGGAAGATGTCCGGCGATAGAGCGTGCTTCGAAAGTGAGAGGAAGGTTCGATGTGGCTGCGGTCTTGCGCGCGATAGCGACTGCAGACTGCGCAATGTCATATCCAGTGCCTTTCATGCCGAATTCGCGTGAGAGGTAGATGATATTGCGGCCATTGCCACAGCCGAGGTCGAGGACGGTCTCGCGGTGATTCAAAAATTCACCTCCCGACTCACGTTCAAGAAAGCGCACGAACTTCTGCAAGTCCTCGCTTGGTTCTTCTGAAAGGGTAAGGTGTTGACCACCGCGATACTCCTTGTCCCAGAAGCCTTGTGAACTTTTGGAGCCTTTTCTTCGCTTTTTCATTGATTTGAGTATACTACATGCTATGAGCAACAAAATCTATATTCATGGCAAACACGCCGTCAAAGAGGCCCTCGTGCATATTCCTCAGGCTATCAATCAGGTTATGACGGCACAAGCATTCGATGACAAAGACATTATGCAGCTCGTGCGCAAAGCCGGCATCGCGCAAGGGAAGTTCGATCCTTCAAGTGCACCAAAAGGCCACCAAGGCGTGATGGCGCAGGTCCTCATGAACAATCTCGTGCGCCAAGAAAAGGCATTTTTCGAAACGCTCGAGGTGACACCTCGTACGTGTCTTGTGATATTGGGAGAGCTTCAGGATCCGCACAATGTGGGAGCAGTGATTCGTTCAGCTGCAGCGTTTGGTGCAACGGCCGTGCTCATCCCGGAACATAATCAAGCACCGATCAATGGAACGGTGGTGAAGGTGTCTGCGGGTATGGCATTTCGTATTCCGCTTGTTGAAGTGGCAAACATCAACAACACCCTCCGCGATCTCAAGAAGAAGGGCTTTTGGATCTACGGTCTTGAAGGGGAATCAAAGACCAGTATTCATGATGAAAAGTTTGAAGCACCAACCGCCATCATTCTCGGCAACGAAGCCGAAGGTATTCGAGAAAAAACCAAAGCACTTTGCGATGTGCTCCTCTCAATCCCCATGGATCCTCGCTGTGAGTCGCTCAACGCAGCAGCAAGTGCTGCGGTGGCTTTGTATGCGTGGAGTGTGCGACACGTGAGATAAAATAAAATGCCCCATCTTTTCAGATGAGGACTTGGTTGAAGTTGTTGAGAATTCAGGAATGTGCGATGAGTGCAATTCCTCCACTGAGAAATAGAAGGAGTGAAATGGGTATGATAGGTTCCTTCATTATTTGGGCACGAACTTTAGAGAATGGCGTGCAGGCAATAACGAAGGATCCAACCAATCCACACAGCATACACCCTACATACCATTTCCACGAATGGGAATGATTGAGGATGCCTGAATGTGCGATTATGAAAGGACTGATGATCCATATAATCATGATGATGGACCCTACGATTCTCTCCACTGTATTCCAGTGCGCGAATCTTTTTCCTCTTTCAGTGGTCACCCATTGATGGAGGTGGTACCCACTCACTAAGACCGAGCTGATGATCAATGGCAACAAAGCCAAGATCCCAATGCAGAGAGATGTGTCGAAGAACATAATTTAATTTAAAATATAATACTAAATTAAATTTGTCAAATATTCTCACTTACCCCATCCCCAACTCCTCAAACAATCCCGCTAATTCGTCACCTTCAATTTTGCGGTGTGCATTTGCAGGAAGGGTTCCTAGTCTGATATTCATAATACGTGTGCGTTTCAAGTCCACCACTTCATTGTGCATCACTTCCACCATGCGGCGGATTTGGTGTTTCTTTCCTTCGGTGAGGATAATGCTAAAACTTTTTTCATCAAGAATTTTCACTTTGCACGGCTTAGTCTGATAGTCGTCGATCATCAAACCATTCTGCATGTATTCTTTGAAGCTTGGTCGAAGCGGATTCTTTACTTTCACCACGTATTCTTTTTCGTGATCGCGGTCGGGGTTTAGGAGTTTGTCGGTGAGGCGACCGTCATTGGTGAGGAGAATGAGTCCGTGTGAGAGTTTGTCGAGGCGGCCGATAGGGAACACGCCTTTAAGGTTTGCAGATTGCACGATGTCTTTTTCTCCCATTTGAGGTGAGTGGGTGATGACACCCACCGGCTTATTGTATGCATAGTAGACAAACGGTGTGTGTTTGCCCGAGTGCTTCACCTCCACCTGATCGCCCTCCTTTACCTTGCTTCCAAGCTCAGCGAGCACACCGTTAATAAACACCTTCTTTTTGAGAATGAGTTCATCAGCACCGCGTCGGGTGCAGATGTTTTGGTGAGCGAGGTATTTGTTGATACGCATCGGGTATTCGGGTTTTTCCTCCGAAGTGATCTTTTTGGTAGGTGTTTTCTTCATGTAGGGTGAGTATACACGGAAAGGTATGTATTGCATAATTTGTTGTAGTTCATGTGTCTTCCTAAAAACCTGCTTGGAAAAAACATTGCGGAGCACGACGGTGCGAGCATAAGAATTTTCTAGTAAGAAAATATCTGTGTTTTTGGAAAGCATGGTCTTTTAGGAAGTCACACACTATAATAAATACATGCTCAACACCTCTACCGGCTACAACGCAAACAAAGACAATCGCGGTGTCGAGGCTGAGCGCATGAAGCGTGCAAAAGAGCAGCAAGAACGTGCACACAAAATGCATCTTGCGAGTGATATTGCTGCCAAGAAGAACTTTCTGTTCTCGACGACGACCACGATCAATATGAAATCGTCGGTGATGAAAGGAAAGGAAATGCGCTTGCGTGTCCTCGAAAATGAAATCGCCGCACTTGAAGCAAAGAAGCGCCAGCTCGAAAGTCATGAGCGTGCGACTCAAACTACCCACGAACAACAACTCCACAAAGAACTTTCTCAGCTTGAAGCCGATATCATCAGAGTTAAGCAAAACATTGAACGCGAAAAGAAAGAGCTCGCGACACTCGAGAAGAAGGCTCAAGAACTCAAGCAATCAAAAGACAAGCCGCTACCGACGGGTGCTCATGGAAAAATGGAAATGGAGAGTGTGGATCGCCAAAAGCAACTCAAAGAACGAGAGCTCGAAAATACCAAGCGTGAACACGATACCTTGAAGCACGAAATCGAACAGCTCGAACGTGACAAAGCAAAACTCGAAATGGAGCTTCGAAAGCTTGAAATGGAAAGGTAGAAGCGTATACTGCACGTATGCGAAGCACCCTTGAGCGCCCGCATTTAATAGCTCTCATTACTTCACCATGCTTACTACCATTGCTACTATCCTTCTTGTTTTGTGGCTGGTCGGTCTCGTTTCAGGATTTACAATCAATAACCTGATCCATATTCTTTTGGTGGTTGCTATCGTGCTATTCCTCATCCGTATTATTCGAAGTGAAAATCCGTTGAAGTAGAAGAACGCGCGCGTTAGAAAATAGTGAGAGAACCTCGAGGACAGCTTCGAGGTTTTCTTGTATAGTAGATGCATGGAACGAAATATACACGCAGACGTGATTGTATTTGATTTGGATAATACGCTGGCACGCAGTAAGACGATCATAGATGAAGAAATGGGTGGACTTCTTGCAGAGCTTCTCACCAAAAAGAAAGTGGCAGTGGTATCGGGTGGTAGTATGGCGCAGTTTAAGAAAGAGTTGCTCGATCCACTTCCTCCTCCATACGACAATTTACACTTATTCCCAACCGACGGTACCGCGTATTTTAAGTGGGACACCGCAACTCACGCATGGAAGCCTGTTTACCAAAAATTATTCAGCGAAGATGAAAAGGCAAAAATTCTCGCAGCATTTGCTGAGGTGTTGCCGGCTGCAGGATTCAGCGCAACAGGTGCAATTGGTAAAATCATCGAAGATCGTGGTTCGCAGATTACGTTCTCTGGACTTGGTCAGGATGCGCCACTTGAACGCAAGCAGGTGTGGGATGCCGACAAACAGATTCGTGTAAAGATCGTGGAACTGCTCGCACCGAAACTTCCTGACTACGAACTCATGATTGCGGGCACTACCTCAATCGACGTGACCGCAAAAGGCCTCGATAAGGCATATGCCATTCATAAGATCAGCGAGGAGCTTAATGTCGACGTGCCGAAGATGGTGTTTATCGGCGATGCAATCTTCGAAGGGGGGAATGATTATCCAGTAGTATCAACAGGTGTGCCGTATATTAAGGTGACCGATCCTGAGGATACAAAACAGGTGATTCGTGAGATAATAAATATATGATACAACCATACGCAGCGCGCACACATGAAAAGATGAAAGAAGTTTTGATGGACCCAACCGCGCAAGGTCCTGAGATTCACTATTACATGATCCGCGGGGGAAGCGACAAGCGCAACGTGACGGTGTGGGAGACGGGAACCGTGGGTGGTGAATACATCAAAACCTATGGTCACTACCATATCGGCAACTTGTGCGAGATCTATTGGATCAAGCAAGGTGAGGGAATTATTCTGCTTCAAGAACGCGCAAGCACTGACCCCAATGAAAAGTCGGTGAAGAGTTTCAAGGCAGTGTATGCAAAAGCGGGAGATGAAGTGTTCATTCCTGCTGGTATCGGGCATCTCATGGTCAACACTGGCTCGACATGGCTCGTGACGGTCGATGATAGTCCGGTGAACTTCGAAGAAAAAGATCCGGTGTCGCTTCCTGGTCATGCTGATTACGAAAGCGTGCATAAGATGAAGGGGTTTGCATACTATGTGGTGAACAAGGATGGTGTGCCGACATTTGTGAAAAATGAAATGTATGATCAAGTGCCTGAGGTGGAGGTGCTGACCGCGGATGAATATCGAGAGAAATATCCGCGGAAAGATTAAATGTAAATGGGAAGAAGAGTGCTGAATGTGTCTTTTTAGTGATTTTTTTCTAAGGTCACAATTTGTGACCTTAGAAAAAATAGTGAAATGAGTGTGTATAAAAAGAACCGCCTCCTGCACGAAGCAGGAGGCGGGGTTCGTTTGACTGTTCAATCGCCACCACGAAGTCGACGAATGACGCGCACCATTTTGTCATCGGGATGCACGCCAGCACCAATCTTCGGATCAGGTTTAAGAACCGCATCGTTGTACCAACTGTGATTGAGGTACCGACACAGAAGCCAGCAACCATCCTTTCGGACAATTGAATCTCTGTGATGCCTATACCAGTCGGCCGCGAGAGCCGTTTCAGGTGCATCTTGTACTTCATCGAGATCGACGAGGTACGTGTCGGCACCACCTTCCCAGAGGACGGTGCGTTCTATTAGGCGGTGAGCAATTTCGCTCATGGTTGTTCCTTTCTGCGGTGAGGCAGAAGGATATACCAGAGCTCTACTGTTTATTAATGAGGTATGCTTCTGCCCCGAGTTTATTCAGAGCTTCGAGTGATTTTTATCACATTTATATAATATGTCAAGTATCATGTGGAGGTGTACTAAAGCACGTCTTTTATCTCCCACATCTTCATACTATTACTCCCTTTGATGAGTACTGCCGAGTTTCGGATGCTCGAAGCGAATGGTGAACCGAGAAAAGCTGCTCGGTCAGGAAATGCAGCATAACGCTTCACGGATTCGTGGGCTTTGGTGAATGCGGGGCCGATGAGAACGACATTAGTGAATCCATAGAAAGAAATGTCGTTGAGAATGTTTGCATGTTCTTTTTCTTCGTACGCGCCGAGTTCCTTCATGTCGCCAAGGATAAGCCACTTTGGTTTTGTGGTGGTGTAGCGAGAAAATGATTCGATAACAGCGTGCATGCTCGAAGGGTTGGCATTGTATGCATCGAGAATGATGTCATTGCCTTTTGAGGTGCTGATGATCTGGCTGCGCATGTTGGTCGGCACGTAGTTTCGGAGTGCTTTGTTAATGGTCACGGTCGGCACTTTGAAATGCTTGCCGATTGCATATGCCGTGCGCATGTTTTCCTTATTGTAGTCGCCGAAGAGGTTTGGATTCTCGGGAACTACCTCCTGGCCGTAGCGGATAGTGACGGCACTGCACCCTGGGTCGATGGAATACAACAGAGAGGTAAGAGATGGGTCGGTTTCATTGATGAACACGATCGCCATATGATCGCGGAGGTATTCATAGAGTTCACCATTTGCTATGGCAACATTTTCTTTTGAGCCGAAGCCTTCGAGGTGGTCGCTGCCGTTGTTGGTGATGACGCCATGTGTTGGTGCTACGATTTCGCAAAGTGCCGCAGTTTCTTTGAGGTGGTTGGCGCCAATTTCGATGACGGCAATCTCGGTGCTTTTTTTGATGCGCAGGAGCGTGAGTGGTACGCCGATATGATTGTTGTGATTGTCTTCGGTCTTCACGATGAGATACTTTTCGGAGAGGACCGCAGCGGTGAGCTCTTTGGTGGTGGTTTTGCCGTTTGATCCACAAATAGCGATCACGGGCATGGAATATTGCATGCGATGGTGGTGCGCGAGTGTCTGGAGTGCCGTGAGTGCGTCGTGAGTGGCACCTTCGTGCTCGAAGTAGATGATGCGATCTGCGTTCTTTTCAAAGCGCGGGTCAGCCTTGAGTGAGAGGTCGTCGACTACTGCCGCAGCAGCGCCTTTGTCGAGTGCCTCGAATGCAAACTGATTGCCATCAAAGCTCTCGCCCTTGAGAGCAAAAAACAGGGAATTGCGGGCGATCTTGCGGGTATCGGTCGACACGCTGTCGCATTCTTTGAAGAGGTGATACAGCTCAGTGAGATTCATGTGAATATCGTAGCATATCTTTCTCGTTGATTATGTGAATAAATATTGTGGAACATTTGATGAGTGAGATGGGAGGATGGGGTGATGGAGGAATATGATGTGTGGAATGAAGATAAGAAGCAACTTGCGAAAATAAGTAAGCGATTCATGTTCAAAGTGGGTGAAATCTGGTGGTGTTCTGTTGGCTTAAATATCGGAACTGAAGTGAGGGGAAAAGGTGATAAATTTCGTCGTCCGATTCTTATACTTAAGAAACTTTCGTATGATTCTTGTGTTGGATTGCCTTTGACTACTCAACCAAAGAAAGGAAGTTGGTATCTAGAGGTGTGCATTCCTGAGGGAAGAAGGTGGATTATGCTTCACCAAATTAAAATGGTGCATGTTAAAAGATTTCAAAAGAAACTCTCACAAATTTCCCAAGAAGATTTCCAAAAGACAAAAGAAAAACTCGGGCAGTTGCTCGAGTTGTTAGATCATCACCCAGCCGTCGCTGGGATCGATGGGATGGCTCCCCAAAATGTGCCGTAACGTTATTTCAGCACGATTAAACTATATACCAAATCAAACATGAGTCAATGCGTAAATAAATCAAAACTAATATATAATCCTCCCATGACCCAAAAGGAAGCATTCGACATACTGAAGACTGGAGTAAACGTGTATATCACGGGTGCTGCTGGCGCAGGCAAGACGCACCTTCTCAATATGTATATCGACTATCTGCGCGAGCACGACGTGGCCTTCGGCATCACCGCATCCACGGGTATCGCAGCAACACACATGGGTGGAGTGACAATTCACTCATGGACAGGGCTTGGGGTGCGAAGCGAGCTCACACCCTATGATCTCGAGTCACTTCAAGAAAAACAATATCTGTACCGGCGTATCGAAAAAGCGAGTGTGCTTATTATCGACGAGGTATCGATGCTCCACCATTTTCGTCTCGATATGATTGATCAGGTACTCCGCGCATTCAAGCGTGTGGATGCACCCTTTGGTGGGATGCAGGTGGTGCTGTGTGGAGACTTTTTCCAGCTCCCGCCAGTGTCGCGCATGGGTGAACCTGATCCAAAATTTATCTACCATTCTCGTGCATGGAAAGAAGGGCAGTTTAAGGTCTGCTACCTCGAAGAGCAGTTTCGTCACAATGATGATGTGGCGGTGCGTGTACTCAACGATATCCGCAATGATCGCGTCGATCGTGGCACTATGCAACATATCGAACATCGCTTCACGACTGAGCGTTCAGAGATGTCGCCGCTTCGTTTGTACACACACAATGTTGATGTCGACAAGGTGAATGACCAAGAGCTCTACCGACTTCGTGGTGACATGATGACCTACGACATGGAAACACGTGGTAATGCAACACTCGTCGATATATTGAAGAAGAGCTGTTTGGCTCCAGAATTTTTGAAGCTCAAGGTGGGAGCGAAGGTAATGTTCGTGAAGAATAATTTTGAGGCAGGATATGCAAACGGTACGCTTGGTATCGTCAAAGAGCTCGAGGGCTTTAGTGGTGGTCCCGTAGTGGAGACGTACGGAGGCAAAACCATTGAAGTACCTGTCGAGAGTTGGGTCATCGAAGAAGATGGCAAAATAAAAGCAGAGCTCAAGCAATATCCACTTCGTTTGGCATGGGCAATCACCATCCACAAGAGTCAGGGAATGAGTTTGGATATGGTGGAGGTGGATTTGTCACGCTCCTTCGAAAAGGGTATGGGATATGTGGCGCTGTCGCGTGTGCGTTCGTGGGATGGGCTGTCGATTCTTGGTTTCAACGATGAAGCACTTGCGGTGGATGGTGAGGTACTTGCGTATGATAAGCAACTACGAGCGCAATCGAATAAAGCAAAGGCACAACTCTACGAAATGAAGGAAAGTAGCACACTCGCCAAAAAGCAGGAAACATTCTTGAAGCGTATTTCGCCAAAAGCGAATCCAAAGCAGAAAGTGGTAAAGCCCTCGACATTCCAAAAGACGCTCGCACTCCTTCAGGAGCAGGTATCACTTGCTCAGATTGCAAAACATCGTGGTGTCACTGAAGAGACGGTACTCTCGCATATCGAAACATTGCTCGAAGAAGGACAGATTACGAAAGGCGCGATTGAATATTTGATTAAAGGATTTTCAAAAAAGAAATATGATGAGATTGCCGCCCTTCTTAAGAAATTTCACTCGGAAAATGATGATTGGCGCCTAGCGCCGGTACGTGCTGCGCTTGGTGACCGTCCGAGCTATCGAGATATTCAGCTGGTGAGGTTGTTTGTGAGGAAGTGGTAGTAGGGTGAAAATAGAGAAATAAAAAACCGCCTGCCCCACAATCAGTTACGATGGGGACAGACGGCATATGCTTGTGGGGTCATTGACCTACCTCAAGCTTTGTTAAGGGTTTGGTTTGCGAAGTTATCGTGTCACTGGCGTGAGCTGGTGCGGTCCGATGCCGCAGGCTCGCGCACGTGCGCGATCATCACAGTGTTGCTTTCGCCGAGGTCGAAGCCGAAGCTCCCGACCCGATACCAGCAGTCAGAGACCGCCGGAGTGTCTTCCTTGAGACGCTCAGTAGCGAAACACTCACACGGTGGTGGAGGTTTCCCAGTAGAACGAATGAAGGAAAATGTGTCTGGAGGGGGCATAGGTCCGAGAGTGAGTACATCATGGTACTCAAATTCTGGAACAAGCACCTCTCCGAAATTGGCATCACATTCCTCGGGAATGACGATAACAAGAGATGGTCCGAGGGCCATCAAAACCGCGAAACGAAGAGAACTCATTGCTTGCGTACGAATGTAGCACGATTATGAAAAATGTAAATTTTGTGGTGTGAAGACGAGAAGCATATACTTACGGTATGAATGAAGAAGATATCAAGAAAAAATTGACCTCAGAAGAATATACGGTGCTCCGACAAAAAGGCACCGAAGCTCCTTTTTCTGGAAAGTATGTGAATAGCAAAGAAAAGGGTGTGTATGTGTGTAAGGTGTGCGGACAAAAATTATTTTCATCTGATACTAAGTTTGATTCTGGTACCGGATGGCCGAGCTTCTATGATGCGGTGCCTGGAAGTGTCGAGTTTGTACACGATGATACGCATGGGATGCGACGTACGGAAGTAGTGTGTTCAAAGTGTAAGTCACATCTTGGGCATGTGTTTGATGATGGATTTGGAACACCGACGAATAAACGCGATTGCATGAACTCGGTGTGTTTGGATTTGTTGCCTGAGTCTGAAGAAAATAAAAACGCCAATAATTAACTAATGTCTAAAACATTTTCTGAAAAAGTGCGAGATGTGGTGTCAAAGATTCCGAAAGGAAGCGTGATGACCTATAAAGAAGTTGCTAAGAAAGCGGGAAATGAAAAAGCTGCTCGTGCAGTGGGTACGGTGATGCGCAAAAACTATGACCTTGCCGTATTTTGTCATCGGGTCATCAAAAGTGATGGAACGGTGGGGAATTATAATCGCGGAGGTGCGAAGGTGAAACAAAAGATGCTTATTAAAGAAGGAGTGTTAATTGAGCGTATATGAATAACCATGAACAACAGCGTCAGATCAATAGAGAAGAAGTGGTAAGGGAAATTCAGGAATCACATGGTGATTCAGAATATTTTGATGATGCTCTTAGAGAGTTGATTAGTGCGTGGGCTGAACAAGAATATTATAAACTAGGTTCAGATGCTGAAAGTGTGGTTGGTCAAATAGGAATTATAATTAGTGAGGCAGAGTTGTTTGCTGATGCTGGTCATCCAAGGATTGCAATAAGTTGCTTGTGGAATGCTTTGCAATGGGCTGAACAGTATGATGATGAAAATTTGGAGCGCAGTATAAAGAGTAAAATGCTAGATATTGATCCTTCGTTGGAGTTCGAACCTAAGCAATAACCACTATGACATCACCAACACAAACAGCAATATTCGCCGGAGGATGCTTTTGGTGTACAGAGGCACTTCTCAAAGGTCTTAAGGGAGTGCTTTCGGCAGAGCCCGGCTATGTCGGCGGTTCAACACCGAAGCCGACATATGAGCAAGTATGCACGGGAAACACCGGTCACGCTGAAGCAGTGCGTATCAACTTTGATCCGAGTGTCATCAGCTATGGTCAGCTCCTGTCGGTGTTCTTTAATACTCACGACCCGACAACGCTCAATCGCCAAGGAAATGATGTGGGTACGCAGTATCGTTCAGCGATTTTCTACACAAGTGATGAGCAAAAAGAAGAAGCTGAGAAACTCATCACTGAACTTAACTCAAGTGGTGCGTATGACAAGCCAGTGGTGACCGAAGTGACACCAGCAACTGAGTTTTATGTTGCTGAAACCTACCACCACGACTACTATGAGCGAAACAAAGACAAGGCATATTGTCAGATTATTATCGAACCTAAATTAGAAAAACTTCAAAAGACTTACCATGAACTACTGGCTCGTTAAAAGTGAAGGGGATTGCTACTCGATTGCAGATTTGAAACGCGACAAACGCACGGCGTGGACGGGAATTCGCAACTATCAAGCGCGCAACTTTATGAGAGACGGCATGAAGAAAGGAGATCTCGTGCTTTTTTATCATTCACAATCTGAACCGTCAGGTATCTACGGTCTTGCAAAAGTAGTGAGTGAGCCGCATCCCGACGAGACAGCGTTCGATAAAAAAGATGAGCACTATGATCCGAAATCAAAACGTGAAGCCCCAACATGGATGTGTGTCGATCTGCAGTACGTAAAGACATACAAAGAGCCACTCAGTTTGGCGGATATAAAGCGTGACACAAAGCTCGAAGGTATGTGGGTGACACGAAAAGGAGATCGTCTGTCGGTCCAACCGGTGTCGGAGAAACATTTTAAGTGGATTGAGAAGTTGTTGAGTAAATAAAAAGCCGCCGATGGTAGGTCGACTGTGAGTTCTTCCGGTAGAGTATTACAAATCGTGTTTTTTTCTAAGGTCACAAATTGTGACCTTAGAAAAAAGCATCATTCACACACTCCCTCCGCCCACAACCCTCGCTTTTCGCGCTGTGCTTCTTTCTCCGCCGCCTTAAACTCAGCCTGATACTTGTAAGGGATCTTATTGTAGGTGTATTCGTGCGCGTATCCTTGCTCGATGAGCACTTTGTTGAAGTTTGTGCCGTCTTCAAGGATGATGTAGCCAAGGTCGCGACCGTACTTGTCTGGGCCCGGATTGCGCTCATCGCTCTCTATGCGCACGTGCTTTCCGGCGAGCATCATTTTGGTGAATTCAGACGCTTCTTTACCAAAACACTGCACGGGTTTTCGTGGGTCTACCGTCTCTGGTGTATCAACACCGATCATGCGCACGGTGACGGGCTTGCAATCACGACTTACCGTGATGGTGTCGCCATCACTCACCTCGACGACTTCGAGTGAGCTTGTTGCGCTTGTAGTCGATGCCGCACCTTCTTCGATGATGCAGGTATCAAAATACATCGTCTTCTTGATGTTCTTGTTGAATGGACCAAACACCTCTTTCTGAAGTGATCCATCGGGATCAAAAAAGACCACGAGTAATACAAAAAGACAAGCGAGGAGGGTAGAAATAAGCTTCTTTGCGTGCTTTTGGGGCATCTTGCTTATGATACGACAAACCGCGTATAATGGACACATTAGTAATAAGATCGAAATAAAATGAACTCTACAGACAATAACAATAAGACCGCAGGACAGCAGATGGTGTTCGACAAGTACGTAGCGATTGCGCTCGTGGTGGGTATCGTCGCTGGTTTTATCATTGGTAACAGCGTAGGAAGTAACAGAGCGAAGATGAGTAACACCGCATCAAGCACCGATAAAATGATGCTCGCAAGCTCAACTGATTCAATGATGGAAGCGAATAACGAATCTTCAATGATGATGAGTGGTGATTGGATTAGTGTTGAAGAACAAAAGGCGGGTAATATGGTAAAAGTTTCTAAGCTTACACTCGATGGTACCTATTGGGTAGCAGTTCGTGACGATCACAGTACTACCAAGAATCCCTACGTACTTGGTGCAAAGAAACTCATGAAGGGAACATACACTGATGAGTCGATCTATGTATCACGCGCAACTGAAGCAGGAAAGAGCTACGAAGTAGTGCTCTTCAAAGATGCTCCAGACTTCAACTACAGCGCTTCAATGCTCATCAAGGATGGGGATCATCCAAAGGGTGCAACCTTCAAGGCTAACTAGCCTTACGCATGCTTGAGGCCCTAAAGCCCTACCGACTTCATATTAGTGCGATAGCCCTTTTGTCCACTGTGGCAAATGGGCTTTCGTTATATTTCCCTAAAAAGACGGGAGAGTATATTGATATGTATCAAAGTGGTACGGGAGATGTGTGGCTCTTTTTGTCGGTGCTTGGTGGGATTGCGGTCGCAATACTCGTCGCAACACTCCTCCAGGCATTTATTTCAGTGTATGCATCAGAGCGTATTGCGTTCGATATCCGCCAACTCCTCATTAAGACATTAAAAGATCGGTCATTCTCGTATATTCGCGACATGTCGGGCGGACGTCTCATTACGGTGCTCACCTCTGATGTTGATGCAATTAAAAATCTAGTGGCTTCAGGTATTGCATCGCTTCTTATGTCGGCAATTACGCTCGTCGGTGCCATTATCTTTCTTCTCACTATCAACTGGAAGATGGCACTTCTCACACTGTCGGTGATGCCGTTTATTCTGATTGTCTTCGCACTGGTATTTCGTCGGCTGGGGCCGCTCTTTGGTATGAGTCAAGCGAATCTTGATGGTATTAACCGTGTGATTAATGAAAGTATCGTCTCCGCACCGCTCGTGCGTGTTCTGAATGCAAAGCAAGCAGAAGTGCAAAAGTTTGATGTGGTGAATAAGCGAAGTAACGATATTGGTATTCAGATTGCGACATTTTTTGCGGCACTGATTCCGGTTATTACATTGCTTGGTCAGGGTGCGGTGCTTGTGGTGTTGTGGTTCGGAGGAAAGAATGTGGTGGCAGGTACGTTGAGTTTGGGAGAGATGAGTGCGTTCTTTGCGTATACATCAGCGTTTATTTGGCCATTTTTTGTTTTGTCATTTGCGAGTACGTTTATATCTCGCGCTCAGGTATCGTGGAAGCGCATTAAAGAAGTGCTCGATAGTGATGACAAGGCTGTCGCGAAAGAAGCACATGAGGGAACGCACCGAAGTGAGCTCAAAGGAGAGATTGTATTCAAGAATGTCACCCTTCGCTATGGTGAAAAAGAAATTCTCAAAAATATTTCATTTGCCATCAAACCTCACACCAAGACGGCGATTCTTGGTCCTACCGGAGCCGGAAAAACAGAGCTGGTGTATCTTCTTGCGGGGCTTGCCACACCGACTGAGGGATCAATCCATATTGATGGTGTGTCGGTGAGTGAGTGGGATCAAGAGGCGCTACTTTCAAAGATGGGGATCGTGTTTCAGGACAGTATTGTGTTCAATGCATCGCTCAAAGAAAATATTTTGTTCAAACACGGTGCTGATGAACGTCGACTCACCTCTGCACTTGAAGTGGCAGAGCTATCAGGACTCATCGATGAATTACCACAGGGAATCGATACTGATGTGAGTGAGCGCGGTACTAGTCTTTCTGGAGGGCAGAAGCAACGCCTCATGCTGGCGCGCGCACTCGCAATCAATCCCTCAGTCTTGCTTCTTGATGACTTTACGGCGCGTGTCGACGCAGGTACCGAAGCACGCATTCTCTCAAATATACGGCACGCGTTCCCGAACCTAACACTTATTTCGATCACCCAAAAGATTGAACCTATTAAGGATTATGATCATATCATCGTACTTATGGAGGGAGAGTTGATTGCACAAGGAAGACATGACGAGCTCATCAAAAACTCGCTTGAGTACCAGCAAATATATGCGTCACAACAAACCGCATCATAACAATATGAAAAATTATCACCTCACCAATGACATACAAAACAATGAAGCGTATCTCAAACGTGTATTTCGTAGTATTAAAGAGATAGGCTCGTATCTCAATAAAAAATCATTTTTTACAGCGGTATTTCTTGCCTTATTGACCTCAGCTGCTGCGGTGCTGACACCATACCTTCTTGCTCATGCGATTGATACCTATATTGCGAAGAATGATCTTGCGGGGCTTTTACGTCTCATCTTCCTTCTTGCAGTGGTGTATGTGGTATCTTCGGTGACGCAGTACTTCCAGCAGATGATTATGGGGCGCGCCAGCATGAAAGCGTTGTATAAGATACGCGGAGTGATATTTGCGAAGATTCAGTCATTACCGATTGCCTTTTTTAATCAAAATAAAGCAGGAGACTTAATGTCGCGTATCAATAATGACTCCGACAAGCTTAGTCAATTTCTCTCAGAAAGTATTCTCCGCTTTACCGGAAGTGTATTTACTCTTTTGGGTATTGCGATTTTTGTACTGTATTTGAACTGGAAACTTGGGCTTGTATTACTTTCTTCTACGGTCTTTTTGGTGATCGTGACAAGATTCGTGTCGCCACAACTTGAGAAAGCAAACAAGCAAAGCTCTGGCGCGCTTGGGCAGTTTACCGCAGGGGTGTCTGAGCAGCTTTCAAACTTTAAAGCGATCATCGCATTCAATCGACGTAACTTCTTTGATGAATTCCTGAATAGGCTTAATAGTGAAAATTACATGCGTTCGCGTAAGGCAGGCTTTCTTAATCAGATATTCTCACCACTGTATGACTTTGCTGGCTATATCGCCCAGGCAGTCGTACTAGTGTATGGACTGTATCTTATAAGTCAGGGAGAACTTACGGTAGGTCTTCTTATTGGTTTTCTTACCTTCGCTCTCCGTTTTTACGATCCACTCCGCTTTATCGCAAACATCTTCGGGGAAATTCAGGTATCGCTTGCGTCGTGGGGACGCATTAAAGATATTTTAACACTCGATTCGGATATTGTGACACTTCCCGCACAAGCTGCACAAGGTGTGACGCCACCACCTCCTTTAGTGCGTCTTGCATTCAAAGAGGTGAGTTTTACATACGGTGAGGATCATGTGGTGCTCGACAAGGTGTCGTTTGCACTTGAAAAAGGGAAGACGTATGCGCTTGTTGGTCCAACAGGAGGAGGAAAGTCGACGATTGCGAGTCTTATGGCACGTCTCTACGACCCAACAGATGGTGTCATCGAATGGGAAGGGCGAGACATGCGCACACTCACTGAAGCAGAACGTGCCGAGCGGATTGGGGTAATTCTTCAGGAGCCGTACCTTTTTTCGGGTACGGTAGAGGAAAATATCCGCTATGGTAACGCGAAGGTGCATGACAAAACCGAAATCACTGATACCGAATTGCTTGGATTGCTGTCACGCCTACCAGATGGTTTGGCAACTAAGGTAGAAACAGGAGGAGAATCAATCTCCATCGGACAGCGTCAGCTTATTTCGTTCGTGCGTACCGTGCTTCGCAAGCCAGACCTCCTTATTCTCGACGAGGCGACTGCAAATATCGATACAGTGACCGAATCCGCACTGCAAGAACTTATCAACTCACTTCCACCGTCTACTACGAAAGTGATCATTGCACATCGTCTCAATACCATCACGCAGGCAGATGAAATCCTTTTTGTGCGTGGTGGGAAGGTGCAACGAGTATCAAATGAGAAGGAGGTGCTCAAGCTTCTCACCGCAGAATCTGCCAGCTAATCGGCAGTGCTTGTTATCCACAGAAGCATGATTTCTGCTTCATTGTGTCTTCATTTTGGTCTATACTTAAAGTATATATATGAAAAAACATGCTGTGCTCGGATCAGGCATCCTTTTTATTCTTTCGGGTATTATTGCATTAGTAGCATTCTCTGGTGTGGTATCTGCGGCAACACTTGCGACACCTGTGGTTACCACAAAGACAAGTGCATTATGTGGTGGATCAATAGAGCTTTCGCTCACGCGTCCGGTTGGTAGTGCAACAAGTTTTGCAATATATCGTGCTCCATCTACAGGTGGAGCACTTACCCTCATCGCCACAGTCCCCTCAACATCGGGGACATTTTTGTATACAGATAGAAATCTCACTCCATCAACTTTATATTCTTATAGGGTACAAGCAAGAAGTAGTAAGCTTACTTCAGCCCAGAGCGCAACTAAAAGTGCAATGTCATCAGCAAGGTGTCCGGACGCACCAGTTAATCCCGTTAACCCAGTGCCACCACCTCCACCAGAAATTAACCTGAGCAAAGTAGAGGGTTGTGCCGATAATGCTCTAGTTAATGTTGCAATTTATGATACAACAAGAGTGTATGAACGTGCGTCAACCACTTTTCAAATCTACCGAGCAGTTGCTGGCTCGTCGTCGTATACGCTCATAGGGTCAATACCTTACGAGAGCTATATCACACATTATCGAGATAGGTCTTTTGTACCTGGTACTAACTATAGTTACTATGTCGTGGCAACGCTCAGAGGTCTTGCATCATCACAGGGTAGTCCAAAATCAGTGACTGCTCCCGCGGTATGTCAAAAAATTGAGACACCAACTAACTTCAAAGTGTCACCAGCACCTTCGTGTGGTAATAGAGTAACCCTTACTTGGGATGCGCCGAAGAACGGACGTGGGTACAATTATCAAATATATCGTTCACTGTATCCGCAAGATGACAATCGTTTCCAAGTGGTTGTAGAGAATAGTGTAAACCTTATACCATACAGTACTTCGACATACTCTTTTACTCTTAGTACTCCGCCAACTGGTACCGTCTACTATAAAATTAGGGCGACGGATCCAACGAATGCCAAACAACCCGCATCTGATTTCACCCCAATTGTAGGATCTGTCGGGTCAGGAAAATGTTTAACAGCCCCTGTTGTTAGGGCCGCAACTGCTTCATCGTGTGGTGGTAAAACAAACGTAAGCTGGAATGCAATTGCTGGAGCAACAGGATATAGAGTTTACGCCTCACCAGTATCTACAGGTGCTTATAAGGCCATTGGAGTGGTGACAAGTACTACTTTTGTTGCGAGTTCAGCGCCGCGCACCATACAGTATTATAAAGTTGCTCCTATGATTGGAGTGTCAGAGTCACCAACAAATTCAGTAGGGGTAAGTGCGCCCTCGTCTATTGAGTGCTCTACCGGTCAGACATTACAACTACGTTCTAGTGGATCGCTCGAACAGTGCTCATTTTCTACACGACTCTCTTGGGATACCGTTCCTGGGGTAGCTGAATATCGATTGTATCGAGTCATTGGGCCAAATTCTGCAGTAGTATATACAGGTGATCAAACCAGCTTTGATGTTATGACATATTTTGGGGATTATTCTTTCTATGTTGTGTATGTGGATGATACAGGTAAAGAAAATGGTAAAAGTAATATTGTCAGAGTCCCTTCATCAAATTTTAATTGCCCACTGACGACGAACGTTTCTTTGGGAGGATGGAATGAAAGTGTCTATGAACCATACATTGAGGCGGCTTCTGGGATTGATGAGTCTTGGTCGGGAGATGGAGATACAAATGGAAATGGATACTGTGAATTTGGAGAGCGATGTTATCCTTCAGCAGAGGGTGAGTCAGATAATAATGTATTTGATAATTCCGGATTAAATTCTTCTCTTGATAGAGTTGGAGATACCGATATTGGTATTGCTCCGATCGCGCTTAACCCATCGATACGTAGTAGTGGGATTGATAGAGGTAAGCGATATCTTAACTTCATTGCAGATTTTGGAACAGAACCATCGAGACAGCTTCCACCTGATTGTTTTGAATCGATGACATCTTACAAAGATAGTAAGGGAAGATATCTTCCATCGGCTACTTCTTCGCGTATGATTGAAGATGCAACTACTAAGTTTGATTTAGGTGGTAATAATAAATTTTTTGGAGTACTCATGAAGCTTGATACAGGCAAATGTAAAGATAAGACACTTGCTCAACAACTCACTACATTCTCGTACCCACCTTCTCAGCCTTTCTCTGATAAAGCAACGTTTAACAATAATGTGATGCTCACTGATGATAGTATTCGATTAAATTATAATGCATATGATTGGGGTTCGGGAACCTTTGCAAACTTTCCACAAGGAGTAAGTGCTGATATTCCTTGGGCAGACAAATATCAATTTGGAGTTAAGAGTTTCAAGGCACGTTATTCTGGTGAATTAACTCAAAAGTATATTTCCGGATACACTGATTATGAGCCTGATGGTACAGAAAAGTGGATAAAAACAGAAGGTAGTCTTTCAATGACCGTTGCAGGGCTTACGAATCTTACTGAGGTTCTTGAACCAGGTAATGCTCAAGAAGAGTTAAGGAAAACAGGTATATTTAAAGGTACTGGTGTGGGTAGTGTGTCAGTTACATACCCCAAGAATTTTGTTAGTTGTGAGAGTTCATCATACTCGGGTACGTTTCCAGTTGAAATCACTGTAGATCTTACTAAAGCAGAAAAAGTTGCGGCGGGTAATTCAGTTTATCCATATACGGTAGATTTTACTGCGCCGATTAACGTAAAGGGTAGCGCTGTAGTTAAGGAAATTGAACGATGTGATGGTGAAAGCGAACGGGCATATGAGCATTATCCTGAATTCAGCACCCAAAATAATTCAAATCCGAAAAATAATATACCTTATTATTCAGCACAAGGTACTATAGGTGGTAAAACTACTGAGCTCCGCTTTGTTAAGAAGGCGGTTGATGGTTATCCTTGGACAGATTGTCCTCCTCCATGGAGTGGTTCCGCAGAGTGTCCAGTGACAACAACCTCATTTAATTTCACTATCGATGTTGTTCCTGAAAGATGCTACACCTATGCACTTGACGGTGTTGCAAAGTATAACGATGATTGTACCCCTACTCTCGATAATCAAGGTTTGTCGAAAGAAGAATCAAAAAACTGGCTTGCTCTCATATGGGAAAACATGAAAAGCTTTGTGGGATTTGCTGCAGGTTTAATCATTAATATATTGTCATGAAACGAATAACAAAACTTAGCATCATCTTGGTATTTGTTGTATGTATATTTGCAGCAGCAGGGTATCTTCAAGGTGCTTCAAAAAAATCGATAGTAGGTCAAATCGATGATCCTGCGTTGCATAAGGCTCTTCTTGAGTGGAGAATGAATAAAAATTATATTACTTACTATGGGACAGAGTGGGATCCAACCAGAGGCACATCAACAATCACAGGATTACCATTTAGAGATCACAAATTAATTCCAGAGAATCCTGTTACTAAAATAAAATATCCTCGCTCAATTACGATGTACTGTGCATTTCCTATGGCTGAGTTTCTACCGCGGAATCTAATGAAATATTGGAATCATGTTACCCCAACGCAAGACCCTGAGGGAAAACAAATTGTAGGGGGGGTTAATCTTGTTAGTTATGTGGTAGGACGATATTATTACATGGAAGTAACTCGTCTTACGCCACCTGAGTCTGACTTGGATCCACAACCTGAGAGCGATAAAGTTTATGCAATTATCGATGATCGTGGTCCTGACTATGCGGGAACACTTGATTGTTCTCCTGCGGTATTGAGAACATTGGGGGTTAAATCAATAAAAATTAAGGATAGAAATATGAATAGTAAAGATCTTGATAATAGAGTAAGTGCACGTCTTGTACCAAAAGATAGGTTTATGAGTGGTGAGTATGATGCTGCGTTTAAGTTCCAAAAAATTATTTACCCTGTAAGGAGAGAAGAGATTAACGTGAATCAGTGATATCAAATCACACCCCCTCCGCATTGCGGTAGGGGGTGGTTGAGGTGATTTTTGGTTTCTTGTGAAGAGCGTGCAGGAGTATGAATCCCGTGCGCACCTCACCGGTCTTGGTGTTGGTAATAGTGCATTCCGCCACCACAATGACTTCGCCAACAGAAGGACTGTCATCAAAAGCGAATGACTTTTTGAGGGGCATCATCCGGTCATTGATGAACGCGGTTACATCGCCGTTGCGTGCAACAACGAGTGCGGTCGTGGTGTGGAGCTTGATGATTCGATAAGAAAGAGAATCTTTCCGATCGGGCGGGTTGAGGAACTCCGTGTAAGCGCTCTCGTGGAGTACTATGGGAGGTACATCAAACTCCATGCCAGGAATGAGTTCGACTGTCGGTGTTGCTTCGGTGGCGAACGACGCCGAAGTAGTTGTCAGCATCGCGACAACAGCGCAAAAGATGGAAAGAGCAGTATTCATTCATCATAATTATACCATTTTTTATCTCAAAATCAAGCTCTTGCCCGTCATGAAAGCAGGCTTATCTAGAGCCATCAAACCAAGCACCGTAGGAGCAAGGTCGGCAATTGTTCCAGACGCTGCAATGTGCGTAGCTGTTTTGTCGGAGCCAGCAAGAATGCAGGGAACAGGATTAATGGTGTGTGCAGTGTGCTTTTTGCCAGTCTCCTGATCAATATTTACTTCAGCATTGCCGTGGTCGGCGGTGACGATAGCAACGCCTCCACGCGCGATAAGTGCATCGACGACACGGCCGAGCTGTGTGTCTGTTTCTTCGATGGCTTCGATGATGGCGGGAACATTTGCGGTATGTCCGACCATGTCAGGGTTTGCAAAGTTAATGAAAATAAAGTCAGTGCCGGCAGCAATTTCTTCGAGCGCTTTATCCGCTATGGCTTCTGCACGCATCTTTGGTGCGAGGTCGTGTGTAGCAACATCTTTGCGGCTATCAAGAAGAATGTGTTTCTCTTTTTCGTAGGGAGTTTCAACACCGCCATTCAAAAAGTATGTAGCATGAGGGAATTTTTCAGTCTCCGCGATGTGTGCTTGGCTCTTGCCTGCGTGCGCGATTTCTTTTGCGAGAGTGGTCTCAATAGCGAGCTTTGGAAACGCAATCTGCACGTGTTCTGCATCTGCTTTGTCGTATTCGGTGAGGGTGACATAGCACAAATTGCGTGATGTTTTCTGGTCACTGATTTTCTTTGAGAGCATGCGTGCCCGGTCAGAACGGAAATTGAAAAAGAAAATACCGTCATTGTCTTCGACTTTGTATGATGCGCCATTGCTGTCGAGAAAGACAATTGGCTCGATATGTTCATCGAGCATTCCAGCAGCATAGAGTTCTTCGAGGACTTCTGATGGAGTCTGACCGCTTTTGGTGTGGCCTTTGCCGTGAAAGATGGCGTCTTCTGCCTTTGCGAGACGATCCCAGTTGTTGTCACGGTCCATGGCATAGAAACGGCCGGACATGGTAGCGATAAAGCCGATACCCACTTCTTCAAGCACGCTTTCAATTTCTTTGAGATACGATGCTGCGCTTTGTGGAGGCACATCTCGACCATCGGTGAAGACATGAAGAGCGAGTTTTTCGACGCCAGCATTCTTTGCAGCTTTGAGAAATGCAATAAGATGATCTTGATGGCTATGCACTCCTCCTTTAGATACAAGACCCTTCACATGAAGTGTCGAATTATATTCCTTCACATGATTGAAAAGGGAAATAAATGCGGGATTCTGTGCAAATGCACCACTGTCGATTGCTTTTGCAATACGCACGAGGTCAGTATCAAGGGCGCGTCCTGCACCGATGGTGGTGTGGCCGATTTCTGAGTTGCCCATCTGACCATCGGGAAGTCCTACTGCAAGTCCTGATGCTTCAAGAAGTGTGTGTGGGTAGGTATTCCAATAGCGATCAAAATTCGGGGTTTTTGCCTGAGCAACGGCGTTGTCCTTGCTGTCTTCGCGGTATCCCCAGCCATCGAGCACAATGAGGGCGGTCTGAGTCGCAGTTTGTGTTTTTGTCATGGGTGTATTATAACGTATTTTGAATCCCCGATGAACAAGGGCACAATGCCTACGAGAAAGGGTAAGAGTTTAAGATATTATGATGGGAAATTTTACTAACCTTCAGCTCCAAGCTGATGATGAGAAGTCCGCCGCGGATTCGTGGTTCTGGACCATCTTCATTCTTTTGGTGGTTGCCGTGCTGGGCATCATGAGTTACCTGAGCGACATCAAGCTCGTGGAGGTGATCAAATGAAGACCTGGGTAATCCAAGTTATCAAGAAGCTTCCACGTCGGTGGCATACGCTCTTGGTTGGCCCGATTATCATGGCGCTCATGTGCTTCTTGCTCGGAGCGACCGCAGCAGTGTGGGCTATCCTTTGCTCGATCGGCTTGGCAGCGAGCTGGCTTTTTCGCAAGAGCGAAATCAAGTCGATCGATGGGCCGTAAAAAACCCCGCGCCATCACGGCGCGGGGTTCCTTTGTTCTTGGTTTACACAAATATTTGGTATTATATCTCAGGGAAGTATCTTAGAGCGTACGAGCATCTAGACTCTCGACCCGTGTGCGAATTTATGCGTCAGGATGAAATTCCTGAGCAACCGGACGTTGTCGCACCACGTGTGCTTCGCCAGTCTTATCGATTCAGCGAGGTTTGGCTGGCGAATCTGGATAAGCTCGTAAACGTCACGCTCACAACGGTGGACCCAAAAAGCCCACATCAACCCAATGAGGATAAAGGATGATGTGGGCTTTTGCTGTGGAAGGCTGTTATGCCTTGAATGCACCTTTTCCAGCAAACACCGCTTTCTTTCCAAGCGCTTCTTCGATGCGAAGGAGTTCGTTGTATTTTGCAACACGTTCTGAACGGCAGAGTGATCCGGTCTTGATCTGTCCGCATCCGAGTCCGACCACGAAGTGTGAGATGGTAGTGTCTTCGGTTTCTCCTGAGCGGTGTGACACCACTGCGGTCATACCAGCCTTGTGAGCCATCTTGATGGCGTCGATAGTTTCAGACACCGTTCCGATCTGATTGAGCTTGATAAGAATCGAGTTCCCAGCCTTTTCATTGATTCCTCGTTCAAGTCGCTTGATGTTGGTCACGAAGAGGTCGTCTCCCACGATCTGCACTTTCTTTCCAATGTTCTTGGTCATGAGCTTCCAACCATCCCAGTCATCTTCTGAAAATCCGTCTTCGATAGACACGATAGGATACTTCTGAAGCCACTTTGAATAGAATTCCACCATCTCAGCTGATGAAAGCTTTCGTTTCTCGCTGGCGAGATCGTAGATGCCAACACCGTTTTCTTGCTTGTACAGCTCAGTTGCTGCACCATCGATGGCGATAGCAATATCTTTTCCTGGCTTGTATCCCGCAGCTTGTGCTGCTTCGAGGATCACCTCGATAGCCGCTTCGTTTGAAGGAAGAGAAGGAGCAAAACCTCCTTCATCTCCCACTGAGGTGTTGAGTCCTCGCTTGTGAAGGATTTTCTTGAGAGCGTGGAATACCTCGGTTCCCATCTGAAGCGCCTGTGAGAAATTTTTGGCACCAACGGGCATCACCATGAATTCCTGAAGGTCGGTAGACTGTTCTGCATGCTTTCCGCCGTTCAAGATATTCATCATCGGAAGAGGAAGTGACATAGGCTTTCCGGTCTTCGCGATCTTTGCAAAGTATTTGTAAAGAGGAATGCCTTCAGCGGCTGCTGCGGCGTGTGCGAAGGCGAGGGATACGCCAAGAATAGCATTTGCTCCGAGCTTTCCTTTGTTTTCTGTGCCATCGAGCTCGATCATCTTGTCATCGAGGCTCTTCTGGTTGAAAGCTTTATTCTTGAGAGACTTCGAGATCATGGTGTTCACGTTGGTAACGGCTTTCACTACACCCTTTCCTCCGTAGCGTGTTCCGCCGTCTCGAAGCTCGATTGCTTCGTGAGAACCAGTCGAAGCTCCGGAAGGGACGGCAGCTCGTCCGCGCACCTCCTTTCCTTTGCCGTCTTTAAGGATAACGTCTACTTCGACTGTCGGATTGCCGCGCGAATCGAGGATCTCTCGTCCAATGATGTTTTTGATTGTATGCATAGACTGGCATTATATATGGTGACTGAAAAAATACAAAAAAAGCCTCCGTCGCGTTTGCGACGGAGGTCTTTGTTGAGGGGGTTGGTGTTCTTCAGTTGACGGGTATCACTTCCAAACCCGCTGGGCGAATCTTCACTTTGAAACGGCTTTCTACCGGCATGTCAGTGATCTGCGGGAAAATCGCGTGATCGCTGGCTAGGATAGTATAGCGTTTCGCGGGCGAGACAATCCCTTCGATGGTCGGGTACTTCGCGAGGTGCTCGCGATAGCTCACGACGCTGAATCCTTTGTCAACGAACTGGCGTTGAGCCTCGATCGTGAACGTGCGGCTTTCAAGATCCGGCGGCAAGGTGTTCGCAAGCCAGATTGTCGGATCGGGCTTGAGATAGAGGCCGGCAGCAAAGGAGGCGAGGATGATGATGGACGTTACGATGAATGTGCGTGCTTTCATTTCACTGTGAAAATATCATTGATTTTTTGCGTGGTCAATGGATATGAAAAAGTAAAAAATGCTACTATATGAGCATGCCTGAAACATCAAAAAACAAATGGATTGCGGTGGTGGTAGCCCTCGTTATCGTCGCTCTTTTCTTTGGAGCATTTTTTATTTATTCATTTACAAACAAGTCGCCTAGCATGACTGATACATCTCTTGAAACTCAGTCACAGCCAGTTGAGCCTGTAGACAGTTTGACTAATAATCCTAATTCGCTTACAACAACTACTATGACAACAACACAAGAACCAACAAAGCTCGTGATCGAGGATGAGCGCATCGGAACAGGTGCTGAAGCAAAGGCTGGCCAGCAGGTATCAGTAAATTATGTCGGAACCCTTACCGATGGAACAAAGTTCGACAGCTCATATGACCGCGGTGAACCAATCGTCTTTACGCTCGGAGTCGGACAGGTGATCCAGGGATGGGATCAGGGACTTCTCGGTATGAAAGTCGGTGGAAAGCGAAAGCTTGTCATCCCGTCTGACATGGCATACGGAGCACGCGGAGCAGGAAATATCATCCCACCTAATGCAGCGCTTGTATTTGAAGTCGAATTGGTCGGAGTAAAATAATTTAGAAAAGAAAAGCAATGCGACGTGCGTCGCATTGCTTTTTTTCTTGGTGAATTGGCGGTGTTTCGGATTTAGAGGTTGAGCGCGGTGTGAGCAGCTCGAATCATGTCCCATTGTTCTGGTGTGATACCACATGCCCCAGGATCACAGGCCATGAGGTGCTTTTTCAGTTCAGAGTGTTCGTAATCTGCTGTATTTGCCAGCCACCATCGAGGGGGATTTCCTTTTTTGATGGCAAACCTCATGCATGTGGGTTTATTCTTGCCGAAGATGACAATGTGAACGCCGCTAGAGCGTGAGGGTACGCCAACTTGGTAAATTATGCTAGGGTTGATTTTCGGAATATTCATGACTAAGGGTGCTTGAATTCTTGTTCATATAATCATATAACTGTAGTACGTGCCAGCTATAACATTCACTATCAATAAAAAGCTCGAAGGTACGCTCGGACGTGCCGGAGTACTCGAAACAAAACACGGAAGTCTACAGACTCCGTGTTTTGTGACGGTCGGTACGAAGGCCGCTGTAAAAGCGGTGATACCAGAACAGGTAAAAGATACCGGTGCTCAAGTGGTGCTTTCAAACACGTACCATTTATATCTTCAGCCAGGTCACGAACGTATCGAGAAAGCTGGTGGGCTCGGCAAATTCATGAATTGGCAAGGCCCCACCATGACCGACTCGGGAGGTTTTCAGGTGTTCTCACTCGGTTCTGCATATGGAAAGGGAATTGGAAAGCTTCTCAAGCCCTCAACCGAACCTATTCTTTCTGCTGCTCCTGAAGATGCAAAGCCGAAGCTCGTCGACATCGACCATGATGGTGCGATGTTTCGTTCGCACCTGGATGGATCCGCACACTACTTCACGCCAGAAAAGTCGATCGAGATCCAGCATGCGATCGGCGCCGACATGATTTTTGCGTTCGATGAGTGCACCTCTCCTATGGAACCGTTCACCTACCAGCGCCAAGCGCTTGATCGAACACATCGTTGGGGAAAGCGCAGCTTGGAATATCACAAGAGCAAGCCGATTTCTGAAGTGCAGGCATTGTTTGGAATCGTGCAAGGAGGACGTCACGAAGAGTTGCGTAAAGAAAGCGCGAAGGTGACTGCGGAGACGGTCGCTTCAAATGGCGAAGGCTTTGATGGGTTCGGTATTGGGGGATCGTTTGCAAAAGAGGATATGGAAACTGCGGTGCGTTGGGTGAATGAGATTCTCCCTGAAGAAAAGCCTCGACACCTTCTTGGTATTGGCGAGCCTGAAGATCTTTTTATGGCTGTTGAGAATGGGTGTGATCTCTTTGATTGCACTGGTCCCACACGTCTTGGTCGCACGGGAACGGTCTACACCAGCACTGGTAAGATGCATCTTCACAATGCGGAGTTTCGTGATGATTTTACGAAGCTCGATGCTGCCTGCGATTGCTATACCTGCACCAACTATACGCGTGCATACCTCTCACATCTATTCCATGCAAAGGAAATGGAGGCAGGAACCCTCGCTTCAATTCATAACATCCATTTCATTGTGAATCTTGTTGATCGTATGCGTGAGGGAATCCTCGATGGGACATTCCATGCGATCAAAGAAAATTTTTTGAAAAAGTATAAGGGATAAGGTAGTGTGGGGTAAAACCTTAACCTCTAACCAAAGAAAGGAAATTGTTCATAATATGAGTCTTGAAATTGAAAGGAAGTTTCTCTTCATCAATTTTGATGAAGTGCTTCCTCGTGCCACATCTTTCGTCGACATCGAACAGACGTATCTTAGTTGTGGTGATGAAACTGACGTCGAGTGTCGGGTAAGGAAGGTGACCTCACAAACTGGTGAAGTAACATTTACCTACACGGAAAAAAGGAAAACCCCAAAAGAGGGTAAGAGGGAAGAGGATGAAATCTCTATCATTAGTGATCAGTATGTGAAGTATCTGAGAAGCCAGGATCCAATGCGCAGACCATTCAAAAGCGTCGCTACTTGGTAACTCAGAATCTAAATGTGCTGGAAATTGATGTCTATGAGGGTCGACTTAGCGGGCTCGTCGTGCTTGAGGTGGAGTTTCAGAATAGCGAAGAGTCGGTACAGTTTGTTCCACCACCCGAGTTCAATCTCATTGAAGTTACGGGTGACAAACGCTACTCGAATAAGCAGCTCGCAAGGAATGGTCTTCCTTAGCATTGAGCAAAAACAAGCGCCGGCGGAGTGAATCCGCCGGCGCTTTTTTGTGAGACATTAGGGTCTTAGGCGGGTTCTCCCACTAGGAAACCCCATCCGCTCGCTTTTCCATAGAATGGGCAAAGGAGGTATTCTGTTTTGTTTTCCCGAACGACCATTGTCGATATGTGATGGCTTGAGGCGGTGTTCCGGTACGCAGCTATAGGGCGATGCAGAAGAAGCTCTCTTCTTTCCCACCCAAGTCGCTTTATAGCGGGGGCAACACAGAGTAGACTTTCGGTGCTCTCATGTTCAAAATGGTATTGGAGAGCGAGAGATGTGATATCGGCGATATCCCACACTCCTTTTCCTACAATGATCATCATCCTCCTCCTGCCTTTGGATCCGAAGCAGCCAAGGTCGGTTGTAATAAAAGAACTCATGATGACTACCATAGAGTAATCATGAGCTAATATCAAGAAAATGTATAAATAAAAAACAGCGGGCGGAGAGTGTATCTCCGCCCGCGACGTTCTGATCCTGGATTCACGTTTGGTAAATGTGGTTGGTCCACCGCGGAATCGGGTAAATTGTGCCCCGTGGTGGTTGGGGCAACTTCCTGCTTCTCTTGAATCGATGACGAATTTGATCGAAGAAAGATTCACCAGGAATTTCATCCAGCGACGGGACATCATGGTCGGGGTCAAGCTCGAACTCATTTTTCCAGGCACGCGGAATTTCGATCATAGAACTCTCCTTTCTTTTGGCTAAGGGTTAAGGGCTTACCATGACAATACCACTCATATACGCTATTATCAATCCATGCCAAAAGCTTCAAAAGCATCTCACAACAATGATTCGCCATTCACCATCAGCACGGCATTTGCTCCAGCAGGTGATCAGCCAAAGGCAATCGCTAGTCTTGTTGATGGACTCAAGAAGGGGTTGCGACACCAGACGCTTCACGGTGTAACGGGGTCCGGAAAGACCTACACCGCCTCACAGGTCATTCAACAACACGGCAAGCCAACACTTGTGATCGCGCACAACAAAACGCTCGCAGCGCAGCTCGCTCAAGAGTATCGAGAATTTTTCCCGAACAATGCGGTGCATTACTTCGTGTCCTACTATGACTACTATCAGCCGGAGGCATACATGCCGCACACTGATACCTATATCGAGAAAGAAGCACAGATCAATGCCGAGATCGATCGTCTTCGTCATGCATCTACCCAAGCACTCCTTACCCGCAAAGATGTGATCATTGTTGCGTCAGTGTCATGTATATACGGTTTGGGAAGCCCAGAAGAATATGAGAAGTCTCACCTCAAGATCGCAAAGGGTGCAACGATGGATCGTGCTGAACTCATTCGACGTCTTATTCATATTTATTTCGATCGTACGAATGCAGACATGATGCCGGGAAAGTTTCGTGCGCTCGGCAACTCAATGGAAATCATGCCGGTGAACGAACGTGTCATCTATCGCATCGACTTTGGTATCGAAGGTGCGACGCCAATCATCAAAAGCATTATCAAGATCGACGAAATTACGCGCGCCATCATCGGTGAGATAGACGCATTCTTTTTGTTTCCCGCAAAGCACTTCGTGACCCCTGAAGATGAGCGTGAACGAGCGATTAAGGATATCAAACACGAACTCGATGAGCGTCTTGAGGTACTCAAGGCAGAAGGAAAACTTCTTGAAGCAGATCGCTTGAAGCGCCGCACCACCTATGACCTCGCGCTTATCAAAGAAGTGGGATACTGCAACGGTATCGAAAACTATTCACGACATTTTTCTGGTAAGGCACCTGGCGAAGCGCCGGATACGTTGCTTTCATATTTCCCACACAAGAAAGATGAGAAGGGAAATCTAGTTCCCGATTTCCTTACTATCATCGACGAGTCGCATGTGACGGTGCCACAGCTCAATGGAATGTATGCTGGTGATCAGTCGCGCAAGCAGAGTTTGGTGGATTTCGGTTTTCGTTTGCCTTCTGCTCGTGACAACCGCCCGCTCAAGTTCCCTGAGTTTCTCGAACGTACCGGTCAGATTGTGTACACCACGGCAACACCCGGAAAATACGAACTTGAACACTCACAAAATATCGCAGAGCAGGTCATTCGTCCGACCGGTCTTCTTGATCCTGAGGTTGAAGTGCGACCGATTATTTCGATGGCGCCCTTCGAAGGGCGCCATTACAAGGGTCAAATTTTCGACTTTATTGATGAAGCAGAGCGCACGATTGCAAAGGGATTTCGCGTGATCGCAACGACGCTCACCAAGAAGATGGCAGAGGACTTGAGCGAATTTCTGAAAGAGCGAAAGATCAAAGCTGCGTACATCCACAGCGACATCGAAACACTGGAACGTATCCAGATCCTCACTGAGCTTCGCAAGGGTACCTACGACATCATTGTGGGAGTGAACTTGCTTCGTGAAGGACTTGATCTTCCTGAGGTGGCGCTCATCGGTATTCTCGATGCTGATAAGGAAGGCTTTTTGCGCTCGGAGTCGGCACTCATTCAGACGATTGGTCGTGCCGCGCGAAACTCTGAGGGAAAAGTGATTTTGTATGCCGAACATATAACCGGCTCGATGGAACGCGCACTGAATGAGACAAATCGCCGTCGTACGCTGCAAATCGCATACAACAAAGAGCACGGCATCACACCAAAGACGATCATTAAGCGTATCAAGGATATTACAGAAGACATCGAGAACGAACATCAGAAGACCATCAAGACACTCCTCACGATGGACGCTGAAGCATTTGCCAAAGATCCGAAGAAAGTGATTAAGATGAAAGAGCAAGAAATGCAGGAAGCGGTGAAGGAACTCGATTTCGAAACGGCAGCGTTGTTGCGAGATGAAATTAAAGCACTTATGGAGGGAACAGTGAAAGCAGAAAAGAAAGCTGCAAAAGCAAAGAAGGAGGCGAATAAAGGAATTCGTGGAAAGAAACAGGATTTGCGCGGATGATTGATAAGAGTGGTTTGGTGTGGTATTTTGAGAAAGAAACCGTGCCCAGTAAGCACGGATTTGTTCACTTCAGTCTTATGATACCCACTATTGTTTTTGCTGGCCCTCCCTGTGGCGGCAAAGAAACCCTTCAGCGAATACTGCTTTCGCAGTTCATGATCGATAAGCCCATAGGTGTCGGTGATCTGTGCCGGCGTGAGGAGGACGAACAATCAGACCTTTGGAAAGCTGCATCAGCCCACATGAGCAAGACTCGTTCCACACTTTGGCCTGACGAGCTCATTGCTCAACTTTTGGGAAATGTAATCGAGACAAGCTTACGGGAAAGTACCGCGCTGGTTTTTGATGGCTTTCCTCGGAGCCGACGTCAGATCAGTCTTTTTACGGGTGTTGCTAAATCTCACGGGCTTACGAACGTCTTGCTCGTGCACATCCATGCGAAGGATAGTGCATGTATCGAGCGTGCGGAGAAACGGAAACGTCCTGATGATGTGAGGATTGTTGAGCGGCTTGCTGAGTACAACTCGGAAACCGTTCCAGCAATCGAGCAGCTTCTCGGAATGAATTCTATCCTCCCAGTGCAATACCTGCGTTTCGACGGGAATCAACCTAAGCAGCAGGCACTCGAGAAGGGTGCGAAGTTCTGTCGAACAATCGGCGAATTGCTTGAGTTGGTTCCTCGGCCAGTTATGGCTCTCTGAGTCTCGTTAGCCCTGACTGTATTGCGCCGCCCCACCGAAAGGTAGGGCGGCGCTTTTCTTTTTTAAAAAGCAGGAGTATGATTTTATTTTAGACCAGTTGCAGTCCGCACACTGGCTTGAACCTGTCACCAAAATATCAATGCACGAAATTACTGCTTCCCTCAGTGGACACGAAGATGATATCCATCACGGAAAAGAAGTCAAAGGGAGCTTGGTCGATCCTCAACCACGCCCCGCAGGTACGGACCATCTTAAGCCCCACACTCCACCACGGATGAAATTTCCCCCAGCTGGTCGTCGACCTGCTGGTGGCGATGATCATCCTCGTGTCCCATTTGGTGCTGTCCCCACCAATTAGCCTTTTCATGGGCACCACCCTCTCTCCTGCACGCGATGTGTACGGGGAGGGGGTGGCTCTTTTTATATAAATATACATGCAATACAGAGCGCTTCGTGCTACCATACCCCTGATATGAAAAAATCTCCTGAAAACAAGTCGCACGATGAACACAATGGGTCTATTGTGGTAAAAGGAGCTCGAACCCACAATCTCAAGGATATTACGGTTGAGATGCCACGCAACAAGATGATCGTGATCACGGGTCTTTCTGGTTCCGGAAAATCATCGCTTGCTTTCGACACGATCTTCGCTGAAGGACAGCGACGCTACGTCGAGTCTCTTTCATCATATGCTCGACAATTCCTTCGCCAGATGCAGAAACCAGACGTCGATGAGATCACCGGCCTTTCTCCTGCTATCTCAATCGATCAGAAATCTCGCTCGAACAACCCGCGTTCGACGGTGGCGACCATCACCGAAATCTACGACTATCTCCGTATTTTGTTTGCGCGTGTGGGTAAGCCACATTGTTTGGTGTGCGGCCGCGAAATCAAAAAACTCTCGAAGGAGGAAATTCTTGAGAGTATTATCAAAACAGTGAACGCAATCGACACCTCGAAGAAAAAGGTGATGGGTGTCGAACTCACTGATGCGACGTTCTCAGTGTACGCGCCAGTGGTGGTAGGACGAAAAGGTGAATACTACCAGCTTCTCTACGATCTGCTTGGTAAAGGATATGAAGAAGTGCGTATTGATGGCAAACCTCACAAACTTCGTGAGCAAATCGTACTTACCAAAACTCATAAACATGATATCGACGTGCTTGTTGATCGATTCTACGTGTCTGAGCTCGCCACAAAAGATAAAAAGCAAAAGGAGAGCTTCGATGAACGTTTGAATGAAGCAATTGAAAAAGCGCTCGATCAAGCTGAGGGATTGCTTCGTATTGTTGCTGATGGAGTGGAGGGAAGTGATCACCTCATTTCTTCGAAGTTTATGTGTCCGTTTGATGGATTTTCATATCCTGAAATCGAGCCGCGTTTGTTCTCATTCAACTCACCATACGGTGCGTGTCCTGAATGTAATGGTCTTGGTACACGTGGATTTTTTGTGAATGAGGCATGCCCCGTATGTCACGGTGCACGTCTTCGACCCGAAGCCCTCCATGTGTTCTTGATGAGTGGTGATGGATCTGAAGCAGGGCATAAAGTAAATATTATTGAATTGGTGGACCGTTCAATCAAAGATGCGATTGGTTTCTTCAAGTCACTCAAACTTTCACCAAAAGATAAAGAAATTTCTAAAGTGGTGATAAAGGAAATTCAGAACCGTCTCACCTTCATGAATGATGTAGGTATTGAATATCTTTCATTGTCGCGTAAAGCAAACACGCTTTCAGGAGGAGAGGCGCAGCGTATTCGTCTTGCATCACAACTTGGTTCGGGGCTCGTAGGTGCACTCTACGTGCTCGACGAACCCACAATCGGCCTTCATCAGCGCGACAACGATCGCCTCATCAAGACACTTCTTAGCTTGCGTGATGCAGGGAATACGATCGTAGTGGTAGAGCACGATGAAGATACGATCTACGCCGCAGACTATATTGTCGACATTGGTCCAGGGGCAGGTGTACACGGTGGAGACGTGGTGGTGTCAGGATGGCTTGAAGATCTGCTCACCACAAAGAAGAATGATTCAGGTTCGCTCACGCTCGGCTATCTTCGCAAAGAGAATGAAGTTCCCGTACCTGAAAAGCGACGTGATCACGATGCGGGTAAGATCATGATTCGTGGGGGAAATATTTTTAATATCAAAAACCTCAGCGTTGATATTCCGCTTGGTCGCCTCATCACGGTCACTGGTGTGTCGGGATCAGGCAAGTCATCATTCGTGTACGAACTCCTCTACAAAAATCTTCAAGCACGACTCGAAAAGCGCAAGCGCACCGCACAGCTCTTCAATGTGGGAAGCTTCAGTGGTACCGAGTATGTTGGTCGCTCAATTCTCATCGATCAATCTGCGATCGGGCGTACGCCTCGCTCAAACCCGGTGACCTACACTGGAGCCTTCAGTCATATTCGTGATATGTTTGCCACTACCTCAGAAGCAAAAGCACGAGGGTGGTCTGCGAGTCGCTTCTCATTCAACGTAAAAGGTGGGCGATGTGAGACCTGCCAAGGAAACGGCATGATCGAAGTGGAAATGCACTTCTTGCCGACGGTGTTTGTGACGTGCGATGTTTGCAACGGCAAGCGCTTCATGAAAGAAACACTCGAAGTGAAATACAAAAAGAAGAGTATTTACGATGTGCTCGAGATGACTGTTGAAGAAGGTCTCGCATTCTTTGAGGACATTCCGTCTATTTATGATCGCTTAAAGACGCTTGATGAGGTGGGTCTCGGATATCTCAAGCTCGGTCAGTCTGCAACCACACTCTCTGGTGGAGAAGCGCAGCGTGTGAAAATTGCTTCAGAGCTTTATCGTCCACATGTGCAGAAGACGATCTACATTCTCGATGAACCAACCATCGGACTTCACTACGAAGACGTACGCAAGCTCATCGAAATTCTTCAGAAGTTGGTGAACAAGGGGAACACCGTGCTTGTGATTGAGCACAACATGGATCTCATCAAATGTTCAGACTACATCATCGATATTGGTCCTGAAGGAGGAATTGGTGGAGGACAGATTGTGGCGAAGGGAACTCCTGAGGAGGTGGCGAATAGTCCGAAGAGCTTTACGGGGAAGTATCTTAAAAAAATTTTGTAAATAATATCTCTCTTCAGAAGCACGGATATTTTCTTGCTAGAAAATTCCTCGTGCTCGCTCCGTCGAGCCTCGCAAGGCTTCTTCCGAGAAATATTATGTACAAAATTTTCTTTCGCTTTTCTCCTTATCACACAAAAGTCGCCCCGGGGTTTCCAGGGCGACGTAGTTTTGGGTCGGTGATCTTGCCGACTAGACGATAACAGCGGGGACTTGGCGAGCCCGTTCAAGAAGCTCGTCGTTGGTGTAGCGTTTGCGCTGGATCTTCCTCCACTTTCCATCACCGGACAGATCAAGTTGCCAAGGGCAGATTGACCGCATCCAATTCAGGTGTGGGTGTGGCGCCGTCGTTCCACTGGTGTGCGGATCGGTGCGAGTGTAGTGAATCACTTGGCAGTTGTGAATTCGGTGATACGGCTTTTTGGAGCCGTCGAGCTTGCGGAATTTTTCTTGGGACATCCGCTCGAGTCTGACGCGAAACGCCCACATCACTTCGCCGTGACAGACGATAATGACGTTCTTTCCTTCGCATTCGCGATGGAGGGTGTCGATCACGCGGTCGATTCGCAAGCAGAGGTCCGCAAGAGAAGTTCCGTTCGGAGGCACCCAGTAAAATGGGTCTACCTTGCGTTCCTTCATTGCCACCGCGAACTTTTGTTCACGCTCCTCTACGGAAACGCGATCGAGAGCACCCCAATCACGCTCGCGCAGATAAAAGTCTTCATACCACTGCGCATCCGGAAGAGCAAGGAGACCTGCGGTTTCCATCGCGCGAATGTAGGCAGAGGTGTAATGACGATCAAACCGCAGACCGAGGTTGGCAGTGATCCACCTTCCTGTTTCTGTTGCTTGGGCGACTCCCTTTGCAGAGAGACGCCAGAGTGAACTGTGGCGGCTGGTGAATTTCGGATCGTTGAACGCGCTGTGGTCGCCCTTCTTGGAGCGATCGACAGCAACGTTACCTTCTGATTCGCCGTGGCGTACCAGAACAAGGTTGAGAGGCATTGACATTGTGTAAGGTTCTTCCTATTGTTAGTTGTTCATTTTCACCATACATAAGATATTTAATTTTGTCAAAAAAAGCGGCGACCCGAGGTGGGTCGCCGCTCATGGATTGGGTTTGAATCGTTCTTGTTGGTTCGGGGGAGTAGCGTGGAGTGTTCCACAGCTTGCACACTTCCATCGGTGAGCATGGGTCATGGGTGTGATAATGAGTGTGGTCACGGCACACCTACAAATGTACACTCTGAGCGCTGGTCTCGCTGGTCCGTGTGGCATCAACCCCTGTTGCCTGCGAAATGCTCTGTCATCCGCAAGTTCTTGAAGTTTCTGCAGTAGACGTTCCCATAGAGAGTGTAGTCCACAGGAAACCAAGGTAGCCATGAGGGTTACAGCGGATAACCCGATCCAAAATGCGCTGTGTGATGTGAAGCCGTAGTCTTCCAAGAGCCTCGTAAGGTCTTCAGTGAAAGCGCAGATCCGCAATGCCACACAAAGAACGATACCAAACGCAATCCAATCAGCTTTTTGTTTGAACATGATGTCCTTTCTGGTTGGTTGAGTTTTTTGCATATAAAAGTATAATCATTTTGCATATATGTCAATCGATATCTCTGCTATTAAGGAACTGCCTGATTCGCCTGGAGTATATTTCTTCAAGCGAGGCAAGGAGATCCTCTATATAGGAAAGGCAACGTCACTGCGCGATCGTGTGCGAAGTTATTTTGCTAAGAATCTGTTTAAGACCAGAAGCGAGCTTATTGCCGACATGGTAGTGCTTGCGGATACTATCGACTATCAGCAAACAGACTCAGTACTCGAGGCTCTTATCCTCGAAGCTGAACTCATTCGCAAATATCGCCCGTATCACAACACCAAAGAGAAAGATGATAAGAGCTTCATGTTTGCGGTTATCACTGAAGAAGAATTTCCTATGGTGATCATGGAGCGTGGTCGTGATCTTGAAGATCGCAAGATTCGTGGGGAGGTAAAGACCCGACATCAGTTCGGACCATTCATGAGTGGGCCTTCACTACGTGAGGGTCTTAAGATTATTCGACGCATCTTTCCGTATCGCGATGAGAAGTGTAAAGCAGGATCAGGTATGCCGTGCTTCAACTATCAAATCGGCTTGTGTCCTGGAACATGTGTCGGCACGGTAAGTAAGACAGAGTATGCAAGAACGATGCGTAATATCACTCTGTTTTTTCAGGGTAAGAAGGGAGCGCTTCTCACCAAGCTTCGTGCTGAGATGAAGGCATATGCTAAGCAGCAGGAGTTCGAAAAAGCCGACAAGATCAAGCGACAAATCTTCGCACTCGAACATATTCGTGATGTGTCGCTCATCAAGCGCGAGAACATTCAAGAAAAGGGAACAGAGGAAGCTGGTGCGTTTCGTATCGAAGCGTATGACATCGCACACATGCAAGGAGCAAGTATGACAGGAGTGATGGTAGTGATCGAAGATGGTATCGCAAAGAAAAGTGACTATCGTATGTTCAAGGTTCGTCGTAAGGGGATCAACGATGTGGCGAGTCTGAAAGAAGTGCTCATGCGTCGGGTGAAGCATGAGGAGTGGCGCATGCCGGATCTTATCGTTACCGACGGAGGAATGCCACAATATAAGGTAGCGAAAGAACTATTTCCGAATACTCCTGTTATCGGAGTCGTCAAAAATATCAAACACCAACCCGAACGTCTTATCGGTGACGAAGAGCTTATTAAAAGGCATCAGACTGCGGTACTTCTTGCCAACGCCGAAGCCCACCGATTCACGCTCAAATACCATCGGAAGCTCCGGAGCAAGGATCTACTGGGGTAGGATCATGATGCGAGTTTTTGGATTTGCTGCAGTACCTTCACTCCAATTTAAGCTCGCCCAACATGCTGGCTGTGCATATGTAGAATCGGGCTTTACGTCGGTAGTTTCCTTCCAAGCGAGTATTGCATACTTTCCAGTTGGTGATCCGCATTCAGTATTCGGAGTAGTACTATTTCCGCCTGTTTGAATATTGACGTAACGATATACACACTCGTTACCCATATTCCTTTCGTAAGGCATTTTTGAAATATATCCTCCTGTTTCAAGTACTTCAAGCCAATTGAAACCACCATTTATATTTCCGGATTGCCACCCATTCCAACAATTCAATCCATAACCTTCACCGCTTGGTATGCTTGGCAAGCCTTCTGCGTCCAAATGGGGATACATGCCATCATGGTCATTTGCATAAAGCAAAAGTGCGTTTTTAACAGCTTGCATGTCTGATTGACGCTTAGCATCAAGGGCTTTGTTGCGTGCGCTATTGAGTGACGCCATGACAACAGATGAAAGAAGGCCGATGATGGCAATCACGACCAATAATTCAATGAGGGTAAAGCCTCTCTGTAGCTTCATTGCTACAAGTGTGACATTTTGCAATTTTAATAGCAATAGGTATACTAGTGCTTGTCTGTTTTATGCGGCTTAGGTCGTAAAATGGGCCCCTAGCTCATCTGGTAGAGCGCCTCATTTGCACTGAGGAGGTGAGCGGTTCGAGTCCGCTGGGGTCCACAAAATGAAAAAGACTTGGCTTCGGCCAGGTCTTTTTCATTTCTGGAGGGGAGCACAGTGGACGAGAAAGCCGGACTGAGTTCTGGTGTGAGTCTAGCGAACCAGAACGAGGGAGGCGGGGTCGCGGAAATTTTGAGAAGCAAAATTATCAGTGACCGAGTCCTGTCGGGTCCACTAGAGTATTGACATATTATCTATTACGTGATAATATGATTATTAGGTTACAACCACACACCGAAACTCCTTCAACCCAGAAAAACTGACTCATGGACATCAAAGCACTTAAACAAATCATCGCAGCCCAGAAGCCTGTTAACGAAGCTTTCAAGAGCATCGGCCAGCAGATTGTCGAAAGCGGACGGCCCTACAACGAACTCAGCAATGACGAAATCGAGGCCGCACTCCGCTACATCATCGAAACCTCCGAGACCGAGGACGAAATCAAACTTCGCTTCAAAGAAGAGTTCCACTATCCCTACACCCCTTCTATCCACTCGCTCACGGCCCTTACGGCTGCAGCGGGAGAAGCGAAGACGCTCTGTCAGGCGATGGGCGGGCTCACGATGAAAAACGGCACCCTCGTTCAACTCATGATCTGGAGCCCTCGCGGTAAAATGATCATGATGTAAGTTCGAAAATCGAACCCACCATCAAAGCACGGAAACCCACCGTCGCATGATGGTGGGTTTTCTTTTTATATAAATTCGTGATAGTTTTTTCGTAAGAAAGGAATAGTTCTATGAAATTTATCATGCAGGAAGATGTGCGACGCTGGTACCATCTGTTTTGGGATCTCGAGAAAGGTGGGTTATTTCTCAGGATTCATCGCGAGTACATCGCAAGTATGCCCCACAAAGATTTCAGTGTGTACTTCGAGGGTAAGGAAGAAGAGCTATCTCTTTTGCCTTTGTTTGATCGGTACGAGCCAATAGTGGGAAGTCAGACGTTCGGAATCAATGATTCGCTGATCTTGGTGGGGAGCGATGCAGACTGGCTTACGTATCAGATTCGCATACCGCACATGGTTTTGCGAACAGGCATGTCCTGTCCCGATTGTGACGGGACGGGAAAAAGACTGTGGCTTGGTGAGGTGGGCGAAGATATCTGCGACGCTTGTGGTGGTACGAAGAGCGAACGCTACTACTGCTATCATGAAGTGAAGCACGTCTGCTACTCTCTGCAGGTGCTACTTGGAGCGATTGCGTATCCGCACGATCATGATATGCCGACAACATCGCAGCAGGTGCTCTCGATCACATCCTGTTCTGTTCCGGGTGGACACGGTCACTCGGTTGGTGGATATGCCAGCCCCTCCTTGGTGAAGTTTTGGAGGCGCCTATCTCCTGATGAACGTAGTACTATGCGTGTGGACGATGCTGAACGAGCGATGTATGAGGCGCATCGACAACTTCATGGAGAAGTAAAGTCGTACTACGATCATGGCTTCAATGCGTTTGTGTCCAATGGCCAGCTATTGCTCAGGTGTCCAGAGAATGCGTGTGAAATTCACTCCGACCACCTCGGGGAGTCAGACAGAGGAAGAGGTACGAACATTACGTGCCACAACCTTGACTCTGGTGTGCAGCAATTGACGCTTCTTGCTGGTTTGGGAGTGATTGCGAGTTTGTATGATAACCACGTCGAGTCCTGAAAACAGAGCGGCGACCCACCACGGGTCGCCGCTTTTCTTTATTTCAAATATTGTTCAATACCTTTCTTATGCTCATCGTATGTTTTTGAACAGTGAATTTTGCGGTTTTTGTCGTGGAAATAGAAGAGGCATGAAGTCTTTTCAGGATTATATGCTGCGTTGATCGCCGCAAGGCTCGGGCTTGCGATGGGTGTTGGTGGTAGACCAATCGTCTTATACGTATTATAGGGCGAAGCGATATTCTTATCCGATGAAAGTACCTGTGGCCACCACTTATTTTCTGCGGAACCCTTTGCGTATTGGAGTGTTGCATCAATATCAAGACTCATACCACTCCATATACGATTCCAAATAATGCCGGAGATGAGATTCATGTCATGTTTACCCGCAGCCTCTCGTTGAATCAATGACGCAACCTTAAGAGCAGTGTCGATGTTTACCTTATTCTTGCTGAGAATTGAGCTTGGTGACGGTTTTGCCGTGACAACTTTTTTATTAAAGGTCTCGATCATCTTATTGCGCACCTCTTCTCCGCTTGCATCAAGAGGGAGGACATAGGTGGTGGGGAAGTAGTAACCCTCAAGATCAGTTTTGGTACCGCTTGATTCGTTGAGGAAATCTCGAACATCTTGGTCATTCCAGGCAAGTACTTTTGAATAGATAGAAGCAACTTCTTCCTTGCGGAGGCCAGGGGGGATGTGGACATATCGAATGTATGGATTACCGAGATTTTGATACATCGAAAAGATGTCAAAATTGTCAAAGATATATGAAAAACGCTCAGATCGGGAAGCATAGAAAAAAGCACCTCCGACTACTAGAAATAAGGCAAAAAGTGCTATAATAACGCGAACCCCTTTCATAATGCTCAAAGTATAGCATATATGGTAGCTAAAGGGTGTAATAAACCGTCCAACACTGCGTCTTAAATTATGACAAGCGAAAAAGCACAAAAAGCTGAATTTCTCACCCTTTATGAGAAGCACGCCGATGAACTTTTTCGGTATTGTTACTTCAAGACGAGTAATAGGGAGCAATCACTCGAAATTGTCCAGGAAGTATTTATGAAGGCCTGGATTACCATTACCAAAGAAACGGTCATGGAAAACCCTCGAGCCTTCCTCTATGCGGCCACCCGAAATGCTATCACCGACTGGTATCGCAAGAAAAAGGTGGTATCCCTCGATGATCTTCATGATGTGGGCTTCGATGCCCCTGTCGAGCACTCGGGTCATCACACAGATCGTGTCGAGGTAGAGCGTATTCTCGAAAAGACCTCAAAACTTGAAGAAAAATATCGCGAAGTTATTATTTTGCGCTTCGTGAACGATCTCTCGGTTACCGAGATAGCGGAGCTCCTCAAAGAGACCGAAAACAATATTTCTGTACGTCTCCATCGAGCACTCGAAAAACTTCGAAAATTGTATATAAAAAAATGAAAACAACCTGGATCAAAAAATTCTCAAAGACTGCTCGCGAAGTGAAACTCACTGCGCGTGATAAGCGTGCCATGTTGAATGCAATTCTCGGACCAAAAAACATCCCTTCACCATATGGCTTTTTCCTCACGGTTATGGAGTACCGCACGCGTATTGCGGTGGCGGCATTCACTTTCATGCTCATTATCACGAGTGGTGGTACGTCGTATGCAGCATCGGCAGCACTTCCTGGAGATGCACTTTATCCTATTAAGACCAACATCAACGAAGGGCTTCAGACTCTTGTCGCGGTGACACCTGATGCAAAAGTAAAAGTAGAAGTGCAACATACCAAAAATCGTCTCGCTGAAGCAGAGATACTTTCAAAAAAAGGAAAGCTCACCGAAGAAACTCAGGCTATTATTGAAACTAAAATCACCGAGCATACCGAATCTATCAAGGCGGGCATTGCAGAGCTTACGTCTGAGCAGGCTACGACGACCGTAAAAGAAGTAATTGCTGACCTCAAGAGTACGCTTGATGAGCACGCTGCGGTACTTTCTGATCTTGCCTCATCGTCATCATCCGCCACAACAACTGTCGAAGCAAGCTCTACGCTGGCTGTGGAGGCACGTATAGCAACTATGGCAGCTCCTGTTGAACAAACTGAACAAGATAAGCATATCGATGCTCTTATTACTAAGGTAAATGAAGTTAAGAGTACGATTGAAGATATTGAAAAAGCTATTGACGACTCCGCTCAGGCTCAAGCTCAGGCACAAGTAACTGCAACCAGCACAGCTGAAGTGGATAATGTTATAATCAACACATGGACATCATCATCTTCGGAATCTCAGGTAATCTCGCCGAACGCAAGCTCATCCCAGCCCTCATCGACCTCTACGGTAGAGGTAGGCTCCCCAAAAATACAAGGCTTATAGGCTTCTCTCGTTCACCCAAGCTGTTTGATCAGCTTCCTTTTGAGTATCAACACATCGTAGGTGCTTATGATGATCCTGCATCATTTAAAACACTCGAACAAGCGCTTCGCCTAGATGTAAAACACCTTGCATATCTTGCATTGCCACCTACTGCATCAAAACAGGTGCTCCGTATGATGCATCACCTCAAGGTGTTTACACTTATTGAAAAACCTTTTGGTGAAGGATTCAAGGACGCTCAAGGTCTCGCAAGATTTTTGGAGACATCAGCGATTGATACGTGTCATGTAAAAGTAGATCACTATGCTGGCAAAAAAGAGTTGCGCGCACTACAAAAGGAAGATCCTGCGCACATACAATCACTTACGATTGAAATTCTTGAGACCGCCACGGTAGATCATCGTGCAGGCTTTTATGATGCAGTTGGGGCGCTTCGCGATGTTGGTCAAAACCACCTGCTTTTTATGCTTGCACGCATTTTTCATGCCACACACTCACGCTCGTATATTTTGTCTCGACTTGTGCCTGCGCAAGATCACGATGCACATCACTTTGCACGATACGATGGCAGAGAAGGAAAAGAAACCTATCTTTCAGTGAAGGCCCACATCGATGATCCAGAGCTTCGGCATATCGATATCACACTACGAAGTGGTAAGGCACTCGCTGAAAATCGGGTGGCAATCATAGTTACCTACACCTCAGGAGAAACTAAAGAAATCGTACTCGAAGGGGGGCATGAGGCATATATGAATATCCTCGAAGACGCCATAGAAGGCCGCCTAGAGGGCTTTTTGTCGACTGAGGAGGTGCTCGCAGCATGGAAGTTTATTGAGGAGGTAGAGCGCATCAAGGAAAAAAAAGAAATCCTATGCTATCCTATAGGCTATGATCAAAGATTTTTTAATGAGAAAGCTGCTTGAACGCCAGCTCAAAAACGTTCCCAAAGAACAGCAAGAACAGATGATTGCCATGATAACCAAGAATCCAGAGCTGTTCCAGAAGATTGGTATGGAGGTCAAAAAGCGTACTGATAGCGGTATGGATCAGATGAAGGCAACAATGGAAGTGATGCGTATGTACGAAAGTGAGCTTCGCGCACTTCAACAAAAATAATATGCTCAACACAATCGACCGATTCCTCAACAACATCACCATGTATCGCTTGGTGTTGTATGGTCTAGCACTACTCGCCGCGTACTCAATGGCTCTTGCTCTCTCAGGGAGTTTGTCGTTTGGCGTCTTCTCCTATGTTGCGACATTGCTTGCAGTGCTTGCGGGGTGTGGTATTTCAAACGTCATTCTTTCGAAATGTTTTGGAGCTCCGGTGAATATTGAGTCATGGCTCATCACGGGATTTATTTTGTACTTTATTTTGTTCCCGTCATATCAGGTTGCTGATCTGATCACTGCTTTTGCGGTAGGTTTTTTTGCAATGGCATCAAAGTACTTACTTGCTACGAATGCACGGCATATCTTCAACCCTGTAGCCGCAGGACTCTTCATCATGAGCATATTCCCCACACTTCAGAATGGAAATGGGGTATGGTGGGTAGGCACTTCTGTGATGCTTCCTCTCGTGCTTATGGTCGGTCTTTTGATTGTGCGTAAGATTCGTAAATTCGCGATGTTCGGGGCATTTGTAGCAAGTGCGCTGGTGGTAACAGCCGTATTTCACTGGTCAGAAGTGGGTGTAGCACTTCGAGAGCAGTTTCTTTCATGGCCACTCATCTTTTTCGGTACCATTATGCTTACCGAGCCTCTTACGATGCCGTCTCGTCGAACGTTTCAAGTCGTGTTTGGAGTAATCGTGGGAGCGCTATTTGCAAGCTCGTATTCATTTGGTCCGATTCATTCTTCTCCAGAGCTTGCACTGCTTATTGGTAATATTTTTGCATACACAGTGAGCATGAAGCGACGCTTAATGCTCAAGCTTAAAGAAAAGAAGTTAATATCAAAGGAAACGTATGAATTTACGTTTACTTCTGATGCGCCGTTTACCTTTACGCCAGGTCAGTACATTGAGTGGACATTGTCTGAAGCTCGAGCAAAGACCGCGCCTGATAATCGTGGAAATCGCCGCTACTTCACCATTGCATCATCACCCACTGAAAAAGAGCTAAAGCTCGGGGTAAAATTCTATACCCCCTCAAGTACCTTCAAGCAACATTTACTTAACATGAAAGAAGGAGAAATGATTGCTGCGGGTCAGCTCGGTGGAGATTTTGTGATGCCGAAAGATACTTCAAAGAAGCTGGTGTTTATTGCGGGAGGAATTGGTGTCACGCCGTTTCGTAGTATGGTGAAGTATCTTTCAGATAGTGGAGAACAACGCAAAGTCACTCTTATCTATAGCGTGAAAGAGGAAGCTGAAATTGCGTATAAAGATATTTTTGAAGAAGGAGCGCAGAAGTTTGGATTAAGAACCGAATGCCTTATTAAAGATTTTCTCACCAAGGAAGTGGTAGAAAAGATGGTCCCAGACTGGAAGGATTGTATGTTCTATCTCTCAGGGCCCAACGCAATGGTAGAGAATTATAAAACTATGCTTTTGCGCATGGGGCTTCCACGCGCCTCTATCAAAACTGATTATTTCCCAGGCTTTTAGCTGATGGCACTGCTATGTACACCTTTGCTTACGAATCGATGGGAACTCACTGGGAAGTGACGTTTGATCCACATGAGGTGAAGAGTGGGGTGAGCGCAGAAGACATGAAGCATGAGATTATTGCTCGTTCTCAACGTTTTGATGAGACCTACTCACGTTTTATTCGTTCGTCGTTAGTGTGGAGGATTGCAGAGCAGGCAGGAGTGTACAAAATTCCTGATGATTTTCGAGCGATGCTAGAGCTCTACCTCAAGTTCTATGAACCATCAGGGTATAAGCTTAATCCGCTCATTGGGTTTACGATCAGTGACCTTGGATATGATGATGTCTATTCTTTGACCGAGCAAGAAGTGGTGCGTTTTACTCCAGATCTCATTGAAACGATAACCCTTGAGGGAAATACCCTTATTACTTCCGCCCCGGTACTTTTTGATGTGGGAGCACTTGGTAAAGGATATTTCGTTGATCGTATAGTTGCTTACCTCAAAGAACAGGGTTGTGAGTCAATGCTCGTGAATGGTAGCGGTGATGTGTACTACCAAGGCACCGAACCTACTACCATAGGTCTCGAAGATCCGCGTAATGCATCAAAGGTGATCGGTACCACGACCCTTCAAAAAGGTGCATTGTGTGCATCGGGTATTAACAAGCGTACATGGCGTGATCATCATCATGTGATTGATCCTCATACACGTGCTTCGGTTGATAATGAAGTGTTGGCAACCTGGGTAGTTGCAGGTGACACAGCCACTGCAGATGCGCTCGCAAGCTGTCTTTTTTTTGTGTCACCCGAAGCACTTCACGAGTGGAAATTCGAGTACGTCATCATGAACAAACAGGGCTACATAAAAAAATCCCCCGGATGGGTGGGAGATTTTTTCTAGTTTGTTTGACGCGTCGAGATTATGCCTTCGCTTCAGCTTTGATAGTCACAAGGGCATCCATGAAGCTCTTGGTAGTGAGAGATGCTCCACTTACGATGCTTAGGTTGATACTGTCAACGGATTTTCCTACGACTTGTGTGCGGTATTCTTCTGCAAACCCCTGCTGGTAGCGCTTACTTGCTTCGGGTTTTGCCTGAATATCGAATGAGGTACTTACGACTTTATCATCTTTGATAGTAATAGTGAGTCCAAACGTATCCGTGCCTGCTGGTGAGCGATATGATCCAATGGTGTTGTACGTGCCATCTTTGTAGGTGCGCTGAGGTGGAGGAGTTGTGGTGGTTGTTGTGGTTGTTGTTGACACCGCGCTAGAGGTAGTTGCATTCTCTGAAGTGGTGTCAATATTGGTATTAGTAGGGGTAGCTACTTCATTGTTTGAAGGGGTATTGAGTCGTGCGAGGGCAACGCCAGCGACAACGATCACTACAATACCGCCGATTACTTTTTTTGTTGTTGGTTGCATAAGTGAAAGTGTATCAAGAAAGCGTTATACTTGTCTAACATGAGAGACTTTATTGCCTATATCTACAAATACCTAGCAAAACCGGTGCTTTTTAAGTTTGATCCTGAAGACGTACACGATCGTATGGTGATGGTGGGCAAACTCTTGGGCAAGCTCACACCCGCTCGCTATATTACCAAAAAAATTTTTACCTATGAGGATTCTATTCTTGCTCAAGATGTGTGCGGGCTTCATTTCTCGAACCCCATTGGACTCTCGGCAGGATTCGATAAGAATGCTGAGCTTACGCAGATCATGTCCGCTATCGGATTCGCCTTCGAGGAGGTGGGTTCAGTAACAGGAAAGCTCTGTGCAGGTAATCCCAAACCTCGTTTGTGGCGAGTGCCAGAGCAAAAGGGAATCCGCGTGTACTACGGACTCAAAAATGATGGGTGTGAGGTGATTGCAGATCGTTTGGCACACACACGTCGCATTGAAAAAGATTTCCAGCTCGGCATCAGTGTTGCAATGACTAACTGCGAAGCAAATCTCGATATCGACAATGCGGTGCGAGACTATCAGAAGGCATTTCGCACTATGGAACCTCATGCTGACTATCTCACTATCAATATCAGCTGTCCGAATACGCTCGGTGGCCAGCCGTTTACTGATCCATTAAAGCTTGAGAAACTGCTTTCTGCTCTTGAAGAGGATGGCGCCCTTCGAAGGGCGCCATCCAAGCCGATCTTCATAAAAATGTCACCCGATATGTCGATGGAGCAGGTAGATGCAGTGCTTGCGGTACTGCAGGTGCATCGCGTGCATGGTATTATATGTACTAACCTCACTAAGAAGAAGGAGGTGAAAGGTGGATATAGTGGAAAGATGGTGCAGGAGCAGTCAGATAAGCTTCTTGCCCATATCTACCGAAGTTGTGGTTCGCGTTTTGTGTTGGTGGGATGTGGAGGGGTGTTTAGTGCCGAAGATGCCTATCGAAAGATTCGTCTTGGTGCAACGCTCATTCAGATGATCACCGGCATGATATACGAGGGACCTCAGGTGGTAGGTACTATCAATCGCGATCTCGCCACACTTCTTCGACGAGACGGTTTTACCCACATTAGCCAAGCCATAGGCATCGATAATCGATAACATTATGACCAAACGAGTTTTTATTACCCGCGAGATTCCAAAGTTGGGCATCGATATGCTCACACAGAAAGGATACGAAGTAGATGTCTATCCGAAAGACAAGGTGCCGAGTCAGCGTGAGCTCATCACATACCTCAAGAAAAAGCCCTATGATGCGGTGATGTGTTTGCTCACTGATGATATCAATGCACAGGTGTACGATGCTGCACCGAGTGTGAAGCTTTTTGCAAGTTATACGGTGGGTTATAACAATATCGATGTTGTGGAAGCAACTAAGCGTGGCATTACCGTCACCAACACCGCAGGATCTTCGAATGCTCCTGTGGCCGAGCAAGCTATCGCACTCATGCTTGGTCTCACTACACGTATGGTAGAAGCAGATGCTTTTACCCGAAAGGGAAAATATAAGGGCTGGTCACCTATGGCGTTCATGGGAACTGATATGAAGGGTAAAACGTTGGGACTTGTCGGAAGTGGTGCAATTGGTTGTGAAGTGGCACGTATTGCACATCATGGGTTCGGCATGAAAATTATCTACACCGATCTTGTGGCACATCCTGATATTGAGACTGATTGTGGTGCCACAAAAATGGCATCACTGGATGCTCTCCTTGCTGAAGCAGATATTGTGAGTGTGCATGTGCCTCTCCTTCCAGCAACGCATCACCTTATCAATGAAAAAACCTTGTCGCTGATGAAGAAGACGGCCTTTCTTATCAACACTTCACGAGGACCCGTCGTAGATGAAAAGGCACTCGTGACCGCACTCCAAAAAGGGGTGATTGCGGGTGCTGGTCTTGATGTGTATGAATTCGAGCCAAAGCTTACTCGTGGACTGACTAAGCTCCCTAATGTCGTGCTGACACCGCACATTTCTTCTGCGCGCGAAAGTGCTCGTAATGAAATGGCGCAGATTGCTTCAAACAACATCATTGATTTTTTCGAAGGTCGTGTACCACGAAGCAAGGTAACACACTAGTATCACTGACTTTACGAATATGGGGAAACTTATCATTGCACGACATTGCGAATCAGAATGGAATAAAGCAGGGCGCTGGACGGGGACACGTGACCGCCATCTCACTGAGTATGGCTTCAAAAAATCAGAGGAAATGGCTCAGCTTTTGAAAGATACTCACATAGACTACGCATTTGCATCGATGCAAGTGCGCTCGATTGAAACTCTTGCTTCAATGCTCAATGTTTGTGAGCAATATAATGTACCTACCGAGCACGCCAGAGAACTCAATGAGCGTGATTATGGCGACTATACCGGAAAGAATAAATGGGAGATGGAGGATTCGATCGGTGAAGAAGAATTCAAACAGCTACGACGTGGTTGGGATCATCCCATCCCGAACGGTGAGTCACTGAAGATGGTGTATGATCGTGTGGTTCCATATTATCTTTCGCATGTTGTACCTAAAGTTCAAGAAGGAAATGTGTTAGTGGTGGCTCACGGTAATTCACTTCGAGCACTCATAAAGTATATCGAGCGTGTGAGTGATGAAGGGGTCGCCGAACTCGGTATGCCATTTGGAACGCTTATTTTTTATGATATTGATAGTGAGGGCAGAATGATCACAAAGGAGACGAAAGCGATTGATATGCAGGTGAATGCATAAGATAGTAATTACTACATTAATCCCAAACACATGAAAGGATTTCATACAAATATCGAACAAGACACCGTAGACAATGCTCATTTTAGGAAAGTGCTTTATACAGGAAAGCATAGCCAGTTGGTGCTCATGAGTCTTTTGCCAGGGCAGGACATCGGCATGGAAATTCATCCTGATAATGATCAGTTTTTTCGCATTGAGAAAGGGCAGGGCCTGTGCGTGATAGATGGCAATGAATACGAGATTGCTGATGGTTCGGCGATTGTGGTGCCAGCAGGTGCAGAACATAATGTGATCAATACCTCAGAAACAGAATCTCTCAAGATATATACTCTCTATTCTCCTGCGCATCATAAAGATGGAATTGTGAGAGCCACCAAGGAAGATGCCGTGGCTCACGAAGAAGAGTTTGACGGTGTGACGACAGAGTAAACCATAGGGTTTTCTGTTTCATCCTATCTTCATGTTTGTGCGATATGATACTTATATGAAATTGCTGATTGTCGAGGATGAGGTAAAGCTAAATAAGGGGCTGGTGACCGTGCTACAGGGCAAAGGTTTTGCTGTAGACAGTGCACTTGACGGTGAGGAAGGTGAGCGGCTTGCACGATGGAATGCATATGATGTCGTAGTGCTTGATATCATGCTCCCTAAGCGTAATGGTCTTGAAGTGTGTCGCAATCTTCGAGAGGCAGGTAAGACGATGCCTATTCTCATGCTTACGGCACGTGACGCCGTCGAAGATAAAGTAGAGGGGCTCGATGGTGGCGCTGATGATTATCTGGCAAAACCTTTTGCAACACAGGAGCTTGTTGCGCGCATCCGGAGCTTACTCCGTCGTCCTCCACTCGCAAGTCACGATATATTTACGTGGGATGACCTTACACTCGATACACGCACTCAAAAAGTGACGATTAAAGATAAAGAGCTTACTCTCACGTTGCGTGAATACGGACTTCTCGAATACTTGATACGCAACAAAGGAACGGTGCTCACACGTGATGACCTGCTGGAACACGTATGGGATCGCAATCACGATACGCTCAGTAATGTTGTCGACGTGCATATAAAGAATTTACGTAATAAACTACCAAAATCATATGCTTCACATATCGAAACCGTCCGAGGCAAAGGCTACCGGCTCATTTGAAAAACGTTTTAATTACTCGTTGTTTCGCTTGACTGCAATCTACTCCATTACCCTTGGAGTGATTTTGGTAATTTCGAGTTACATCACCTATGCGCTATTTGATAGTCGTATTCAAGAGCGTGTGCGGCGTCTTCCCGCAAAAGGAATTATTATCGAATTACGACAGGGGCCAACTCCTGAAGAAGTAAAGGAAGATTTGTTCCGTATTATTACCATCGTTGATATATATCTCTTCCTCGTCGCAATCCTTTTGTCATACATCCTTGCGCGTAATTCTTTGAAGCCTCTCAAGACAGCATATGAAGAACAACGTCGTTTTATCGGAGATGCCTCACACGAGCTTCGCACACCACTTGCCATCATGAAGCTTGAGCTCGAACAAATTAAGGATAATAAAAGCCTGATGGAAGAAGTCGACAATATGACACATATTGTGAATGATTTGCTTCTTCTTTCGCGTATCGAGGAAGGTAAGAATTATCACCCTGTATCACTTAGTATTATTCCTGAAGTTGCGGAGGTGCTTGAACGCATGCAAAAGCTTGCAGGACCTCAGAACATCACACTTTCACAGAGCATTGCAGACGGCATCGGCTCGCCTCACATCATAGGTGACAAAGATGTGCTTCATCGTGTCCTCTCGAACTTGGTAAAGAATGCGATTGTGTACAACAAAGAGGGTGGAAGTGTGAATGTGCGCATTGCGGTTAAAGATGACCAGACGGTGACAATTGCAATTCAAGATACTGGTATCGGCATTCGCCCTGAAGATCTCACGCGCATTTTTGATCGCTTCTACCGTGCCGACAAAAGTCGCTCACGCCAGACGGGCGGCAGCGGACTCGGACTCGCGATTGCTCACAAGGGAATCGAACGGCTTGGTGGAAGTGTCAGCGTTGAAAGTGAACTTGGTAAAGGAACATCTATCACGATATCTCTTCCAAAGACCGCGACTTCATAATCAGTTCATGAGTGCTTCGCTATGATATGTTGGTCAGGTGCGCGCAACCTGACACTTACAAGCATAATCACTTAACATATCGTATACATGAAGAACTTATCAAATATTTCTAAAAAATCGAAAATGATTGCAGCCACTGCATTCGTTCTCGGCGCAACAGCACTCGGAGCGGGAGTGGTAGGAGCAGCAACGCAAGATCGTGTAAACCCTATGAACAATCTTGTGAAAGCAATCTCGCAGAAATTTAATCTCAGTACCTCTGATGTGCAGACGGTCGTCGATGATGTCATGAAAGCCAAACATGCGGAGATCGAAGCAAAGTTCAAGGAGGCAAGTTCTGAACGCATTGCTCAAGCAGTTTCTGATGGCAAGATCACTCAAGCCCAGGCTGACCTCATAAAAGCTAAGATGGCTGAACTTCAGGCAGCACGAGAAGACAAAAAGGAAAACATTGAGTCATTCAAATCTGAAATCACCAAGTGGGCGGCAGACAACAATATTCCTGAAGAATACCTGCGTCCAGGATTCGGCAAGGGTATGGGTCATCATGGACCTGAGGGTCGCTAGTCTGCCTATTACAATTTTAGCTGAGTAAGAGAGTCTGCACTAAGGTGCAGGCTCTTTTGCTCTGTACTAATATTACTTCATGTCTCTACAATCGTTACCGTACCGTAACTATTATAAAGTATTGACAATGTTAAATATTATTGCTATAAGTTTTTTAGATTTTTTAGTAAAAAGTCCTCTGAAATTAAGCTGAAAAGCACAACCCAAAAAGCTCCAATGAACATCACTGTTACCAGTCCTACAGCAACGTATGCTGTAGGGGAGCGGCTCGGCTCGACCGACCGCTTTGCGCTCTACGCTTGCACACTGCCGGACGGAACCCCTTGCATCCTCAAGATCGCGTCTGCTCGCGAGCACAACGGAACCCTCGAACGTGAAGCCTATATCCTGCACTTGTTGCGGGAGAGGGCGGATTCGATCGAGGCTCAAGCGGCCGATGCTGAACCTGAAAAAGGAGAGCTTGGCTATCGGAAATTCTTTCCTACCTTGATCGAGAGCTTCACCGCTCCTGACCAAGGGAACCGCCAAGTCCTTATTCTCAGCTTCGCCGAAGCTTGTAAAGAACTCGGAGAGCTCGTACCTATCCAGCATCTCGCTTCTCGAGAACACGTTCGCGTGGACCCGAAGACGAGTGTCTGGATCATAGGCAAGCTGCTCAAGATGCTGGACTTCACCCGTCTCGTCGGTGTCACTACCGATATTAATGGGGAGAATATCCTGCTCAATCGGGACAAGCACGTCGTGCTCATCTTCGATTGGAGCAAATCATCCTTAATAAGCATGATGGATGGTCCCACGGAACGATCCAAGATCGCCGGCGTGGAAATCTCGCAAGCAGCCAAGGAAGTCATTTTAGCTCTCGGTGGAGATCCGGAGACGGGAATCCTCCCTAAGGATTCTCAGCTCGAAGGTAATCACTATGAGCAGCTTCTTACTTCGCTTGCCTCTGGCGAGGTGACCGATCCTGGGAAGGCGCATGAGAAATTCTACACGTACGTGAGGTCAGTCTGGCCGAGCAAGTACCACCCTTTCACGGCTCACCCCGTGGATTAACAGCAACAGCAAAACCAAAACTAGAAAAACAGAAAGACAGTTATTATGGGAGATAGAACATTCACTTCGGCAGCTTATAAAGCTACCGCCAGTTCAGTCCGCTCTGAGGGCGGTTCAGCCACCAAACGTGGCGAGCAACGCCACAAAGAAGGCAAGGGGCTCGACCCTCTCGTCGATCCGAAGGGCTTCGGCGGCATTCGTCGCTCACTCAACCGTGTCGAAAGCACCGCGAAGGGCTACAAACTCCTCGTCGGCACTGCAATCCTCAAGGAGACGCGCTTCGATACGACCGGTTCCATGGGCGGCAACGTCCAGCTGGCGTTCGACACGCTTCCAAGGAGCTATCACCTCCTGAAGGAAGTGCCGGGCGCCCCTCTGGCCCGTTACGACCTGCAGGTCATCAATGCTATCTTCGGAGACGTTTCCGATAGCTACGTTCTTTGCCGCTCTCAAGCGGAGATGGACGAGAAGATTGCCGAACAGCTTCGGCTGATGGTTCCTGAGCGCGCTGGTGGTGACTCTGATGAAGATCCGCAATACGGTCTCTTTGGTGCCGCATATCTTACTGCGGCGGCAATCACGAAACTGGGCCTCAAATCCTATGACTTCACCGTCACGGATGCTCGCGGACGTGGTAGCCTTGACGCCTCGACTCTCATTCGGGTCTTCGGCGACGAGGTGTTCGACCGTACCAGCGACAATGGGTATCAGATCAACCGGAAGAAATTGCCGACGACGGAAGAAGTCGTGCAGGACCTTCTCAAGATCTCTCATGCCTTCCTCATTCAGGTCGAGAACGATGCCCGTGTTCACCGCTTCTGGAAGGAAATCTACGGTGCTGATCGCATCATTACCATACCCACCCTCGAGCATCTGCCCGAAGTCGAAGCGGTGATCATCGGTCTGACCGAAGGGACGCTTAGCCTGCAAGAGGTCGAGCCGTTCCTGAAGAAAAATAGTGAGATGTCCACAGCCACCGCGATAGCAATTGCGCGCGGGGTGGCAAACATCCCCCTGAAGGCTCAGGCCTTGCTGCCCAACTTCGATCGCGTACCCCTCGCGGGCGCGCTGTTCAAGAACAAAGACGACGCCTGGCCGATCGATGACAAGGGTGATGGAGCTTCGGTACTCGACAGCCTCGGCGCCGATGAACCTTCGGACAGTAAGAAGCCCGGAAGAATCTGGGACTAGTCCACTCGCTCGCTTAAGCGAACCAATTGAGGCGCGGCTTTTCCAAAGCCGCGCCTCTCTTTTTTTAGTCAGTCAAACAACCAACAAGAAAGGTAAAGATGAAAGAAAAAAAAATCTTCACCGTTACCGATCTAGGTGGCGGTGACGGCGGCAAGGGAGGAGTAGTGCACGGTATCTGCGTTCGCAAGAATTCTCATACAGTGATCAAAGTCGGAGGTGCTCAAGGGAGCCATGGCGTCCGTACTTCTCGCGGAGAAAAGTTTAACTTCAGCCAGTTCGGCTGTGGCACCTTCGAAGGAGCGAAGACTCATATCTCGCCTCTCATGGTGGTGGAGCCATTCGGTATCCTTTCCGAAGGTAACTCACTCAGGTTCGAACACGGTGTTTCAAACGCCTTTGACTTGCTTACGGTCGATGAAAACTGTCTCTGTGCTCTTCCTTTTCATGGTATTGCTTCACGCGTGCGTGAGCTTGCTCGGAAAGGGAATCAAAAGGGAACGGTCGGAGTCGGCGTAGGCGAAGCCAAGCTCGATTCTGAGCTCCATCCCGAGCTCGCGCTTTATGTGCGGGACATTGGTAAGCCAGGATTGCGCGATAAGATCGAAGCAATTCGCATCCATCAGCGCAAGAAGCTTTTCGATGTGATCACTGACATTGATGATCTCTGGCCGGCGGATAAAGACATTGCGAAGAACGAGATCAACTCTCTTGATGATCCTGGCTTCGTTGACTGGATGATGGATCAGCTGGAGCAGTTCAAGCGGAGGGTCAGAGTTGTCGGAATGGACTACCTAGAAGGGGAAGTCCTTTCCAGGGATGGCGTAATCGTCGTCGAGAGTTCTCATGGGATTCTTACCGACCGGTATCACGGATTTCATCCGTATGTCTCACGTCTTCGGACCCTGCCTTCAGCAACGCTCGATCTTTTGAACCAGTGCGGATACGACGGCGACATTGTCAGGCTCGGGGTCACTCGTGCCTATCAGATCCGTCACGGAGCTGGACCCATGGTGACGGAAGATCCGGCTATGTGCGAACTCCTCCTGCCCGACAGCTCGAAAGACGAGAATCGCTGGCAGGGAAAAGTAAGGGTCGGACCACTCGACTTTGTGGCTTTACGCTACTCGATCGAGGTGTGTGGGGGACCTTCAGCGTTTGATGGTCTCGCAGTGACATGGTTCGATCAGATCAAGCAGTCAGGGAATTGGCGTGTCTGCGACAGGTACGAGGGAGTCCTCGCGCCTGAGTTCTTCTCACCGTCCGGAGACATCCTAGTACGGAGAGGAAACGATGATGCGCAGCTCAGGCATCAGAAGGCACTTGGTGCCCAGCTGACAGGATGCCGTCCAAAGTTCAACGAAATCCTGATCGATACTAAGGACGAAGCCTTCATGTCTGGAGTGTGCTCGGAAGTCATGCTTGAGAAGCTTGGTGTTCCGGTCAGCATGATCTCGTTCGGTTCGACCGAAAAAGAGAAGGTCTATCTCTGAAATTTAGATCAATCAATCCACGGCAGGGCACAAGCGCCCTGCCGTTTTTTTGCATAGATTGTACTATTGACATATTTAATATATTAATATATAAACATCCCAGACTAAACGGTCTAAGTGCCTTGAATTAGGTCCTTTCACATCAACAAAACGCAAAAACCAAAGGTTAAAACCATATGCCCACCTCCGCTTCATCTGAGTCTCCTACGGGAGGCACTCCTTCTCCGAATGCCTGGGAAGAACGCATCGCGTCCTTCGCCGCCGCTGTCGGAAAGAATCCTGAAGAAATCGTTAACGCTCTCAAGCCTCTCGTCGGAGACCCCGGCGCGTCGGCCCTGGAGGCGCTCTCCGATTCCGCTGCGGTCCTCATCGAGGATCTGCAAAACGTGCTCGTCACTAACGGCCCACTGATCCCCCTGGGGATTTTCCGTAAGCACGTCGATAAGCTCCGCGGTCCGCGGAACATTTCGTCCGATCCCATCGGTACGAGCAGCAGCACGTCGTCCTTCGATGTCCTTCCGCCAGTTCCTGAAGACGCCAGCTTCCTTGAGATGCTCAAGGTCGGCGGTGTTCTCAAACCCGAAAAGACCGAGGTCATTGCCGCCATCCGTGCAGGACTTGCCCACAAGCTCGGCCTGTTCGAACTTCCTGAGCTGATCGTCGGTCGGATCGAGAGTTTCGCAGAATCGCAGGACGAACCTGTCGTCGAGAGTTTCTACAAGCTGCGCAAATTGGTCGTCAGCCGTAGCTATGCCGAAGTCCTCTCTGTGATCGGCGTGGAAGGCTCGTTCGTGAGCGAGGGTCGCAAAAAGGCCTTCCTCGCCCGCGTCGATGAGAATCTCTGGATGGAAGTCAAAAGCTTCTACGGCCAGCTCACCAGTTGGCAGGAATCGTGGATGGCTACGGCTGGAAATCCCAGCATGGCTCTCACGATGCTCGCGATGGCCCAAAGCGGCGGCCGCAGCGCTCCTATGCCTCCCGGCATGTTGCAACCTCCGGAAACTTCCGCGGTCCGCGATGCGGCCGAGGAAGTCATCAACAAGATCAACCGGGTCTTTGCTGGTGTCGGTATCCCCATCGCACGAGCGCTCGCCTACGATGCCAACCGCATCAAAAGCGTGCTCGAAGAGACGACCTTGCCCGCTGCCATCGGAGCCACCAATCGCGAGCAAATGCTCAAGATGCTTGGCATCACGGTTGGCGCAGACTATGTCCGCCTTGAACGCAGCGTTACTCGCTTCGTCTTGGCGATCATGGAACTACCGAAGGTCTCTTCCGGCAATGAGGAGCTCAGCTACCTGGCCGCAATGATCACGCTCGGCGCTTCCATTCCATGGGACAAGCTTCCCGACGGACACACGACCCCGGGTCGTGCCGGCCTCGGCAAGCGCCCCCCTCTCTAAGCAGCCGGTCGCCGGAAAAACCGGCAACAAAAAAACACCCCGGACTCTCTCGAAAGAAAAGAGTCCGGGGTTTCTTTTTTTTGCACCTTTATATTACCGGCAGGAATACTTTCTTAAGGAACAGGATCGTCGCTAAGCGCCGATAGCCTGGATCCCAGAATGCACCTCGGCAATCCACTATGTCCTTAGGAACGCAGGCTGACCTTTGTTCGCGATGGAAGTGATGGTAGCCCTTGTGCATGAGCCTGTATTGCAAGACATCGCGCTCCATTTCTCGAAGCATGTGTTCGCGATGCGGGCTGCTGAGGTAACCCTCGAGCAGCTTTTCATACAATTGTTTAATCGAATCCTCCTCGCCGAACCACGCGCCTCCGAGGAGGATGTGGCCGAGCGAGCTGTCTCCGAGCGACCGGTCAGGTTGTTCGAAGTCTCGCACCAGGAAGCGTCCGCCTCTCTCTTCAAGCCAGAACTCAAAGGCCTTTCCTTCGATTCCCACCGATGCAGTGTGCGCTTTGATGCGGGAGTGAATGAGGCTTCTGAATCCAAGCGGAATGCCAGGTCGTACCAATACTGCGAAGTCCCAGTCCCCATTCCTCGTGCTGTATCCCTTGATACGAGAGCCGTAGGCGACGATGGTGGGAAAGAGGAATTCAGAGAGTTCCTGATCGGTCGTGATTGCCTCGACGATTTTCTTGAAGCCGGCCACGTCTTCTTCCTTCGGGAACGGTCTGGCATTTTCTAGACGATTCCGGAGACTTTCGAGAGCTTCCAGGATCCTGCTGTCTGAGCTCGAACCGAGATTTTCCACTAGAAACCTGAAGGCTCCGTAGTCGGCGGAATTGTCGACCATCATCCTGACGGAAATGATTCCGATAAGGATGAGTTCTGCTACTTCGGGTTTCTTGAAGAGAAACCCTAGGTCGGCAGGCGTAAGCACGCCTTCCAAAAAACCCTGTACGATTTCTGATGAACACTGAGTTATGAGTATCTGCTCGTCTCTCAGTGTTTCCCAAGCGACTCTCGCTGTAGGCTTTTCAGCGAACGTAGCAAGATGCTTTTGTCGAGAACAAAGAATTGCTTCTTGTGTCTGAGATACGTGACTGCGAAGCCATGTAGCATCTCGATTGAGTGAGTCCTTCGTATTTTTTTCAGGATCCTCTTTAAGTGTGTCGCAAGAGCCGCTAATCTGGATACTCTCAGCCCACTCTCTCTCCAAAGTTCCTTTCTGGATCAAAGGAGGAATGAGGTGTGTGACTTTGACCACTTCCGGAAGAGGCCCTTGGCGGATTTCTTCTTCGGGGATGTCTCCATCCGTGAAGTTAGCCCTGAGGTCCTTTTGCGTAAGAAGGAGTCGCAGTTTTTGTTTGAAAGTTTGAGTGAATGTTTCGATCGCGCGTATGAGCCCCGCTGTGCGAGGCTTCCATGCGGATCCCGGTACAAGTTCCATAGGGAAGTAGAGCAACATCCTTTCGGTGTGCGCTTCTTCTTGTAGAAATTCGCTGAGTGATTCATAGAGTTCCTCGAGGTCTTGCTCAGTGATGAGCTCGTCCTCAAGGGCTGTTCCGAAATCAGTGTCTGCTCGCGGAACGAGCGTGTAAATGCGTTCAAGCGTCCTGACAATCCGCCGCCGAAGGCGAGCGGATCTTTCCAAGCTTTCGTTTTCCAGAATGCGTTCATTCCAGTGTGAAGCAGTGTCGAGGGCGAAAAGCGAATCTACGGGAATTCGATTTTTCATCTGTAAAAAAAGCTGTTTTCATTTAAGAATATAGAATAATTATACAACATTGTCAATATGTCCCTTGTTATTTGATTGAAAGTGCGCGATAGTAATCTTCTATGTCACTTCAAATCGGCATCGTCGGCCTCCCAAACGTCGGTAAATCAACCTTGTTCAACGCACTCACCAAAAAGGGCGTGCTTGCTGCAAACTATCCGTTCGCAACCATCGACCCATCCGTGGGTGTCGTTCCTGTGCCTGATGACCGCCTCTACAAACTCGCTGAATTCTCAAAGACTCAGAACACCATTCCTGCCATCGTTGAATTCGTAGACATCGCAGGGCTTGTGAAAGGCGCCTCATCAGGTGAAGGGCTCGGCAACAAATTCCTTACCAATATCCGCGAGACTGACGCCATTCTCCAGATCGTGCGCATTTTCGAAGACTCGAATATCATTCATGTCGACAACAAGATCGATCCGCTGTTCGACATCGAAGTGATCAACCTCGAGCTCATCATCGCTGACCAAGAAACTGTTGCTAAGCGTCTTGGAAATCTCGAGCGTGAAATAAGGAAGGGTGATAAAAAGATCATTGCTGAGTATGAGGCCGTGAAAAAAGTAGAAGCAGTGCTCAAAGAAGACAAGCTTGCGTCGAAAGCAGAGCTCACTGAAGACGAGCACGTCATCATCAAGCAGCTCAACTTGCTCACCATCAAGCCGATCCTCTACGGTCTCAATAAGAAGTCAGGAGGCACTAACCTCGACGAGCTCAACGACGAGCGATATCAGAAGCTCATCAAGTTCCTCAATGACAATAATGAGAGCTATGTGATCATCGATGCGAAGATCGAAGACGAACTTAAAGATATGGTGGGAGAAGAAAAGGAAATGTTCCGTACCGAGCTTGGAGGCAAGGAAGACGGTATCAATGACCTTATTCGTAAAGCATATGAGATGCTTGGACTCATCACCTACTTCACCACAGGCGAAAAAGAAACTCGTGCATGGGCTATCAAGAAAGGCTGGACGGCACCACTCGCTGGAACTGCTATTCACACCGATTTCAAAGACAAATTCGTTCGAGCTGAAGTAGTGTTCTGGAGTGATCTATTGGGTGCCGGTTCATATGGAGCTGCTCGTGAAAAAGGGTTGGTACGAACTGAAGGGAAGGAGTATGTGGTGAAAGATGGTGATGTGATTGAGTTTAAGGTCTAGACAAATTTTACTATAAATTACATAATTATTATCAATAAAAATAACATTATGAATTCATCAAAAGATAGACTGATTATTTACACAAGTTGGCAAACATATTTGTTGATGTTGGGATTACCAATCTTCTTAATTGCACTCGATTATCTGAGTATATTAATGACTAATACAACTTTCGGAAATAGTATTTTTAATGTAGCCATTGTTATTTTTTTGGTAATGTTTATCCTAGGTTCTAAAATATTGATTCTCTCAAAAGGCTCAATTAAATCTTGGCCTAGCTTAATTTTTGGAAAAAAGATACTTGTCCATAAAATTGCAAAAATTAATGCGGAAGTTGATATTCATTTAGCATACAATTCTTCTGGTGTTGCTCCTGTACCAACCTTACACTTTATTGATTCTGAATCAAAAATTATTGATAAGATAAATTTTACTACTTTTGGTAAGGATTCTTTGTCATATTTTTTAAGTAAGGTTTGTTCAGTAAATTCAAACATATTATTGAATGATAGTGCAAAAGAATTGCTTGCAGGAAATGGCACCTTGATCAAAAACGAAATTAATAGGACTATGTTTTATTTCACTGGTATTCTTGCGGTTATTGCAATCGTTGTTTTCGCAATGCTAGGTATTGTCTCTGCACTCTAATTTTAATTTTAACTTGCTATATATAAACGTATTGGTAAAATTGTAAATAAGACGGGCTTGAAAAAGAAATAAAAAACCAGACGATTCTCAAGGTTTTATTCTTGGATTTTAGGGTAAAGAAGATGGCAGTGTTATAGATTTTAAAGTTTAAGGCTTGATTAGGCTAGGTATTTAAGTTAACTTTTTCTTAGCGTGTCCGATAGCTGCACAAATCGGATAAACACCTAGCGTGCTGACGAGTACCTGACAAGTAGTAGGACGGAGACGAAACCCGTTGCTAGGTTAGCTTTCAAAATCATAACCCACCATCTCAACACAGAAAATCTATCCTTTGAGAGGTGGGTTTTCTGTTTGCCACATAAAAACCGGTCCATTTCTGGAACCGGTAGAAAGCGGAAGTGGCCCCGCTCCGGAGATTGAGTCCATTGGAGCGGGGTTTGCAGCCATGAAGTGGCACTGGCTGAGCCAACCTTGGCGGAACTGCGGCCAACAGGAATCATGTCACTTCATGTCTCGTTCTGCAAAAAGACCTGCGTCATGAGGCGTCTTCCAATAAAAAAGTAGCACATATGGATAAAGTAGTCGACAAAGGAAAAGGCCGGCATCGTCGCACGTGAGTGGAGATGCTCGGCCCCGTGGTTTCCTTTGTATCCGCCAACCGGTTGCATCAACCCGGAGCCTAATGAGGTGATGGCATATTGGAATAAAGGAAGATGGCGTGATGCCATGTATGTGCGCAGGTACTGTGGCGTTCAGGAGACTTACTTGCCTTCCCACGTTTCTTTTCGATAGCTGTGGGCAGTTTTCCTGGCCGTTCAATTGGGATGTTAGTACAAAATAAAATGTGTGTCAATCTTAATTCTCAATCCACGAATCAAGGTTGTACCCACCACTCGGCCCGCTTTGGAAGCTCGGACTCGCAAGTCCCTGATCATAGGTGACCGTAGTTCCTCCAGTGACAGTGATAGAGTTTCCAACCACCGCATTGATAGCAGCACCACCACTCAATGCGACGTTACCCCACTGCGCACTTGCAGCAATGGCTCCTGCGCCTCCAGAGATGTTAATAGCGCTATTGCTTCCGCATCCAACGTCATCAGGGCATTTGCTGGTTGAAACGATGAACAAATAACTTCCGTTTGTTCCCGAACCTACGCTTCCACCACCAGATATCGTGACGATGCCATCAGACACGATACTTTCGCTATTAACGCCATAGCCAGGAGGAAGTCTTAGTCTCCCTCCGGAGGTGATAGTGACGTTTCCGGTCACCCACAAAGGACCAGTAAGTGTGAGTGTTCCTCCACCATTAACGGTGAGATTGCCATTAATCACACGAGGACCGAGTGTTCCTCCTGCAAATCCTATTGTTGTTGCTCCTTGAGAACCTCCTGCGGCTGCAGCATCCTTCCATGCTTGGATATTTGCATCAGAAAAGGGAAGACCTTCTGATGGGGCGGCACCTCTTGTTGTGTTACATGCTTTGTTGTTGTTGGTGCCGTTGATACAGAAAAGAGAGCCGGTGACCGAAGCTCCACGTACGTTGGTAGCCCAAGCTTGTCCTCCGATGTTTACACCACCAACATACGCCGCTCCACCGATTGTTGATGCGATACCTCCGGTAAAGAGTCGGAAATATGCATCGTTAGTTGCTGTCCACGATCCTCCATAACGCCCCACACGACCCGTTCCATTGGCGTACGCGGTATTTGTTCCTATGGTGTAGTTTGCACTCGCGCTTGTTGCGCCGTTTTGGATGATAAGCCAATACGTAGTACCAGGAATAAGCGAAATGCTTGTAGGAAATACTACCTCGATCCAACCATAACTCGTAGTGACGAGGCTTGCATTCAGTGTTGCTGAGGTGATTGCTGTATTGTTAGGAGATCCTGCGTTGTTAGCGGCGATAATCACTGTGGCATTTGCAGGTGCTCCTGTTTTTCTCATATAGAACTGCACTTTGTTGATAGGTGCATCAGAAGTGACCCGAAAGCTTTGAGCAAAATCTTGGGTTGCTGCGGCATTGCGGAAGGTTGTTGATGTGGGAGGGGGGAGCGGAGTTTCATTTGTCTGGTCTGCTGTAAGAGCGGCGCTGTCTGCTGCAACGGCTGATCCAGTGATAGTGGCACTAATTGCATTAATGCTGCTATTCGAGTAAATGTTGCCATTGATTGTTGATCCTCCATTGATACTCATCCCATCAGTTCCTGCCTGAAGTCCGTAGTTGAAGTCGATACCAGAACCAGTGCTGATCGCCATCTGCATTGATCGATCATATCCATCCTTTGTCCCAGTAATACTTATACTCCTATTATTTCCATTAGTAGTTGTGGTAATTGTTGAGGTGCCGGAGGTAAGTGCGAGGGTAACTGAGGAAGGAAGCGTTCTTCCTGTTTTGATACGATAAAACGCCTCAGCCGATGCACTCTGTGTCGCGAGGTATGCTTGTTTGGAGCTAAGAAGTCCTTTGGCAGTAGCACGATATGAAAAGAGTGGTGAAAGTGCACCAAAGAGGAGTGCAAGAATGATAGCAATAAAAATGAGCGTATTGAGTAGTACCACATATCCTCCTTCGTGTGATTGCTTAAAGTCTTTCATAGATCTCATCGATAACTATTTTTAAGAATACCAAGCGAACTATAAGTGGTGGTAGTGGTGCCACTGCGTGTCTGATACTCAGCCTGAATTTCCGCTCGGACCGCAGATGAAAGTGCGGTGTTGAGCTGATTGAAGCGAAGGCGGGTAATCCTGAGTGATGCGGGAGTGAGGAATTGTGTGGTGCCGGCATTGGTCTGGAGGGTGATACGATTGTTTGAAAGTGAATAGACCGATGTTTTTGTGATGCCGTTTGCATCAAGTCCGGTAATACTAAGTGTTCCTGTATCGACATTGAATGTGCTCTGACCAGCGTTTATGGTTTCTCCTCCACGGATGTCTGAGATGATGCGACTCAGGGCGAGCGTAGTTTGTGTATCTACACGTGGATATGCCACTACTTCTTGGTACCACGTATATGTATTTATGAGAGTGGTAACAATCACCCCAAGCAATAGTACGACTCCTCCAATATAAAAAAGTGTTTCGACGAGGGTAAAGCCTTTATGTGGGTGATTGTTAATTTGAGTAGACATTGTGCAAAATTAGATCACTTGAGGCGAGGGGGGTGTTGGTGGCACTGGTGGTGACGATTTGAATAGTGGCTCTTCGAGAATTTGTATCATTACTTCCACCTGAGGTTACGATATTCGAGCTCCCATCACGTGATACGGCGCTCATCATAAATTTAATGGCGTACTGATCTCGAAATGCTATTGGGGTGGTAGTGGTAGCATAATTAGAGCCATTCCACGTGAGGTAGTATGCTGTGCCGTTTATAAGGGGGGCTATGTTTGAGGTCCATGATCTATCCCGAATCAGCTGGAGTGCTTCGCCAGCTTCTTCGGTGAGGAGGGCGGTACGCACAGTGATGGCACTTGCCGCAGCGAGTTTGATGTATTGATTCCATGCTGCTGACGCTGCGGTGATAACCACCGTAATAATAGACGCAGCGATAAGTATTTCTACCAGTCCAAAGCCTTTATCGTGTTTTGAAAAGAGTGTGCTCATGGTCATGATGAGGTAATGGCTCCTAAATCAGTGATGGTAATTGTTTTTGAAAGACCAGATGAAGTGTCGATAAGAATGGCCGTACCTGTGGCACTCGGTGTACCGTAGATACGTGAGAAGAGCACTGAGGTGGTGCTTGAAGCGAGGTTGCCAGAGAGTCTAAACCCTTGAAGAGAAGTGATGACCGTTCTTGAATCAGCAGCATTGTACGAGGTGCCTGCAAAATATGCATAGCTTGAGGTAGAAAATCGCACACCAGCAGGGTCACCATCCTTTCCAGAAATCGCATCCGCCTTTGCTCGTTCGATGGTGGCGACAAGTCTGTCACTTGCTGTATTTAGACGAGAAGTATTTCGTGCGTGGTAGAAGCCAATACTACTAATACCGCCAATGACAAGCATGATAGCGATAACGACAAGTATTTCACCGAGTGTAAATGCGCGGTTCACAAAAATATTGTACCACTCATATCAAAAAGTGGCTGTATTGACAAAACTTATTAAGTCTGCTAATTTGCATTTAGACCTCGTGCAATGGACTTACGCACTTGAGGCGTGATGTTACATGCTGTCTCCACTACGTTACTGCCCACAACGTACGAGCGTGTCCTAGACGCTCCAGCTCGCATCACTGCTCCTGGTGTAGGTCCCGCGACCCATGCCTGCACTAGGAGCCCACTTTCAAGAACGTGTGTACGTATTGTCACAGCCCGCTTTCGAGCGTCCGCTGAAGGCATCGATCTGAGGTATGTTCGTGTGAATTCAAGGACGAGAGCTCAATCTCCTTGCTCGCGCCGCAACCCCAAAATATTCCGAACAGCTCATCGATCGGCGCGCCTCCCTGGTTAGGGAGGCGCTTTTTGTATTTTTGTGGTATTGTGTGGCTCTGCGCCAGACAATCGCTCTCGCTTGCGAGGGAGGAAAGTCCGAACACAGCCAGCTTCGGCTGGAGCACGTAGCGGGTAACGCCCGTCTTGTCATATTCAAAAAGGGGCAAAGAGGTGCGAGCAGTGACGCTTGAAGCGAAAGCAGAGAGCATCCATAGCAATGTGGATGAATCCATGTGGTAACACACGGAGTGAAACGGCAAAATCCTTACGTCTGTGCAAGGCCGTGTCCCACGAAGTAATTCGTGGTGAAGTGCCGCTCGAGGGTGTCAGCGATGACACTCCCAGATAAATGATTGTCACCACAGCAATGTGGCACAGAATTCGGCTTATCGGCGCAGGACATACATGAAAAACACCGCTTAACCGCGGTGTTTTTCTGTTGCTTGACAAAAATTTAATCCGTCGTATCCTGAAAACAAGTGCGCTCTTTAAGAACTAGGTTTGCTGGTACACTGAAGTGCGCATTAGATGCAAAAGGTGGTAATTGATTGGCCTCTGCACCTGCAAGTCATGATATCCCAAGGGTGAATTCGGAATTCACAGGCAGCTTCCTTCATCAGTCGGAAGCTGATTCCACTATCCGTCATCACTTTCTGGCGCTGGTCACAGCCAAAACGAAAGGATGAAATGCCGAGTTTAACGTCAGTTACGGCAGCTCAGGGGAAGACCTGAGTACTTTTCAAGAACATGCGGAGCGTCCCGCCTTCAGTGATCACCATCACTGGAGATTATTGTTGCAAAATGCACACCGCGACAACGCCGCCGGCAGCGCCACCAACAGGTGGGCACAGAAATACGGCGCACAACATGATCGCGCGCACTGACCATCAGCCGTCGTTCCCTCGGGAGCGGCGGCTGAATTTTTTTATATAACAACCATTTCATGCTATGATTTTTTAACTTATATGACACGTCAATACGACCCGAAAGACATTGAACCCAAGTGGCAAAAAGCGTGGGAAAAGCAGGGAATTTACGCCACCAAGGAAACCGCGGACAAGCCGAAATACTATGTACTCGACATGTTTCCGTATCCGTCTGGCGAAGGGCTTCATGTGGGGCATCCCAAGGGCTACATTGCCACCGATGTGATCTCGCGTATGAAGCGTATGCAAGGCTTCAATGTACTCCACCCGATGGGGTTTGATGCATTCGGTCTTCCAGCCGAGCAATATGCAATCAAGATGAAGACAAACCCTGCGGTAGCAGTGGAGAAAAACGTCGCACGCTACAAGAAGCAGCTTGAAATTCTTGGTTTTGATTACGATTGGTCACGTGAAGTGAATACCACCGATCCTAAATACTATAAATGGACGCAATGGATCTTTTTAAAATTGCTTGAAAAAGGTTTAGCAGAAGAACGCTATGAACCGATCAACTGGTGTCCTGTTGATAAGACCGGGCTTGCGAATGAAGATATTGAAGATGGAAAGTGTGAGCGCTGTGGTGCAGTGGTTGAAAAGCGCCTCATGAAGCAGTGGGTGCTTAAGATTACGCAGTATGCCGATCGCCTGCTCAGTGACCTCGATGCGAAAAAAGAAGACGGCACACCACTTCTCGATTGGCCAGAGTCAATCAAGGAAAGCCAGCGAAACTGGATTGGAAGAAGTGAGGGGGCTGAGATTGATTTTAAGTTGATCGAAGCGGGATCTAAAAATGAAATCGCATGTGCGACGGTGTTCACAACACGAGCAGACACGCTTTTTGGTGTGACGTATGTGGTACTTGCTCCTGAACACTCTCTTGTTGCTGAACTTCTTGAAAAATCTTCGAATAAAAAAGAGATTGAGGCTTACATTAGTATGACAAAGGCTAAGACTGAAATTGATCGTACTGATACAACAAAAGAAAAGACTGGAGTAGAGCTTAAGGGTGTTCGAGCTATCAACCCAGCAAATAATGAAGAAGTTCCGGTGTGGATTGCTGATTACGTACTTGCAGATTATGGAACAGGAGCAGTAATGGCGGTACCAGCGCACGATGAGCGTGATTTTGTATTTGCAAAGAAGTTTGCATTACCTATTAAGCATGTAGTGGCTCCATATCATATACAAGGGGGTAAACATGTGCCACGTGAAGGCATTGAAACTCTTACACGCAGAACTGTCACAGTTATTCTTGAAAACAAGAAAAATGAAGTACTTATTATTGCTGAACCGGATACCACAACTCTTCTTGGTGGAGGAATCGAAGAAGGGGAGATGCCTACAGAAACTGCACTGCGCGAAATCAAAGAAGAAACAGGATATGCTGATGTTGAGGTAAAAGAAACCATTCTTGATAACTTCTTTGCAAAAGGATACCGATATACAAAAGGTAAAAATACTTTCACAAATGACTATATCATTCATGCTGTATTAAAAAGTGATACACAAGAGAAAAGCGAGATTGATGAAGGTCGTCACCACATAAAATGGGTACCGAAAGAAAATGTACTTAATGAAATACCTCACACACATAGTCACTATGAAATCTTCAAGTTATTTTTAAAACCTCATCATACCGGTGATGGATTACTTGTTAATTCATGTTCATTTGATGGAAAAAATTCATCAGACGAAGTAAGAAAGGAAATTACCAAACACGTCGGGGGCCGATGGGTGACCAAGTACAAACTCCGCGACTGGGTGTTCTCACGTCAGCGTTATTGGGGTGAGCCAATTCCTGTGGTGCATGATGAAAATGGTTTGGTGATTCCCCTCAAAGAAGAGGATCTTCCGCTTGAACTTCCAATGGTAGAGCACTATGAGCCGACTGATACGGGAGAATCTCCGCTCGCTAACATTCCTGAATGGGCAGAGTTTGAAGTCGATGGCTACAAATTTAAACGAGAGACTAATACCATGCCGCAATGGGCGGGTTCTTCGTGGTATTACCTCCGCTATATGGATCCGCATAATGACACGACGCTCGTCGACTCTGAAAAAGAAAAATACTGGAACTCAGTAGACCTTTATGTGGGCGGTGCAGAGCATGCAACGCGCCACCTTATCTACGCACGCTTCTGGCACAAGTTCTTGTATGACATCGGTGTGGTATCAACCCTCGAACCATTCACCAAACTTGCAAACCAAGGGCTTATCACTGCATCAGATGGTCGCAAAATGTCGAAGCGCTGGGGTAATGTGGTGAATCCTGATGAGATGGTAGACACCTTCGGCGCTGATTCGATGCGCCTCTACGAGATGTTCATGGGTCCATTTGACCAAGCTATCGCGTGGAATACGAATGGGGTAGTGGGAACACGTCGCTTCATCGAAAAAGTATGGAAGCTCTCATCAAAAGTGACTCACGATGCACCGTCACATCCCGCGCTGCATCGCACCATCAAAAAAGTTTCTGAGGATATTGCCGGCATGAAGTTCAACACCGCGATTTCGTCTATGATGATCTTCGTGAATGATCTTGAGAAGGCTGCCTCGGTCTCATGTGCCGATATGGAAGCATTGCTCAAACTTCTCGCGCCATTTGCTCCTCATGTTGCGGAAGAGCTCTGGGAAGTGCTTGGCAATGAAGGAAGTATTCACCTTTCATCGTGGCCGACCTTCGATACTTCGAAGCTCGAGGAAGATGAGGTCACTATCGCTGTGCAAATCAACGGAAAGACACGCGAAACCATGCGTGTTGCCCGCAATCTTGACGAACAGGTGGTTGTAGACATGGCAAAGGGAAGTGAGGGGCTCAAAAAATGGATCAAAGAAGGTCAGATCAAGCGGGTGATCTGGGTCAAAAACCGCCTCCTCAACCTCATAATTGACTTATCAGCAGAATAATGATAAAAAAAAGTCATGGCACTCATTACTTTTAAACCAAAGCAGGTCAGCAAGCGTCTTATTGGATCGCTCCAGTCACGTGCCAAGGAAGTTATCATCAATCGGTATGGTCTTGGCGCAGACAGCAAGCGTATGACTCTCGAGGCTATCGGAGACATGTATCACATCACTCGTGAACGTGTGCGTCAGATCGAAAATGCCGCCCTTTCTAATATTCGAAAGTCAGAAGAGTTTAAAAAAGAAAAAGAAGTATTTGCTGAACTTGAAGCAGTCCTCAAGAAGGCCGGAGGCATTGTTGCTGAAGAAGATTTTCTTAATCACCTCACCAAAGACAAGAGTACTCAGAATCACCTCAACTTTTTGCTTGTAATCGGCGACTCTTTCCGCAAGGAACGTGAAGACGATGAATTCAAGCACCGATGGTATGTCGATCCTGAACTTTCAAAGAAGGTTCATGAGTCGCTCCGCAAGCTCTACAGCAGCCTTTCAGATGACACGCTCGTATCTGAATCAGAACTCATCACGCAATTCCTTGAATATCTTAAGGATGTTTCAGATGAATACCGCCAAGAAGAAGTGATCAAGCGATGGCTCTCAATCTCAAAGAACATTTCGAAGAATCCGCTCGGTGAATGGGGTCTTGCGTCATCATCAAACGTACGTGCAAAAGGTATTCGTGACTATGCATTCCTCGCAATGCGAAAACATGGTTCTCCTATTCACTTCCGTGATATTGCAAAACTCATTAGCGAACTTTTCAACAAGAAGGCTCACCCAGCAACCACTCACAACGAGCTCATCAAAGATAATCGTTTTGTGCTTGTAGGACGCGGTCTCTACGCACTTTCTGAATGGGGATATCTCTCAGGTGTGGTAAAAGATGTGATCAAGAAAATCCTCGAAAAGAATGGTCCTCTTACTCGTGAACAAATCATCGATAAAGTGATGAAAGAGCGCTACGTAAAAGAAAACACTATTCTCGTCAATCTCCAGAATCCGAAATTCTTCAAGAAATCGAAGGACGGAAAATACTCTGCTGTATAACTCTGTAAAGTTTGTGATATAATCTTCGCATGACCGAAACGTTAGGTGAAGTATTCGGAGACCTTCTCGTTCAAACGCTCTATGCGTTGTACGTGCTTCTCATTGTGTTTGTACCGATCATCCTCGGCTACATCTTTTTTAATGTGTGGGTGAAGTATGCACGGGCAAAATTCATATCTGAGCAGTCACACATTCTTCTTGAGTTCAAGCTTCCCAAAGAAATCACTAAATCTCCCGTTGCAATGGAGATTTTTATCAATGCACTGAGCCAAACTGGGGGCGAAGGAAATTGGTTTGATAGATATGTAAAGGGTGGTATGCGACCGTGGTTCTCACTCGAACTCATCTCTCTTGAAGGACAGGTGAAGTTTTTGGTGTGGACACGTAAAGGCTTCAAGAAAAATATTGAGACCCAGCTTTACAGTCAGTATCCCGATGTTGAGGTGACCGAAGTTCCTGACTATACCGAAAGTATTTCATATGATCCATCAACAAATGAGGTGTGGGGCTGTCAGTTTGTTAAAACAAAAGAAAGTTTTTATCCAATCAAGACCTACGTTGACTACGGACTCGACAAGGATCCGAAAGAAGAGGTGAAGATAGACCCTATTACTCCCGTGATTGAGCTTCTGGGCTCACTAGGAACTGGCGAGCAGATGTGGATCCAGATCCTCATTCGTGCACACAAGGATGAATTCGCAAAGCCGGGAACATGGTTTGAAAAAACCGACTGGAAATATTTTGCGAAGGAGGAAGTAAAGAAAAAATTGAAGCGAGACAAGGGAGAGGGAGAGTCACAGGATCGTCTCACTAAAGGAGAGCAGAAGGCGGTAGAGGCGATCGAGAAGAGTATTGCAAAGATTCCATTCGATTGTGGTATTCGAGCAGTCTATATTGCTGATAAAGATACATTCAATAAGGCAAATGTCGGAGGACTTACCGGATCATTCAAGCAATTTAGTGCACCAGATCTTAATGGCTTCAAGCCAGACAAGACCACATCGTTTGATTTCCCATGGCAAGATATTTTTGGCACTAAACTCAAAGAAAAGAAGGAGAAAATCGTAAAATCATACAAAGCACGTGCATTCTTCAAGCCTTTATATCAAGGAAAACATTTCATTATGAATGCCGAAGAGTTGGTGACAATTTATCATTTCCCAGGACGAGTGTCTCGCACACCGACCTTTACTCGTATTGGATCACGCAAGGGCGATGCTCCATCAAATCTTCCTATCTAGTATGTTACGACGTATCTTTCTTTCAACCGTATGTGCAGTGATGATCGTGGGTGGTGCTTTTACCGTGCGCATGTTGTATCCCGCTGACTTCACCGAAAAGCATGTATTCTTAGCACCTGGCACGTTCCCACGCGACATTTCAAACGCGCTTCAAGACTCCGGTGTCGTGCGTTCTGGCTTTATACTCCATGTCATTTTGTACGTCACTCGTACTGGTGACAACTTGGTACCAGGAGATTATTTGTTTGAAAAACCTCAAAATGTTTTTACCATAGCACGTCGTATTACTTCTGGAACATTTGGTGTGGAACAACGAAAGCTGGTGGTACCGGAAGGATCAACAAATCAACAAATTGCAGATATTGCTGCGGAAGCTTTTCCTGATTTTGATAAAACATTATTTATGAAGCAAGCGTCAGGTAAGCAAGGATATCTTTTTCCTGACACATACTTCCTTCTTTCAACATCAACAGAAGAAGTAATTGAAAAAATGACTGATCGTTTTAATTTTCAAGTACGCATGCTCCAAGCTGAAGCACTCAATGAAGGTAGAAATTGGAACGATGTAGTAATACTCGCATCCATCTTGGAAGAGGAGGCAGATACCCTCGAAGATTTTAAATTAGTTTCTGGTATCTTACAAAAGCGACAAAGCATCGGCATGCCACTTCAAGTTGATGTTGCGAGAGAGACATACGAGCGTCTTGGTTTGCCTGACCAACCACTTTCAAACCCTGGTCTTGCCACCCTTGATGCGGTACTTCATCCTACGCCCAGCAACTTTCTTTATTACTTGACGGGTAAGGACGGTCTCATGCATTATGCGGTCACCTATGAAGAACACAAGCAGAACATCGATCGATACCTCCGCTAACACTTCAAAAAAGAAGGTGTTTGTCGGTATGTCTGGAGGTGTGGACTCCTCAGTGTCTGCAGCTCTTCTCAAAGAACAGGGATACGATGTGACGGGTGTGTTCATAAAGGTGTGGCAGCCAGACTTCATGCCCTGCAGTTGGAAAGATGAGCGTCGTGATGCGATGCGCGTTGCGGCGCACCTCAACATCCCCATCATCACGCTCGATCTCGAGAAAGCGTACAAGCAAGAAGTGGTGGACTATATGATCGACGAGTACAAGAGAGGACGCACACCCAATCCTGACGTCATGTGCAACCGCTACGTGAAGTTCGGTGGCTTTTTCGACTGGGCTATGGCACAAGGCGCTGACTTCGTCGCTACAGGTCACTACGCCCGCACGAAGGACGGCATGCTTTTGAAAGGTGAAGATGACAACAAGGATCAATCATATTTTTTGTGGACGCTCACGAAAGAAAAGCTTAAGAAAACATTATTTCCCGTTGGAGACATTGAGAAACCACAGGTACGCAAGCTTGCGAAGAAGTTCGAGCTTCCCAACGCTGAGAAGAAGGATAGTCAGGGATTATGTTTCGTGGGTAAGATCGATATGAAAGAATTTCTCGAGCATTTCATCGAAGAGAAGTCTGGCGATGTTATCAGTATCAACGGAGAAGTCATCGGTCATCACAATGGCGCGCTTTTTTTCACTATCGGCGAGCGTCACGGCTTCACGGTCACCAAAAAGAGTCCTGATGACCGAGCATATTTTGTCGTTGCAAAGAATATCGACGCAAACACCCTCACGGTGTCACAAGACAAGCTTGAGCTTCAGGACACAACATCAGACATCATCCTCAAAGATACCAACTGGATCAGCAGCACACCAGATGCACAAAAAGTATATAAAGCCCGCGTGCGATATCGAGGAGAACTTCATGAGGTACAAATTGATGGCAACAAACTCAGTTTCATATCTTCAACTGACACAATCACCCCAGGACAGAGTGTTGTGGTGTATGACGGGGAGGTGTGTGTTGGGGGTGCTGTTATCGCCTAATAGACAACAGAAAGAAAGAGTGCTAATTTTCAAACGTTAACTTTTCATTCAACCTTAACTAAAGAAGGGATAAGACAGTGATAAAGATTGTTCGTTTTGAATTAACGATTCGTTTCTGTACCAGTAAAGGTAGCTGGTTCCGCAGTGCCCAGTTTGCTACGCTTACCGGTGTGTATGAGTGGAAGCTGGAAGATGACGTGCCAAATGGGGTACAATTTATCATCGAGGCGGGGGCGCTTGGTACTGAGCGAGAGCTTCAGTTTGTCTACGACCCGAACAGGGCGGGAGTGCTCGTTGCGACGATTCAACGTGCCTTCGAAGCCTCGCGTCTTCCAGACGATTATCATCTCAATACTAAAAATCGTGTTGCGAGTTTTCTTACCCAGGAGGTGCTGACAAGGCTGAGACAGCATGGGCAAAACTACAACTTCATCGAAGTAAGGTAGTCCCGCACTGCATTGGCAATAAGCGCTCCCCGACCTCGTGTCAGGGAGTGCTTTTTCGTATGTTATAATCCCTTCATGGCATGGAATCCCACCTTCAAGAAAAAGCTGTTTGAGCCTGAAGTAAACGGCGATGGAACACCGTTCAAGCTTTCTCGTTCGAAGATCGATCTCTTCATCGAATGTCCTCGCTGCTTTTATCTTGATCGCCGTCTCGGCGTCTCACGTCCACAAGGCTTCCCATTCAATTTAAATAGCGCCGTCGACCACCTTCTCAAAAAGGAATTTGATGCGCATCGCGTAGCAAAGTCTGCACATCCGCTCATGACTACCTACGGCGTGGATGCAATTCCGTTTGCTCACCGTGATATGGATGTCTGGCGAGAAAACTTTGTCGGCGTGCAATCGCTTCATGAAAAAACCAACCTACTCATCTTCGGTGCAGTCGATGATGTCTGGATCAATCCAAAAGGCGAGCTCATCGTCGTCGACTACAAGGCGACAAGCAAAGATAGTGAAGTGAACCTCGATGCCGAGTGGCAAGACGGCTATAAGCGACAAATGGAAGTGTATCAGTGGCTTCTCAGGCAGAATAAATTTCCTGTTGCTGAGACGGGATATTTCGTCTATGCGAATGGTAAGCGAGATCGTGCTGCATTCGATGCGAAGCTTGAGTTTGATATTAAGCTCATTCCTTATACGGGCAACACTGATTGGATAGAAAAGACCCTCGGACTTATCAAGCAATGCCTCATGGATGATCGCATCCCGAGCGCTACTGAGACCTGCGAATACTGCTCATATCGAAACAAGGCAGGCAAGGCCATTATTGAAACCGCAGGGAAGCTCAAGGAAAAGGTAGAGCAGGAGCCTGTAAAGATAGCTAAAGCTAAGACAAAGAAAAGCAAAAAAGATGAGTAAGGTTGATGAATTGCAAAAGATTGAACAGGATATTCTCGATCTCACGCAATCACCTTTGTATACACACCGCACAGAAAATAAATATTTTCCTGTCATAGGAGAGGGAAGTGTTGATGCGCGCATCATGATCATCGGTGAAGCACCTGGAAAGAATGAAGCGCTTACGGGCAAGCCGTTTTGCGGAGCATCAGGAAAAATCCTTGATAAGCTTCTCGCATCAATCGGCCTTGAGCGTCAAAGCGTGTACATCACGAATATCGTCAAGGATCGTCCGCCTGAAAATCGCGATCCGACCCCGGAAGAAATTGCGCTCTATACGCCGTTTCTCGATCGACAGATTGACCTCATGCAGCCGAAAGTGATCGTAACGCTCGGTCGTTTTTCTATGACGTATATCATGCAGAAGTTTGATCCAGCATGGAATGAACATATTTCTGGTGTACACGGACAGGAGATTGGCGTGCAGGCTTCGTATGGTGAGATAACGGTTTTGCCGCTGTATCATCCTGCAGCAACGATCTATAACCAGAAGCTTAAAGAGACGTTTTTCGAAGATGGTCAAAAATTGAAGAACTATATGTAGTTAATAAATGAAAGCGGCGGCCATGACTGGCCGCCGCTTATCCAAATGTGTTAGAGATGGATACCGATTATTTTTGCCCACTCACCTTGAAGATATCCGAGCGCGGCGAGCAAAACAGCTTGCTGTCCGATGTGATCAACGTTGTGCGAGCTAAAATCATACCCCCGACCTGGTACCCCAATGCTGTGCCACTCATTGGGATTTAATCCTGACGCGTCACCTGGACAGGTAATAATCAGACCGCCTCTATTGTCACAGACGCTGCAACGGTGCAGATCGAGCCCTACATACGACTCTTTTCCAGTTCTCATCATGTGCACCCAAAGTTCGAACATCATTTTGGAAACGTCGCTTTTTATCATTCCGCGCATAATGCTTGGAAGCATGTTTGCAAAGCCTGGAGAAAAAGACCCGTTTAAGCTAGCACCTCCTGACTGCTTCTCCATACATGTTTGAAGGGTGAGAGGCTGATTAAATGACGGTTGAATTTCATTGTTTTCAGGCTCAAATGCGAGCAAGTCAAAGAACAATGCCAGGCTTGCTCCAAGCGCGTCAGCTTCCTGCCAGCGCAGTTCATAAGTGACACCTCCATCGCAGCTAAAGCAATTCATACCATCATTTTCTCCGGTGCCACTGCACGTAGAACAAGTTCCGGTGATATGAGTTACTTTGGGAAAAGGCGCTTCAAAAATTTGAAAGTCCTCGCTCTCTGCAACATACTTGATGACTCCTCCGAACCCGAAACCACTTTGAAAGGAACGAGAAAAGGAAATGTCATCAGGTATTGAAAGTGAAGATCGAAACCTTCTGACAAAATCAGGCCCCAGGCCCAGATCTGCCTCTGCACTCCGAATCACATCTTTTCGGACATGAAAACGTAAGATTTTTTGAACTGGGTCGTAGACAAACGCGTACCAGGCCGGAATCGGCCCTTCAGTGATAATTCGATTCATTTTTTAGGTTCTCCGGTTAAGGCTTACGTAGAGGCTACTATAAAGTAGTGTTATTGTGCAATAACACCCATTGTCATATACTCGGCTTATGAAAACCAAGATCAAAACTGAGTGGGATCTCAAAAGCCTTTTTTATGAATCTCATGATGATCCTAAGATTGAAAAGGATCTTAAGAAATGCGAGAAACTTACTGATGACTTTTCAAAAAAGTATAAAGGTGTGAATTTTACAAAGAATGAAGATTCGCTTTTTGCCGCTCTGACTGACTACGAAGAATTGATGGGTGATTCTTCAGGAGCGCGAGCGATTCGCTATTTCCAGTACGCACACGATAAGAATGCTGAGGATAAAAAGGCAGAAGCTGCATTACAGCAGCTGAACGACCGTCTTACCAAGGCTTTTAATAAAATCATCTTTTTTGAGCTTGAAATCGGGAAAATTCCTAAAATTGATCAGGTACGCGTATTGGAATCAAAAAAATTAAAACATTTTGAGTATTTCCTTTCAAAGAGTTTTCAAAGATCAAAATATAATCTTTCTGAGCCTGAAGAAAAAATCCTATCACTCAAGTCGCTTACTTCTCGAGAGCTTTGGATATCGAGCAATCAAAAATCTATTAGCAAGCAAACGATTGTCTGGAAAGGGGAAATAACACCCATCGCAAAAGCTTCTGCAATGATATCAACTCTGCCTTTGAAGGAGCGACGTTCTCTGCATTCGCTTGTATTAAAAAAATTAGAATCAATCAGTGATTTGGCTGAAGCAGAAATAAATGCGGTATATATCGATAAGAAAATAAACGATGAGCTTCGCGGCTTTAAGAAGCCTTATGATGCGACACTTTTGTCGCATGAGACAGACGAGAAGATGGTGACTACTCTTGTAGACACGGTTACGGATAAATTTTCTATAAGCCATCGTTTCTATAAGCTCAAAGCACGATTATTGAAGTTAGAAAAACTAAGCTACGCCGATAGGGCTGCCGGTATTGGAAAAACGACAAAAAAAGTTGAGTTTGAGGAAGGGTTAGATATTGTAAAGAAATCCTTCGGTGAAATGGATGAAGATTTTGAGAAATTGCTTGATAGTTTTATAAGAAACGGCCAGATTGATGTATATCCTAAAAAGGGTAAGCGTGGTGGCGCATATTGCTCTGGCACGACTAATCTTCCAACAATGCTGTTGCTCAACAATATTCCTGAGATGGGCTCTGTTTCTACCTTAGCTCATGAAATGGGTCACGCAATTCATTTTGAGTACTCGAAAAAACAAAGCCCGCTCTACCAAGATATCACCATAGCGGTTGCTGAAGTGGCGAGCACTTTTTTTGAAGAAGTCATTTTCAATAATTTATTGCCTACCTTATCCAAAAAAGAGCAGATTATCGCGTTGCATGACAAGATCAATGATGAGATTAGCACTATTTTCCGTCAAATTGCCTGTTTTAACTTTGAGAATGAGTTGCATCAACTTATAAGAGCAAAAGGCGCACTATCAAAAGAGGAGATAGGTAACGTTCTTAATAAGCACATGAGGTCATACCTTGGTCCAAAAGTTGGCATGACTGAAGAAGATGGATATTTCTTTGTCATGTGGGGTCATATTCGTAACTTTTTTTACGTGTACTCTTATTCATATGGAAATCTCGTCAGCAAGGCGCTCTATAGGAAGTATCAGCAAGATAATACGTACATAGAAAAGATTAAGTCATTCTTAAGTGCGGGTAATTCAAAAAGCCCTCGCGACATCTTTAATGACATCGGTATCGACACGTCAGATCCGAAGTTCTGGGAAGAAGGACTTGCTCAGATCGAAGATGATATCAAGAGACTGGAGAAACTAACGAAATAATGCTAAAAATAGGCACATGACCTCAGCCGAAATACGCAAGCGATTCATATCATTTTTCGAGAAACGCGGGCACGCCGTGCTTCCTTCGGCATCACTCGTACCTGAAAATGACCCATCAGTACTCTTCAATACTGCCGGAATGCAACCGCTCGTACCATACCTTCTCGGCGAAAAGCACCCGCTCGGCACACGTCTCGTGAACTTCCAGAAATGCGTGCGCACAGGCGACATCGATGATATTGGCGACAACACACACGCTACCTTCTTCGAAATGATGGGGAACTGGTCGCTCGGCGATTACTTCAAGGAAGACGCTATCAAATGGAGCTACGAGCTCCTCACTTCAAAAGATGAAGGATTCGGCCTCGATCCACATCGCCTCTACGTGACGGTATTTGAAGGTAACGAAGATGCGCCTCGCGATGATGAGGCTGCGGCAATCTGGAAAAAATATCTTCCTGAAAACCGCATCTACTACCGACCGGCAGACAAGAATTGGTGGAGCGCGGGTGATAACGGCCCATGCGGACCTGACACCGAAATGTTTTACGACGTTACGGGAACGCTCGGCGACATGACGCTTGAAGAGTATCTCAAAGCTGATGATGAGCAGAAAGTTGTTGAGATCTGGAACGACGTATTCATGGAATACCTCAAGAAAGACGGAAAGGTAGTAGGGAAGCTTGCCAACAAGAACGTGGATACAGGATCAGGATTCGAGCGCATCACGATGGTGCTCCAGGGAAAGGATAATATCTTCGACACCGACCTTTTCCTGCCGATCATCAACAAGATCAAGGAATTTACCTCCGTCGATACGACCACCAAAGAATCTATCCGAGCAATGCGTATTATCGCTGACCATCTTCGCGCTACAACATTTCTTATCGGTGACGGCGTGCTTCCTGGTAATAAGGATCAGGGATACATCCTCCGACGTCTTCTACGACGCGCTGTTCGCTATGCGGATACACTCAACATGAAGCACGGTAGTCTGTTTTGGATTGCAGATACCATTGTGACTGAATACAAGGATGCATATCCGATGCTTATCACCCAGAAGGAGCATATTAAGAGTGAGATAGATAAAGAAGAGCAAAAGTTTCGCTCAACTCTTGCTAAAGGCATGAAAGAATTCGAACGTATGGCAACGAGTAGTATTTCGGGTGATGATGCCTTTCTTTTGCTTTCAAGCTATGGATTTCCTATTGATCTCACCAAAGAATTAGCAAAGGAACGAGGTCTAACGGTAGATGAAAAAGGATTTGAAGAGGCATTCAAAAAGCACCAAGACCTCTCACGCTCAGGATCTGAACAGAAGTTCAAAGGAGGGCTTTCGGGGACTGGAGAAATGGAAACCCGCTACCACACAGCAACCCATCTTCTCAATGCCGCACTCCGCGAAGTGCTTGGAAATCACATCTCACAAAAGGGAAGCAACATCACTGCAGAGCGCATGCGCTTCGACTTCTCGCACGGCGCAAAAATGACTGATGAAGAAAAGAAGAAAGTGGAAGTTCTTGTGAATCAGAAGATCGATGAAGCGCATCCTGTGACATTCAAAGAGATGCCGAAAGAAGAAGCAGAGCGTATCGGAGCAATCCATGCATTTGGAGACAAGTATGGTGACATCGTAAAAGTATATTCGATCGGCAATGAGACCGATGGCTACTTCAGTCGTGAATTCTGTGGAGGTCCGCACGTGGCAAACACGAAAGAGCTCGGCCACTTCAAGATCGTGAAGGAAGAAGCAGTCTCTCAAAGCGTGCGACGAATAAAAGCTGTGTTAGAATAGTGGCATGGATCCACTGAAGCTCCTTATCACCGACACTTCTTTTCTCCTTTCGCGAAAAGGCGAGATGATTGCGCATGAAATATTTGCCACAGATGACGAATGTTTTGAAAAAATTAAGAACGCACTCGCTTCACACAAAAACACATCTCTCATCTGTTACTTTTCCGGAAGTCGCGTCAAAACTTCGGGAAAAACCATCCACTACGAACAAAAAACTCCATTCTCTGCTGACAAAGAGCTCCTTGAGACGCTGGTTTATCAGGCAAAAGATGCTTTTTTAAAGGAACATTCAGAGGAAGTATATGAATTGTGTGATTCTTCGGTGCGTAATATCCGTCTCAATGACTATCCGGTGACTGAGTTGCAGAAAACCAAGGCACTGGATCTTAAAGTGAATATCTTTTTGGTCGCTATTGGCAAGAAGTATCTTTTCTCACTCAAACAGGCTCTCAAACCGTTTAAGGAAAATGCTGTGACCTATCGAGCATTTGCGGAATCACTCGCATCACGTGCCGAAGCCCTCACACACAAGAATGATTTTATGGTGTGTTCAGCATATGAGCGATCAACAGATATTGCGGTACATAAGATAGGAAACTTTTTTGCACTGACCACGGTTCCGCTCGGTACTCATCATGTACTCGAACACCTTGCAAAAGGGCTTTCACTTACCATGGAACAAGCTGAAGAGCAGCTTCTTGCGTATAATGAAGGTCATCTTGATGTCGCACTCAGCACAAAAGTCGATGAAGCTCTCCTTTCATTCCAAATTTCTTTTGATAATGAAGTAAAAAAAGCACTCACGTTTCTTTCTGCGGGAATATCTCTTCCATCACAAGTATTTTTGCTCGCATCACCGTTTTTCAGAAAGGCATTTGATGCAGCTTTTGTCAGCGACTCATATCATGCACATGTCTTTAGTGAAAAGGGATTTGAAGTTACCAATATGAGTAGTATACTTACATCATGAATTCAAAGCATGCATTTGATGATATTATTCCCCCTTCAAAAGCACCGTCACAACGACGTAGTATCCGCGATATACCCGTCAGAGAAAAAAAGCAAAACAAAATAGAAGAATTACTTGAAGAAACAGCAGAGATTCGAGCGGAGCATCACACCCCACCTCCTGCTTATACACCTCCCGTACGTATGCGTCCTATAAACACAAGAAAGAAATCAAGCAAGCTTCCTTTGATTCTTTTAGTAGTTATTGTGCTCATTGCACTCGGTGGTGCAGCCATGACCTTCGTCTTCGATGGAGCAAACGTTAAGGTTACCATCAAATCTGAGTCAATTCCTGTAGAAGTAACCGCAACCTCGACTCCTGATAGCTCATCAGCAACAGGAACACTTCCATATAAGGTGATTCCAGTTCAGAAGGAAGCATCAGCAGAAGTAACTGCTACCGGGGCACCCTCAAAAGTTGAGAAGAAAGCGAGTGGTATCATTACTATCGTCAACAAAAACACCGCCCCACAGCAGCTCATTGCCACTACACGCTTTGAAACTTCCGAAGGTCTTGTCTACCGTCTGGATGAGCCGGTGACCGTGCCCGCAAATGGAAGTATTGATGCCAAAGTTACCGCAGATCAACCTGGTGACAAGTATAATGTAGGCCTCAAGGACTTTACTCTTCCTGGGTTCAAGGGAACACCAAAGTTCACCACCATCACCGCTCGATCAAAGACCACCATGACCGGCGGATTCTCAGGTATGCTTCCAAAAGTAGAGGAGGCTGATCTTTTGCAAGCAAATAAGACACTCGAAAAGACACTCACTGAACAAGCGATTGCAGAGGCAAAACGCCAGCTTGGTAAAGACCAGCTAATTTTTGCAAATGGAGGTGTACGCACTACGTATACTAGCAGTCTCGAGCCAGGATCAGCAGGAAAAGCAACAGTAAAGGGGAAGGTAGTAGCAGAAGCTCTGGTTTACGATATTTCAGCAATCGAAACCCTCATCGCTAACACCAAAAATGGACAGCGATATCGCTTCGATAATCTCGACAGCTTGGCTGTGAGCTTCAACAACCGTAACCCTATCACTTCATATATTGGCGGACCCGTGCTACTCTTGAAGCTCACCGGAACACTTACCACCGGCCAATCATTCGATGAGAATGCACTTAAGGGAGCACTTTCAGGTAAAGCAAAGGGGCAAATGCCACAAATTCTTGGTATGTACCCCGAAATCACCGAAGGAAATGCTACGATCAGACCATTTTGGAGTAAGTCATTCCCAACAGATACCAATAAAATAATTATACACATCACACAATAATGCCCGCAGATAACACCCCTCAGAAAATTACCGGTTTTGTCACCGAAGCCCTCCCCAATACCGAATTTAAAGTCCAACTCGAAGATGGGCGTATTATTCACACGTATTTAAGTGGTAAAATGAAGATAAATCGTATCCGTGTGCTCGTGGGAGATAAGGTAGAAGTCGAACAAAACCCCTACGAAGGTAAGAGCCGTTTGACGAGAAGATTGTAGTATGATAGCTTTGTATTTACTGGCAAATTTATGAAAGTAAAGGCATCCGTCAAGAAAATATGCGCAAAATGCAAGGTTGTACGCCGAAAGGGGTATGTCTACGTTACGTGCAAATCAAACCCTCGCCATAAACAGCGTCAGGGATAACTTTTAATTATTTAATTTATTTATGCGTATCCTAGGTATCACTATTCCAGATGAGAAGCGACTTGAGATCGGCCTTACCGCACTCTACGGTATCGGACGCCCTCGAGCCCTTAAGATCCTTGCACAAGCTAAAGTAGACGCGGGAAAGAAGTCAAAAGACCTCACCCCTGAAGAAGAGAACACTATCCGTACTATCGTAGAAGCCTTCAAGATCGAGGCGGACCTCAAACGAGAAGTATCAGCAAACATCAAGCGCCTCAAAGATATTAAGTCATACCGTGGTAGCCGACACGCAAAGCGCCTTCCAGCTCGCGGTCAGCGCACTAAGACCAATGCTCGAACACTCAAGGGAGTGAAGAAGACTATGGGAAGCGGACGACGCAAGGAATCAAAGACATAAACATAATTAATTAGCCATATGGGAAAAAAACGAATTGCAAAATCAGGAGGTGAAGAATCAAAGGCAAGCTCAGGAGCTGTAGCTTTTTCAAAGAAGCGTGTTGATAACGGCACACTTTATGTTCAGTCTACCTACAACAACACTAAGGTAGTGCTTGCTGATGCTAAGGGAAACACTCTTGCATGGTCATCTTCTGGCTCAATTGGTTTCAAGGGTGCAAAGAAGGGTACTCCGTTTGCAGCTGCAAAGATCGGCGAAACTCTTGGAGCAAAGGCACAGACCATTGGCATGAAGGAGGTTGATGTTGTCGTTAAAGGTGTAGGATCAGGCCGCGAATCAGCTATTCGCGGTTTCATTTCTAAAGGAATCGTTATCAACACTATCAAAGACGTAACCCCCGTTCCTCACAACGGACCACGCCCTAAGAAACCACGACGAGTATAAATTTTAATAACATACACATATGATACGAGGACCAAAATACAAAATAGCACGACGCCTGGGAGCTCCTGTGTTCGAAAAGACACAGACTCAGAAGTTTAAGATCTCAGAAGAGCGCAAATCAAAAGGAAAGCGCAAAGGCGGCTTCGGTACTGCTACCAACTTTGCACTCCAGCTCAACGAAAAGCAGAAGGCGCGCTTTACCTATGGTGTTTCTGAAAAGCAATTTAAGAACTACGCAATGAAAGTTATTAATGCGAACTCATCAAACCCTCAGGAAGCACTCTTCACCGCACTCGAAACTCGCCTCGACAACGTCGTAGCACGTATCGGTCTTGGTTCTACGCGCGCTTTTGCACGTCAGCTCGTATCTCACGGACACATTCTCGTAAATAATCGCAAGGTAACCGTTCCTTCATACAAGGTTGAGAAGGGCGATGTTATTGCTATCCGAGAAGGAAGCAAAACAAAGACCGTTTTCAAAGACACTTTTGAGCAGGCAAAGACCCGCGAACTTCCTTTGTGGATTGCATTCAATGCAGAAAAGAAGTCATGGACCATCCAGGGTGCGCCGAAACTCGAAGGGGAGAACTTACTGTTTGATCTGGATTTAGTGATTCAGTATTACAAGCTATAATTTTTATATATGTCTGACCAACACGTTTTGCTACCATCAAAGCCAAAAATCATTGAAGAAGGCGACAAGCGCGGTGTTTTCGAAATTGACGGTCTTTACCCAGGCTACGGACACACTCTTGGAAACTCTCTTCGCCGTATCATTCTTTCATCTCTTCCTGGAGCAGCTATCACTTCTATCAAAATCAAGGGCGTAAACCACGAATTTTCATCAATGTCAGGTCTTAAGGAGGATGTGCTTACTCTTGTGCTCAACCTCAAAAAAGTGCGTCTTGAGACAGTATCAGACGAACCTCAGACACTTACCCTCAAAGTAAAGGGTATTAAAGAAGTAACCGCAGGAGATATCACTAAGAGTGGACAGGTAACTGTTCTCAACCCTGACCTCTACCTTGCAAGTATTACTGATAAAAATGTGGAGCTCGATGTCGAAATCACCGTAGAAAAGGGTCTTGGCTACGTAAGCAAGGAAGTGCTCCAGAAAGAAAAGATGGATATCGGAGCAATCGCTCTTGATGCACGTTTCAGCCCTATCGAGCGCGTAAGCTACGAGGTAGAAAACATGCGCGTTGGAGATCGAACAGACTTCAACCGTCTTAAGATCGCTATCGAGACAGACGGCACCATCACTCCAAAGCGTGCTCTCGAGAAGTCTATCGAAATCATGATCAACCAGCTTAAGGCGATCGTTGGTTTCAAGGAAGAAAGCCGTTTCCTCATCGAAGATGAATCATCAGAAGAAGCGGGTGAAGTTTCTTCAGAAAACAAAGAAGAAATGGAGGATTTCCTCAAGACCCGCATCGAATCTCTCGATCTTTCAGCTCGTGCGATCAATGCACTTATCAATGCAAACATCCGCACTGTCGGAGGTCTTGCTCGTAAGAAAGAGAAGGATATCCTCAGCATTGAAGGACTAGGCGCAACCAGCGTAGAGGAGATCAAGAAGATGCTCCTTGCAAATGGCATCACTCTTAAGTAATATAGCAATCTGCCCGTAATCACCATATATGAGACACCACAACAAGAACCGAATACTAGGACGAGACCGTAAGGGAAGAGCTGCTCTTCTCAAGTCTTTGATGTACTCTCTTCTTGTACACGAAGGTATGGTGACTACTCTTGCTAAAGCAAAAGAAGTACGCCCACACGTCGAAAAGCTCCTCACTACTGCAAAGACCGATACCCTCGCTTCACGAAAGCTTGTCTATTCACGCGTAGGATACAGCGAGGCTTCTAAGAAGCTCTTCACCACCATCGCTCCTCGCTATGCAGACCGCAACGGTGGATATACCCGTATCCTCAAGATGCCTCGCCGAAAGAGCGACGCAGCAGAAATGGCTCGTATCGAATTCGTATAATTTCATTACCATGACTACAAAAACTATTGATGCAACAAATAAGAAACTAGGACGTGTCGCGAGCGAAGTGGCTTCAGTCCTTCGTGGCAAAGACACCGTCGCTTTCACCCCTCATGTTTTCGCTGATGTGAAAGTAGAAGTTACTAATGCATCAAAGATCAATGTAGATGACACCAAGAAGCGCACCAAGATGTACAAGCGCTATTCAGGATACCCAGGAGGTCAGCGAGAGCTTTCTCTCGAGAAGGTGACCGAAAAGAAGGGTATGAAAGAAGCAGTTCGTATTGCAGTTCGCGGCATGCTTCCTCCAAACAAGCTTCGCGCAAAGATGCTTCGCAATTTAACCATCACTGATTAATATTTTATGACCACAGCTACCAAAGACCGATACGTAGAAGGAGTAGGACGACGCAAGACGTCTGTTGCACGCGCCCGCCTTACTGAAGCTTCAAAGGCTTCATTCCTCATCAACGATCGCGACATCGCAGAACACTTCAAGACCGAAGAGCTCCGCCGTGTAGCTACCGAAGCATTTGATGCTGCAGGTACCGCCATCAAGTACAAAGTGACCGTCAAGGTGACTGGTGGAGGTGTGTCATCTCAAGCAGTTGCCGTACGCCACGCTATCTCACGTGCACTCAATGATATCGACGGGGCAATGCGCGCACCCCTCAAGAAAGCCGGATTCCTCAAGCGAGATCCTCGCGCAAAAGAGCGCCGCAAGTTCGGTCTCAAGAAAGCCCGCAAGTCTCCTCAGTGGAGCAAGCGATAGTCAAAAAAAAGTCCCCGCAAGGGGATTTTTTAATGCTAGTATAGAGGCAAGCATATGAGCACACTGACACCTACGCAAGCGCGCATCCGCCATGAAAGAGCAGTTGTTGCACAAAGGATGCAGCAAAAACCAAAGAATAAGAAAAGACGGAAAAATACTCACCGAACGTTCCGAAGTCTTCAAAATCCCGGTGAGTGAAATACACCAACAAGCAAAAGGGCTCCCACTCGGGGAGCCCTTTCCTTTTTGCTCAGTTAGCAAACTGCTTCATACGTGCACGCAAATTCCTTTTTCCACAGTGAACTGGGATCACTCCCTTGAGACCCCATTGCCCTTGGAAGGCAATAAACATCTCAGGTAGTGGTACCTGATCAACGAGAAAGACGATTGCGAGCGACGGATGACTACGATGGATACGAGAAAGCGCCTCTGCTTCGGCGGGTACTTGAAGAAGGTTTTCGCGACATACAAGCTCGTGGCATACCGGAGTTTGCTCGAGCATACTTTCAGCAGTAGCAATCCGGAAACACCACTGGACATCGATATGTGAGCGGACAAGGTGATTTTGCCAGGCCCTTTGCAGCAACCGATTTGGTTCAGCAATTATGACATTCATATGAAGAGAGGTTATGGAGGGTGAAGAGAACTCAGGTTCGACTGTAAGTATACGCCTCTTTGCATTTTAAAAACAGGTGAGTACAATAAGTGTCCTATGAACGACGAACAAGATATCATTATCGAACAAGACGGCAATGAAGAGCTTCCGAAAGATGAGCGTGGTGGAGATACTGTTTCAAAGCTTCGGGAAAAACTAAGGGTAGCTATCGAAGAAAAACAGAAGTATCTTGATGGATGGCAGCGTGACAAAGCCGAGTTTGTGAATGCTCGCAAACGCGATGAGGAAGATAAAAAGAATCTCATCAAGTTCGCAACGAGCAATCTCATCTCTGAGCTCATCCCCACACTCGACGCATTCGACATGGCTATGGCCAACAAGGAGGCATGGGAAAAGGCAGATAAGAACTGGAGAACAGGTGTAGAATATATTTACTCACAGATATCTAACACACTACAAAACAATGGACTTACGAAAATTGATCCAAAAGGCCAAGTCTTCGATCCCACTCATCATCACTCTGTTGCAGCTGTACCGGTTACTGAAAAAGATTTGGACGGGAAGGTCATCGAAGTAGTTGCCTACGGGTATACACTCAATGGAAAAGTGTTGCGCGAGCCGCAGGTGAAAGTTGGAGAATATAAAGCATAAGGTATACTTGGTGTATGGAAGTACCTAGGTTTGAATCTCACGAAGAAGATATTTATGAGCCAGTGCTTGAACTTGGTGACTATCTTAATGAGTTACAAGCAGCTGGAATGGTGATCGATGGCGAGTTAATTCGAGTCGGCAACAAAATGAAAACTGTTGAAGAACGCTACAAACTACTAAAGGGAAGAACCGGAGGACCATCAGATGAAGAGATACAAAAACTCATTAGTGCCCATCCGAAAAAAGTAGAACTCATTAATTACCTTGCACACCTCATTAATGAACATGGGGATGACACTATTCTATTTATGCAAGCTTCAAATAAACTTCACCAACTGGTAAAAGGGAAAGATACTCCGCTTTTCTATACAGAACCCGAAGCAAATCCCGATAATCTTGCGCTTTAACAAGGCATTCTTGACACCTCCATATTTCTGATATAATACCGCTATCTATGCAGCTTACTCGACAACACGTACAAATTATAGAGAAAGTCGTACACACCGAGCAAGGCGTATTTTTGGCGCGTTTTGCCGTTGCAAACATTGGCGGCGTCCTCAAAGCCAAACTCATTTCGATGGTCTCAGTCGACGAGCCAAGTGCTATCCAAAACTCAGTTTTTCTTCTTGAAAATCCTCGCACTGCTCAGCAAGTCATCTATGTAGAACCTTCATCAGACCTTATCGTATCACCGTACTCAGAACTTTTTTTCCTTACTTCAATATCACCTCGGGCTCCCAACACTACGAAATAACTCTCCGAAGAACACGCATATTTTTCTGCTGAAAAATTGCTATGCTCGCTTCGTCAAGCGTGCGCAATGTTCTTCTTGAGAGTTTTTTCTCCGTTCTTTTATTCACATTAACTCTCAAATAAAACTAACATGGCAAAAATCATTGGAATTGATCTCGGAACAACCAACTCTGCAGTCGCAGTGATGGAAGCAGGAGATCCAAAAATCTTGGAAAACACTGAAGGCGCACGCACCACTCCCTCAATCGTTGCTCAGACCAAAACGGGTGAGCGCGTAGTGGGACTCATTGCTCGTCGTCAGGCGGTAACCAACCCAAAGAACACCGTCTACGGTATCAAGCGATTCATCGGACACACCTTCGACGAAGCTGCTGTGCAGAAAGACAAGAAGACCGTTCCGTACGAAGTGTCAAAATCTTCAAACGGCGGTGTAGAAGTTAAAATGGGTGATAAAGGATATCGTCCTGAAGAAATTTCAGCGATGATCCTCACCAAGCTCAAGAACGATGCAGAGGCAAAACTCGGCGAGAAAATCACCGAAGCAATCATCACCGTACCTGCATACTTCAACGACTCACAGCGTCAGGCAACAAAAGACGCGGGAAAGATTGCAGGTCTTGATGTGAAGCGTATCATCAACGAACCTACCGCAGCCGCACTTGCGTATGGTTTCAACAAAAAGAAAGATGAAAAGATCGTAGTATACGACTTCGGAGGAGGAACCTTCGACATCTCAGTGCTTGAAGTAGGTGATGATGTAGTGGAAGTGAAGTCAACTGATGGAGACTCACACTTGGGAGGTAAGGACATCGACCAGAAGATCTTGAATTGGATTGCAGAAGAATTCAAAAAAGAATCTGGTATCGACGTGCGCAACGATGCACTCGCTATCCAGCGACTCGACGAAGCCGCAGAAAAAGCAAAGATCGAGCTCTCAACCGCAATGGAAACTGAAATCAATATTCCATTCATCACCTCAGATGCATCAGGTCCTCGACACCTTCTCATCAAGATGACCCGCGCAAAGCTCGAAGAGCTCACTCGCGAATTCATCGATCGCTCAATCGAAATCACCAAGCGCGCCATGGAAGCATCTCCCTTCAAGCTTGCTGACATCAACGAAGTGATTCTTGTGGGAGGACAGACACGTATGCCTGCCATCATTGAGGCGGTGAAGAAATTCTTCGGCAAGGAGCCAAACAAGAGCATCAACCCTGACGAAGTAGTAGCACTCGGAGCTGCAATTCAGGCAGGTATCATTCAAGGAGACGTGAAGGATATCCTTCTTCTTGATGTGATCCCGCTTTCTCTTGGTATCGAAACTATGGGAGGCGTTGCAACAAAGCTCATCGAGCGCAACACCACCATCCCCACCTCAAAGTCACAGGTGTTCTCAACCGCTGCTGACAATCAGACATCGGTAGAGATCAACATTGTGCAAGGAGACCGTGCTATGGCATCAGACAACAAATCACTCGGACGCTTCGTGCTCGAAGGTATTCCGCCCGCACCACGAGGTATTCCTCAGGTTGAAGTATCATTCGATGTCGATGCAAACGGTATCTTGAATGTGAAAGCAAAGGATAAGTCGACTGGAAAAGAACAGACCATTCGCATCGAAGCATCATCAGGTCTTTCAAAAGATGATATCGAGAAGATGAAGAAGGATGCTGAGATGAACGAAGAAGCTGACAAGAAAAAGAAGGAAGTGGTAGAAGCAAAGAACTTTGCTGAACAGCTTCACTACACTGCAGAGAAGTCACTCAAAGACGGAGGTGACAAAATCCCTGCAGACGTGAAGGCAACCGTTGAAGGAAAGATGGAAGCGCTAAAGAAAGCAAAGGAAGGTGATGATCTTGAGACCATCAAGAAAGCAACTGAAGAACTTTCAACGGAACTTCAGAAGATCGGCCAGTACATGCAGCAGGAAGCTCCAAAAGAAGAACCTAAAAAGGAAGGCGAGGGAGACATCCGTGACGCCGAAGTGAAGGAGGAACCTAAGGCATAAATAGAAAAAGACCCCGTCTCTGCCCATCACCGTAGCGGTGGGCAGGACACGGGGTCTTTGAAATTCACTGACGTTTGAAGAGTCGGTGAGCAGCGTACATGGTGATTACGATTGTCTCCCAAAAAACCACTTGCTTTACCCATTCAGGGTACTGCGAAAAGTGTTGGTAAACGTACTGATTGACCCATACAGCTCCAGCAATGACCTGAAGAAGGATGAGAACCCTCAGAACCTTTTCAACAACGGCATTAAGTCGCTTCATTTGAATTAATTTACTTAGTTACCGCACACCTCATTGCGCACGGTTTTAAAATAAAGTATCATAAAATATATATTTGTCAATGAATAACAAAGACTACTACAACATACTCGGCGTCCAAAAGAACGCGTCTCAAGACGAGATCAAGAAGGCGTTCCGCAAGCTCGCGCACGAACATCACCCCGACAAAAAGGGTGGTGATGATGCGAAGTTCAAAGAAGTGAGCGAGGCATACAGTGTCCTCAGCGATGAGAAGAAGCGTGCGCAATACGATCAGTTCGGCTCAAACTTTGGAAATATGGGAGGTGCGGGTGGATTCAATCCGAACGACTTCGGCTTCGACTTCTCTGGATTCCAAGGCGGCTTCAATGGTCAAAATGTTGAGTTCGATCTTGGCGATATCTTTAGTACATTCTTCGGAGGAGGTCGCATGCGTCGTGGGAAGACCATCCGCGTTGATATAGACTTAAGCTTCAAAGAATCCATCTTTGGTACCGAAAAAACCGTCCGTGCAGGTGGCAATTCAAGTGTGACCATCAAGATTCCTCCAGGGGTAGAACATGGTACCACCTTACGTGTTGCAGGCCGTGGCGAACCTCTCGAGGGAGGGCAGCCGGGCGATCTCCATGTGCGCATTTATGTCACTCCAGACCCACGCTTCAAAAAGCAGGGAATGAATATTGTCACCGATGCAAAGATTGCGCTGTCGATGTCACTTCTTGGAGGAGAACTGCTCATTCCTACACTCGATGGCGATATGACGCTCAAGATCCCAGAACGCGTTTCAAACGGAGAAATACTTCGCATCAAAGGTAAGGGTGTACCTGATGAACGAGGACGACGAGGCGATTTGTATGTGCGTGTAGTGGTGGATGTATCAAAGAAACTTTCGAAGGATGCACGAAAGTTGGTGGAAGAGCTGAAGAAAGAGGGGTTCTAATATAAAAACCGCCCCGCCACGTGTGTGGAGGGGACGGTGATTGATGTGCGTTCGGCGTCTTACGACTTCTTTTGCTCGCTTTTCGTCTTGATGAACAGGTTCAAGACAGTGCCAATGAATGCGAGCCACAGAATACACCCGATGAAGGGATAAAAAGGGTCGGTATGGAATCCGGTCCAGTGGTATCCTGTCTTTTGGCTAACGTAAGCCTCGATTGAGGGGAACGCATAGAAGAAGCCGAACAGTCCGTTGGTGACTGCGAAGGCGATAACTATAATCTTAAGGACGAGCATGATGTGGTGATCTCCTGGTATGTAATTTACATGCGTAGGTGCGCATGGGTTCGGTAAGACCATAGCATATTTTAAGTAGACAGGCACCTTTTGTCCCATAGGGAGACTCGCGGAGCGCGACGGCGCGAGCGTGAAGAATTTTATACCAATAAAATATCTGTGCTCCCGAAGGGACAAAAGGTGCCTGTCCCCATTTAATTTGATATGGTGTCAGCATGCCTCAGACAGATGCGTGGGAGCGAGAGTATCGCAATCCAAAACTCGTCACCAAAAAAGCCGAGCCACAGAACGATGTAAAACGTTTTTTGAAGTGGCTCAAAAAAGAGCAGGGTGTTGCACTCGAACATTTACACGTTCTTGATCTTGGGTGTGGTACCGGTCGCAATGCAAACTATCTTGCGGAACTAGGATGCATAGTCACCGGCTTTGAAATATCTTCAACCGCACTTCGCATTGCACAAGAGCGTGCCACTGAACTCGGAGTAAGCCCTTCCTACCATCTCCGTAGTATCGGCGCTCCATACCAACTCTCCGATGACAGTATTGATCTCGCTCTTGATGTCACCTCTTCGAATTCTCTGAACGAGCACGAGCGATCAGTATATCTCACTGAGACAGCACGTGTACTTAAAACAGGAGGATATATATTTGTGCGCGCACTGTGCAAAGAAGGGGATGCGAATGTCAAAGAATTACTAAAACGGAACCCCGGATCAGAATATGATACCTATGTGAATACTCAAATGGGGCTCACTGAACGCGTCTTTAGTCGAGAAGATTTTGTTGCAACTTATTCACCACTGTTTTCTATCGAGCATCTCGAAAAGAAAAGCGGGTATGCACACTTTAATGGTCGCATCTATAAGCGTAACTATTGGCTCGCGTATCTAAAAAAGATATAATCTACCTATGCACATTTTGTTATCGTTGATTCTTTCGTTTTATCCCGCACTCTTCGTCTATCAATCACTGCCACTTGCGTGGGCAAAACAACTCGACATTCTAACACTCAAGTTTCTCGCGTTTGCTCTTATTTTTGCTTGCACATATCTTGTGATGAAAAAGTTTGTCTCGCTCGGGTACCACATTCCGCGATCAGGCATCCTTCGTGGTGTGCTTCTCACGGTGTTTACCGTCGTCCTTGCTCTCATTAGTTTCTATGTATTCCTCCCAGGCGAAACCGTCTACGCATCACCAAAAATTCTCGATAGCTATGTTCTCAAAAATCCTTACATGTTCTTGTGGCTTATTGCGCCTTTTGTGTATTTGTTTTTTGAGTAGTAATTAAAACTATATGAATTTACAACCATACTCAGCAATAAGTTTTGATGATTGCAATAAGTTAGCGCTTACACTTGCCAACCTTATTATTTCACAAAGAACTGAACTTGTTACTTTACTTACAACATATGAAAGTCACGAGGTGGCTGAAGACGAAATTAGCAGATCATTGGATCTTTTACAGAATCTTCATGAAAACAAGGAATATTTCAAATTTCGCGTAGGACAAATTGCCGCATTTCTTCCACGAAACCAACCTTTATATGCGTTTAGCTGTTTTGTAATTGTGCCAGCACTTCAGGCAAGTGAGGTGCATTTTCGTATTCCACATCCCATGAAGGGATTTTTCCCACAGCTTATGAAAATGTTGCGTATTGAGGAGTTGTTCCCTCATGTAAAACCATCACCAAAGGAGCGCATGGATTTCCTCAAGGAACGAACCTCATTGTATGTTCATAAAGAAACGGGTGAGACAAAACCTATCACGGACGCAGTTATTTTTACAGGAACTCCTGCACATGCCGACCAGCTACGTCTTGTGTTCGACAAGCGAACACTTTTCATTACAAACGGTGCTGGACACAATCCAATTGTTATCGCAGAGGGAGCAGACATAAAAGAAGCCGTTCAAGCAGCTACCACCCTTATTTTATACAACCAAGGACAAGACTGTGCGGCACCAAACTCTATTTTGGTTCACAAAAATGTGTACGAATGCTTTTTAAAACATCTCACTAAAACTCTTAGAAACGTGAAGATTGGTCCTTATCATGACCACACTTCACAAGTTGGCCCTATTAGCGACAGTGATGACCTCGTAAGAATCCAAGAAATATTGGTCACACATCGTGAATGGATTCATGAGAGTACAAGAGGAGTAATTCGCACCAAAGATTCGATTGTTGAACCAACCATCATTTGTAAACCACTTTCTGAGGGAGGAAATTATGACGAATCATTCGCTCCAATCTTCTTTGTACAGCGATATGAAGAGGACGAAGATCTTGCTCAGTATTTTGAAAACAAGCGCTACGCCCAGCACGCTATGTACGTAACACTCTACGGAGAAAGTCCTTACACTGAAAGCCTTGTCGACAAAAAATATGATGGACGTATCCTTCATAGTGAATCAACCTTCGTTAAAAACACCCATCTTCATGCTTACGGAATCGAACGAGGAGTGCAGCCATACGGAGGTTTCGGCTACGGCGCATCAAGCATCAGTATTAGTGGAAAAGTAATTGCGATCCCTACACTTCCACAGCGTGATATTTATGAATGGGTTGCAGAGCCATACATCAGTGATAAAAATCTCCTCAAGAATCAAACTGAAAATCTTGAAATCAGAAACAAGCATATTGATAAGCTACTCAAATTCAAAACAGAGGTTCTTGATAAAAAGGATGTTCCTCTATATGCAGGTAAAACATTTTTTGACACAGCATCTCTCAAGGATGTAAAAGATAGGCGCTTTATCAAGGTAGAAGATAGATATATTCACCATCTTAATCAAACACCACATGTTGAGTTTATTGCCACACTCACTCCGATAGATATTGCAGACATTCGAAAACTTCTTGAACTTCTCAAAGAAAAGCACCAACATCCACTTGAAACATTCACTACTAAGCTCTACGCTGTTCCTCCAAAGGAAAAACAGCTTATATTCTTCCAAACACTCTACCATCTGCTGTTTAGTAAAAACTCAGGCCCAAAACTCGGTCACTTCCTGTGGGAAATTGATAACGATAGCATCTGGCACCTTTTGGATATATAATTACAACAATAATGAGTAAACTTTTTAGACTTCTAAAAAATAGTAAAGGTCCAGTACTTCTTGGAATCACCATTGTGCTTGCAACCATTTTTGTAATTCTTTTTTCTTCTCGACTTCTCTATATACGTACGGTCGATCTTCTCACGGTGAATCTTCGAGAACGTATTCAGGCAATCTCTACAACTGCAGCAGCAACACTCAGTTATCAGGACATTGAAGCCCTACACAAAGAAGAGGATTGGTTGAAGCCTGAGTGGGCATATGTGGTTAACAAGCTCCATAGAATAAAGTATACAAATAAGGATATTGTATTCATGTATATCTTTAGAAAAAATGCACAAGACCCAACAAAGATGGAATTTGTGGCTGATGCCGACTCAATTGATCCCTACGCAAACAGTGGTAGTGATATTTCAAAATATGTTGATGTAAATCGTGATGGAAAGGTTGAACCAGAAGGCCCAGATAAGCTCCAGTGGCCAGGACAACCGTATCCAGAGGCTGCAGATATTCCTGAAACATTCATAGCGTATGAGCGCCCCATTACCAGCAAAGACATTTACTCAGATGAATATGGTTCAGTTATTACTGGATATAGTCCTATAAAAAATGATAACGGAGAAACCGTTGCTGTTCTTGCGGTAGACATGAAAGCTGACGACTTTCTAAAAATAACCACACAAACTCTTCAACCCTTCGTTATTTTTATTGTATTTCTTACACTCACCATCTCTATTCTTACCATTATTCTTATGTTCTCTTGGCGAAGGTATGCTCATTTTCTTGAAGAGTCAAATAAAGAAAAGTCAGAATTTATCTCATTTGCTTCTCATCAAATTCGAACACCACTTACTTCTATCAGAGGCTTTTCATCCAACCTTCTTGAAGGAGATTATGGGAGTCTTCCACCACAAGTGCGTGAAATTATACTTAAAATACTGGTGAGATCGCAGGAAGTCGTTTCCCTCATCGGACAATACCTCGATAAGTCAAAAATGGAGCTCGGGCAGCTTGATTATGATTTTAAACCATTCGATATTACGAGTCTCACACAACAAATCGTAAACGAGTTTACTCCGGCAGCCCAGCAACAAGGAATTGAATTGCGTTTTGATCAATCTAAAACACCAGATTGTGTCGTAAAAGGAGATCAAGGTAAAATCAAAGAACTTCTCAGCAACTTACTCGACAACTCTATTAAGTATACGCCGAGCGGATATGTCGAGGTTACAATAGAAAAAAAGGATCAAAAAGCACTCGTATATATCAAAGACACAGGGGTAGGAATGAGCACTGATACCATCAAGGGTCTTTTCCAAAAGTTTGGACGAGGTAAGGATGCAGCAAAGACGAATATTCTCGGAACAGGACTCGGACTCTATCTCGCACAAATATTCGCTGTTGCACATAAGGGTAAAGTTATAGCCCAGTCAGAAGGTGAGGGTAAAGGCTCAACATTCATTACCGAACTTCCTCTTGCATAGGAAAAGCGGCAGTCGAGTGAACGACTGCCGCTTAAGCGATGACTCTTCCCGTTACTTGATGTGAAGCATCACCACTGACGCAATTCCCATACACAGTCCAATCAGTTGAGTACCGGACATATTTTGGTAATCGCGCTGGAAGATGATTCCAACCAAGACAGTGCCGATGATCAGCATCCCGTCAATCTTTCCTGAGGCAGTAGACAGTCCACCACCTTGTTGGGTCACCACGCCGAACGTGATGAACACCAAAGGAGAGACAACGAGGAGTGCGAAAAGCCAGGCATTGTACCAGCCGTGCTCATTCACATTCGACGCCCATCGTTGACCGATGAGGTTGCCGAAAATGGCAAAAGCGACCGCAGCGAGGGTTGAGATCCAGGAGACGAGAGTTGTATTCATGAGCTATTTCAATAAAACTATAGTACAAAATATTTGACATGTCAAACAGGTGTGGAGCTCGACGAAAAGAAATGCTAGTATAGCTTCATGTTAGACACACTATTCAACCGCATTTCAGCCGACTGGCGAGGCATGCCTCCAGAAGAATTGTTGGGATATATTCGACCAAAGTGTCAGGAAATTTTGCCTTTAGAGCAACTCAAAACCCTCCTTGCATCAGGTGCAAAACTCAAAATCAAGCTCGGCGTCGACGCCACAGGATCAGATCTCCATATTGGCCACATCGTGCCACTCATGCTCCTTCGCCAATTCCAGAAAGCAGGGCACCACATCGACTTCATCATCGGTGACTTCACCGCAACCATTGGCGATCCATCTGGCCGTGAAAGCGAACGCAAGGCACTCACCGCATCTGAAGTGAAGAAGAATGCAAAAGGCTTCACCGCACAGATCAAGCCATACCTCGACACGCGCAAAGCAAACGTGCACTTCAATTCAAAGTGGCTCTCGAAGATGAAGATGTCTGACATGATTAGCTACCTCCAACATGTGAGCATGTCATCAGCAACGCAGCGAGAAGACTTCCGCAAGCGCTTGACTGCGGGAAATTCGGTGAGTCTCGCCGAGACAATCTACGGCTTTCTCATGGGGCTTGATTCGCTCCACCTCAAGAGCAACATCGAAGTCGGCGCTATCGACCAACTCATCAACTTTCAGCAGTGCCGAGAGCTCATGTCATCACAGGGTATAACTCCTGAAACCGTACTCTGCGTAGCACTCATCGAGGGAACAGATGGTTCGGGAAGAAAGATGTCAAAGTCGGTCGGCAACACTATCAATCTGAATGCATCATTCGAAGACAAGTTCGGCAAAGTCATGAGCATTCCCGACAAGCTCATCTTGCCGTGGTATATCGCATTCACCGACGTGCACGAGAATGAGATCGAACTCTTGAAGAAAGCTATTGAAGCAGATCCGCTCGAGATGAAGAAGCAGCTCGGCATGCTTCTCATTGCACTTGAAACGAAGAGCCTGAAAGAAGGACAAATAGAGCGAGAGAAGTTCGAGCGAAAGTTCACGAAGAAAGAGCTGAGCGATGATGACTTTGTGGAAGTGAAAGCTGAAGCGCACCACACCCTTTTTGACGCACTCGTTCCACACTTTGAAAGCAAGAGTGAACTCCGACGACTGTTTGAACAAGGAGCAGTGAAGCATGCTGATACTGAGCATGTGCTTACGATAGATTCAACGATTCAGAACAATATGAAGGTGAGGGTGGGGAAGAGGGGGTTTTTTAGGATAATTAACTACTAAATGAAGCTTTTTTCTAAAAGAAACAAACCAATATCAAATCATGGATTTGCTTATAGACCGAATAGATTTCATGAAGTTAGCACTATTGGCAACAGATACAGACTAGTTTCTAAAGAAACTAGGAATAGAATGGTTTCTGAAATAAAGTTCTTAACATCTAGTGATGATTTTCTAGAGTGGTTTATTTTATTTGAAAATGAAGATAAAGGAAAAATTTTTTTTGATAAAAATAAAATTGATAAATTTTCATTATCTGAATTAGGTTACAAAATGTCTGATTTTTTCGATTTTGAAGATTTTGCAATGTTAAAACAACGACAAAAACCTGATGATCCCGAAACAGAGTATTTAGACGATTACAAACTTTTTGATATAGCGGAAATTACAATACTATTTTCATTGGATAATAAAAGAAGTGCAGTTATAGATAGATTCAATTCTATATTCATTGAAGAGGACACTGATTTTCAAATAATAGAACATCTTATCACCCGTAAATCTGGTGACAGTATAAAAACATTGCTAAATTTGTTAAAAGACGAAAATTTAAAAAAGAAATTAAAAATGTTTTTTGAATCGTACGATAACTACGATTTTATTAATTCTGCTAAAACATCGGCTGATATTCTTAATATTATATTTTCGGATTATATAAAAAATGAGAAATCAAAAAAGATTTCTGAATTATGTAACAAATTAGCTGATAAGATTGTAGTGTCAGATACCAAAGGAGATAAGAGAAAAAGATTCCTTGAGTACATGAACGATTTACTTAAGTTATCTAAAAACTTAAGTAATGATATCTATGATGTTCGTCATACTGAAAAATCAACAATAATACTTTCTAATGAAAATATCTATAAGTTAATTTCGAATCAAAACATATCTTTAGTTGAGCTAGTATTAACCACATTGAAAGATGACTATGTTCTTGGAGATAACTGGGAAAAAATTAAAGACGATTACATTACGAAATATAATATTAATAAATTATCAAGACAAGTAATTAAAAAGAGAGTTATTCCTACAATTTTAAAAAGCAACGTGGATGACGAGATCGATCCGGATGACATTCCATTTTAATTTTACAAGACAAAATCCCCAATTTGTGCTATAGTCTTTCTCTATGTCAGGCCCCCACAACAACCGTCCTACCGTCATTCGGTTCGACAATACGAGCTTCGAATTCGGTCACAATCACCCCATCCTGAAGGAGGTCAATTTCAACGTGCGTGCGGGATCAAAGATCACTATCATGGGTCAAAACGGCGCCGGCAAAAGCACCATCTTCAAACTCATCGAGGGCATCTATCAACCCGAAGAAGGATTCATTCATATTCAGCAAGGCGCAACCATCGCTACGGCAAAGCAGGTCATACCTCGTGACGAGCTCGACCTTTCGGTCACTGCTTTTTTTGAAAAAGCCCTTGCACGCGTATCTGACAAGAAGATCTATGACATCGACCGTCGCATCGCAAAGGTGCTTGAGATCGTGAACCTCCACATCGACCCCGCACTCTACGCAGAGCGCATCGTGCGTTCATTTTCTGGTGGTCAGCAAGCACGTCTTCTCTTGGCATCTGCCATCATCCAGGATCCTGACATTCTTCTGTTGGACGAGCCGACTAACAACCTCGACCATGCCGGCATCGAACATCTCAAGACCTTCATCAAGAACTACAAGAAAACTATTCTCGTTATTTCCCACGATGCAGAATTTTTGAATTCATTCACCGAAGGCGTGCTGTATCTTGATGTACACACACAGAAAGTGGAACAGTACACCGGAAACTATTACGACCTCCTCAAAGAGATCACTGCTCGTATCGAAAAGGAAAATCGCGCTAACGCACTTCGTGCAAAAGAAATCCAAGAGAACAAAGACAAGGCGAACTTCTTTGCCAACAAAGGAGGACAGATGCGCCTCGTCGCCAAGCGCATGCGCGAAAAAGCAGAAGAACTCGAAGAGGAGATGGTGGACGTGCGCAAGGAAGACAAGACAATTCGCTCATTCAGTATTCCTTCGCAGCAGGAGTTTGTGGGACCATTGGTGACTATTGAGTCATATAGCATCATCAGCCCGAAGACCCACAAGCCCGTGACACGAAAGTGCGACATCAGCCTCAACAAGAAGCAGCACCTTCTTCTCAAGGGTCCGAACGGTATCGGCAAGAGCACACTCCTTGAGACGCTTGCTTCAGGCAAAGCAAAAGGTGTGACCATCACTGAAGGAGTGCGCGTCGGCTACTACCGACAGGATTTCTCAACACTCGACTTCGAGCACACCGTATACGAATCGCTGCGCGAAGCGAATGAAACGACAAGTGACGACAATTTTCGCAGCACGGCAGCAGGGTTCCTCATCGGAGGCGACATGATGAAAAAGAAAGTGGGCATGCTCTCTGAAGGACAGAAGGGGCTTGTGGCGTTTGCTCGCCTCGTACTCCAAAAGCCGGGACTTCTCATCTTGGACGAGCCGACCAACCACATCAACTTCCGCCACATTCCTGTGATTGCAAAAGCCCTCGATACATACGAAGGTGCCATGATCCTCGTGAGTCACGTACCAGAGTTCGTAGAGCAAATCCGCATTGATGAGACGTTGGATTTGGAGAAATAAAATCTTTCTCAAATCGAGTCTTGACTTAACCCTTTTATTAACTACAATGCAGGTACATTCGGCATTCGCCGCGACCCCGCCCGCAAGGGCGGGGAATTTTATTTATATAAGGAATGAAACTGTGCTTTTACTTTTTTAAAATCATTTCCATCAACTTGACCGAGGCGAGTAAAAAGTCTTCTGTAATCTATAGTTCGCACCCGGTGTAAACAAACCTTCATTTCTGTATTATCTAAAATTAATGGTACATACCATGATCCTTCTTTTATCTGAGTAGTCGTAGGCGCAACCAAGTAGAAACCACGAGCTAATTTCTTAAGAATCAAACCAGGTCTTGTATAAACAGAGCTTTTACCATTAATTTCAGAACCAATATTTTGACCAAAACTTATCCACCATATATCCCTTTCACTGACCAACGGAGGAGAAGCTTCGACTGAATGCAGTTTTACCTTTACTGCTATCCACTTTAAAAACACATCAATCATGTACTCATTTTAGAGTATGGGAGTAAAATGCTACCGAATATATCTTCAGTTTATCCTAAATTTGGAGAAATAATCTCCTCATGTCAGGATATACACGGAACCTCTTACGTGTGAGAGTAACACGTCGATAATCGACCTGAGCCACAATGTCGGCCGTATCTATAACGGTCCGGTGGAAGGAAGAGTCTGCGGCCTATCAGCTAGTTGGTGTGACGTAGTAAGTAGCGTCGAGCGAAGATGACGTCGAGTCCAGGTTCACCTGGAGGAGGGTAAATGCCTACCAAGGCTATGACGGGTAGCGAGAACAGAAGATGAACTCGCCTCACACAAGGGAATCCCGGCGGCGTGTCATGTACACGCCGCCGCTTTTTATATATTATTTCCCGCAACAAACCCCGTCGTCCAGCAGAGCTGCAGGCTGTACCCGCCGCTTGGCCTATCAATATTCAAAATATCTCCCACGAGGTAAAGATTCGGGAAGAACCGTGACTGCATAGTCTTGAAATCTACTTCATCGAGCTTCACGCCGCCTGAGGTCACGATGGCCTGGTCTGTTCCTAAAAGTCCTTCTACATGAAGCGGGATATTCTTGAGCGTCTGGATGAGCTTGATGCGTTGTTCACGTGTGATATTGCTGTTGGTGGTATCAAGATCAATTCCTGAAAGCGTGAGTACCGGCTCGACGAGTGTCGAAAGTATGATCGTGCCAAGCGCATTCTTCAGCTTCTTTTTATTCTCTTTTGCAAAAAGTTCCATGAGCATCGTATTGATGCGGTCATGACCTTGGTTGGGAAGGAGATCGAGCCCGATCACCACCTCGCCATATTTCAACAGCTCGCCGACATCCTGGCTCATATTGAGCACCATCGGTCCAGAAACTCCGAAATGCGTGAAGAGTACACGCCCCGTCTTTTTGCTCACCGCGCTTTCTTGCTTCACGCCATTTTGAAACAGCGTCAGTCGGACCTCCTGAAGCGTCGCTCCTTGGAGTTTCTTGGTCCACTCATCTTTGAGTGCTACGGGCACGAGCACCGCTTGAGGCTCGATGACGGTGTGGCCGATCTGCTTCAACCATTCGAAACCATCACCCGTCGATCCTGTTTCTGGCCGAGACTTTCCGCCGGTTGCCAGTACATATGATTTTGCCTTGAGGATTTCGCCGCCTTTGAGGGTGACACCTACGATCTCTGACCCTTCCTTAACAAACCCCGTCACCTCTGCATTTGAACGCACCTCGACGCTTTGCGATCGCATATATTCCACAAGTACATCCCACACCGACTGCGCTTTGTCCGTGACAGGGAAGACGCGTTTCTCGTTTTCCACTTTGGTCTCCATGTCGCGCAGATGAAAGAACTCAAGCGACTCCTTGACGCTGTATTGTGAGAATGCCGAGAACAGATACTTGCCATCATCCTTGAATTTGGCGAGGAGTGCGCGGTCATCGAACTCGGCATTAGTCACATTACAACGTCCGCCACCAGTGATGAGGAGTTTTTTGCCGAGAGTGTCATTTTTCTCGAGCAGCAACACCGAAAGGCCGCGCTCCGCAGCGCGTCCAGCTGCCATCATGCCCGATGGCCCGCCTCCGATGACGATTACATCGTACATACGCCCATCCTAGCATAGTGCCCTCAATATCTGTTATAGTAGGGGTATTATGACATCAACACACGAATTACCATCAGAATTATACGGGGTTGAAAAGTGGAAGAAGATGGCTCTTGATAATGAGCTCATTTCTCAAGAAGAGGCGACACAGATTGAATCAACGAAGGATCTAGGAATACTCGCGAAACATCATGCAGAGTTACTCAAAAGCAAGTTGCATGAATCTCCGTTTTTTGCTATCGGCTCAGGTGAACAAATGGAACTTTCATTTGAAAGAAGTCAGTTACTTGATTTTCGCTTCAAGACAATCTTTGGATATTCTCAAGCTGAATTTTATCTGCAACTTGATACGGTTATTGAGAATCTAGGTAAAGTTACTTCAAATGAAGAAGTGAGCGAAGAAACATCAGGGAATTATTTTCTCATTATCCTTCGCACCCTTTACGACATTGCAAAGAAAGTTGCAGAAACTCACGAACACGGATACGAGACACCCCAAGCTTAACCTATGCAGAAAACCCTCCTTTCAGGTGTAAAACCAACAGGACGACCACACATTGGCAACTATTTCGGTGCCATGAAGCAATTTGTGGATCTTCAACATGACTACAAAACATACGTCATGATTGCTGATTATCATGCGCTCATATCGACTCATAACAAAGAGCAGCTTCACCAAGATCTCCTCGATCTCATGATTGACTACCTTGCAATTGGTCTTGACCCTGAGAAGTGTGTCATCTTCAAACAATCTGATGTATCAGAGCACACCGAGCTTGCGTGGATTTTCAACTGTTTGACCACTATGCCATATCTCATGCGTGCACACGCCTACAAAGATGCAGAAGCAAAAGGAAAAGAGGTGAATGTAGGACTCTTCGGATATCCTGTACTTATGGGGGCAGACATCCTTTTGTATGATGTCGACACCGTACCTATCGGTATCGACAACAAGCAACACCTCGAAATCGCACGAGAACTCGCACGAAAATTCAACACCACCTTCACTGAGGTCTTCAAAGAACCTACCGAAGCGATTGTTCCTGAGGTTGCCACCGTCCCCGGCATCGACGGACAAAAAATGTCAAAGAGCTACAACAACACCATTCCGCTTTTTGCATCCGATGAAGAGATAAAGAAGCAAGTGATGGCAATTGTGACCGACTCAGGCTCAGACATTCCAAAAAATGTGTATGCCATCCACGCACTCATCAAACCAAAAGAGGAGCTCGACGCACTCTACGAAGCCAACAAAGGCAAGTACAAAGTCCTCAAGGACGCACTCATCGACGACCTCATCGCATTCATCGCACCACTTCGTGAAAAACGCAAAGCATGGGAGAATAGAATCGACGACGTAAAAGAGATACTCCGAAAAGGTGGCGAAGAAGCCAAAAAGACCGCATCAGAAAAGATGAAGAAAGTGAGGGAAGCAATCGGAGTGACGTTGTAGTTACATATGCAAAAAGTAACAGACGTTCTTATCAATGCCAAGCGGCTCAATGCAATCTTGTGGAAGAACCGCAAGAGCTTTTTGCTATTCTCTATCGTATTCTCCATCATCAGTGCCCTCATTCCGTATGCAACATCGGGAGTGAACGCACTTCTCGTCAATCATCTCACTACGACTGCGGGGGCGGGCATTTCAGATACACTTCTCGTCCTCGCTCTCACCTCAGCCATCCTTTTCTTCATCCCAGACATCGTCAGCTCAATCAATACATGGGTAGAAAAACGCATTTGGGTCGACATCGGCCAAATCATTCAACTTCAGTACCTCAAGAAAAAGGGAGAGATTGATATTCAAACCTACGAAGACCCTAAATTTCTTGATACGCTCAACAAAGCAGAAGATCGTGGTGTGTGGCCGACCACAAACTTTCTTAGCCTTCAATTCAACGCATTCGGCAATATCATTGGCCTCATCACAGGACTTGGGATTCTCTTGTTCTTCAACTGGATGATCTGTCTTCTCATCATTATTGCTATCATTCCTCAATTTATCGTGGAGATTAAGTTCAACAACGACACATGGGGAATTTGGAATGCAGATGCTGCAACCCGCCGAAGATTCAATAATCTGCGTGATCATTTCGAACAAAAGAATTGGCTCATTGAGCTCAAACTCTTCCAGAATGTACACCTATTCTACACACAAATCAAAGAGATTCTCATTTCATTTAATGACAAACAACGAAACATCGAGCGTACCAAACTTTTCTTTGAAATTGGTTCGACCATACTAAGTGGAGCAATCATCGGTGGTGTCATCATCTGGGTAGTCCTCAATGTTGCTAAGGGGGACTCAAGTATTGGCGCTCTTTTGTTTCTCATGACTTCTATTAGCCAACTTCAAGGTTCACTCATCGCATTCCTCAGCCGTCTTGCACGTCTTCACGAATACAGCTTGTATTGTGCAGACATATTTAAGGTACTCAGTACTTCACCCGCACTTCCGCGTGCTCAGCATCCTGTCACCCTCACGGGAGAAACTCCTGAAATCATCTTTGAGAACGTCTCATTCGCATATCCCTCAAGCCCTGAAAAGCTCACGCTCGAACACATTTCACTCACCATTCGCAAAGGAGAGAAATTTGCGCTGGTAGGAGAAAACGGTGCAGGGAAGACCACCTTCGTGAAGCTTTTGTGCCGTATCTACGATCCCACCGAGGGACGTATTCTCGTCGATGGTGTTGACCTTCGCAAAATCGACCTCGAGAGCTGGTACAAGACCTTGGGAATTTTGTTCCAAGAATATGCGCCGTATAAGTTTGCAGTGAAGGACTCCATTGCACTTGGTCGTTCAGATGACCCCTTCGACTTTGAGCGTATTCAAAATGCTGCACTTGCCAGTGAGTCTGATAGCTTTATCCAACAGTGGCCACAGAAGTACGATCAACAGCTTGGCACAGAGTTTGATCAAGGAATCGACCCATCAAAAGGTCAACAACAACGTCTTGCTATTGCTCGCCTCATGCACCGCAAAGCAGGAGTGCTTATTCTTGATGAGCCGACCGCTGCTATCGACGCAGAAGCAGAGAAGAAGATTTTTGACCAAATCGAACGAGAGGCGAAGAACCAGACCGTCATTCTTATTTCTCACAAGTTTTCAACGGTAAAGAACGCAGATCGTATCTGCGTATTCAAAGGAAAGACCGTGCATGAGATGGGTTCACACGAGGAATTGCTTCGTAAGAAAGGGACGTATGCGAGGTTGTTTAGTGAGCAAGCGGAGGCGTATACTATCTAATATGAAAACTGGAAAGGCTGAATCACTCGAACAAATGAAGAAAGCCGGTTTCAATGTGCCTGATTTTTTTATTGTTGAGCAGAGGCCAACCAAAGAAACAAGTGACACATTTCTCGCCAAGTTTGACGCGCTTAAGACCAAAAGTGTTGCAGTACGATCTTCAACAAATGTTGAAGATGGGGAACATAATTCTTGGGCAGGGCAGTTCACTTCACACTTGAATGTGGCAAAAGAAAATCTTATTGAGAAAATAAATAGTTGTTTTGATTCAGTTCATACAACAAACGTTACATCATATAAAAATTCATTTGGTATAGAGAAGGAGATTAGTATGAATGTTATCGTTCAAAAAATGATTCATGCTGACTATGCAGGTGTAGCATTTTCAGTAAATCCGATAACTAAAAAATCTGATGTTTTAATTGAAGTTGTTAAAGGTACTGGTGAATCACTAGTTTCTGGCAAAGTAACCCCCCAAACATATCACATTGATAAGACAACTAAACAAATTGATATTGTTAGTAGTGATTCTTCAGATACCCTAAATTCATTTCCGATTTTACAACTATTTGAAATTATTTTAAAAATAGAATCATTTTATAACTTTCCGTGTGACATTGAATGGGCATACGAAAAAGATACTTTTTATATTCTCCAATGTCGCCCTATAACAACTATTAAGGACACTGACTTAATCGAAAGTTATATTGCAACACAAAGAATGATCTCACTCGGTACCCGAGGCCCTGATACACTTGAAGCAAAACTTAAAATAATGGGATGGTCAACAAATTTTAAGAAGGAGTTTGGGGTTGGTTACCGTACCATAGTTATCAATTCTGAAGGTAAGCAATACGGTGATTTTGAGAGTCTTGAAAAGATTGATTTCTTTTTTGATAACAGGGATATTTCTTTTGCAAAAAAGTACATCAAGAAAATGTCAGATTTAAATAGCGACCTGAATGATAAAATATTAAGATTTCCTGATGAAGAATTTATTGAAGAACTTTCTTATCTTTTTACCTACTTTAGCGCAATTCGTTGGACAATAGAAAATGTTTACAAAAAATCTTCAGCAGAAGATAAAAAATTAATTGATGATTGGAGAAACGACGAAACTATATTTTCGTCACTGGAGTTATATGGAAAAGTTCACCCTCTTTCTGATCCAGATTCTTGGAGTGTAGTGGGAATCGATGACCAGATCACCATCTTACCAAAAGTAATTAACTGCGCCATTAAAAGTGAGGCATCCTCTTCTCATGAAATTAAGGGTCAGACAGCTTATCCCGGTATAATTTCTGGCACAGCAAGAGTTGCACTAACGGACGAAATTAGAGATTCGATTAAAGAGGGAGATATTATTGTAGCACCGATGACAACGCTCGATTTTACCCACGCCATGTCAATTGCAGCAGGCTTTGTTACTGATGAAGGTGGAATTACCTGCCATGCGGCTATAGTTGCGAGAGAATTGAAGAAACCTTGCATCATTGGAACACGTAACGGTACTCAAATAATTAAGGATGGTGACATTGTTGAGCTTGATGCAACTAACGGAATTGTGAGAATACTTAATGTACCGGAAGCATAGCATACTTGACCTCTGTAAGCAAATGTGACCTTTTTACGTCTATCGTTATATGCTTACCATAACAAAGATACCAAGAGGAAATGAGGGACACGAAGTAATTGAGTGTTTTTTGAAAACAAAAAAGGTAAGCTCTATCTTCTTTTGTTCTCCCTTTACAATTCAAACATGGCTAAATACTGAGATAAAAGAGCTTTACCTTGCGAGTTTTAGAAATGAAAAGATACTTTTGGTCTATGACATTAAAAGAAAGAAAGATGTGCGCTTCTTGCTTGAATATCCATCCGATGAATTTATGAGAAGCGTCATCGAATACTTCGATGCAAAGTATATTGGAGTTAATGAGCTTCATCATATTCCACCCCACATTGAAAATCCCCATGATCAATGTGACGATTATTTAGTTGATGTTGCTACTGTTGAAGGAATGTTCGATGGGATGGTACGTAGAGAATATAACAGATGTGTGAGACGACACCCAAGAATCTTTTTCAAAGAAGTTGAAAACAGCGATAGAGTCGCTATAAAATTGTTTCTTGAAAAATGGCTTTATACCCGTACTGACGAACAGAATAAATTCTCTCGTATTTCGAATGAACTCTATTTTATTGATTCTTATCTTGATAATCCCCAAGCATATGGTGGTGTAGTTTATGATGGCGATCAGATTGTGGCACTTACTTTTTTTGTGCAATCGATGATAGAGGGTGTAGCTCTTTCAACCACCAGCAAAGTGTTAAGGGGCTATACAAAGCTAGGAACATATCTTTCCGTGGAACAGGCAAAAATGTTAAAGAAAAAAGGATTCAATAAGGTAAATATCGGGAAAATGAATAACGAATTTAAGAGAAAATTCTTGCTAAATGCCACCCCTCTCAGTATATACGCTTACGAAGCGTGGATTAAGGAGGGCTGGAAATTTACTTCGAATTTTCTTCAGAGAGGACTTATCATGTAAATAAAACACATCACCAAAAGGGATAGTGAATACAAGCGACTATATGAACTTCAGATTGGTTTGCATGAGTAAAAAAATTGACAAACCCTTGATACTTTCTTCGGATGTACTTGAGCCCTTTTCTTTATTATAGTGAGTATTATCATTAGCATATATTCGCCATGACCACTACAACTGAACAAGTACTGATCAAGGAAATCCGCACCATGACATTAACAGCCTCAAGAGCGATGTGTCGGACATCCGATCTGGTATACACACACTTAATGCACAGAAAGAACAGCATTTCACCGACATCATGTCGACTCTCCAGCATGGTGGCACCTTCTTCCAAGATCATGAGGGTCGGATCACTGTTCTCGAAGAATCTCGCCCCTAAGCCCTTTTTCTGCTATATTCAGGGCTATGAACAACGATACACGTACGTACATAAAAGACCTCAGTGGCAAGGTGGGGAATGAAGTCACCATCAAGGGATGGGTGGATATTCGTCGCGACCAAGGAAAACTTATTTTCCTCGATTTTCGTGACATGACGGGCAAGGTGCAGGGAGTGATTCTCCCTAATGCAAAAGAAGCGCACGAAGTGGGTACTCAGCTCCGCTCTGAATGGGTGGTAGAAGTGAAGGGGAAGGTAAATCCTCGTCCAGAAAAAAACGTGCAGAAGGACAAGCTCAACGGCGACATCGAGCTCGAAATTCTTTCGATCACCATTTTGAACCAGGCAGAAACTCCAGGATTCGACATCGGAAACGATACCCGTGTCGTCAACGAAGACACTCGCCTCGAACAACGCTACCTCGATCTCCGCAGTGAACGTCTTCAAAACAACATTCGCGCTCGCCACAAAGCCATCAAGCTCGTACGTGATGTACTCGACACAGAAGGCTTCATCGAAATTGAGACCCCACTCCTCACCAAATCAACTCCTGAAGGTGCCCGCGACTTCATCGTGCCGTCACGCCTCGAACGTGGCACCTTCTACGCACTTCCTCAGTCACCGCAGCAGTACAAGCAGCTCCTCATGGCTGCTGGCATGGAAAAATATTTCCAGATCGCACGTTGCATGCGTGATGAAGACACGCGTGGAGACCGTCAGCCAGAGTTTACTCAGCTCGATATGGAGATGAGCTTCGTGCGCGAAGACGACATTATGGCGTTGAACGAAAAACTCCTCATCGAGCTCGTCACCAAGCTTTATCCTCACAAGAAAATCCAAGAAATCCCATTCCCACGCATTTCATACAAGGACGCTATGGAAAAGTACGGCAATGACCGCCCTGACATCCGTACCAACAAAGAAGATCCGAACTTGCTCGCATTCTGCTGGGTGGTAGATTTCCCGATGTTCGAAAAGAACGACCAAGGAGGCTGGACTTTCACCCACAATCCGTTCTCAGCAACTCAAAAAGACCACGAGGAGGCTCTCATGAATGCAAAAGCAGATGACGCCAACCTCACCCACATTAAAGCTGCACAGTACGACATCGTCCTCAACGGCTATGAGATCGGTGGCGGGAGCGTGCGCAATCACGACCCTGAAAAACTCCTCAAGGTATTTGAGATTATGGGATACGAGCGCTCAAACGTTGAACAGAACTTTGGTCACATGCTCAAAGCTTTTCGTTCAGGAACACCACCACACGGGGGTATTGCATGGGGTTTTGACCGCCTCATGATGCTCCTTCAGAACGAGCCAAACATCCGCGAAGTGATCGCATTTCCTAAAACAGGGGAGGGTCGTGATCCGATGATGAAGAGTCCTGATACTGTTTCTGAGGCGCAGCTTCGAGAGCTCGGTATTGACATAAAGCAAAAATAACTTAATACTTATTCCATGCCAACAAAATCAAATTCAGCATTTATGAAGCCTATGACCATCAGCGCCGATTTGGCTGCTGTTGTGGGAAAGGGTCCAATGCCTCGTTCAGAAGTTACTAAAAACATTTGGGCTTACATCAAGAAGAATGGTCTTCAGGATGCAAAGAACAAGCGAAACATCAACGCAGACGAGAACCTCAAGAAGGTCTTCGGTGGAAAGGCTACTGTAAGCATGTTCGAAATGACCAAGCTTCTTTCAAAGCACCTTTCATAAAGATTTTACTTACCTGTATACAGCAAAGCCGCTTGCCGTAAGGTGAGCGGTTTTGTGTGATGCATGTTCTGCGATATACTTCACCCATGTCGTGCATCTTCTGTAACATTATTTCCGGTTCGATTCCCGCATACAAAGTGTACGAGGATACCGACACACTTGCATTTCTTGATATTCATCCGATCAACCCTGGTCATGTACTCGTTATTCCGAAAGTTCATGTTCCCGAATTCCAAGACCTCGATGATGAAATCTATACCAAGACAATGAACACGGTGAAGAAGATGGCACAGAACCTCACAAAACTTGAACCAAAACGTATAGGGCTCAAAGTAGAGGGATGGGATGTGTCACACGCACATATCCACGTGGTACCACTTCTTGATCCACACGATATCACTTCAAAGCGAGCAGTAGAGGGAACACTCCTCAATCCAACAAAAGAAGAACTTGAGGCTATATTACTGAAACTAACCACATAACTATTTACCATGGAACAATTGAGAATGAATGACGGCTTCGAAAACAGTAGTGAGAAAGAGCCAAAACGGTCTTTTATCGTGATTGATTTTGAAAATGAGGATGACCCTAAAGTTGTTTTTGGTGGGGAAGCAACATCTGAAGATGAAGCAAAAGAAATTATCGAACGCGAAAAGGGAATCGTCATTGATTTTGAAAAGAATCCAAACATCGAAATTGCCTTTCAAACAGGAGATGACAATGAATGGCAAAAGGCCGCATAACACCTAACCAATGCCCGCATTCTCAATCAAAACCGAAGTATTCGAAGGACCACTCGACGTCCTCCTTTCGCTTGTCGAAAAGCGTAAGCTCTTCATCAATGACATTTCGCTTGCAAAAGTGACTGACGACTACATTGCGTACATTCAACATCTTCCCGAACTCCACATGCGTCACACAGCAGACTTCGTGGTGATTGCATCAACACTACTCCTCATCAAATCAAAATCTCTTCTTCCTGAACTCACCTTCACCGAAGAAGAGCAACAAAGCGTCGAAGAACTCGAGGATCGCCTCAAACAGTATCAACGTATCAAAGAACTTTCAGTACATCTTAAAAAGCGTTTTGGTAAGCACATCCTCTTTGCAGCAAAAGATCCAAAGCCTGAGGTCATCTTCTCACCCTCACCAGACATTACTCTCGGAAACATAGTCACCGCAATCAAAAACGTACTTGCTGCACTTCCGAAAAAGGAAAAACTTCCCGAAGTCACCGTACGCAAGATACGTACCCTCGAGGAAACCATCAACGATCTTGCGAGTCGTGTGCAATCCGCACTTAAAATGAGCTTCCGCGAATTCTCAAAGCATGGGAGCGGCTTGAGTAAAGAGGAAAAGGTGAATGTTATCGTGAGCTTTCTTGCAATGCTCGAACTTGTGAAGCAGGGCATCGTGGAGGTCAATCAACACGAACTCTTTGACGACATTGCTATTGAGACACATAATGTAGGAACACCGACATATCTATGACTACGCTTTCACTTACCGCAAAAATCGAGGCTCTTCTGTTCTACAAAAATGAGAGTGTCACCATAGCGTGGCTCGCGAAAGCTCTTGGGGAAGACAAAGAAGCGATAACCACAGCACTTCGTGAGCTTGAAGCAGCTCGCGCCAACACCGGCATCGTCCTCCAGCGAAACGGGGAAGAAATTGCACTCAAAACTTCGCCAGAAGCAGCATCACTCATCGAGGCATGTGCAAAAGATGAAATTGCCAAAGAACTCACCCCATCAGCTCTCGAAACACTTTCTATCATCATGTATCGCGGACCCTTGCCGAAAAAAGAGATCGATTACATAAGAGGGGTTAACTCCGGTTTTATTTTGCGCAATCTTCTCATTCGAGGACTCATCGAAAAACAGGACGGTGCAGGAGGAAGTGTGCTATACAAGCCAACCATGGATCTCATGTCACTTCTCGGCTTGCAATCAATCGAAGATCTTGAAGAGTACACCAAGGTTCGTGAAGAACTTGAGCAGTTTAATAAGCAAGACACCCATGTGGAAGCAGACCGTACATAACAATTTTGCATACATATCTGTATGTGCAGTGCTCGCTCTTAGTACAGGCTTTATGTATATCGAGAATGCACGCTATCTTGATGCACGTACAAAAGAACAAGCATCAGCTACCGCCCTACAAAGCATGGGTCCACTTCTCAATAAAAAACTTTTCAAAAATCTTTCCTTGGAAGCACAAGCAGTGTATGTCTACGACATCACCACAGACAGAGTGCTCTATCAAAAGAATGCTGACACTCAACTTCCGCTCGCCTCAATTACTAAAGTCATGACCGCACTTATTGCTTCAGAGCTTGCCACCGCACAAACTACATCAATCACAATTTCGCCTACTGCTATCGCATCTGACGGAGATACGGGGCTCATCGCAGGAGAAGCATGGAATATGTCAGACCTTATTTCATTTACTCTCATCAATTCATCAAACGATGGGGCAACAGCAATTGCTGAAACGTTTCCGCGCTTTGTCGATACCATGAACACAAGAGCGAAAGATCTAGGTCTCTCATCGTTAGTATTTAATAACCCCACAGGTCTTGATATCGAAGTGGCAAGTACGAGTATAAGCGCAGGGGGATATGGATCAGCTAAGGATGTAGCTCAACTGATGGTACACATTGTCAAACACAGGCCGACCCTCCTTGAATCTACCACTGCTACATCATCTACATTTAGGTCTACAAGCGCTTCACACACCGCCTACAATACCAATCCAATGATTGAATCATTACCAAACCTCGTAGCATCAAAAACAGGCTACACCATACTCGCTGATGGCAATCTTGCCGTTGTATTCAATCGAGGACCACAACAACCCGTCGTTGCGGTAGTCCTTGGATCTAGCTTTGATGGTCGTTTTAGCGATATTCTTAGCCTTGCTTCGACCACCCTCAGAGCGTATAATGGTCAGCAATGACCCCTCTTACCCTTAGCGTTATAAAGGTATTTGCTCCAGCTGTGGTTTCATTCTTTGTCGGTCTTGCGATTACTCCTGCGCTGAGCAAGCTTTTCTTTAAACATCGACTGTGGAAACAATCTTCTCGTACCATCGAAAGCACGACAGCAGCAGAAGATCAGATGTCTGAAGAATTCAAAAAGATTCACAATGAAAAAGGCGAACTCTCCACTCCACGTATTGGAGGTATTATCATTTGGCTGTCAGTGGTTATCACCATCATGATTGGATACCTCAACTCATTCTTTTTTGACAACGACATTACCACCAAACTCGACTTTCTTAGTAAAAATCAGACACTCCTTCCTTTGTTCGCACTGTTATTTGCATCCCTTATCGGCCTCGTCGATGATCTACTACAAATAAAAGGAGGTCACGGCTTTAGTGACGGCATCTCACGAAAATATCGCATTCTCGTCGTACTCTGTATTGCCATCGTAGGAGCATGGTGGTTTTCAGTAAAGCTTGGTGTATCAAGTATTTATGTGCCATTTATTGGTGATTGGAATATTGGTCTGTGGTTTATTCCGTTCTTTATTATCACCATGCTTGGCGTCTTTTCTGGTTCTGTCATCGATGGTATTGATGGACTTGCTGGTGGTGTCATGATTTCGGCATTCGGTTCATATATGGTGATCGCTTTTTTCAACCAGCAGATCGACCTTGCCGCATTTTCTGCAGTGATTGTTGGAGGTATTTTAGCGTTCTTATGGTTCAATATCCCACCTGCACGCTTTTACATGGGTGAGACGGGTATGCTCGGCCTTACCGTTACTCTCGCTTTGATAGCATTCCTCGCAGAACAGCCACTACTTCTTCCAATCATCGCTTTTCCTCTTTTTGTAACCTCACTTTCTTCGTCGATCCAAATGTTTTCTAAAAAATACTTCAAGAAAAAAGTATTCCGTGTTGCTCCACTCCATCACCACTTCGAAGCGCTGGGCTGGCCTTCATACAAAGTCACGATGCGTTTTTGGATTGTCTCTATTATCTTTGGTTTTATTGGCATTCTTATCGCTCTTATCGGATAACCTATGAGTACACCCGCCCCAAAGAAAAAGGTGGATAAGCCATTTCTTCTCATTGTTATTTTGATTGTTATTGCAGGGGTGCTCATCTTTACCTCGGCTTCACTCGGACTACTTGCACGAACTGAAGAACTGTTCAAATCGGTGATGTTTAATCAAATTGGACTTGGGTTAGTCGGTGGACTCATTGCCATGCTTGTCATTGCATCTATCAATGTTAAGCATTTCAAACGCGCTGCGTTCCCGTTTTTTATCTTTTCGATCATTTTACTCTTGCTGGTATTTGTTCCTCATATCGGGTTTGCTCATGGTGGAGCAAAGCGCTGGATACACGTAGGAAGTCTGTTCTCTATGCAGCCCTCTGAGATATACAAAATTGCATTTGTTCTCTTTTTTGCACTATGGCTTTCTAAGCTCAAAGACCGAATTAAAACATTTCGCTACGGCACTACCGCATTTTGTGGGTTTACCGCTATTTCAGCACTCCTCATTCTGAGTCAACCAGACACTGCCACTTTTGGCGTGGTTACCTTTGCAGGGCTTGGTATGTACCTTGTTGCAGGAGCTCGCTGGAGGGATATTATTATTTTTATTGGGGCAGGGATCATCGGGCTTGCATTACTCGCTTTTACTCGACCGTATGTAATGCAACGTATTGAAACATTCCTCAATCCCGCACACGATGCAACAGGCTCAGGATATCAAATCCAACAATCAATGATCGCTATCGGGTCAGGGCAGGTATTTGGCAAAGGGTTTGGTCAAAGTGTACAAAAATTCAACTTTCTTCCCGAACCAATAGGAGACTCGATTTATGCAGTAGCCAGCGAGGAGTTCGGGCTCGTCGGTGCAACTATTATTATCATCCTATATGTTGTGCTTGCACTACGTGGTTTCAAAATAGCCTCAAGAGTTCCCGACATGTTTGGTAGACTTGTCGTTGTAGGAATTGTTATACTTATCGCGTCTGGATCGTTTATAAATATTGCATCGATGCTCGGACTGATGCCTATTTCTGGAATTCCACTCATGTTCATCAGTCACGGAGGTACCGCGCTCTTTATTTCACTTGCAGGGGTTGGCATCATTCTCAGTATTTCAAAACATCAAACAACCACATGAAAATCGTATTTACCGGAGGGGGAACAGGAGGACATTTTTATCCGCTTATTGCGGTTGCTGAGGAGCTCGATCAGCTCGCTGCCGAGACGGGCATGCTTCCACCCGAATTTCACTTCTTTGCTCCAGAGCCATACAGCGAGAGCACGCTTTTTGAACATCGCATTGCATTCACACAGATTCCTTCAGGAAAACTCCGACGCAATGCAGGACTTCTCGCTCCATCAAATATAGCAGGACTCCTCAAGGCTCTTAAAGGTGGCTTCATTGCGCTCTACAAGCTCTTCAGACTCTATCCCGATGTGGTATTTGCCAAAGGAGCATACGGAAGCTTTCCGACCATCTTTGCAGCACGTCTTCTCTTTATCCCCGTGGTGATCCACGAATCAGATTCAAAACCAGGTCGCGTGAACGCCTGGGGAGGGAAGTTCGCTCGCTATATCGCGGTCTCGTATCCTGATGCGGCAAAATATTTCCCTGCACACAAAGTCGCATGGGTAGGGCAGCCACTACGTCGTGAGATCATCGAACCAGCAAAAGACGGCACTCGCGAAGCATTTGATCTTGAAGAGGGAATTCCTACCATTCTTGTGCTCGGTGGCTCACAAGGTGCCGTCATTATCAATGATGCACTCCTCGACACGCTTTCATTCCTTTTAAATGACTATCAGATCATTCACCAAACAGGTGCGGGCAATTTTGACTCCGTCAAAAATCAATCAGAGGTGACTCTTGAAAAACACCCACACAAACATCGCTATAAGCCATATCCCTATCTTTCAGAAGACATGATGAAAAAAGCGGCAGGAGTTGCATCACTCGTGATATCGCGTGCAGGCTCTACTATCTTTGAAATCGCTGTGTGGGGACTTCCAAGCATCATTATCCCAATCCCTGAGCGCATCAGCCATGACCAACGCACCAATGCCTACAACTACATGAGAGCAGGGGCATGTTCGGTCATCGAAGAGCAGAACCTACGCCCTGAAATTATCCAAGCCGAAATCCATCGCATCCTCAATCATCCCGATGTTGTGGAAGAGATGAAAAAGAATGCGGGCGCATTTGCACGGCGCGATGCTGCACGCGTGATCGCTCAGGCACTTATCACCATTGCAGACGAACATAAAAAATAATATCACCTCTACAACATGAAAGCTTTTGGCGCACACATACAACCCACCCAGCAAGTCATCGATATCCAGGAAGAGAAGCAGATCGAGAAGGAAGCGCAGGGACTCGTCGAGCTTCATGACTTCATTAAAGCGCACCCTGATGCGCCCGTAAAAGAGATAGCGAAGTTTATGCCGCCGGTAGATTCTCGTGCGGTGAACAAAGCAATTCAACTCATTGCACTGCGGGATAAAAAATAACCTCCCCAGTTCCACGATGGGAAAAGGGGAGGGGTAGAGTTTGTCGAGCGCTTGTTTTACGTCACAACAAACTCCTGCTCGAGTTCAGGCTCAGGCAATTTCGCCAGACCAGCGCGCTGTGCCGCATCAGCATGATGATTGAGCGATTTGTCGGTTTCGCCCAGCGCGTGCGGTAAACCACGCGCAAGGGATTCGATGGCGAGGAGCATGTGCGAGACAGGCACTTCCGTCTCTGTCACCACCTGATCCGGCGTTGGTGCCGGAAACACGACCATCATTTTCGGATCACCCTGACCGGGTAAAGCGGGAAGATAGTGGTTGCATCCACAACCGTGAAGGGGAATAGTCCCCGTATGACGGTTGATGACACTCAGGATGTGAAGATACAGCGACGTTGCGGGAGGCAACCCATGCCACACAGCGTCAATCGTCTCCCAGGGCAGCCCCTCGGGAAGATGAGGGGCGAGCTCAGGAAGACGTTCGGCCTGGTGGAGATTTGGCCTCGTCACCATGAACATGTAGCCGCCGTAGAGAGCCCACGGCAAGCGCATGCCATAAAGATCGAAGAGCTCAAGCATCGCCACTCGCATCCCGTCACGAATGCGAATTGCGACGGTGCCCGCAGTAGACGATGCGCGAAACTCATCGATCTTGAGCTCGAATGCTTTACGATCGGTCGGCATGTAGCCCTCACACAGGCGCAAGGCTGAATTCAGACACCGAACCTTGATCTTTTTTGAAACCGCAGGGTCATCCGCATACTGACTCGCCGATACATGATCGACGAATGCCGCGAACTTCGAAGCGATGTCGGGGCTGCCGGCATCATTCAACCTCGACACCGCAGTGCCAAGGGCATTTTTTGCATTACACAAAGTGCACATAGATACATAAGGAACACCCATTCTCACTGGCCATGAGAACAGTTCGTTTGTTTCAAGTTGAGCGGCCAGTTATAAATTCGGAGTAACCCGAGCCTAAGACTGAACGCCCAAATCGTGCTTGCGCTTCCATTCTTCTAAACGATGAATCGTTGAAGTGTGTGGTATATGCTTTTGGATATGAGAAAGCACGGCATCACACATGCTCTTATTCTTCTCCATAACATTTTCATATTCATATGTTGCAAAAGCGGGATCAAATAAGAATGCACCTATAGGATCGACAGACATGTTAACATTCGTGATATCTACACACTTATTCAGAACAACAAAAAAAGGAATTCCATATGCATCAGCAATACGCTTTGTACTTTCCATTACTGCAATACTGTTTTTTGTTTGCTCTACAACACAGATGATCGCATCGACACCTAGATACAACCCATAATTCAACATGTCAGTGCCTGCAACTGAATCGATAATCACCATTTCATCTGAACGAAGGTGTAAGTAAGGGAGGTAAAATTTTATTGACTTTGCATATGCATGACTGCAGCGTCCGCTATACATAGTTTCTTCATCATGATCTCCAAGTACCATAAGTTGCAAATTGTCTGAAACCTTTTTAGCGTAGGTGTTCATAAAAGTATCATCGAATGTAAATGACTCTTTTTTATGAAGTGCAAGAATATCAAATGCATTTTGAGACAGATCAATACCAAAGTGGTGGTATATATCTTTTTCCGCACCCTTAAGAAAAGGGGATGAAGGCTCGATTCCAAGATTGTGCGCAAGGTCCATATTGTAATCCGCATCAATAGCCAACGTAGGTAGACCCGAACGCGCAGCATGACACGCAAAAAGCCATGAAATCGATGACTTACCGCTCCCACCTTTTCCTACAATTGCAATTCTCATATAATGCAAATTATTTGCAATAAGTATTGTAACATATAAGTTATTTAATGCAAACTATTCGCATTAGTTTATAAAAAGGAATCCCCTCGAATCTTTGCCTTACAGCTAGGATTCGAGGGGATTGCGGAGGGAAGCAGGGAAGCTAGACCGACTCAGAAAGACCGAGCACCTGGTCAAAAACATCCTGGCTGAATTCCGCTCCAGCGCGCTTTTGAACGAGGGAGCGGATCTCACTGACGATACCGGCGGAATCAAGGACTCCGGCAGTCTTTTTCTTGAGCAGGTTCTGAAGATCGATCGGCTCAAGCCAATGCATCACCATGAGGGTGAGGCAGGCATGCAGTAGAGCGTATTGCTTTTCTGCACCGAACAAACGGAGAAGGATTCCTGCGAGAGTATTCGCGGATGGTTGTTGCGGCTCCACCTTAGAAGGTGTAGCCGTAGAGCTTGCAGGACTGCTAAAAAATCTGCGCAGTATTTGCATGCGGGTGAGTCTTTCTAAGTTTATGGTGGGAGGAACACTTCACAATCGCGTGAAGTTTCAAGGGTAAATGATACTCTATTTTAGACAAATAGTCAATCCCCACTGTGGAAAACACCCATGATATACTAGCTACTATGCACACCCCTATTGTCACCAGATTTGCTCCTAGCCCCACCGGAATGCTCCATTCAGGCAACTATCGCACCGCTGTTTTTGCCTTCCTGTTTGCCAAGCACCACGGCGGCAAAATGGTCCTCCGTATCGAAGATACCGACACCGCCCGCAGCTCAAAAACCTACGAAAATAACATCCTGGAAAGCCTCCAGTGGCTCGGTATTACCCACGACGAGTTCTACCGCCAAAGCGAGCGAGGCGAGATCTACCAAAGTTACCTCCAAAAGCTCATCGACAGCGGTCATGCATATATCTCAAACAGCGAGCTTGGTGCCGACATGGAAGGTCGTCGCGCCTCGGTGATCCGTTTCAAGAATCCAAATAAGAAAGTGGCCTTTGATGATGTCATTCGTGGTCACATCGAATTCGACACCACAGAGCTTGGTGACTTTGTAATTGCAAAAAGCTTGACCGAGCCCATCTTTCACTTTGCAGTGGTGGTGGACGACTATCTCATGGGTATCAGCCACGTCATCCGCGGTGAAGATCATATCTCAAACACTCCTCGTCAAATTCTCATCCAAGAAGCACTTGGTGCGCCAACACCCATCTATGCACATCTTCCGCTCATTCTTTCTCCCGATCGTACCAAGCTTTCGAAGCGCAAAGGTGCAAAAGCTCTCACCGAATACCGTGACAAAGGCTACCTCAAAGAAGCAGTGCTTAACTATCTCGCTTTCCTCGGGTGGAATCCAGGTGACGATCGCGAACTTCTTTCTGAAAGTGAGCTCATCAACCTTTTCAGCTTCGAGCGCGTGCAAAAGAGCGGTGCTATTTTCGATGAAGTAAAACTCGCATGGATGAACAAGGAGTACATCAAACGACTTCCTGAAGAAGCATGGAAAAAAGAAGTGCTCGAGCGACTTCCCGAAGACATTCTTGAACACCCACATTTTGAAGCACGCAAAGCAAAAGTACTTCCCCTCATTATCGAGCGTATTTCAACATTTGGAGAAGTAGAAGAGATGGCAAAAAGTGGCGAGCTCAACTTTTACTTTAATGCACCAAAACTCTCGATCGCCAACATCATGCCTCCAGAAAAAATGCGCAAGGGCAGGGAAGTGAGCGAGGACATAGTAAAGGGAATTCTCACCCATGTCGTCAGTCTTCTCGAATCAATTCCTGAACATGAATTTACCAAAGAACGAGTTAAAGAAATCGTCTTCCCGTACGCAGATCAAGAGGGAAGAGGGATGGTCTTGTGGCCTATGCGTTATGCACTCTCGGGCAGGGACAAATCACCTGACCCCTTCGAACTTTGTGATATCCTAGGTAAAGTAGAAAGTATTAAAAGATTACACGCATGCGTCGCACACTGATCATCATAAGCTTCATCGGCATCACCTGGCTCTCTGCCACTGCGGTACGTGCAGAGGATGCAGAGCAACTCCGTGCTCAAATCGAGCTTCGCAACAAAAATATCAAGGCGCTTGAAGAAGAGATTGCAAAATACCAGGCTGAAGCCGATAAAACTTCTGCCGCAGCACTGACTCTCGCTAATACCATCAAAACGCTCCAAGCAACAGGTAAAAAACTCGACACCGATATCAAGCTTACCCAAGAAAAAATTAAGGCAACAAATCTTAATATCCAAAAACTCTCAAACGATATCGGCGACAAAGAACAGCGTATCAAAAAGAGTCGTGAATCAATCGGTGCCAACATTCGCCTTATCAATGAAAGTGATTTTTCATCACCCATTCACAACTTCCTTAGCAAGAAAAACATCTCGACAACGTGGGATGCGATCACGCGCATAGTAACGTTGCAAACACAACTTCGAGATCACATTCACAACCTTGATGGTACCAGGACGGCCCTCGAAGAAGACAAGCAAAAAACGATCGAAAAAAAGGATCAGCTCAGTGACTTTTCAAAGGAACTCACAGACCAAAAAAAAGTAGTCGCCGCAAACACCGCTGAGAGAAATAATATCCTTAAAGAAACCAAAAATCAGGAAGCAGCATTTCAGGCACTCGTAAAAGATAAGCAGGCAGCAAAAGCAGCACTCGAAAAAGAGATTTTTGACTACGAGTCCAAGCTCAAATATATTCTCGATCCTTCGAGTATTCCCGTAGCTGGTTCAGCTCCATTCTCGTGGCCCCTAAAGGATGTATTCATCACTCAACAATTTGGTAGAACGTCAGCATCAGGGCGTTTATATGCATCTGGTTCTCACAACGGAACCGATTTTCGAGCGCTCATAGGTACTGCTATTTATGCAATGGCTGACGGTGTGGTGGCAGGCACAGGCAACACCGATCTTTCATGTCCTCGTGCATCATTTGGAAAGTGGATTTTGATGAAGCATGACAACGGTCTTGCCGCGACCTTCGGACACCTTTCAGTGATATCGGTCCAGGACGGTCAGAAAGTAAAGCGTGGTGACATTATTGGATACTCAGGTAATACCGGCTACTCAACTGGTCCACACCTCCATATCAGCGTGTATCCAAACGACGCCGTATCTCCACAGAGTCGTCCAAGCGCAAGTTGTGTAGGAAAGACGCTCTATATGCCAATTTCTGCCGTGACCGCATACCTCGATCCGATGCTTTATTTCCCGAAATTATAAAGGTATACTATTTCTTATGTGCGGAATTGCAGGCATTATCGGAAATCCTCGTTCAAAAAAAGAAACCATCAAGAAGATGGTGGACGCTATCACTCATAGAGGCCCAGACGATGACGGCTACTTTAGCGATCCGTTTGTGACGTTCGGCATGCGCCGACTTTCTATCATCGACCTTGGCGGAGGCAAGCAGCCTATCGAAAATGAAACGGGGAGCCTTGTCGTTGTCTTCAATGGCGAGATCTACAACTATCAGGAACTCTACGACGAGCTCATCGGCAAAGGTCACACCTTTCGCACCAAGAGTGATACCGAGGTGCTCCTCCACCTCTACGAAGAAGAAGGTGAAGCTATGCTCACCAAACTTCGCGGAATGTTTGCTTTTTCTATTTATGACAAGACCACTAAAGAACTTTTCATCGCGCGCGATTACTTCGGTATCAAGCCACTTTACTACCTCGTCAAAGATGACAAGATCGTCGCTTACGGGTCAGAGATCAAAAGTTTGCTCCACTATCCAGGCTTCAAGCGAGAGGTAAACAACGACGCGGTCTACAACTATCTTTCATATCAATACAACCCGCTCGAAGAAACCTTTTTCAAAGGTATTTGGAAACTTCCCCCTGCAAGCTATCTCAAAATAAAAATGGACGGCACCAAGCAAAACGTGAGTCAGAATACCTACTGGTCATATAAGTTCGCGCTTCCTGAGACAGACGAGAAAAAACTCAAAGCTGAAGTACTTTCAGGACTTGAGGATTCGGTGAAAGCACACATGGTAAGCGACGTGCCTGTCGGCTCATTCTTGAGCGGTGGCATCGACAGCGCATCAATCGTGGCACTGATGAGCAAGAACACGCAGCAAAAAGTGTCGACCTTCACTATTGGCTTTGACAAAGTCAGCGAGCTCAAGGAAGCAAAGCAGATGGCAGACTTTATCGGCACCGATCACCACGAAATCCTTCTCAAATCAGACGAGTATCTTGCCGCGCTTCCGAATATCGTATGGCATTTTGATGAGCCAGTTGCTGATCCTTCGGCCGTTGCACTTTATTTCCTTGCAAAAGAAGCCCGCAAGCATGTAAAAGTGGTACTTTCAGGTGAAGGCGCAGACGAGCTCTTCGGCGGATACAACATTTACCGCGAACCATTCGCGCTCCGCAAGCTCAACATCATTCCCAAGGCTCTTCGCGATCTCTTGCTTCGACCTCTCGCATTTTCAGGACTCAAGTTCTTCGGCAAGAACTATCTGCGCCGCCATTTTATGAAAATCGAAGATCGCTACATCGGCAACGCCCACATCTTCAAATCAGGAGAGCTTGGACATTTGTGGGTCCACAAAGATGGAGAGAGCAGGGAGGATCGCCTTTCACTTGAGCCATGGTATCGCAAGATGAAGGGTCTTACTGACTCACAAAAAATGCAGTCAATCGACATTGCATTTTGGCTTCCTGGTGACATTCTTCAAAAGGCAGACAAGATGACGATGGCACACTCCCTCGAACTTCGCGTGCCTTTTCTTGATAAGAAGATTGCGGAGATTTCTGAGAAAGTTCCTGAAAGTTTGAAATACAAAGGAGGGAAGACCAAATACATTTTGCGTGAAGCACTCAAGGGTGTACTTCCTAAGGCAACCGCTGGCCGCAAGAAGCTTGGCTTCCCTACAGCGCTCCGCCACTGGCTTCGTGAAAAACCTGAGGCTTTCTCTACGGTCATCATAGAAAATGAGTACATCAAAGAGCACTTCAAGCTCGGCTTCATCAAGCATCTCTTCAAAGAACACGCATCTGGCAAAGCCGACAACTCTCGTAAGATTTATATTCTTTACATCTTGGCGCTTTGGTATACTGTGTTTATTGAAGACAAGCCGTCTGTGTCACCTACAGCATAAAGGAGTGATCCCACCTTACGTGCGATGACTGTTTTGTCCTGGAGATGAGTTTGAATGGCGTTCGCACGAATGCCGGCTCTTTTCAGGAAACAACGTTAGTAATTAGCCTATCGATAAAGCGCAATGCAACTGAGTACCACTCAACACTGCCGCGGGTCCGATATCAGTATCGGACATCACCCCATCGTAACGACGGAGCCGTCCGTCCACTGAAAGGAGGTGATTTGATTCACTCAAAGGTAAGCGGCACACGCCCTCTCAACTGCGTGACCAAATACTGATGAGTAGACCGTGCGCAACGGACAACGGTCGTCCACGCGCTTAGGCCGGCGAGTTTAAACGGCTCGTCTCATTCCAAGCACCCGGATACATGTCTCATCGAGATGTGCCCGGGTGCTTTTTTATTCTATTAACAATACCTGTAGATATGCTATAGTTGCTGTACATGAAATCCTGGCTTAAAAAGCTTTTTTATACTGTAAATAACACTCCTAAAAAACCAGATCAGGAGCTTTTTGATCGTGCTTACAGTAATCGCAAAGAAGAAATTATTTCTTTAAGAAAATATGATCGTGGAGAAAAACAAATTACACCATCCAACCTCAGAAAACTTGTTCAGAGCATACGCTAAACTGCAAGAACTTGAGTCTATTCCTATAGATATCCTACTGACGAAAATAAAGCTGCGGCATACTTCTGCTACATAATAAAAGATCATCCCGTAACAGACGGAAACAAAAGACTCGCTGTATATTATTTAGAAATTTTCTGTGAAGAACACGATCTTAAAATTGACTTGCCGGTATACCCAGAAAAGATGACGCTAGATAAGCTTGCGGTATCAGTAGAAAATACAAGTAGTAAAGATATGGACATGGATAATCTTATAAAAGCTGTTGAAATTATATTATTCAAACTAAACAAAGCACACAAGGAGGTAAGAATTTCATAGCACCTAACAGTCTAGAACTTTCATGCTTGAAGAGTAGGGAAGAGTCCCCTGCTACTAAAGGCTAAAAAGTAAGACTTCGGTAAGTAGGCGAGTATACATCAACGATGATTAAGAAACTATAAAAGTATGATGGATATTTTGCATTAGCAGAATTCATAAGAGCGCCAAAGGTATCAAAAAAAATACAGCTTTAGCAATACAGAATGTCGGGAGTAGCGTAGTATAGTGTGTCGCAAAAGATACATTGTGCGACATCATATATGCCGCTCCCCTAGGAGTTATCCACAGTCAATAAATAAAAAACTGGCGTGGATTTCTCCACGCCAGTTGATTAATCTGCCCTCCTTCCTATTAAAATTTAATTGAGAAATGTTGCAGCTTAGGCTGCCGCAGCCATTTCCTCAGCACCAGGAGGAAAGATCACATTCGTTGCGCACCCAACGATGTAGTCGAACGTGATGTTCTGATCGGTGACGTCGAGCGCCGTAAACGCCGCATGCGTCTTGAGGATCTTCAGTCCGATCAGCTTCCGCAGCAGATCGTTGACAACTGCTTTGGTGGTACGCATCCGACGGCAAACCACTGCACGCAACTCCTTCGTATTCACCATAGTGGCAGTAATTTCCTCTACCACCTTCCTTCGAGTTCGCGTAGCATTGCGATTGAATTCTTCGCGAGAGCGCTCCTGGAAATGTGCGTTGTAGACGACCCGGAGGATTTCCTGAAGGATTTCCTGGGGGGTCCGGAAGTTGGTAGGATTCTGACGGACCGTCTTGCAACGAGCCCCACGATGACGAACTTTCTTTTTGATCATTGAATATGACTAACTGAGTTAACAAACGTTCCATGGCCCAATAGCCACTTCACGTACCAAAGAATATTTAACCACATAGTCTCTAAACACACAAGACCCGCCGGTAAGGGCGGGTCTTGTGACGAAAACTTCTATTGATTACTTAACACTCACATTCACAGCGAGAGCTTGGTCTGCCTTGGGTCCCCAACATGGTCGGGACGCACTCCATGGCTGAGCCCCCTGCTCGTCGTACAGATACTCACCGTACTCAAGGTTACCCTTAAGTGTATAAATATCGAATCCGAGCTCTTTAGAACGTTGGAGGTGATACTTCTCATTGATCTGCATTACCCCCACATCGGCAGGATTCACCTTCCCTCGAAGGAGTACCCCATCCGATACATACTGTCGATAATGTGATTCACAGCGAGCGATTTCGGCAAGAAGTGGCTTGTCCTTAAAGAACTCGCGTGTAATCTTCTTGATGTCAGCACTGCTGGTTGCGTTAGTAATGTCAATATTCTGTTCTGTAGTTGTTACTGCGACTGTCTGAGCCTCTAGATTAACTGGGCCTTTGATGATGTCAGGGGTATTTGCTACCGAGACGAGCATCATCGAACTAATCAATATTTGTAAAATAAGCCTTTTTTTAGCTGGTAATCCGCATATCCGTTACTCATTCGTATTATGCTGGTTGCACAGTTTTCTTAGATCACACCTTGGTCGTACTCCCCTGAATACATAATGTAGTGATGGGAAGACCAATGTGAGTTCCTTGAAAGAAAAAGCCAGATCTGATCTGGTTAGCAATATAGTAGCAAGAAATGAGCCTAAAGTCAATGTTTTTAACATGAAAATAAAGGCTCAAATCGCTAAAATATGGCTTAAAATAAGGATATATTGTACAATATAGATTGACATATTATCAATATATATTATCTAATTTTACTTACATGATTTAGACTTTTCATACCCTGCCGTAATTGCCTCTGCTTCGGTCGAAAAGTACACCCGATTTTGCTCTTTTATGGTCTTTGAACTGCCGCAGTCGACTGGAAAGTACTTCTTTCCCTGCTTGGAAGCTACGAATTTCCCTACGACAGCCGTAGAGGTGGACACTATTACCCCATCTTCCGCCTCCTCGAGAGTCTTTTCAGTGGTGCCGACCACCTTTGTTGCCCCTACCTTCACCTCTTTCCCCTGCTCTCCTTGGCCCGATCTGCCAAGAAGTGTCACCGACCCAATAATGACCACTACCGCCACGATACCTATAATTATGTTGCTTTTTTTGTTCATTTTGTTATGATGCTTTCACTTACTGGTAATGCACGTATCTTAGTGGATTCACCATCAAATAAACGGAAGTAAGTCCTCAATTAATTATCAACAACAATGGCAACAAAAAAGGCCGCGGGTTCGGCAAAAAACCTTACGGATTCAAATCCAAAATACCTCGGAGTTAAGCTCTATGCTGGCGAAACTGCTCAAGCGGGCAGCATTATCGTGCGTCAGCGCGGTACTAAAGTTCTTCCTGGAAAGAACATCGGCATGGGAAAAGATCACACCCTTTTCGCACTTAAACCTGGAAAGGTAAGCTTCGCTAACAAGCGTAAGCAAAACTTCGACGGAAGCACCTCTGTCCACAAGATCGTTCACGTTGAATAATCTCTCTGAAGTCCTCACCTCACCATCAAAAAACCGCCTCACTGAGGCGGTTTTTTGATGTCTTCCCTAGGAAAGACTACGTAGTTAGATCGCGTTCACCAGTACCTTGAAGCTTCCCGACTTGTCTCCTGCCTTTACTTCGATAGTGTGTTCACCTACTTCCTTGATAGCCCTTGAAAGCATGATTGATGAAAGTGGAACCTTAATATTGGTCTCTTTTTCGAGGTATTCAGCGATTTCTTCCTTGTGGATAGATGCGAAGAGATGACCTGCTTCGTTTGCCTTAGCATCGATAGATACCGTCACACCTGAAAGAGACTCGAGGTTCTTAGCAAGGAGTTCTTCCTGAACCTTTTCTTCTGCTTCATGAGCTGCCTTAAGCTCTGCAAGGCGAGCAAGAGCCTTTTCGGTAGCCATTTCAGCTGCTTTGGTAGGAAAAAGGAAGTTAAGCGCATAGCCATTAGCTACGTCTTTAACCTCATATTTCTTTGCTACGCGGGGAACCTGCTTTAAAAATATTACTTTCATAGTAGGAAACAGTATACAGACTTTTATTGGTTTAGCAACTCTATCGCCTTATCAAGTTGTGGATCTTTGCCATTTTTAACATCCTCATTGGTCATAGGAACCTCGACATCAGGTTTGATGCCTTCATCTGATATAGACTTGCCATTTGGAGTCAACCAGCGGGCAATGGTGACCTTAAGAGAGGTGTCTGGAGATACTTGGATCAATTCCTGCACTGACCCCTTCCCAAATGACTTCTCCCCAACTATTTTTGCCTTACCATACTCACTGAGAGCACCTGCGAGAATTTCTGAAGCTGAAGCTGAGCCCCCGTCGATGAGGATAACAAACTTGAGGTTATCATTGAAAATATCGTACCCCTTGCTCTTTGCCACCACCTCTTTCTTATCTTTTCCAAAGTCCTCACGCACCACCACTTTACCCTGCGGAAGGAACCAGCTCGCCATGTCTACCGCCGCACTAAGGTATCCTCCAGGATTGCCGCGAAGGTCGAGGATGAGCTTATCATTTTTCGAGAGCATGAATTCTCGGAGAGCGTTTCTAAAGAGACGCGGTGATTCATCGGTAAATGAATAGAGTTGAATAAGGAAAATACCATTATCGAGTCGTTTGGTATTCAGAGTTGGAATATTGATCGTGTCGCGTACCACCGTGACCTCGAATGGATCCTTGTTGCCACGCTGAATAATAAATTTTACTTTTGTTCCCTTTTCCCCACGAATTAGCTTAATGGCGGCGTCTGTTGAAAGACCGAGGGTTACGGTATCGTCAATCTTGAGAATTTTATCTCCCGCTTCAATACCTGCTCGCTCTGCGGGAGTACCCTTAAGAGGTGCAATAACCGTCAGAACATCATCTTTAAGTCCCATTTCCATACCCACCCCTTGGAAGTTTCCGCTAATTTCTTCCTCAAAAGCCTTTGCCTCCTCTGGAGGGAAGAAATCGGTGTACGGATCACCGAGGGAACGCGTCATACCCTTAATAGCTCCATAAATGCGCTCTTGATCAGTCACTTTGTCGGTACTCGTACCGTGTGTTGCCACATATTTATCATCAAGTTCATCCCATACTTTCCAAAAAAGACTCATGTCGGGACGACCGGTATCCGCAACAGAAAGAAAACTAGAATTTGTGGATGCATTTGAATATGCAATATATGCACCTAACGTAATGCCTGATACAAAGAAACTAAGTATGAGAAAAAGTGTTGCATGTGTTTTTTTCATGTAGTAGAAGTATCTCAAAATAGTATATACTTGTAAAATATATGAAGCATTTTATTGGCACCTACTGGAAAAAGCTTGGGCCAGGGCTCACCACTGGTGCTGCTGACGACGATCCTTCAGGCATTGCGACCTATTCACAAACCGGTGCACAATACGGCTTCGGACTATTATGGATGGCTCTCTATAGCTATCCATTCTTGGCATTAATTCAAGAGATGTGTGCGCGTATTGGAATGGTAACTGGTCAAGGACTTGCGGCAAACATTCGCACATATTATCCGAAGTGGTTACTTTATATCTTGACCGCACTCCTTTTTGCTGCAAATTCTTTTAATATCGGAGCAAACCTTGGTGCTATGGCAGAGGCAACACGACTTATCGAGCCACAAATTCCTTTTGCATTGCTGGTGGTATTTTTTACACTGCTCAGTTTAGCGCTTCAAATTTTTACAAGTTACAAGACCTATAGTCAATATCTTAAGTGGCTCGCGATCGCCTTGTTTTCATACATTATTTCGGCACTGACGATCACCATCGACTGGCAAAGCGTACTCTATCACGCAGTTGTTCCTCATCTTTCGCTCACGCGTGACTCACTTATTATCATCGCCGCTGTCCTTGGTACTACTATTTCTCCTTACCTTTTCTTTTGGCAAACCTCGCAAGAAGTTGAGGAAAAGCGCTTGGCACGAGGCACTGAAGTTTTTGATGACACAAACACCCCCGTCGAAAAAAGTGACATATCAAATATGCGTATTGATATTTTTTCTGGCATGTTCATCTCAAATCTCATTATGTTTTTTATAATTGTAACCTGCGCATCAACCTTGTTTAGTAATGGTATCACCACCATCAATACAGCTGCTGATGCCGCTGCAGCTCTCAAACCTCTTGCAGGAAACGCGGCTTCCCTTCTCTTTTGTATAGGCATTGTAGGTTCTGGCCTTCTTGCAGTACCCATTCTTGCAGGATCAGCTTCATACGCTATCTCAGAAACACTCAAATGGCGTAGTGGCCTCAACAAAAAACTTCATGAAGCATATGCATTTTATGGAGTAATTACCGCCGCAATGCTTGTAGGTTTTGGACTTAACTTTATCGGTCTTGATCCTATCAAAGCATTGATTTATTCGTCCGTCTTTAATTGCATTGTGTCACCACTCGTGATTATCCTCATTGTTTTAATGGCAAGCAATAAAGCCATTATGGGCGAATACGTCAACAAGCGCTTTACAACAATGTTCGGCTGGGTTCTTGTGGCACTTATGACCCTCGTGAGTCTTGGCATCATCATTGCCTTAACGTAAGATAGTGCCATGGTAGCACGCATTCCTCCACAAAATATTGATTCAGAAAAAGCCTTTCTTGGTTCTATTCTCTTGCGCCCTGATGCACTCAATGAAGTCCTCGATACGACGCGCCCCGAACATTTTTATGCCGAAAAACATCGTAATATCTACGACGCCATGCTTGAGCTCTTCAACAAAGGCGAACCTGTAGACTTAGTATCACTCACCACGCGCCTCAAGGAAAAAGGTATGTTTGAGAATGTTGGAGGTGGTACCTACTTGGCAGAGCTCGTCAACTTCGTCCCTTCTGCCGCCAACCTCGCACACTACGGTTCTATTGTTGAAAAAAAGCACCGCATGCGCAGCCTCATCGATGCGGGAGAACACATCGTCCGTCTTGGTTACGATGAATCAGCAGAAGTTGACGAGATTCTCGATCGTGCCGAAAAACATATTTACGAAGTCACCAACTACACCAGCAATCGCAAATTCATCGAACTCAAAGACACCCTCATGGGTGCGTGGGATCGTATCGATAAGCTTCACAAAAATCAGGGGGCTCTTCGTGGTGTCCCTACCGGCTTCCCCGAAATAGACGACAAGCTTTCTGGTTTCCAAAAGTCAGACATGATCGTACTTGCCGCCCGTCCTTCGATGGGTAAGACATCGCTCGCACTCGACATTGCACGCAAAGCCGCAATTGAGCACAATGTTCCTGTCGCCATTTTCTCACTCGAAATGAGCGCTGATCAGCTCGTTGATCGTATGCTTGCAGCCGAATCAAACGTCGACTCATGGAAACTCCGCACAGGACACAACCTTTCAATGGAAGAAGATTTCTCTCGCATCCGCGATGCCATGGAACGCCTTGCAAAAGCGCCGATCTATATCGACGATCAACCTGGTAGCAACATTCTAAAGATGCGCTCGATCACCCGCCGACTCAAAGCAGAAAAAGGTGTGGGACTCATCATCATTGACTACCTCCAGCTCATGGAGCCCGTAAAGACCAAGAACTCAGACAGCATGGTGAATCAAGTGACCGAGCTCTCGAAATCAGTGAAAAACCTCGCCCGCGAATTCGATGTGCCGGTGATCGTCCTCTCACAGCTCAACCGCTCCGTGGAAGCGCGTGGAGGCGAGCCTCGCCTCTCTGACCTTCGCGATTCCGGTTCTATCGAACAGGATGCTGATGTGGTGATGTTTATCCACCGCGAGGACAAGTATAACAAGGAGTCTGACAAGCCAAACATTGCCCGCATCATGATCGAAAAGCACCGCAACGGACCTACCGGTGTTGCCGAGCTGTACTTCAACGACAAAAAGACCACCTTCCAGTCGATCGACAAGAGCCAGCGCCCAAGCGATTTCGGCGCATTCTAATATATGGATCCCATCGATAAACTCGCACGTCTTCTCAACGAACTTCCTGGCATTGGACCTCGGCAGTCCAAGCGTTTGGCGTATGCACTCATTGTAAAATCAAAGTCATACACCGATGAGCTTTCAAAAGCGATTCGTGAAGTGCGTGATGAAGTCACCCAATGCTCATCGTGTCATCGCTATATCAGCGCAAAACATCTTTCTCAAGGACTCTGCTCTATTTGTCGTGACATGGATCGCGATCGATCACTTCTCATGATCATCCCTCGCGATGTAGATATGCAAAATATGGAGCGCAGTGGGGTGTATCACGGACTATACTTTGTACTTGGTGGCACCGTACCCATTCTTGAAAAAGATCATCAAGCATTTATACGAAAAGCGGAGCTTGAGCGACTACTTAGGTCTCGTGCGGAGATTAAAGAAATCATCTTGGCATACAGTCAAACACCTGAAGGTGAACATACCGCATTTCTTCTCAAAGAACTCATTCCGACTCTCGGCACCTTTGCTATTTCAGAGCTTGGTCGCGGGCTTTCGACAGGTACCGAGCTTGAATACTCCGACAACGAAACACTTCGCAACGCACTTCGCAATCGCGGATAGCTATTGCTATCGAGTTGCTTCAAGAGCGACAAGGCGCTCTTCGTGATTGACTAATAGTTTTTCCCCGAGGAGGTCGAGCTTCATGTTCACATAGACAAATTCTTGCTTTGTTTCATCTCTGAAGGCATACATCTCCTCTTTAAAGTCTGAGAGCCCATCAGATATCCGATCAACTTTGTGCTCAAGATCAGACATGCGCGTGTTCATCTTGAGCATCTCCGTATTGATACGGATGACATAATCAAGAATTTGTTCTTCTCGCGCTTTTTTCATGACCAAAGTATATCACCCATCACAACACCCATGGCAAGCACGATATCAAGACAAGATAAAACCCCGATTGCTCGGGGTTTTATCTTGTTTTCGACAATGTTACTTGATAGTAACTTTGGTATGAGGCTGCTTGTGGCCGTTTTTCTTGAAATAGCGGCTCTTTTGCTTGTATTTGATCACCACAATCTTCTTATTGCGACCCTGTTCTACGAAGTCTGCAGTGACAGTGGCTCCGTCGATAAAAGGTGTGCCGATAGTGGTCTTTCCACCAATAGAAGTAAGGAGGACCTTATCGAAGGTAACCTTATCTCCCTTGGTCATTTCACCATCGAGCTTCTCAACCTTGAGAGTATCTCCGGCCTTGACCACATATTGCTTTCCGCCTGTTTTTATAACGCTAAAATCCATAGTTCAGCCATAGTACCGCAGATATGCCTATTACGCAAGTCCTTCCCACCCTCGTATTATGCCAGCTTAAGCATAAGTTCTGAGGGTGCCAATTTGAAGTAATTTCCCTCTATCACCGCCTTAATATGGCGTTTAAATTCGGTCGGGAGGGAGTTTAAGATCTGGTTTTTGACATAAGAGGGAGCAAATAGGTAAATCGAAGGAATTTTGTCTGCTCCAAGATTACGGAGATGAATAATAAGTTCACTGATAAAATCCCGCACAATATCGCGATCCTGAAGTTCTTTTTGGACCATTGACCTACTTCCACGACCTCGTCCCCCTACCCCTTCGCTATCAGAATAATGCGGGGTTTCAAGCTTAAAGGAATCAAGCTTTTCAAGGTTGCCGTTCGAGGCTTTATAAATCACCGCGTCCTGCTTCCCTGTGACCAGAAGAAGCGCATCCTCTTTCTTACTGACTAATCGTTTAAGGCTTTTAGGTATTCTCATATCCATTAAAATTAAACTAATAAGTTAATTGCTTATGGTTCGACTACCTTCGTTTATGAGTGTACAAAACGTGCGATGAAATTTTGATGAAGAAATCTTCAAATTGCCCTACTCTTCCCGATCCGGTTTATCAAGCATCATTGCATCAATACCGGGAGCGCTTTCTGTAATACGCATCACATCCTTGTCTACTTTTTTAAGTTCTTTTGATGAGTTATTGAAGTGGTTGAAGGTAGTCTGGAGTGATGTACCAAGCTTATTATGATATTCCTCATATGCCTTCAAGTGTTTTCCGAGCTCTTCTACACGCTTCACAATATCTTTTGCTGTTTCTTCGATCTGGAGTGCCTTAAGTCCCTGAAGTACCGTTTGCAAATATGCCAAGAACGATGTCGGCGACACAATGATCACTTTGTATTTTGCTGCCGCACGCTGAATGAGATTTTCATTCTCGTCTTTGAGTGCACCAATCTTGTTTACCAACAGATCATAGTAGATAGCCTCATGCGGAATAAACATGAAGGCAAAGTCCATCGTATTCTCTGAAGGCTTGATGTATTTCGAAGTTTCAGTGATGCGGTTCTTGAGATCATTCACAAACGTCTTCTCAAGACGCTCTTTTTCGGCAGGATTCTGCTCTTCCACGAGCTTATTGTAATTCTCAAGACTGAACTTCGAGTCGATAGGAATGATCTTATCCTTCACGCGCACCACCGCATCCACGATATCCCCTCCCGAAAACATATACTGCATCTCATAACTTCCTGGTGGCAGCACATTCTTGAGAAGTGTCTCAAGATAGTATTCGCCGAGCACTCCACGTTGCTTCGGATTCTTGAGAATATCCTGAAGTGAACGAAGCTGATCAGCAAATGACACTACCTGCTTGTTGGTCTCCTTAAGTGACGTGAGCTCTTCGGTGATATCACGAATCATCCTGAACGAATTGTTGGACTGTGCCAAAAACGTATCATGGAGACGCTGTGATGACTCTCCAAGCTTGCTGTCCACCGTGCGTGACAATTCATTAATCTGATTCATCATGAGCTGCATACTCATGGCATGTTCACGTGTATCTGCGGGTGCCTGTTTTTTGAGATACAAAAGCACCACCACAATCACGTTTATCACCAACAATATAAGGACAATATACACAGGATTCATAGTTGTATGATATCACGACTTCATGGTTATATATGCGTAGGAGGTACTATGAACAACCGAATCAAACTCCCAAGGACTCACAACACCTTGGTTGAAATAGCTCTTTTCGGTGACAACTATGCTCAAGCATTTCCCACAAGACAATCGCATCGAGCATTCATAAAGTATATCGGGGGGAAACGATGGCGCCTCGGACGGAATGGACAGATTAGCCCTCACCTACATCCTCATATACTCATCGAGAGCGATCCTTGGCTCAGACTGTCAGTAGATCCAGCAGATGAGAGGACGGTAGCATGCCTCTACCGACTTCCCGCACTCTTTGATGGACACCTTAGTGCACAAGAAGCTGAGTGCACGAGACTTAGAGTGATCATTCACAAAACAAGACCGTCACTGTTTTGGGAGATGTCTGGAGACTACGATCATCTCGAATTCGATGCGCATCGACGCATGTTTATCAGATCGATGAAGTTTGTGTGGGATACGCTCATAAGCATGTCAGCACCCGAAAAGACCTAGCGCGACCCCTTCCACGGGGTCGCGTTCTTTGTTATATTCAATCTATGCACCAAAATATCAAATCAAGCCTCAAGGAAGCCATGATGGCAAAAGATACCGTCAAACTCACCGTGATTCGTGGTATTCTTTCAGCCTTTACCAACGAACTCGTCTCAAAAGGCAAGATGCCTCAGGACATGCTCACTGATGACGAAGCACTCACCGTGATCTCTCGTGAAGCAAAGAAACGAAAAGACTCTATCCAGCAATTCGAAGCAGCAGGACGTCCTGAGCTTGCTGAAAGCGAGAAAGCAGAGCTTGCCATCATCGAAAGCTACCTCCCTGCACAGATGACCCAAGAAGAGATCGTTGCCTACGTCGCTAAGCGAAAGGCAGAGCTCGGCATTACTGACAAAGCACAGGTGGTAGACCTCATCAAGCCTGTTATGGCAGAACTCAAAGGCAAAGCAGACGGAAAACTCATCAAAGAAGCAGTCGACGCAGCACTTGCGTAGTCTCTTGGAGTGTTGTATTCTTAATGTCCGGAAAGGAGGTGTACCGTGCCATTTAAAAAACGCACAACACTTACAATTGCGCGATGTGTCGAGATTGCTCACTTCCACCATACCCACAGAGGCAAAACCCTGTCACAAGCAGTGCGCATCGCTTCAGAACAAGGGTGGGTTGCGGAATCTGTCATTCTTCCCAAGCTTCGAGCAAAACTACGCGAGGAGCGCTTGGAGATGATGAGAGCTCGCGAAGAGTGGCGACACGAGCAGCTCATTGAAGATGCTCGCTCCCACGAAGCGGCGATGCTTGCTGGATTCCAGGATGCAGGCCACCTCGACGACATTTAGCTGACTCGAAAGCGGGGCGACAACACGTTGCCCCGCTTTTTTGTCCCTTTTTTTATTACCCGTTTCTTGTTATATTCAAATTCGTTCGCACATGCGGACATACGGCCCTATCGTCTAACGGTTAGGACGGAGCCTTCTCAAGGCTTAAATCGGGGTTCGATTCCCCGTAGGGTCACACCCGTAATCTAATCAATACCTTCGCATCACTTCACTAATAATTCTGTTGGGGTTTTGAGCGAAATTCCCATGTGAAGTCGTTCGGTGTTGTAGTACTTCAGATATTTCTTGAGC
>JAIYEG010000009.1 GCA_027487075.1 bacterium
CGTGCGCTCAAGAAATATCTGAAGTACTACAACACCGAACGACTTCACATGGGAATTTCGCTCAAAACCCCAACAGAATTATTAGTGAAGTGATGCGAAGGTATTGATTAGATTACGTTTTAGATCCTGATCCACAAACCTCTTGGAGTACCCTTAGGCTGTCTCACCACTCTGGTACTTAACCCACATGACCAGCATACGAAATCCCTTAAGAGATTCGAATCCCTTTATCTTGAGCTCTCCCATATATATTGATACTATGCGCATGCATATTGGAGAAATGGATGAGTGGTTTAAATCAACAGTTTACTAAACTGTCGATCCTTTACCGGATCCGTGGGTTCGAATCCCACTTTCTCCGCCAAGAAAATAAAGTATCGGAGTCGACCTATTTACCTATGTAAGTGGTGCGACCCAAGTAAGTCAAAAACGCACGATTAATTCGTGTGTTTTTGTTATCATGTAAACTATGAGCGAGAACCACTTTCCAAGAATAATGAAATACTTAGAAGATATTAAGAGTAGATATTTTAGAGCCTTTTCTGCTTTTCATGTATTTGAGACATTAGAAGAAGCTCTTGCTATTAATGTTGTTGGAGAAGAAAAGGCTGAACAAAATTTGAAAGTAATAAAAATGTTTAGTGGTTTTTTTCTAATGAGCAAAGAAGCCCTTCGTGTATATTTCTTTTTAGAACTTGCAAAATTGTTTGATTCATCAAACCAATCACTTCAAATAAACAAGATAATTAATATTACAGAAAGTAATATCTCAAAACTAACAGTTAATGACTTTGAAGATTTTAATAAAGATAGAGAGTTATTGAAAGAATTAACTGAAGGATATAAAGGTATAACTCATGAAAATTTAAATGAAATAAAAGATATTTTAAAGAAAGAACAACCTGTAATAGATAAGCTTAGGATTTATCGAGACAAATGGTTGGCTCATGATGATATAGACAAGCCTGAAATACCCGAAATAAATAGTATTGAATTGAGATCACTTTTTGATTCGTTTGCAAAGATTATTAATATATTTAGTTCAAACATGAATCACGAATCAACAATGTGGAGTCAAGCAGAAGATAGTTCAAAATTTGATACACAATATGTACTTGATCATTTATATAGGTTTGAAAAATATAGAATACAAGAGATTGAGGACAACGCAAAAGCAGAGATAGAAAAAATGAACAATCTTAGGAAGCAACAAGAGTAAGTTCTTTATCCTTATACACAATCCTCGATCTAAGATTCGCTAGTAGCTCTCGTTTCTCTCCAACCGTACCTTCTTTGAGAATATACTTCGCATAGTTCCTTATATCTGTTTCTTTGTTGTTTTTAATCTTATCGGTTGCACCAAGTACCGATCTTTGGAAGATGTTGAATCTCGCGATCTCGTCTTCAAGCTTTTGTCTCATTCCAAGCTCGTTGATATTTACCTTATCGAGAATATTCAGAAGCTCTTTTATTAAATCTTCTTCTCGTATGTATTGATTTTTGCAATTTCTATCTCTTGATCTCACACATGAATAGTAGATATATTTCGCATGCGTTCCATCTTTAAGTTGTTTCCATTTTTCTTCTGCTGATATTCCACTTCCACAGTATCTGCAAGTGAATAGTTTTGTGAATGCGAATTCCTTATTTTCTCTCTGTATATTATCTCGCTTGAGTTGTGCTGGTGCTTTTTCAAAAAGCTCTTGGGTTATCAAAGGTTCATGTTTTCCTGTATACCAATTACCACTGCCTTTCGGATGTTGGCAGCCGAGCTCGAAGCAAAGATCAATTCACTATAGTTATTGCTTCATCAGCGCTCTTTCGTGTCTTCGGCAACTTCGCATACGCATCATCGCCTCGATACCCAAGTGCGAGCATGGTGGTTGCTCGAAGATTCTTTTCTTTGAGTCCCAGAATCTCATCCACCTGATCACTATTGAATCCTTCCATCGGTCCTGAGTCGATCGACATAAGTGCTGCAGTCTCAATCATCACACCAAGAGGGATATAGGTCTGACGCATGAGCCATTCTTTAGCACCATCACCGTACTGCGATGCGGTGCCGTGTACCATATCCGAAAATCCTTTAAGGTCTTCGACAGTTTTACCCTGATTCTTAGCGGTGCGTTCGATGAGTTCATTCACCACGTTTGTGGTATCAGTACGCGTCGCGATGACTATGAGATAGGTCGCATCAGTCACTTTCGGCTGATCATATGCAGCAGCACGCAGCTTGGTGCGGAGTTCGGGGTTTTTCACTACGATGAATTCCCATGGCTCAAGGCCATACACAGAAGGGGAGAGACGCCCTGCTTCGAGGATTGTGTGCAAGTCTTCTTCAGATACCGCCTTCGATGAGTCGTAGATCTTTGTTGCATAGCGCCACTTCATTGCTTCCAAAATTGTTGTTGTATTCATGTTTTGTTAGGGTGTGACCATTATATGATGTCTCATACACTCTTACAAACCGTCTTTTAGGTATATAAAGTGTGGATAACACATTGCCACATGCTCTTTATTGTTGGTAAAATGAAGTTTATGAAAAAAACAATCGTCATGGCGGCATCAGTCATCGCAATATGCGCGAGCTTTGCTTATCTTTCCTATTCATTCATCGCACCGGATGGAGTATTGCGAGCGGCAGTAAATAATTCGCTTGCACTCGTTATTAATCCTAATCGTGTCATCACTATTAATTCAGTGACAGGTTCAACGTTTGCCCCCGGTTCATTCCTTTTGGTTGATTATACAGCAACAAATTTTTCTTCAAGACAAAACTTCACTATTGATCTTATTACCGCATCTGATGAACGAGTTGTCACAAGACTCGCTACAGCTCGTTCTAATAGAGCGCAGATACGAGTACAAATTCCTACCAAAGAAGATAAGAAGCCTTTTGAGTCAGGGAGTTACAAAATAAAGCTTACGGCTATACCTTTGAAAGGTGATACCCAGCAAATTGTTGCTTACAGTGAGCCTTTTGCCATCAATACTCCCGTAGATGAAAATACTTCATTTACATTCACCAATCCAACAGGAGGTGTATATGTTTTGGGAATTAACACGTTTATTAACGCGAGGTGGACATATGATGGTCTCGACAAGAATGCACCGGTGTCATTTGCTCTCGTGAATGAGAGCAATGAAGTTGTTCAAGCATTAGCAAGCAAATCTTTGGCTAGTTCAAATTCTGCTCGACTTACTCCTACTCCATCACTTGCTCTTGGTGTTTACAAACTTGCCGCAACGGTAGGTTCCTCAACAGAAGTATCGTACAGCAAGCCATTTAGTGTTATTCAAAAAAATACTTCTGGATCTATGGTTGTGTATCCCGCCACGCCCGATGATAAAAGTCGAAATCTTGTAGCGGGAAGAGAAACAATGTATGTATATTTTGACGCACCAACAAGAACGGCTAAAAGCACGATCTGCTTGCTCTCACTTCAGAAAGATGGTGTTCCTGTAACTCCGACACTTGCAAATGGACTAAAAAAGTCAGTAAAAGTTCCAACCGTTATTGAGTATGGTGGTGAATCGGGGACTTCATTTAGAAAGACACGCGACGTTAATGGTAAGCTTAATCCACTCGTATATGAGGTGGTGTTTGACCCAGACATTGTAGGTGACGGATATTCAATCAACTGCGTAACCCTTGCTGGCAGAGTTTCATCGCGAAGTAACACCTTTAGTATCAAGTCAGTAAAACCTGGAACAAATAACCCTACTGCGGCGGAGCTTATCGAAGAATCTTTTGTGATTCCTTCTGAAGCAGCAAACAGTGAAGAAATTAGTCTATAAAATTCATGCTATTTTTCACCGAATTCAAAAAAAGTCTGACTGACTGGGCCTGGTATAAGCAGATTGCACAAGGGGCTCCCACTCTGCGTATTCGCTATTCCTTCGTGCTTTCGCTCATTCACGCGCTTGCGATTGTCGTCGCGTTTACGGTGATGCTCTATACCGTTCTCATTCCCTCACTTAAGAGCTTTGTTAATAATCGTGTCCCTGAAGAGGTGACCGTTACCGTAAAGTCAGGCGTACTCTCACTTGATAAGCCAGCTCCATACCGTATCGCATTTACTGATGATGAGCGAAAGAAAAATGGCAACATCTCGAATTTCTTGGTCATTGATCCTGATGCTCAAGCTACACTCGATGCTCCTCAGAAGAATGACACACTCATTTTTGCCACAAAAGATACGGTCATTGTAAAGCGCGAATCAGGCGAGGTGCGTGCGTATCCATTGAAAGATATGCCAGATGTAACGCTATCAAGGCAGAGTATCAATGACTTTATTGTCAAAGCAGAGAAGTATGCGTGGTTTCTTCCTGTGTTGCTCACTGTTGTTCTCATGGTATCCATATTCCTGTTCCAACTTTTGATGTGTGCTGCCGCCGGAGCGCTCATCTACTTCTTCAGAAAGATGATGTCTAAGCCTCTTACCTTTGGTAATTCTTTTTCCGTTGCACTCCATGCCTATACGTTTGTCTTTGTGATCCAAATCCTGCTTGTTTTTGTCGGAGGAGGATTCGGCTTCTTCTTATCAGCTTTAATTACCGCAGCACTCGGACTGTTCTTCATTCATGAGACCCAATAATTCTCCGTGGCTTCATCAGCTCAAACGTCAGCGTCCCGTTGCTCCAGTAATCGGAGATGTGTCTGCAGATGTGGTGATCGTAGGTGGTGGTATTGCGGGTCTCACTACTGCATATTTCACGCTCAAACATACAAAACATAGTGTTGCACTTATCGAAGGTGGTATGGTTGCGCATGGTGCGACGGGTCATAATGCAGGGCAGATGACAAGCTACTTCGAAAAGCAGATCGTGAATATTGCAAAAGACTTTGGTCTTGATATGGTGCGAGAGGCACAAGCTCATATTGATTCTGCGTGGGATTTGCTCGAAGAAATATGCAAAGATGCGCGTCTCTCTACGCCCTATTACCGCTTTACGGGATATGCGGGTTTGTGTAGTAAAGAAGAAATACTGCTTCATCTTGAGAATAACTACATTCTCAAGGATCATCCGACGCTCCTTGAGCCTCTTATGATAGCTCCCGAGGCGGGTTTTGAAGTCGCAGAGCTTCAGAAATATGTTGGTCTTTATGACATTGTTCCACATGACGATATTCTCGAGACGCTCGAAACTAAAAACCGCACGTACATAGCTGCGCTTTCTGCAAAGAAGGGGGTGATGAATAGTGCTCTCTTTACTGAAGAGCTTGCGGGATTTCTTTTGAGTCAGTATGTGGATCGTTTTGTGCTTCATGAAGAAAGTTTTGTTGAAGAGGTGATTCTTGAAAAAGACCATGCGATGCTTAAAGTGAATCATCATGACGTGAAAGCGGGGAGGGTGGTGTTGTGTACTAATGGGTTTGAAAAATTCAGTATTATTAATCATGAGGGAATGGATATTGACAAGCGATTTCATCACTCAATCAGTGGAACTATTGGATATATGGCGGGATATCTTGATGCTGATGGTAAGCCGCCGGTGGCTATTAGTTATATTCCGAATGCGGGAACAGGGGCGAGTGGATCATATGATAGCGATCCCTACTTCTATATGACACGCCGTCCGTTTGAGACCGATCTGGAAGTAGCACATAATCTTATTTCTGTTGGTGGCCCCGATCTTCCGATCGAAGATACTTCAGTGTATTCAAAAGATGCCCATGAATATTCTGAAGAAGCCTTCGCAGACATTGATGGTTTTTTGCACTCGACGTACAAGAATGCGCCAAAAGGTGAGATCCCGTATGCATTTCATTGGCATGGTCTTATGGGATACACGCCGAATGGTGTGCGACTTGTGGGTGAAGAACCACTTAATCGGGTGCTTCTTTATAATCTTGGTTGTAATGGGGTTGGGATTCTTCCATCAATATACGGTGGTTCACGTATTGCACACATTCTGAATGGAGAAATAGTACCTCCCTCAATCTTTGATCCTCGTAGTGCTCAGTGAGCAAGAGTGAAGGCGGTGACACTCAAAGCGCCTGCTTCACGTAATGCTCGCTTCATTTCTGCGATCGTTGCTCCTGTGGTACAGACGTCATCGATAATGATGATGTGGGTATTTTTAACTACGGCACTATGAGCCATAAAGCTGTGAGTAAGTGAGGTGAGGCGATCCGCCCTCTTTTTGGTGCTTTGGGGTGGGCGGTGAGTACGATGTACCGCATGACATAGAAGCCTAAGGTGTCGACTGTGGTCATGTGCGATGATTGCCTTTGCAAGGAGTAGGGTGTGGTCGTATCCGCGCTGTAATCGACGTTTTAATGATTGTGGTACAGGGATGAGGAGAACGGGGTATTCACCTTTATAGTGGGTGCATATATGGAGGTGCAATAATGCTCCCCCGAGAGCGATGGAAGGGGAGTGATGAGTGAATTTTATACCACGTATGAGAGCTTTGGTAAGTGGATGTTGATAGGTGAGTACGGCATTTTGATGTGGTGACGGAGGAATAGATGAACGTAGTTTTTGGGGAGTAAGGGCTTCGAGTGTCTGTATGAGTGGGTTTTTGGGGAAAAGAATTGAAGACACTATTTTTTTTATCATGGTATACTCCAATACATATATAAAGTCATATGGCATTATTTGATTTTAAAAAACTATTTGGTGTGCATGGAAATACTGCAATAGGTATTGATATTGGTTCTTCTGCGTTAAAAGTCGTGGAGCTCAAAAGGGAAGGTGGTAAGGCAATTCTCAAAGCATATGGTGAAATCGCTCTTGGTCCGTATGCGGGACAGAGTATTGGTTCAATAGCTATGCTTTCAAATACAAAGATAGCAGAAGCACTTAAAGATGTGCTCAAAGAAGCATCAATTCTCACTAAAGAATCAGGAGTAGCAATCCCTTTTAAATCAAGTCTAGTGACTCTCATTGAAATGCCTGCACTTCCTGAGAAAAAATTAGCGGAAATCATTCCTATCGAAGCTCGCAAATACATCCCTGTACCGATTGCTGAAGTAACGCTTGATTGGTGGATAGTTCCAAAAGAAAAGAATGATCGCGTCAATAAGCCCAAACCCGAAGAAGAGCAGAAAAAACCTGTAGGGTTAGAGACCCCTCGCATTGTAGAAAAAACTGACGTGCTTGTGGTTTCTATTCATAATGAAATTTTGAGTAATTACAATAATGTTATTAAGGATAATGCACTCAATACTTCATTTTTTGAGATTGAAATGTTCAGTGCTGCACGCTCACTTGTGGTTAAGAGTGATACGCCAACCATCATTTTTGATATGGGGGCTCTTGGCACCAAGTTGTATGTGATTGAAAAAGGTATCATTCGCACCTCACATGTTATTAATCGAGGTTCCAATGATATTACCCAAAGTCTTTCAAAGGCATTGGGTGTTGAGTTTGTTGAAGCAGAGAAAATTAAACGAAACATTTCTACACTTAAAGAAGCAGATCAGGTTATTGTGAAAGAAATCGTAGATCTTACGCTTGATTATATATGGTCAGAAACTCGCAACATTATCAATAACTTTGAAACTAAGCATGGTAAGCATATTGGAGGGGTATTACTCACCGGAGGAGGTGTATCACTGCCCGGGTTTAAAGAGATTGCGGAGCAAAAGCTCAATATTAAGGCAGAACTTGGTAATCCGTTTGGAAAAGTAATTACGCCTCCATTTTTGTCGGCAGCTCTTCGAGATACTGCACATGAGTTTGCAGTTGCTACAGGTGCTGCGCTCAGAAAGCTTGAAGAGCTGTCGTAACCTGTTATACTTTAGTTATGGATAATAAATTCCAAACCTCGTTCATTCCAAAAAAGTCTCTTGATGATAATCGAAAGGTGAGCGTCAAGACTCCCATCTCTATTTTTTCTGTGTTTGCAACCATTGTTATTGTTGTCACGGTCGTGGCATCGTTAGGTTTGTGGGGGTACTCTTACTTTTTAGATAAGCAAATTGTTGATTCTGGAAAAAGGCTTCAAGAGGCGAATGCAACATTTAAAGATGAAGATGTAAATGAAGTGTTGGCATTTGATAATAAACTAAAATCAGCAGCAACACTCATCAATAATCATATTGCTATGTCAAGCGTGTTTGAATTCCTTCAGGAAAACACACTAAAAAATCTTCGATACGACTCGTTTAGTATCGAATACTTTTCGCCCAATCGCGTAAGTGTGACGATGAAAGGGCAGGCTCGCTCGTTTGGTGCGGTCGCAAGGCAGGCTGAGCTATTCACATCCTCATCGACTAAACGACTGTTTACTGAGCCGGTATTCTCAGATGTTACGAGTGACGAGAAAGGATTAATTAGTTTCAGCTTTATTTCAGCGATTGATCCTAATTTGATTTTGTATAAGAACAATCTATGAAAAATATCATTTCTATCCTTCTCATAATCGCCTCAGTCGCCCTCGTGTTTCTTTTGATTAAGCCAACATATAGCTCGATTAATGAAAAAAAAGCTACCCTAGAGCAAAACAGGCAAACCCTTGAAAAAGCTGATAAAGTTAAAAATGATTTGAAAAGGACGCAGGACAAGATCGATGCTATCCCTGCTGATAAGCGAGAGAAGCTCGATAAGATGATTCCTGATAATATTAATAACGTCAATTTGATTATTGATATTAGTAATATTGCTCAGGCAGTAAACCTCAGTATTACTGATATTAACGTCGAGCAGACGGAAGTAGAAGAAAAGACCCAGTCAAAGACCGATGTGAGTCCAGATCCCTACCAATCAATTGATATTAACTTTAAGATTAAGGCTCGATATGAAGAATTTAAGACACTTCTGAGAGCTCTGGAAAAAAGTCTCCGTATTGTTGATATTGTAAAAATTGAGTTTAGTTCTGCTTCAAGTGATTCGGCTGAGGCTTCAGATTTGTACACATTCGATGTGGTACTTCGTACTTATTGGTTAAAATAATTTTATGAAAACATACATCATCCTTTTTGTTGCTCTCGCATGCATTGTCACGGTTGCTACGGTGAGCGCCCAAGAGACAGGCTCATCAAATGCGAAGAGTATGAATCCAACCGTCATCGCGGCACGTTTTGTAAAACAAATTGCAATTTTGAGTAAGGTTGATATCAATGATGAAATTTTTAATAGCGAGGTATTCAACTCACTTGTAGATTCAAGCCGTCCTATTCCAGAGGAGGCATCAGGTCGACCTAATCCATTCGCTCCACTCCCATAGCGCATGAGCTATCTCGAAGTACTCGAAAACGAAGGAAAACTAAAACCGGGTGAAGACGTTATCATCAGGCAACAAGCAGAAGAGGCGTCTGCATCGGTTGATTCTTTGCTTATCCAAAAAGGAATTTCGGTTGCAGATATCATGGCTGCAAAAGCAAAATATTATAACTTGCCTTATCGCAATTTGGATCGAGTAGAGATTCCTTTTGAAACACTCAATTATATTCCTGAAGAGTCCGCAAGTTATTATCGTATTGTCCCTCTGGAGGTAAAAGATAGTACGCTCGAAGTGGGGATCGTTGATCCGGAAAATATGAGTGCGATTGATGCGCTTAACTTCATTTCTTCAAAGATTAAGCTGCCTTTCCGTCTTAATATTATTTCTGAAACGGATTTCTCTCGCATTCTTGAGTCATATAAGGGATTGTCAGGGGAGGTTACCAAAGCGCTTTCGGATCTTGAAACAGATCTTGCTTCAAAGCAACTTGAGTTTACTCCAAAAACAGGTGGTGCTTCCCAGGAAGAAGGAGATGGTTCTACAAATATTGTTGAAGACGCACCGATTACCAAAATTGTGGCAACTATTTTCCGCTATGCAATCGACGGAGCAGCATCCGATATTCATATCGAACCAATGCGCGAAGAAGTGCGTGTGAGATATCGTGTCGATGGCGTATTGAGTACGAGTATCACGCTCCCCATCAAAGTACATCAGGCAGTTGTTGCGCGTATCAAAATTCTTTCTGATATGCGACTCGATGAAAAGCGTAAGCCGCAAGACGGTCGCTTCAGTGCGCGTACGGATGGTCGAAAAATCGATTTCCGTGTGTCGACCTTTCCATCGTATTACGGCGAGAAGATCGTAATGCGTATTCTTGATCAGGAGAAAGGAGTGAAAGGTATTGATGATCTTGGCTTGACGCCTCGCAATCTCCAACTCATTCGAAACGCAATAAATCGCCCTTATGGCCTCATTCTTATTACTGGACCAACTGGATCTGGAAAATCAACAACATTGTATAGCATGTTAAGTGAAGTTGATCGTGAATCAGAGAATGTGCTCTCACTTGAGGATCCGGTGGAATACAATATCGAAGGAGTAAGTCAGTCGCAGGTACATCCAGAAATCGGATATACCTTTGCAACCGGTCTTCGTACTACATTGCGTCAGGACCCCGATGTTATCATGGTGGGAGAGATTCGAGACAAAGAAACTGCCCAACTCGCTATTCAGGCAGCACTTACGGGACACCTTGTGCTTTCAACAATTCACACCAACACCGCACTCGGTGCCATTCCTCGTCTGGTAGATATGGGAATCGATCCGTATCTTATTGCTCCGACACTTATTCTTGCTATGGGACAGCGTCTTGTTGCAAAGATTTGTCCAGGAACGGGTGTGCCGATGCCGATCGAGGGAAGTATTTCAATGATGATGAATAAGGAATTTCAGGATCTACCTGAAGAATTCAGAAAAGATATACCCAAAGCAACAGAGATGTTGGGTATCCAACCAACACCCGATTGTCCAAAAGGGGTCCGAGGACGTATTGCGGTGACAGAAATGTTTGCTATGACTAAAGAACTCGAAAAAATGATTCTTACTAACCCAACCGAATCAGCGCTATGGCCAATTGTGCGTAAACAGGGAATGTTAACAATGAAGGAAGATGCTATAATAAAGGCTCTCGAGAAACAAATACCTTTCGAGGAAATTAACAAACTTTAAAAACATGACTGCAACCAAGCCATCATACAGTATTCTGCTCATCGACGACGACCAGTTCTTGCTCGATATGTATTCCTTGAAATTCACTAATCGCGGACATAAAATCACTACTGCACGCGAAGGAGCTGATGCGCTCGATAAGATTAAGGGTGGTTTTACGCCGGATATTATTCTTCTTGATATGATCATGCCAAAAATGAATGGCCTTGAGTTTCTGGAAGCATTCCGCAACGAAAAGTTATGTCCAAAAGCATTAGTGATCATGCTCACTAATCAAAGTCAGACGAGTGATATTGAGTCGGCAGAAAAATTTGACACAAAAGGATATATTATTAAGGCAACAACGATTCCTTCAGAAGTGGTAAATGAAGTAGAACGAATCGCTAAGGTGCATAACATATAAGTACTATGCTCAACGAGCTCATCGAAACAGTGTTTAAAGAAGGAGGATCAGATCTTCATCTCGCAGAAGGTCGGTATCCCATCATTCGTGTAAACAGTGAGCTTATTCCCTTAGTAAAAAAAGATGTGCTTACGGCTGCACATATGCAGCAGTTTCTTGATCAGCTACTCTCTCCTTCTCATAAAGAAAAATTTGAAAAGGAAAAAGAAATCGACTTCTCATTTAGTCCGATGGGTATCGATGCACGTCTTCGAGGTAACGCATATGTGCAGCAGGGACAGATAAGTATTGCGCTCCGCGTGATTCTTAAAGTAGTGCGAGGACTGAAAGAGCTTAACCTTCCTCCTATTCTTGAAGGCTTTACCACAAAGAAGCAAGGTTTCTTTTTGGTAGTGGGTCCTGTAGGTCAGGGAAAATCAACCACTCTTGCTGCAATGGTTGAACTTATCAATCAAAATCGTGCAGAGCATATTATCACTATCGAAGATCCCATCGAATATACCTACACACCAAAAAAGTCCATCATTGATCAGCGAGAAGTACGTACAGATACTCCCGATTTTTATACCGCACTCGTGAACGTGCTCCGACAAGATGTGAATGTGATTCTGGTAGGAGAAATGCGTAATACCGAAACAGTGGCTGCTGCGGTGACCGCTGCAGAAACAGGTCACCTTGTATTTTCAACTCTCCACACCAATAACGCCGCTCAGACCATTGATCGTATCATCGACTCATTCCCAGGCAATCAGCAGGATCAGATTCGTATGCAGCTTTCGGGAAGCCTTATCGGTATTTTCTCTCAACGTCTCATTCCACGTATCCAAGGAGGGCTTATTCCTGCTTACGAACTTTTGATTGTTAATGCCGCGGTTGCCAATCTTATTCGTGAAAAACGCACGCACGAGCTCGCCAGTGTGATTGAGACCAACTCAGAGATGGGAATGATTGATATGAACCGCATGTTGGTGGATTTGGTACGTCGTGGTGAGATCACCATTGAAAATGCATATCTCCACTCGTCAAACGTTAAAATACTCGAAAAAATGTTGCAATAGGTTTATACTTACATAAATGATTTTCAATTATAAAGCAATCGACAAGGATGGAGCTGAAATCACGGGGGCAATCGATGCGGTGAATGTTGATATTGCTATCAACTCACTTCAGCGAAAAGGGCTCATCATTGCGTCTATCAAATCAAGCGACGAAGCAAAAGGCTTCAAGCGAGGATTTGTGCTCTTCGAGCATGTGTCAAACAAAGAAGTCGTGATTCTTTCACGTCAGATGGCTACCTTGTTTAGCGCTCAGGTATCAGCACTCCGTATCTTCCGTCTTCTGGGAAGCGAAGCACGGAGCTCACTGATTCGCAAAAGTCTTATTGCCGTAGCAGACGATCTTCAAGCGGGAAGTACCATTTCAAAGGCACTCTCTCATCACCCAAAAGTATTTTCAATGTTCTATGTGAATATGGTGAAGGCGGGAGAAGAGTCAGGAAAACTCGACCAAACCTTTTCCTATCTCGCAGACTATCTCGATCGAAACTATGCGGTAACCTCCAAAGCAAAAAATGCCCTCATTTACCCCGCATTCGTGATCTTTACCTTCGTTTCGGTGATGGTGCTCATGCTTACCATGGTGATTCCTCGCATCAGCGGTATTCTCAAAGATGCAGGGCAAGAAGTGCCAATCTACACCAAAATTGTGATTGGGTTGAGTGATGCGCTGGTGAATTTCGGTCCTTATATCATTCTTGCACTCGTTATTGGAGGATTTTTTGTGGTGAAATTTATGCGTACGGACACAGGGAAGAAGGCGACTTCCTCAATCAGACTCGAGATTCCGTATATTGGCGATTTGTATCGTAAGCTCTATTTATCGCGCATTGCAGACAATATGAACACCATGCTTCGCAGCGGTATTACCATGATCAAAGTGATCGAGCTTACGGCAGCTGTTGTGGACAATCGTGTATATGAAGATATTTTGTTGCAGATTCTTGAAATGGTGAAGACGGGTACCTCTATTTCGGATGCATTTGCTAAGTACCCTGAATACATTCCGGGAATTTTGGTGCAGATGGTAAAAATTGGAGAAGAGACTGGAGAGTTGAGCAACATTCTTGATACGCTCGCAAAATTCTATCAGCGTGAAGTGGTGGTGGCAGTGGACACCCTTGTAGATCTTATTGAACCGGCGATGATCGTGCTTCTTGGAGCCGGCGTTGCATTCCTCCTTGCGTCAGTACTTATCCCAATCTACAACATCAGTTCAGCAATCTAACAAGTTTTCCACAGGTCTGGCAGTAATGAGTTGTTGTGTTGCCTAAAGAGCTATATAATAGGATGGTATACAGGTCGATTGGTTAGATTCACGTTAACGTCAATTTATAAAAAATAATATTTAGTTTTAACTTCAAATGAATACGAAAAAAGGTTTTACATTGATCGAACTCTTGGTGGTTATCGCTATTATCGGTATTTTGTCATCAGTAGTGCTTGCGAGCTTGAACACTGCTCGTGATAAGGGTACCGATGCTGCAATTAAGTCAAGTCTTACCAACGCTCGTGCTCAGGCAGAGCTTTTCTTTGATGCAGGACAGACTTATGAAGGTGTATGTACAGCAGGAACTAACAATATCAGCACAATGGTAACTGGTGCTGCTCAGCGACTATTAGGTTCAAATACCGTTGGAGGAGATGCTGTGGCGTTTAGTTATAACCGAGCTGGAGGAGCTGGATCAGCAGTATGTCATGACTCAGCAACTGGATGGGCTGCAATCGTTTCTTTGAGATCACCTACTACAGCAAGTGCTGGATGGTGTGTTGACTCAACAGGTAAGGCACAAGAGGCAACATCTCTTGCTGCCAACGCAGTTTCTTGCTAGTTAAAGACTTTTATAGCAAAACAAAAACCCCGCAAGGGGTTTTTGTTTTGTGTTATACTTTTTGTATGAAAAATAGCTCTAAAGGGTTCACTCTCGTCGAACTTCTTGTCGTTATTACCATTATCGTGATGCTTATGGCGATTTCTCTTTCATGGGTTGGGCAATCACGTGAAAAAGCGCTCGATGCAAAGCGCATTGCGGGTATCAAGCAACTCAAGACAGCTGTCGATAACTACTTTGCCGTGTGTTATCGATTCCCTCAAACCCTTGATGATCTCAAGGGTGACTCAACGTGTCCTGCGTACAAGCCGGTATTCAGCTCAAACAGCTTTCCCGTTGATGAAGATGGATCTGATTTTGTCTACTACTCAAATGTTGCAGATGTTAACGCACCACAGTTTTATCATGTTTGTGGGGTGCTTTCTCGTCCTGCCCAGAACACCGGTAAGACAGGGCTGGCACCACTCGATGCAGCTGATCCATGTGATGGTACCGATCAGTACGTGTTTGACTTGGCTGGTGGCGTGTATTAGTAGTACAATTACTACATGGAACCTTTCATTATTATATTTTTTGCACTGCTCGGTATTATCATTGGAAGTTTTTTTTTTTTTTTTATTTTACGCTTTAATACCGGAAAGGGGATCAATGGCCGTTCAGCGTGCCTTTCATGTGGCAAGAAGCTTGGATGGTTCGAGCTTATCCCTGTGGTGTCATATCTTATACAGAGTGGAAAATGCCGAGGATGCAAGAGTAAAGTGTCGATGCAGTATATTTTGGTTGAGGCAGTGACGGGATGTTTGTTTGCACTTGTTGCGGCACGCATTCTTCTTCCCATCGAGGAAACAGTGTATTCAGTTGTTACGGTACTCAATATGTTCATATCACTTTCCGCTGTCTCACTTTTGGTGGTGATATGTGTATATGATCTAAGGCATTATATTATTCCCGATATCTTTTCATTTTGCTTCGCAGCGCTTGCCCTTTGTCGTCTCTTCTTGTACTACCAAACTGAGATTTTTGCCTATCCAGGCATTATCGATCTTCTTGCAGGGCCGTTAGTAGCGCTCCCATTCGCGTTGGTATGGTATGTCTCGAAAGGTGAGTGGATGGGGTTCGGAGATGCCAAACTTGCTGTTGGTATAGGGTGGTTTCTAGGACTTACCGGTGCCACATCGGCACTCTGTCTTGCATTCTGGATTGGAGCAGTAATTAGTATTGCACTTATCACTCTGCAAAAGTATCTCAAAAAACGAAAAAAGCTTTCCATGAAAAGTGAAGTGCCGTTTGCTCCCTTTTTGATCACCGGCCTTCTTATTGTCTATTTTATTCCGATGGACATTTTGTCGCTTAAGCCTTTCATTACTTATCTATTCGCATGAATCTAACAACGAAAGGATTTTCACTAGTTGAGTTGCTCGTCGTGGTATCAATCTTTGTGATACTTACGTCAGTAGTACTCTTCAATCAAGACAGGTTTTCAAGTGAAATTTCTCTTTCGAATGTCACCCATGCAATTGCTCTCGATATTCGTAAAGCTCAGGTATATGGAACGGTGGTAAGAGGCGATGGTTCAAACAATTTTGATTCCGCATTCGGTATTCATTATGAGCAAGATGCTGGTTCAAACATCGTGTATTCACTTTTTTCTGACGATAATAAAGATGGGCTATACACAAGTGGTGGTGATGAGGTGTTTCTCCCTCCTACAACACTTGGTGAGGGGAATCTTATCGATAAGGTGTGCACATTCAAGGGATCGGATGAAGATTGTCTTGAGCGGGGCGGTGGAGGAGCGCTAGCAAGTATAGACATTCTCTTCAAAAGACCAGATCCAGCAGCTATTATTACCACCGATGTTGATGGAGTTGCAGTAAATCAGAGAAAAGATAGGGTGGAGATAACAGTTGTATCTGCGCTCCGAGATCGAAAGAGAATCATTACGGTGTCATCGAGTGGACAAATATCAGTAGGGCAGACAGTTACTACCAATTAAAATGCGAGGATTTACACTTATTGAAATCATGGTAGCCGTTGCAATCTTTAGTATTGTGATGCTTATTGCTATTGGTGCGGTATTTAATGCAGTGGATGCAAATAGAACGGCACAAAACATTAACGTGGTGATTAATAATCTCAATCTCTCGACTGAAATTATGGTACGTGAGATGCGTACGGGGCGCAGGTATCAGTCATGTGGAAGTACATGTATAGAGTTTCGTGATAAGAATAATATTCCTGTTCGATACAATCTCGAAACAATAACCGTTAACTCTGTTCCTAAGAGAGTTCTTAGAAAAGCATCAACCCCTGCACAGTTTGGTGATGGTATCGTGTCAAGTGAACAAGTAGATATACAAAAGTTTGAATTCACCATCAGAGGATCAAATAGGGGTGATGGTCCAGAGCGTATGCTGCTCCACTTGAGTGGAACAGCAGGAACAGGAGATAATGAGTCAGTATTCAATATTCAGACACTTATCACATCGCGCAATCTTGATACCAATGAGCTTAACTAGTATGAAACGATCATCCATAACAACTAAAGGATTCACGCTGGTTGAGACCATGATTGCCATCGCTATTCTCATGCTTGCCATTCTCGGTCCACTTACCATCGCTGCTGCAGGTCTCCGTAATTCTCTGTATGCAAAAGATGAGATTACTGCCTACTATCTTGCACAGGAGGGAATTGAGTATGTGAGAGCGATCAGAGACTGGAATTATTTTGATAATAATTCTTCATGGCTTGATGGTCTTACTGCTTGTATTGATAGTCCAGGAAACCAGCATGGATGTGCAATTGATGGATATACATGGATCATGTCAGGTGATGCTAATGTGGTCGAGTGTTCTTCAGCTTCCTGCAACGAAGGGGTGTTGTATTTGACTGCAAATGAAGATTATACTCATGAATCATCAGGTAATACGGTATCACGGTTCAAACGATATATAAAAATAGATCTAGCAAATCTTTCTACACCAGATGATGTAAAAGTAACATCTACAGTGGTCTGGACTACTCCAGGTGGAGGAACAAGGACATTTCCTTTGAGTGTGGTTATTTCTAATATCTATAAAGATCTTATAATATGAAGTCTCAGATATACAAAGCAATACAAGAACAAAAAGGATTTACCCTTCTTTTTTCTACCCTTATCGCCGCATTGGTACTTTCAATCGGTATTGCAATTACCAATATTACCCTCACTCAGATTTTGCTCGCGTCAGCAGGAAAAGATTCTCAATTTTCATTTTATGCAGCAGATTCAGGTATTGAATGTGCACTAAAATATGTGTATCAAGAAGCGGGTAGTGTATATACAGCTAGTGGGACTCCGAATCCAGTAATTTTTTGTAATGGCATGGAGGCGCGTGTGTTGTCTCCTGATGTTAATGCTTCAAGAACCGCTGCTACTACCACCTTTATCGTCAATTCGTCTGCAAGCGGTCCTGGTCCGTGTGATGCCTCAGAGCCCTCGTTTGAGGTAAGGGTGGGAAAATCGCTTCGAAGTACTACCCCAGTTAATTCATATAATGTACATATTGAATCGCGCGGGTATAATACGTGCGACGTTAATAGTCCTCGTCGTGTTGAGCGAGGCTTATACGTAGACTTAATCGAATAATTTCTATTCATGGCTGTATCGACTGTACCACCGCAGATACGTGAGCGCTTGGTGCTTCTCAAGAAGGCGATTGAACAACATCGCTATAACTATCACGTGCTTGATACGCAGGATATTTCCGATGAGGCACTCGACTCTCTCAAAAAAGAACTCGTGGATATCGAAACTCAGTATCCCGAACTCATCACTCCCGATTCTCCCTCGCAGCGTGTGGCAGGGGCTCCGCTTCCTGAATTCAAAAAGATCGAGCACAAGGTGTCGCAGTGGTCTTTCAATGATGCGTTTTCTGAAGAAGATGCAGAAGCCTTTGATGAGCGTGTGAAAAAACTTCTTAAGGCAGAATACGGAAAAGATATGCACCCGGAGTATGTCTGCGAGCTTAAGATCGATGGACTCAAAATCGTGCTTGAATATCAGAAGGGAATGCTGGTATCAGCAGCAACACGAGGTGATGGACGAGTGGGAGAAGATGTGACGCAGAACGTACGCACCATCGAATCAGTCCCGCTCGTGCTCAATGAGCCTGTCGACATTATCGTTGAAGGTGAAGCATGGATGGCAAAAAGTGATTTCGATGCACTTAATGAACGACAAAAAAAAGCGGGCCTTCCCTTGTATGCCAACCCTCGCAATGTGACCGCGGGATCAATTCGCCAGCTTGATGCGCGCTTGGTGGCTGATCGAAAATTACGAGCTTTTATATATGATGTTGCTCGCTACGATGCAGTGCCGAAAACACAACACGAAGAACTCGAGCTGATTCGAAATCTTGGGTTCAAGGTGAATACGCACTTTCGCATGTGTAAGAATATCAGCGAGGTGATCTCGTTCTGGAAGGAATGGCAGAAGAGAGCGAAGAAAGAAGATTATTGGATTGATGGGGTAGTGATCAAAGTGAATCATCGCGAGTATCAGGAGGTGCTTGGGTATACCGGAAAGGCACCACGCTTTGCTATCGCGCTCAAGTTTCCAGCAGAGCAGGTGACGACGGTTGTTGAAGATATCGTGCTTCAGGTGGGTCGTACCGGCGTGCTCACTCCTGTTGCGCATTTGCGACCAGTGCTCGTCGCGGGTTCAACGGTGTCTCGCGCCACGCTTCATAACGAAGATGAAATCAGGCGACTCGATGTTCGTATCGGTGATACGGTGATTTTGCAAAAGGCTGGAGACGTAATCCCTGATATTGTAAAAGTGCTCACCGAACTTCGAACAGGAAAAGAAAAGCCATACAAATTTCCGACGCACGTTCCCGAATGTGGTGGTGATGGTTCGATCGAGCGTATTCCAGGGCAGGCGGCGTGGCGTTGTGTATTCAAGGATTCTTCGGCGCAACTTCGGCGCAAGCTGTATCACTTTGTATCAAAGCATGCGTTTGATATTGATGGATGTGGTCCGAAAGTGATTGATGCCTTGCTTGATAATAACTTGATCGCAACAGCAAGCGACATCTTTACCTTGGAAAAAGGAGATCTCGAAGCATTACCGCGCTTCGGAGAAAAAACTATTACTAATCTTCTTGCTGCCATTAAAAAAGCAAAAGAAGTTGATCTGGCTCGCTTTGTATTCGCACTCTCGATTGCGCAGGTTGGGGAAGAGACCGCTGAAGATTTGGCAGAACACTTCGGTAGTATTCAAAATATTGCAAAAGCCTCATTCGAAGAGCTCGAAGCAATCGAAGGGGTGGGGCCCGTGGTGGCGCGCTCGGTACGCGATTGGTTCGACGATCCAAAGAATCAAGAAGAGCTCGCAAAGCTTCGTGAGTTCTGCAAGATTGGAAAGAAAGCAAAGTCAGTGCAGGGTGGGGTGTTTGCAGGCAAGACCTTCGTACTGACCGGAACGCTTGCAACAATGTCTCGCGATGAAGCAAAGGCAAAGATCAAGGCTCAGGGTGGAGAGGTGTCGAGCTCGGTCTCTAAGCATACGTCATTTGTGGTGGCGGGAGATGATCCTGGGTCAAAGTACGATACCGCTCTCAAGCTTGGCGTGACTATTCTCGACGAACAGCAATTTATCAGCTACTTGCCTTGAAAGCCGGCTTTGCGTACACTGCACGATATGTCTATTACTCCCGACGAACTCAAAAACCTCGCCGCTTTGGCACGTCTACCGCTTTCTGACGAAGAAATCCCTGCGTTTCAGAAAGATATGGATGCTATTTTGGCATATGTTGCAGAGATCAATGCAGTCTCTTCATCAGATAGTGAAGATGCGGTCGTGAGCGTTCCTGAGCATCACAACGTCTGGCGTGATGATGCAGATGCGAACGAGTCAGGTCACTATACCGAAGCACTTCTTGCCAACGCACCTGCGCGAGAGGGTGATTATGTAAAAGTTAAGAAAATTTTGTAATACAATATGTCACTCGATATCACCACGCTCACCATTCAAACTGCACACGAAGGACTTGTGTCCGGAGCTTTTACCTCAGTCGAACTTGCTGAAGCATGTCTTGCGCAGATCAAAGAAAAAGATGCTGATATTAATGCGTTTCGCGAAGTGTTTGATGATGTGATAGAGCAAGCCAAAGAAGCTGATCGTCGTATCAAAAGTAAAGAAGGGATCAATCCCTTGCTTGGTATCCCGTTTTCAATCAAAGACAATATCCTTATCAAAGGACGCACAGCGGGCGCATCTTCAAAAATTCTTGAAAACTATGTGGCGCCTTACGATGCAACGGTGATCACCAAACTCAAAGAAAAGGGAGTAGTCTTCATCGGGCGCGTGAACATGGATGAATTCGCCATGGGAGGTTCGACCGAAAACTCTGCGTATGGCGTAACAAAGAATCCGATCAACCCCGAGACCGTCTCAGGTGGCTCATCAGGAGGCTCGGCAGCATCAGTTGCGATGCACGGCGCACTCGCATCGCTTGGTTCTGATACGGGAGGCTCTATTCGTCAGCCCGCAGCATTTTGTGAGGTGGTGGGACTCAAGCCGACGTATGGCGCAGTATCGAGGCATGGCCTCATGGCGATGGGGTCATCACTCGATGTGATCGGCCCTCTTACCAAGACAGTCGAAGATACAAAAATTGTGTTCGATGCTATAAAAGGCAAAGATGAGTATGACAGCACTTCTCATGATGGTCTTGATACAACGTCTCCAGTACAAACAAAAACGATTGGGGTTATCAAAGGACTTATTGATCAAGGAGGTATTGATTCTGGAGTGAAAGAGAGGTTTGAAGCCCAGATTAAAAAACTTAAAGATAAAGGCTATGAGGTGAAAGAGATAGCGATGCCTCACCTTCATTATTCACTTGCGACCTACTACGTCATCATGCCTGCGGAAGTATCATCAAACATGTCTCGTTTTGATGGAATGAAATATGGGGTGAGAGTGGAGGGCAAAAAACTGCTTGATGATTATCTTTCGTCACGTGGAGCAGGGCTTGGTAAAGAAGTGAAGCGGCGCATCATGCTCGGTACGTACGTGCTCTCATCAGGCTACTACGATGCCTACTATGGAAAAGCAAACAAAGTGCGCGACCTTCTCAAGCAGGATTTTGAAAAGGCGTTTAAGGAAGTAGATGCAATCCTGACACCGACCGCTCCTACTCCAGCATTTAAAATAGGGGAGAAAGCAAACGATCCACTCTCACTGTATCTTGAAGATATCTTTACCGTGACTGCAAACCTCGTCGGTATTCCTGCAATCAATGTTCCTACTAACGTGCAAATCATGGCTCCGTACAACCGTGAGGATGTCTTGTTTGTAATTGGTAAAGATGTTGAGAACTTGAGATAATAGCTCTATGGCAGATAAGAAAGATAAAAAAGATGCAAAACCCGCGGCAAAGCCAGCGAAGCCATCTCCAAAACCAATAGAAATAGTGCTTGCGGAATTAATTGTTGTCGCAGCACTTCTCTTTACGGGCATCGCCCTCCTTAATGATTGGTCGGGTGTCAGTATAGATATTGCTGAAGAATGGAAAGCATTTTTTATAGGCCTTGTCTCATCACTTCAGGCAATTGCAGCGTTTATTTCATTGCTCTTTGTTATGGGTATCATCTATGCAAAGTTTCGCATGGGGCAACTAGAGCGTCAGTCAAAGCTTGCAAAGAAAGTTCAGGAAGCTGAGCAGAAAAAAGTGGTCAAACAAGCATCAGCTGAAAATAAAAAGTGGCAGAAAGTACTTGAACACGTAGCTTCACCCAATCCTTCAGACTGGAGACTTTCAATTCTTGAAGCAGACATTCTTCTCGGTGATCTCCTTACCAAGATGGGATACAAAGGGGAGGGAATCGGTGAGCAGCTGAAGTCGGTAGAAAAAAGCGATTTTCATACCCTCGATGAAGCATGGGAAGCACACAAGGTGCGTAACAAAGTAGCTCATGATGGTTCTGATTTTCCCCTCAACCAGCGTGAAGCACAGCGCGTCATAGCACTCTACGAAGCGGTGTTTAAGGAGTTTTATTTTATTTAAGGTTTTTGAACTAGGGAAGTTTCTGTAAAAAGCATATTGAAAAAGACATTGCGCAGTGCGTGTCTTTTGAAAGTGGAAAAACAATACTCAACATGAACGTCTGGGGTCCCGGATAAGGACCAGGGGTCGAGACTTCATGTGGAGTAATGTGTTGAAACGTTGTTGCGGGGCCCGGATTCGAACCGGGATCTTGAGGTTATGAGCCTCACGAATTGCCGTTACTCTACCCCGCTATATGCCTTTGACAGGTGAGGGAAATCATACCTTATTGAATAGATGTCCGTCAAATGCTATAGTGTTCTCCACGTCGGGGTAGCTCAGTCGGTAGAGCACAGGACTCATAAGCCTGGGGTCGTGGGTTCGATCCCCACCTCCGACACCATATTTAGATTTTCTTGAAATGAGGCTTTTAACAGAGCCTCATTTCTATTATACTGCTTCTATGACAACCAAAAGCCCTTACACCTTACGAGACAATGACTTGGTGCTTACCTCAGCTCCAGTATCACGTAAGTATACTCTCAAGCTTCGTGACCTTCCTGATACCGACAAACCTCGAGAAAAGTTGCTCGCGTTTGGTCCATCAAAGCTTTCTACTAAAGAGTTGCTCGCAATTATTTTAAACGCAGGCACCAAAAAAGAGGATGTGATGGCAATGTCCGAGCGTATTCTTAAGGAGTATGGTGAGCGAAGTCTTGTGATGATGACCGACCCTAAGCGTATCGCTACTGAGATGGACATTCCTCTCGTAAAAGCATTCCAGCTTGTCGCATGCAGCGAGCTCGGCCGACGCTTTTTCTCGCGCAACCAGACAGGGCTTCCGGTGCTTCGCGTTGCTGAAGATGTGTATGAATATGTGAAGGACATGCGCGATCTTCCACGAGAGCACCTCCGCGGCATATATCTTGATACCCACCATCGCGTGATTCACGATGAGGTGATTTCTATTGGAACTATCAATTCAAATATCGTTCATCCTCGTGAAATTTTTAAAGCAGCTATTGAGTACAATGCCGCAGCAGTTATTCTTGTACACAATCACCCTTCAGGTGTTGCCACTCCTAGTGCTTCAGATATTGAGGTAACCAATCAAATTATCGAAGCAGGAAAGATTGTCGGTATCAACCTTCTTGATCACATTGTTGTCACCAAGAACGGCTTTATGAGTATCGCAGCAGAATACTAGCTAATAGATTCCTCATTTATGCGCCCCGAAGCTCGTGCCTATTACGACCACAAAATTGCTCGCTTTCCCGATGTTGCAGATCGTGTCTTTAATCGTGTGGTACCAAAAGCATTTGAACATATCAAAACAATCCATCTTTCCGGTGTGTGTGGCACCGCGATGGGATCTCTTGCAACGCTTCTTGCAAAAAAAGGGTATGCGCTCCGTGGTTCGGATACGGACATATATCCTCCAATGAGCGAGGTGATTGCTAAGTTGGGAATTGATTTCAAAAAAGGGTTTTCTGCGGATAATCTTTCGGGTGTTGATCTTGTGGTGGTAGGTAATGTGTGTGGAGCTTCACATCCAGAAGCTCGTGCTGCGCGTGAGCTTGGTATCCCAACCTTGTCACTTCCTGAAGCTTTATATTATTTTTTCATTCATCATACAAAGTCGTTGGTTGTTGCAGGAACACACGGCAAGACCACCACTACAGGTCTTTTGGCACATGTCTTTAATGAAGCAGGTAAGCATCCTGGATACATGATCGGAGGGGTGATGCAGGGAAGCGAGGAGAGTTCAGCGGTAGGTGAGGGCGAATATTTTATTATTGAAGGCGATGAATATGATTCAGCGTACTTTGATAAGTCACCAAAGTTTCTTCATTATGCTCCATATTCTGCGATTATCACGTCACTCGAATTTGATCATATTGATATTTATAAGGATATGCGTGAGTACACAGATGCGTTCGAGTTTTTGGTGCAAGAAGTTGATAGCAAAGGAGCTCTCTTTTTATGTGGGGATCATCCTGAGGTGGTGGCACTTGGTGAGAAAGCAGGTTGCGAAGTGGTGACCTATGGTTTTTCACCAACCAATCAGATTACAGCAACCGAGGTGGTGGTCACCAACAAAGGTCAGCACTTCGGACTTGTAGTAAAAGGAGAATTTATGGGAACATTCTTCACCCCACTTCCAGGAAAACACAATCTTCTTAACACGCTCGCTGTGTGTGGCATGGCACTTCGTGAGGGTATTCCCACTCATCTTTTGAAAGAAGGACTAGCAACATTCCGCGGTATGAAGCGTCGGCAGGAGGTTATTGCAGAGGTCAAAGGCGTGACCATTATTGATGACTTTGCTCATCACCCTACTGCGGTGAAAGAAACGATTGCTGCAATAAAAGATGCATACCCTGGACGAAGACTTGTTGCATGTTTTGAGCCACGCTCGAATACGAGTCGTCGCAAAGTATTCGAAAAAGAGTATGGAAAGGCGTTTGGTGATGCGGGGTTGGTATGTATTTCGACTCCGTCACTTCGTGCAATGGATGACCCTCAAGAATTTATCGATCCGCTACATATCGTTGCTGACATTACGAGTGAGGGCGTCCCTGCGTATGCTGTTAGAGATGCAGACGAGCTTGTGCAGGTTATTGGCCCACTTCTTATTCCTGGCGATGTAGTGCTTGTCATGTCAAACGGTTCATTTGGTGGCGTTCATCACAAACTCGCGCATATTTTGTAGTATACTGAGAACGATGTTCTTCAGGAGAAATTATTTTATATTATTTTTGACAGCGGTTGCTGTATTTGGGTCGCTTATCACATGGTATACTTACCGCAATGCGAAACGTGATGCTGAGGCAAGTCTTATCGCGCGTACTGCCACCGTAGCTCAGTTGGTGGAAGAGCCGATAATTTCATCCTTTACATTTTCAGAAGCTGATCTTAGTAATCCGCAGTATCAAATTTTAAAAAAAGAATTCATATCAGCGCGGGCAGCAAACCCTGATGTTCGATTCATTTATATTCTTGGGGTTCAAGATGGATCAGTATTTTTTGTGGTTGATTCTGAGCCAGAAGAGTCTGAAGGATATTCTGCTCCAGGCCAGGTATATCCTGAAGTACAGCCTGAAGTGCTTAGGGTGTTTGAAAGTGGTGTGTCTGAAGTACAGTCACCTTATCATGATAGCTATGGTAGTTGGGTGACAGGTCTTTCGCCGGTAACAGATGCTCAGGGTGTCACCAGATATCTCGTGGGTATTGATATCGATTCTCAAAAATTTATGATGAGGCCGCTTATTGAAGCCTCGTTTCCTGCAATGTTGTCGATGGTGCTTTTTATTATCGCATGCGCGCTATATGTTCTACGAAAACGAGAAATGGAGCTGGTCAAAACAAAATCACAGTTTATGTCAGTTGCATCTCACGAACTTCGTGCACCACTTACGGGTATACGCTGGAGTACCGAGAACTTGCTTAAACAAAAACATTCTGAGCAAACACAGCAAATACTGGAAGCGATCCACGATTCATCGCTACGTCTTCTTTCAGTTATTAATGATCTTCTTTCAATCTCAAATACCGATCATGCCTTTATCGACAAAAAGACATTCGTTGAGCTCAATTTGAAATCTATTGTAAGAAGTGTGATTGCCGAACTCGCGCCGATCGCGGAGTCTTCAAAGATTGTTATTTTTGAAGATATGTGCAATGAGGAGGTACGGGTGATGGGTAACGCTGATAGGCTTCGTAGTTTATTTCTTAATCTTATGTCGAATGCACTTAAATATTCACGAGCTGGTGGTCGGGTGCAGGTATCAATCGGAGTGTATCGTCATTTTCAAAAAAGATTGGTTCGAGTGACATTCAAAGACGAGGGTATTGGTATTCCCCAGAGTGACCTCAAGAAAATTATGCAAGGGTTTTATCGAGCAGGAAATGCCCAACAACATACCTCAGTGGGGACGGGGCTTGGTTTGTATACGTGTCAAAAAATTGCTCAGGCACATGGTGGCGACCTTGATATTGAGTCGCTTGAAGGCAAGGGAACTATGGTCATTGTCTCGCTTCCATTTTACGGCAAATAGGGTAGACTAAATAACATGAAGCATACACTACTATTAATTGAAGATGACCCTATTTTGCGTCTTAACGTTGCCGTATATTTTAAGGATAAAGGATATGAAGTATTAGAGGCAGAAACAGGAAAGCAGGGTCTTGAGATAGCACTTAAAGAAAAACCAGAAGCAATTCTTCTTGATATTATGATGCCTGAAATGGATGGTATTACCATGATCAAAGAGCTTTCAGAAAAAGATAAGGAGCTTATTCCCCGTGTGACCCTCATGACAAGCTCTGAAAGTATGCAACACCTTTCAAAGGCTATCGAATATGGAGTGTTCCGCTATATTCTTAAGAGTGATATGAGTCTCGATAAAATTTTTAAGGTTGTTGAAGATAATCTCGGTAAATAATTTATTTGTATGGCAACGCTCTATATTGTTGCGACACCAATTGGTAATTTGGATGATATAACGTTTCGTGCGGTCGAGGTGTTAAAGTCAGTCGATCTTATTTTGTGTGAAGATACGCGCACTACCCGTGTGCTTCTTTCAAGATATGAAATATCACAGCCTGTCATGAGTTATCATGCACAAAGCTCTCTTTCAAAAATTGATGACGTGATTGCACTGTTGCATGAAGGTAAGAATATTGCACTCGTCTCGGATGCGGGAACTCCTGCTATTTCTGATCCAGGAAGCTTGTTGATAGCACAGGTGAGAGAAAAGCTTGGAGACAAGGTGATGATTTCTCCTATTCCTGGTCCGTCAGCACTTATTTCTGCACTCTCAGTCAGTGGGCTTACTGGCGGCTCTTTTTGTTTTTATGGCTTTCTTCCTCACAAGAAAGGTAGAGAGACTATCTTCAAGACTATTGCCGAATCCTCAATGATTTCTGCGTTTTATGAATCTCCACATCGTATCAAAAAAACACTTGATTCACTTGTTGAACATATTCCTGAACGTAAAGTCATTATTGCACGCGAGCTTACCAAAATGTTTGAGCAGGTGATTTCAGGTACTCCTTCTGAACTTGTGGATTACTTTAAAACTCATCCTGATAAAGTACGTGGAGAGTTTGTGGTGCTTGTCGAAGGTCATTGATACTGAATGTAGATAGGACGTGGAGTGAGCTTGAGAAGTTCTTGGGGGGTGAGCATTTGTTTTGGAGGATTTCGCAGATCATTTTTATAGAATAATTTGAATCCTGTGAACTCGACAGGTTCTGGGTATACAAAATTTCTATATGTATTAATTTTTGACGCAGGAGATCCCCATCCATCCATGTGTATGACTATTTGGACTTCAGGTACATCGTTAATCTGTTGGTAGTTGGTAATCATACGTTGAGTAAAGCGGTGAATAACCAGTATCTTAGGGGGAAGGTGATTGTCTGTTACAAGTTTTGCTAGATATTGCTGAGCATAATTTATATCGGCAGCATCCATCGTGCCAATTACTTTTCCGGGACGTGCTCCCGTTTTCATAGAAAATTCTGGATCAAGTCCGAGGTGAACATGGGGAAGTTTCAAATATTTTTCAAGGCGGGGAATTTCTTCTTCAAATGAACTAAGGCCAATTTGCAGATCTAGAAAGACGATGCCGTCTACTTTTTCGGCAAGTGCAATTGCTTTTTCGATTTCACTGTCAGGCATGCGGAGGCGGTACTTTCCTTCTTCACCCGGTGCACCTTGTGCGGTGACCGCAATATAATGAATTGCAGGAATCACCGGAGTTTCTGGGTCGGCATCGTTCCACGCCTTGACTTCGGCTTGGAGTCTGGCGAGCATCTCATCCGGTGCATATTCTCCAAGCGCTCCCATCTTTGTGGAGTAAAAGTTGCCGTAATACGCAATCACGCGTCTGAAGGGGAGAAGAGCGCCATCAGTCGGATACTGTCGCTGTGGAGGCCATATACGCTTTTTAGGAGTGCTTGAGGTTGCTGTGGGTGAAGTCTCGAGAGGATAATTTGCTAACGCTACAAGCTTTTTATCATAGAGTTCTTTGTCGAGGGGAGGGAGTGAGGGTTTTGGCTCCTCTTTTTTTGATATTTCTGTGACCGCTCCTTCGCTTGATGCCGTATAGTGTACGGATGTGGGAGTGATAACCTCGGTGCCGACATATCCTAAAGCTAACAAAAAAAGAACCACGCTGAGTATCATGGGTAGAGAGTATGCTTTTGGCTTTTTTGAACGGTTTGTAGTGATGGAAGAATTATAACACAATGATATACTGTGCACATGAATAGAACGCCTGGCGTTACGTACTTTGCCGAAACTGATGCACGCAATAAGCGTGTGCCCTTTGGTATCAAGACCGAAGACCGCACAAGGCACATGTATCTCATCGGAAAAACGGGTATGGGAAAATCGACCGTACTCGAAAACATGACGGTACAGGACATTCAAAATGGCCATGGTCTGGCATTCATCGATCCTCACGGAAAAACAGCCGACCTCTTTCTTGAATATGTTCCAGAGCATCGCATCAAAGATGTGATATATTTTGCACCCTTTGATACGGAGCATCCTATTTCATTTAATGTGATGGATGATGTGGACATGGATAAGCGTCACCTCGTGGTGAATGGTCTGATGTCTGCCTTCAAAAAGATTTGGGTGGATGCGTGGTCTGCTCGAATGGAATACATCCTCAACAACACGCTTCTTGCACTTCTTGAGTATCCAGGATCAACGCTGCTTGGAGTAAACCGCATGTTCTCAGATAAGGATTTTCGTAAGGAAGTCGTATCAAAAGTGACCGATGCATCGGTGAAGGCTTTTTGGAATGATGAGTTTGCAAAGTATACCGACAAGTTTGCAACAGAAGCGACAGCTGCCATTCAAAACAAGATCGGACAATTTGTATCGAACCCAATGGTCCGTAATATCATCGGCCAACAAAAATCTTCTTTTGATTTCCGTAAGGTGATGGACGAAGGAAAGATCGTTATCATCAACCTTTCGAAAGGAAGAATGGGTGAAGGAAATGCAAACCTTATCGGATCAATGATTATCACCAAGATTTATCTAGCAGCGATGTCACGTGCCGATCGATCAGAAAAAGAACTCGCACAGCTTCCAAACTTTTACCTCTATGTAGATGAGTTTCAAAACTTTGCCAACGAATCATTTGCCGACATTCTTTCAGAAGCGCGAAAATATAAGCTGAATTTGATTGTCGCTCATCAATATATTGAACAGATGTCAGATGAGGTGCGTGCGGCAGTGTTTGGAAACGTGGGTACTATGATGGCATTTCGCGTGGGGGCGTATGATGCCGAAGTGCTCGAAAAAGAATTCATGCCGCAGTTTACTATTGAAGATCTCGTGAATCTCGGGCGATTTCAGTGTTATCTCAAGCTTATGATCGATGGGGTGACGTCATCTCCTTTTTCAGCAAGTACGTTGCCACCTATCGAAAAACCAATCGTGTCGTATGTGCGGCAGATTATTGATTTTTCTCGGGAGCATTATGCCAAGTCAAAAGATCAGGTAGAAGCTGATATTAATGCATGGCATGCACCGATTGTGCCAGCAGGGAACACAGCTCCACGCCCCGCTCCGTCGGTACCACGATCTCCATCAGGACCTCGTGCTCCTGGAACACAGGTGAGTGCAGTTTCAAGATCGACTCCTGCACAAAGCTCGCAGCCACCTCGTCGCCCTTCGACACCTTCTACCCACCAGCCGTTTAAAACCGCTATTTTGAAGGGAAGTTCTGATGTGCGCGTTGAGACGCAGTCGTCTTCTTCATCACAAACCCAAGTTTCATCGAGCGATCAGTCAAAGCCAATTTTCGCAAATAAGAAGAAGCCAACTGCAGAAAATGTCTCGGCTCTTCGTAGTGCTCTCATGTCAGTGGTGGGTAAACTTCCGCATGCTGAACCTAAGCCGGTCCCACCTCCTCCAGTGGTTTCGTCGGTTAAAGAAGAAGTAAAACAGAAGCCACCAGTGCCACCAGCTGAAAAACCCTCGCTCAAAGAAATTCCTGAAGAAGAATTGAGAAAGATCCTAGAAGTATAGTTGTACGCTTTTGATGATTATCTTGCCAAGGAGAAGAAAAGAATAGGGGTACTTACCACGATAAAGCTTGTACAGATTCTTGTAAGCCCGAAGACTCTTTTTTTTGCTTGATTTTGATATGTTGCTCTCGTGGACTCGATACGCAATGAGCTGTTCAGGAATATTGCGAAACTGGTATTTTATTCCGATGCGGAGCCACAGCTCATAGTCCTCCCATATAGGCATATGCTCGTCGTAATATCCGACGTCTTCGAGAATGCTTTTCCTGATGAGAATGCTTGATTGTATGAACTGATTGCGGAACATCATTGATGCGCGTATTGAGCGGTCAGCGCTTTTATGAGTGATGGTTCCAAGCGTGGAGCCGTGTTCATCGATGATCTTCGCATGAGTCCCGACAATGGCAATGTGGGGATGGGTTTCAAGTATTTCGATCTGGCGCTCGAGTTTGCAACTATCGAGCCACACGTCGTCGCTGTCGAGCATGGCAATATATTCGCCTTTAGCAATAGATAAGCCATAGTTGCGGTTGGCAGTGATGCCGATGTTGTGAGGGTGCGAGACGAGTCTAACGCGAGAATCTTTCAGGAATGGTGAAAGGACTTCATGCGTGTTATCAGTCGAAGCATCGTCAAGAATGAGGATCTCCACATCTTTCCTTGTCTGATCGAGTACGCTCTGTATTGCGGCAGGCAAGAATCGCGCGCTATTGTAGGTGGGTATTATGACGGTTATCTTCGGGTCCATATAGGTATTATATGCGTATCCATGATTCTGGACAGATGTCAGACGTATTAATGCTGCTATCAGCAAGCCACTCATTGGGTGCAATGACTATCTTATCTGGAGCAGTACCAAGCCATGCGCTCCACCAGCTGAAAGAGGAGTTCGCGATGATGTGATGAGTGCAGCGTGACATCAGTATCAGCTCTTCATGTGCAGGTATGCTGCTGCCTGATACGAAGTGATGCGGCGAAGAAATTGTAAGTGCTTTTTTTGCATATTCGATATCATCAGAAAAGATAAAGAAATGCGAGGTAGGTGCAATCTGTGTTATGCGATCGATGGCGTACTTATAATATTCAGGTGTAGTAAGTCCATGATGCCTCGTAGTTGCGGGGTCTGTTGCGTAGTCTCCGCGCCTTATGTGTATCGATACTGAAACAGGCGATTGCTGAATCATCTGAGCAATCTTTTCACCCTCGGCGCCGTGTGGATTCTTGAGAGTTAATTCTTTTAAGAGAGTATCCCTTATGCTTTTGAAATACTTCTCGCTTTGCCACCAGTATCCTTCAAAATATGTTCCATCCTTTGCATTGAGAGATGAGGGGTTGAATTTGTAGTAATCATGTCTTGTAAGCTTTCTCCATATTTTGTTGAGGTAGAGACGTAGGGGATTTCTCATTGCCCCTATTTCTGATGGAGTTGCTATGTGTGCAGCGATATTGAATTTGTCGAGTTCAAAAGGTCGTTCTATGTCTTTCTTGAGTCCTGCTATGTTAGTGGTTTGATGCGTATCGAGAGCCAGCTCAGTACCCAACTTCAGGGAAAGAACTCTGCCGAAGGCATATTGGAACATCTGGTTGCCGAGCCCTCCTTTTGTTTTGATGATAATCATAAATTAAAGCTTGATATAGGTATTGTTCCGAGAGTGCCTGAACTCCGCTGGCATCTCAGCAGTATAGAAAACATGCGCTTTTTTTCCTAATGCAGACGCAAGGGAGGCAGTGCCGGTAACGAGGCAGTAGATATCTTTTGCTGAAGCGAGTATGTCGATAAAATCATACAGTGATCGTGCTTGGATGAATCCAGAGAAGTGCGTAGTCGGGATCGAGTTATTGCGCAAGGTGAACTGCAAGTCGATTGAAAGATCATGAGATGAGAAGTATGTATCAACCTTGTGTGCATTCACTAATCCGGCATTTGAGAGGTAGTTAGGGTCATATACGGTCTTGCCTATAACTTCGGGAACTAGTATCGGCTTATAGTGTAATTCTGGTTCGTGGAACCTTTTTCCATCATCAAGCCCGAGGTTGAGCATGATACGGTCAAGAAGATTCTCATCAGTATTCGTCGGACGAGCATCCGCAACATGCACTCCTTCTTTATCAGTAAAGCCGTCAACAAAGGGGTTCAATTCCCATATAAGGTGCTTATACTCTGCATTTCTAAAATCAGACTTATTAGATATAAGAACTTCTTTATATCCAAGCTCCTTTGCGATGCGAGGGATATGACTGTAGAAGAGATGGTCCCCAAGCCCTCCGTATTTAATTTGAAGAATCAGGGTGTCCATGGTTGCTTATGATAAGTGGTTGTAGATGCTGTGTCTTTCTTCTGAAGCTTGCAGTATGCCAGCGTTCTCTCCAGCGATATAGGGTTTTCTTATATAGCTTCATGCAGATCTTCTTAAGCATGGAGTTTCGGTCTTATTGCTCGCTTGATATTTTCTTTGACGCTTCTCATAAATGAGTGCAGGGGAAACAATACTTTATTCTTGAGTGAGAGCCATACCTTCAAAAGAGGACGATTGCTCAGCATGTTCCTATTGATGAATACTGCATCTCCTGCATATGGACCAAAGTTCGTAAAATATCCAAGAAGGAATCCTTGGCTATTCATGAAGGAAATGATGTCTGTTGCAAGTGGTTGTCCCTTGTATATTTCCATAAACTCAACTTCCGTATGTATGATGCCGATGTCTCGTATGCGGTCTTCAAGCCCTTTGAGAGCCATAAGTTCAGCGCCTTGAATATCCATCCAAACGATATCGACATGCTCTATGTTTTTTTCCTTGAAAAAAGACGCGAGTGTGACAGTCTGTACGGTTATTTCCTTTTGAGCATACTGCTCGATTGGATAGTTGCCTGATGCTTGAAGCAAAGATGATGCGCCCGGGTTTCCATCTTTCCAATCGCTCTTTGTCTTTTCTGGATCAATAGGGAAAAAAGAGATCGTGCCATTCTTGTCGCTCACCGCTTTTTCAATTGTCTCGATCTGACCTATTCCTAACGTATTGCTTTTCCAGAGGGGAACTGTTGCTGGGTTGCATTCGAATGAGTAAATGCGTGCGTTTTGAAAAAAGTGATGAAGTGCCTTTGTTTCAACACCGTCTCTTGCACCGATTTCAAGAATTGTCTTGATGTCTTGGGGAGAAGAAAACTTGCTGCTAATAGCGACAAGTTTATCAATATGCGGTTCGTAATTCATGCGGCTATTTTACCACACCAGTAGCTTTTTTATGAGCTTCTTAAACCAGCCTTTTCTCCATGTTTTCTTGCTCAAAAGGGTCTTTTCAAGGAGTTCGTCAGTGCTTATGTCAAAATGTGAAAGATATAAATCAGCGAATGCCTGAGCCTGCTTTTTCAGCGAAAGCTCCCCTACCACGTATTCTCGGGGAGAGAACTTCTGGTAAGACTGTTCCATCTGCGTGACTGCTGTATCCACGTGCTCTAAATCAGAAATAATTCCGCATTCTGAAGACCAGTAAGGTGCGCAAGATGCTCCGGCCTCATCTGGTGATGAGTGCTTCTTTTCGAGTAGTAGTACTGGCATATCGCATGACAGTGTTTCTAAGAGCGCGATCCCTTGGCTCTCGTAGCCTCCAAGCCATATAGCGTAGCGAGAAGTGGCGAGCGCCTTTCTGAACTCTTCCTCTTTGTAGGACCCATACACAAAAACCGTACAGGCAATTCCTTTTGAGGCGAGGATGTGCTCGACTGTCTTCTGTTCTTCAGCGGCTCTATTCTTAACGTAGAGCAAAACACCTGTGCGTGTTTCGTGCGATGTTGTGAAGAGTTCTGTGTCTATGCCTGAAGGATACGCCGCAAGCGCCGACCGATCGTATCCTTTGCGTTTCCAAATATCAATAACATTCTGGGATGGATGAATGTAAAGTGCTCGGGAAAGATCGATGTCCGCTGGTATGTTTTCTGGATTAACAAAAAGATTGGGTCCTATGATGATAGAGATGCGAGAAGGGAGATCCTTGATGAATGGCAAAGCAGATACGTCATCATGTATCCAGAGCTGATTAGTAGCATCTAGCGATCTATTGATGACGTATGGATACCCAGCCTGTTCCAAGCCTTTGATCAAGTTTGCAACGACTTTTTTGGGTCCTCGCGTCCGTCCGTCTAAAGATGTGGTGATGATGTTTATCATTTGAGTAGCGCCTCGTCTATCCATGTTTGGAATCGATCGATATTATTCTTTATGAGGAATACCTCCTCTGCTTTTGATCGTGCCAACTTTCCCATCGCCTCTAGCGTTCCATTATTCTTAGCTGCAATCATTTCACTCATATATGAAGCATACTGTTGTATATCATCTTTTTCTGCAACTCTGCTGAATGCAGGATCAAGGTATTCAAGGTGAGCATTCCATATGTGTGAACGATGGGTGATGACTGGTTTACCTGAGAGGAGTGCTTCAATGATGTTGAGTCCGCATGATTCGCCGTCGTATCTAAAGTGTGCCAGTATATCAATTGCTGCATGAAATGCCCAAACCTTTTCTTCATCTGATGTTGGCTCAAGAAAATGAATGTTGGGGATGAGTTCATTAGTCACAATAGAGATAAGTTGTGGTGGTGGTGACTGAATTATGAAATGAGTATGAGGGTATTCTTTAATCACATCTTTAAATGCTTTGATGGCAATAGGATCAAAGATATCATCGCTTGCTCGTCCGATTCTTCCAAATACTACCGCATCATCAGGTATTTCTAATTTTTTTCGAAGGAGCGAGCCGTTAGTGCGTGAGTTTGATGAAGGACCTTCGGATGGTATATACATGACTTCAGTGCGTTCTTTTGCAACAAGTGGGATAATTTTATGTTGTACCTCTTTTGATATTGCTACATGTTTTATAATATTTTTTTGAAGGCTTGGTGAACCAAAAATATTTATCATGATAATAGGAATATTCCGTATAGTGTTGATTGGGTACTCACTGTAGCCGCTCCCAGCCGTAACGATTATATCGACGTGATGTGTATTGATAACCTCAGAAAGAGTAGGGTGCATGTCGGTAATAAAAAACGGATATGATCGTTCTAATGAACTAGCTGTAAATTGAATGAAGGTAATATCGTTGTTTTCGAGATAGGGTTTCCTTCCTATGCCACGCATATCAGAATACATCACAACAATCCTATATTTTTTATGATCAACATGCTTCGCTAGAATTTGCAGAAATTTTTCTGTGCCCCCAAAACTTAGGAGAGAAAGATGATAAAAAAGTATGCACGTTCTCCCGTCTTTTATTAAAGGGGGAGTTTGGCTTGGGTGTCGTCCTTCTCTAATACTGCTCACAATGCTGTAAAAAAATTCATAAGATCCATATAGTCCCTTCTTTAAAGGAAGTGGAAAGTGTCTCACGATGTTTTTTATATATTGCTTCATGAAAATAATCTACTATATATTCCCTTAAGATATATAAGTACAAAAGGATAGATTTTTGGATGAGGTTCTCGGTGTGTCTTTTCTAAAAAAAGAGTGTGCAACCTTGGTATCCCCCAGATGTCTAATTCTTCAAAAGTTTCAATTCCATGTGTGTTAAAGAGTTGTTCGATTGAGTTGAGATGCCAGCTTGGTTGGTCCGTCCGTGTCACACTCACCATGTGAGGTGTCCATTCTGAGGGGATATTTTTTGTGATCACTTTCTCGGTGTCTTTTGTAATGCTATACATATGATTTATGCGTCGAGGACTTCGCTTAGTTTCGATGAGTTCATTGCATCGATACCACGCCTGCTTGAAAAGTGCGCTCTCAAAATTAACAAATTGAAAATGGAGTACCACCCCCTCCGATTCATCGATAGTTATAACATTGGTGTGAGGTCCTGGAGTTCGATGTTCTGAGAACACTTTATCTTCAAATGCAAGGTTGGGTGCATCGCACACTATGATATCTTTGAAATTATTCCCCCACGGTGCATCAACTCGTTCTGTGTCGAGTGATTTCCAGAGAGTGACCCATCGAAATGCAATTTTTTGACCGGGTTCGAGTGATGCGATGCGCTCTCGTGCGTGATGTACAAACGTCCCACTTATGATTTCGTCGGCATCAAGCCAAATAAAGTGTGTCCCACCTCTTTTTCGCCCTTCATTAAGGAGAAGGGTGCGTTTTTGAGACATATTTACTGATTGAGAAGTACTGTTGAGTATATGGACGCCAGCATCCTTTAGTATTTGTTCGGTTTCATCAGTTGATTGGTCGTTAAGTGCGATGATCTCATCTACTAACGGTTGTACAGATGATAGATATGTGGGAAGTATCCACGCTTCATTTTTAACAGGAAGGAGAGCGATAATTTTCATGAAAGTAAAGCAAGATATTTTTTGATGAGTCCACGGTGCGAATGATGAGGTATTTTCTTAATAAAAAATACCATACGTGTAAGGAGAGATTGGTGGTGTTTCTTTTCTTTATCCCAGAAGTACAAAATTTCAGTATTGCCGCCACGATTAGTAATACCTGGAAGTGCATACGATGGATCAAGTGAGTCAAATGAATGTCGATCATAGCGCCACACATGCTCGTCACACTCTTTCCACGAGTCTTTGTACGGTACGATGATGAAAAAGCGTTTTCGTGCACGTTTCAGAAGTTGCTGCGCAAGGGTGTGAGGATCTTCAACGTGTTCAAATGTATGAGTACTAATGATGGTATCTGCTTCTAGGTTCTTATTCATGTATTCATCAACTGTCATGAAAGTGATTGAAGGATATTTTTGCTTATTTGTTTCAATGATCGAAGATGAAATATCTACTCCCATCACCGCCGTGAGGTGGTGTCGAGTCGAGGCTTTATAAAGCGGTTCCCCATTTCCGCAACCATAGTCTGTATATTGACCATCAAAAAGGTGAAGATTGAGTGCGGTATTGTAAAATTCAATATTCTGATAGCTATCATATAGTTCTGGGCTAGCTTGAAATACCTTATCGAAGTGCTCGCCGGTGTTTATATTTTCTTTTCGAATTCGTTTCATTTGTGTATGTGGTATGTAGTGTATATCTTCTTGTTTTCTTCTGCTAGAGCTGAGTTTCGACTTCCGCTGAGGCTTGTACCTTGGTTTATGAATGTTCCAGCAATGTGTTGCCCCTTTATAAAAGCACCTTTTTTTGATGCTCTGATACACCATTCAAAGTCACCCGCAATGCGGAATGTCTCATCAAAACCACCCACGGTATTATAAAAATTTTTAGAAAACATAAAAAATGGCCCACAATGCATTGATTGGCCAAATTCAACAGTATCAAATGGTGGAGGTTGTATGATGCGTGATTTAACTAAAACCGGAAGAGATCCAAGAAGAATGTATCGTTTGTATCTAAAAGGGAAATATACCAATGTTGAATATTGCTCAAGAAGAGTAATTCCTTCAATAAGTGCCTTTGTGAATCGTATATCGTCAACATTCCAAAATGTTACTACTTGTCCACGAGATGAGTTTACACCTCTATTCCAGCTTGCATACAAACTTTCACGAGGTGTGTTGATGATAGTGAGATTGTGTGTCGATGAAAGAAGTTCGGCTTCCACGATTGATGGATCGTTGGCAACTACAATATGTTCAAATGAAACTCCTGATGTCTGGAGTTCATCGTGAACTGTTTTGACGCGCTTAATAAACGTAGGTAAAAAAGTTTCAGACCTATATAAGGAAGTAATAATCGTAAGTTTACACATGTTTGAAAAAGAGGGTTGATGCAGTATTTTGAACGTCAGTGATGTTGATACTCTCAATGCAAGGAGCGGGAGACTCTGGATCTAGTGTGTTTCGGCATTCCCATTCATCCCACTCGCAGGTGCTTGTGGTGCTGTATACAATTTTATGTAGTGAGGGATCACCATAAGGGAAAAATGCACCGAACGCACCTTTGCCCATTATGCATAGAGTGGGTACCTGTAGTCCAGCCGCAAGATGAAGGATACCCGTATCATTTCCTATGTAGCCCGCACTAAGTTTTATAAGTCCAGCAAGGGTAAATATATCGGTTGTACCACTTAAATTGAGAGGGTGTGATGTTGTGAGCGAAGTAATGTCATCAGCAAGTTTTTTTTCTGAAGAAGAACCAGTAATGACTACACGCATCTGATGCTCAGCAATATAATCGGCAATTTTTGCAAATTTTTCTGTAGGCCATCTTTTGTATGC
>JAIYEG010000003.1 GCA_027487075.1 bacterium
TACTCGATTTTATCTCACCAAAACAGAATGATTCATCAAAAGGTCTTATTCCTGATGAGTTTTATATGTCAGATGAGCTTGATTTGAAAGACAAACTTGCCCCATCTGGCCTTAAAATCACCCCAAAAGAGCTCGAGCTCGGCACCAAGTACAGCCGATCATTCTTTGTGATCTCATACCCTCGATTCCTTAGTGATTCTTGGTTTTCACCTATCATTAACCTCGATAAAGTCTTTGATGTGTCTATTTTTGTGCACCCTATCGAGACCGCACGTATGCTTCGACAATTCGAAAAGAAGGTGGCTGAAATCCAAAGCCAGATCCACATGCGAGAAGAGAAGGGGTTTGTGCGCGACCCAAAGCTCGATGCGGCCTACCAAAACCTCGAAAAGCTCCGAGACGACCTCCAGCAGGCACAAGAGCGTATCTTTAACGTTGGCTTGTATATTACCCTCTACGGAGACACCACTGCAGAACTCGACAAGGCAGAAAATGAGGTGAAATCTATCCTCGAAGCGAGCTTGGTATATGTAAAACCGGCGCTATTCCAGCAGGAGCAAGGATTTGAGAGCACCCTTCCTCTCGCAACTGACCTCCTTACTGTGCATTCAAAGCTCAATTCATCACCACTTTCGAGTCTTTTCCCCTTTACCTCATTCGACCTTACTTCAGATCGCGGAATCCTCTACGGAATCAACCGTCACAACTCAAGTATGGTGCTTTTTGACCGTTTCAGCCTCGAAAACTACAATTCAGTGACCTTTGCGAAGGCCGGATCAGGAAAATCATACTCAACTAAGCTCGAAATCCTCCGCACCCTCATGTTTGATACCGACGTGATCGTGATCGACCCTGAACGAGAGTACGAATACATGGCAGAAACCACAGGGGGACGCTACTTCAATATCTCTCTTACCTCGGAACACCACATCAACCCGTTTGACCTTCCACACCCTCGTCCTGATGAGTCAGAAGCAGACGTCCTTCGCTCAAATACCGTTAATCTTATTGGTCTTTTCCGCATCATGCTGGGAGGTCTTACCCCTGAAGAAGATGCCATCATCGACCGCGCTATCACCGAAACCTACGCACTCAAGGATATTACCCCTGATTCAAAGTTCACCGATATCACACCGCCACTTCTTTCTGACTTCGAACTCGTGCTGTCAGGTATGGAAGGAGCCGAATCACTCGTACAAAAACTCTCAAAGTACACCAAAGGAACATGGTCAGGCTTCATCAATCAACCTACGAACGTTGATATCAACAAAAAGTTTATCGTATTCTCTGTACGCGACATGGAAGACGAGCTTAAGCCGGTGGCAATGTACATTGTGACTCACTTTATTTGGAACGCTATTCGCAAAGATCTCCGCAAGCGCCTTCTCGTGATCGATGAGGCGTGGTGGATGATGAAATCAGAAGATACGGCTCAATTCCTGCTTTCTTTGGCAAAACGAGGACGAAAGTACTATCTCGGTCTTTCAACTATCACCCAAGATGTGGAAGACTTCCTCAAATCACCATACGGACTTCCTATCATCACCAACTCATCAATTCAGGTGCTTCTCAAGCAATCGGCTTCATCTATTGATATCGTTCAAAAAACCTTTAACCTCACTGATGAAGAAAAGTATCTTCTTCTTGAATCAGGGGTAGGGGAAGGTATCTTCTTTGCCGGTCTTAAGCACGTCGCCATCAAGATCACTGCTTCTTACGCCGAAGATCAGCTTATTACCTCAGATCCTAAACAAATTCTCGCCATGAAAAAGGCACGTGCAGAGCTTGATGAAGGGGTGGGGAAGTAATACTTACTTAATTCCCGCTTTTTTAAGCTTCTGAAGAGCCAGATCAAATAACTTCACTATCTTTTTCTCGCTATTGTAAGTCATGAGAGTAAAAATCACGTTTGAGGGTATAAAATTTATAAAAGGAATGAGTTCAATAATAAAAGTGAAGCAGTATCTTCTCCAAAACTTTGCTATCAACCTCTTTTTCCACCATCCACCACTCAATTTTCCCAAGCCCCAACAAAAAAGCATTATCGCTGTAAGCCAACTAAGAAACCACGCTGGAATACTACCAACTAGACTAATATTACCTGGGACATCAATAAAATCTTTAACTAAAGCTGCTAAAAATATCAAAAAGGGGAAATCAGGTTTTTGAGGTCGCTCTTTGATTAATTGCTCTGAATCATTTGGATCAAATTTTTCCCCATTACGCTCAAAAATATCACCGATTTCTTTATAGGTTTTAGCAATTTCTCTTTTTATCTTGAGATACTTATATTTTTCTTTTAGATCATCAAAATCATCCATAACTTTATATATGATAGCACTTTATTTCAAACACTGTACGAAGAAGCTGCATGAGTATATAATTTAGTAAATGAAATATTTTGCTATTCTCTTATTTGCTATCGCGGCGTTTGCATCAGCACAAAGCTTTGATCCTGTAGCGACAGGTGTGATTGGTCAACAAGTAACTACAACCATCAATCCTGAAAATCCCCGACCTGGAGAAAACGTAACCATTACACTCAACGCCTACGGCACCAATCTTAACACCGCAACTATTAGCTGGTCTGTAAATGGCAAGCAACAACAATCTGGACAAGGTCTCAACAGTTTTACGCTTGCTGCAGGAAAAATGGGGGAAACAAAAACAGTCGTAGCAACCATTACCTCTTCTACAGGCCCCTCATTCTCTCGTAGTTTTACCGTAGTCCCACAGGACGTAGCTATTATCTATGAATCAGATGGTTATGTACCACCATTTTATAAAGGGAAAGGGTACTATACCCCTGAAGGATCGGTGACACTAGTTGCTCTTCCAAACTTGGTTTCTTCTTCAGGAACTCGTCTCAACCCAAATAATCTTGTCTACACCTGGAGTGTTGATGATACTATCCAAGGAAGCATGTCAGGCTATGGGAAGAACTCGTTTAAATACACTGGATCTATTCTTTCAAAAGACATAATGATCAAAGTAACCGTTTCTACCCCAGATAAAACCACCACAGGAACAGCCGCCATTATTCTTTCACCCCTTCAACCAGAGGTACTTACATACGAAGCACATCCCCTCTACGGAACACTGTTCAACAAAGAAATTACCACTTCAAACTTCTTCCTCACTGATAGAGAGGTGACCGTGTCTGCTTTTCCTTTTTCAACAAGCGCCACAAAAGCAAACGATACCAATCTTGTATACAACTGGACTCTTAATGGAACATCGATAGCCACACCTCCTACACAAAACTTTGCCACCTTCCGCAACACCTCAGGACAAAAAGGTGATTCACAAATTGGCATCTCTATCGAAAACACCTCCCACCTCCTTCATTCAATGAAAAAGACATTTAACATAACATTTTAATATGAAATATTTTATTATAATTTTTTCATTTCTTATTTTATCTCCTTTTGTAGTTCATGCTGATAATATTAAGTATTACAGCTTAGAACCAATTAATGTTAATGGGGTTGAGTACGTAGCAGGGGAAGAGATCATTACAGGAAACTTGGGTGGTTACTTAAACAATATGTTTATGTTGGGTATCGCACTGTGTAGTGGTCTTGCTGTTATTATGATTATTATTGGTGGTATACAGTACGTATCTACTGATGCATGGAGCAAGAAGGGTGAGGGTAAGGAACGCATCATTGCTGCAATATTTGGACTTCTTATTGCGCTTGGATCCTACGCATTACTTAACACCATAAATCCTGATATTCTCAATAATACTGAATTAGAATTGACGCAGGTAAAGTTGGAAGGTATATCAGTTGAAACACCTCGACCAGAAACTGGAGTCGGGACAGGTAGAAACATCGAGTTCGTGGAGCCTAATCCTGCCAACTCATCTCAACCTGGTCTTTCAGGACAACGCTTCACCAAAGAAGAACTTAACCAAAAAATGCTTGAGTATGTACGATCCGGTGGTCTTACCGGTCTCAACCCTTCTGATGCTGCTCGCTATTTTCCCAATGGAGAAAGCGATGAGGCATGGTCAAATCTTTTTGCCGCTATCGCAAAAAAGGAATCAAACTACAATCCAAATCTTACGTATACCGAAAACTTTAAAGATGCCAATGGAAACAACGTTATTTCAACCGGCCTTCTCCAAATCTCCCAAGAATCAGCTCGCGCTTACGGATTTCCTGGTATTACCACTGAACAACTCAAAGACCCTGAGACAAACCTTCGTGTTGGAGTCGCAATTATGAAAAAATGGGTTGCTCAGGACGGTTGTATATCTTGTCAGGATAGCAAAGGCAGGTGGAGAGGTGGGGCACGATATTGGTCAACATTAAGAAAATAAAGTGTGCTAAACTATACGAAGTATGACACGCAATAAAATTCTTGGGGTCGTTTTTGTACTCTTTGTTATTATCATCGCAGTTGTGGTTGGAGGATACTTCTACCTCACCTCAACCAAAGCAACACCTCCACCCACCAATGTTACCGCCACAGGATCTCTAGTAGATACCGACACCACCTCAAACGACACATCAAATTCAGACAACACTTCTACCACTACTCCTGGTGTTATTCCAAAACTCCGACACATAAGCACGTCACCTGTGGCTGGCTATGACTTTGTTACCACAAAAAACGGATACTCTATTTGGTATGTTGATCGAGCAACAGGAAATGTATTTAAAACCGCTACAAGCACCCTTGATGTCACACGCGTCACCAACACCACTATTCCAAAAGTATACGAAGCATACATTGGGGCAGGAGGATCAAACATTGTTCTCCGCACTCTCAACGAGACGACGGGTGGTATTCAAACTTTTATTGGTAGCCCTAAAGCAAAGAAAGGTGTGAGCGCCACAAGCACCGACAACACCCTTGAATTAGCCGGTATTTTCACCTCTGACGCACTTTCTATGATAAGTATGGCTCCATCAAAGGATACATTCTTTGGAATCACTGGAAGCGGCTCAGGAATTGGAAACATCTACTCATTTGCAGCAAAATCAACCAATATTTTTAGTAATCCTCTTAAGAAGTGGATTCCTCAGTGGGTAAATGCTTCTACCATACTTATGACAAGCGCTCCCTCAGCCAAAACACAGAATATCGCCTACTTCCTTAACCCCACCACAAAAGCCTTCACCAAGGCGCTAAGTCCTCGAAATGGGTTGGTGGCATCTGCATCACCATCGGCTTCACATGTCCTGTACTCAGAAAACAAAGGAAACCGTCTCTTATTTGGTGTACTCGATGTTAAAACCGGATCAGAAACAACCCTCGCAGCAGCTACTATTCCTGACAAATGTGGCTGGTCATCAACAGACACCACCCTTGCATATTGTGGTGTACCAAAAAGCGGGGTAGATGGGGTATTTCCTGATGATTGGTATCAAGGAAAGATACAGTTTAATGATGAGATTCGTAGTATCGACGCTAAAACACTTCAAATCACCACCCTTACCGACAACCTTGAACAACAGGCGGGGGCAGCTATCGATGTCGTCAATGTGAAAGTATCAAGTGATAACAAGTACCTTCTTTTCACCAACAAGAGAGACCTATCGCTTTGGATGCTTGAGATATAACTCCTGAGCAATCGTAAAGAGGTTTCCGGTAATCCAATAGAGTGAGACCGCACCAGAAATATTGAGAGCTACGATACCAATAAATACAGGCAATACATAACGCATCTGAAGATTAATACTTTGTGCCATATCATCCTTAAAGGTAGGATTTGCAACCTTCTCAACCTTAGGAAGTGACAAGCGAATCTGCGCAAACTGAGAGAGACCCGCAAGTACAGCTAGAGTGACATGAGGCTTGCTGATATCCAGAAAACCAAAGAAGTGCATGTTGATTGGTGTGGTAAGGCCTTCAAACACCCCTTTTACATACGGATAGAGAAGCGAAACATCAACATTTGGTAATCCACCTTTAAGAAATATAAAGTAGAGAGCGATAATAATAGGGAACTGAAAAAGCACGAGGAGGATTCCTGAGAAGGGGTTGATGTTATTTTTTGCATACAGCGCCATCATTTCACGAGCCTGTGCTTCACGGTTGTCTTTATACGTTTCCTTGAGTTTCGCAAGCTGTGGCTCTATCTCCCGAAGTTTAAGCTGTGTCTGAACCGCCTTTCGTGAAAGAGGGAAGAGAATAAACTTAATAAAAAGCGTGAAAAGAATCACCGCCACACCCACATCAGCATTAGGGATCCATGAAAGAAGCAAAATGAGACCGTTATAAAGAGGGTTATAGAAAAATGTGTGGAAAATATAAGACATGTGAGGGATTATAGCACTCTTTTGACCTCTTGCTCTAATTGAGCATAGGAGATATTGGTGAGATCTCGTTTAATAAATACGATATAGGCTCCCTTTTTAAGGTGTTTTGTGTGTTTTCGAAAGATTTCTCGCACACGACGCTTGTTGCGGTTACGAACAACTGCCACCTTAGAGACTTTTTTTGAAGCAACAACAGCTACCTGCAAAGTAGCACCCACGAGGAAGCACAAAGAAAAAAGGGGAGTGTGGATGGTTTCCCCTTTTTTCATGACTATTTCGAATTGTTGCTTTTTAAACGGCAAGTTTTTTTCGTCCCTTGGCTCGTCGGCGTGCAATCACTCGCTTTCCGGTCTTAGTGCTCTGACGCACCAAGAAACCGTGGGTTTTTGCGCGCTTTCGCTTCTTTGGGTTGTATGTAAACGACATAATTCAAAACTATACACATAAATTCCTTTTTCCACAAGTTACATGGGTCTGTGGATAACGTTTATACTAGGGGAAATATGGATACCAAACAGCTATGGGAAATGATTCTTGTTAAGCTCGAGCTTACTCCTTCTGTGGCGACACAGGTAGGCTGGTTCCGCAATTCTGGTATCGTGAAGATTGAAGATGGGGTGGTGGTAGTGGGAATTGAGAATATGTTTGCTATTAGCATCGCTCGAGAGAAATGTCAGAGCCATATTTTGCGCTATTTACGAGAGCATGACACCTCAATTAGGGGGGTAAACTTCATTATTCACGAAATGAAGCCCTCAAAAGACAAGCCTTTATCCAAAAATGAGGCGATTGACCACAAAACCACCAAAGCACTCCCTCTGAACGAGGTGGTTATCAATAAAGAGGATAATCTTAACCCTCGCTACACCTTCGATTCTTTCGTGGTGGGACCCTTCAATGAGCTTGCATTTGCTGCCTGTCAGACCATCATCAAGAAGCCTGTTGCCTATAACCCTCTCTTTATCTATGGAAACACCGGTCTTGGGAAGACTCACATCATGCAAGCAGCAGGAAACCATATAAAAAACACGAGTCCAAATAAGAAAGTCTTCTATATCACCTCCGAACGCTTCACCCAGGACATGTTTGATGCAATCCAATCGGGAAAAATGAATCTATTTAAGGATAAGTACCGAAAATATGATGTTTTAATGATGGACGACATCCAATTCATCTCAAACAAGGAAAAGACTCAAGAAGAGCTCTTTAATCTCTTTAACTACCTCTATGAGAACAATAAACAGATCATCTTCACCTCAGATACCCACCCAAACATGATCCCTAACCTTGAAAAACGGCTCAAATCAAGGATGATGTCGGGTATGGTGGTAGATGTTCCGGAGCCTGGATACGAATCACGTATGGAGATCATCAAAAAGAAGATAACCGCTAACAAAGTGGTACTTCAGCAAGACACTATCGACTATCTTGCAGGTCACATAGAAGGAAATGTCCGAGAAATAGAGGGAGCACTCAACAATATCTTCCATTTTATGGACGTAAAAGGTAAAGAACCCACTATTTCTGAGGTAAAAACCCTCATTAAAGTAGAGAAGAAGCCTCAAAAGAACCTTTCTGTGAAAGAGGTGGTCAAAATAGTGGCTGATTTCTACAATATTGATGAAGAAGCGGTGTACGACAAGTCACGAAAGAAGGATGTGGTACGCCCACGACAGGTAATTATGTATATTCTAAGGGAGATTTTTAATGTTTCGTACCCTTCAATAGGTCAAAAACTAGGGGGAAGGGACCACACTACAGTTATTCACTCATGTGAAAAGGTAAAAAACGATATAAAAGTAGACTCTCAACTCGCTGAGGAACTCTCTGAAATCAAACAACTCCTCTAGTTACCCACATTTCATTGGGAAAAACCTGTGGATAAAACTGGGGATATGTGTGGATAATCTGCGGATAGGTCACCTACCTCATTTTTGATACACACAGAATCCACACCTCAATTCAGAGGTTACTATTATCAAAAACTTTATAAAATCTTTATTTTTAAAGCTTTTTTAGATTTTCCACCTTTCCACAGGACTAATAGTATGTATAATCATTTATATGAAGTTTGAATGCACCAAAGAAAGATTTATAAAAAGCTTCTCAAAAGTGGATAAGGTATCCGGAAAGGGTGGGACAAATCCCATCCTCAAAGCGGTACTTCTTGAAGCAAAGAATTCCACACTTACCATGAAAGCCACTAATCTTGATCTTGGAATCGAGGTTACCCTCCCTATTAAGCTTGAAGAGGTGGGTACGGTTGCTGTTTCTTCCTCTATTCTTGGGAACTTTGTTGCAGGTCTCGATAAAGAGAAGAGTTTTGTTTTTGAAAAGGTTGATGAAGTCCTTAAGGTTTCAAGTGAGCACTCTTCTGGATCACTCAAGCTCTTTGCACACGAGGAATTTCCTTCTATACCCCGCATTACTGAAGGACGATCTTTTTCAATACCAGCAAAGGATTTTGTAAAAGGATTGCAGTCGGTGGTTTATAGTGCCTCACTCTCATCTATTAAACCAGAGCTTTCAAGTGTCTATATTTATCCAGATGGAACCGATCTCGTTTTTGTTGCCACAGATTCATTCAGATTGGCTGAAAAACGCATCAAGGTGAGCGAAAAACTTGATTTTGAGCGAGTACTCATTCCATTCAAGAATGTTGCGGATATCGTGCGAATTTTGGAAGATAAAGAGGAGTCTGTGTCAGTTGTCTTTGATTCAAACCAGATTTCTTTTACAGGAGAAGATTATTATCTCGTGTCACGTGTGGTTGATGCTACATTTCCCGCATACAAACAAATTCTTCCTAAAGATGCGACCACCGAAGCCGTGGTGCTTAAGCAGGATTTTCTCGATGCTCTCAAGGTTTCTCGTGTGTTTTCTGACTCATTTAATCGCATTACGCTTGTTATTTCTCCAAAAGAAAAAAGTTTTTTCATTAGCACCAAGAACAGCGATGTTGGTGAAAACACTACTAGTCTTAACGGTGCGCTTAAGGGAGAGGCTCTTCAGATCAGCTTTAATTACAAGAATCTCTTCGATTGCTTTCAGTCAATCCATGCAGACAGTGTTTCTCTTTCATTTGATGGGCTTAACAAGCCTCTTATCGTGAAGGGGGTCGGTGATACGTCATTCTTCTACTTAGCAATGCCTATGAATAAGTAGGCACACCCCATGTTCAACCTCTCCTCGTTTCTCGAAAAATTTAAACACCTCAAAGATCCTAAAGAGAATAAAGAGAAAATTGTTGCGATTATAAATCAAGAAACTAAGCTCACACTAACATCTTCGCAGATTTTGTTTGATCGGGGAATTGTTCGTATTCAAGCGCTCCCTCTTCAGAATCAAATTGTCTTTATGAAAAAGGAGCTTCTCATAAAAATAATCCAAGACGAGCTCCCAGATCTTCGTATTACGCAAATTCTATAGTTTTATTGAAGACGTTCACCTGTTGTTGTCGAGTAAAGAGGAATGATATTTTGTAGGAGAGTGCTTGTTTGTGCCCACTGTTGTACTCCAGCTTCCCATAGATTGTACTGAGGGTCACTTGAGGGGTTTGAAGGTACTCCACTCTGCGGATTGTCTTTGTTTACATAGTGAAGGATTTCATGAATTCCATCAGGGTTTTGCCACACGCCTCGAAGTACAGGTTTGAGATTACTTTTATCAGCACTGCTGTAGGCAGAAGGGGTAAAGCTTTCATCAGGAATGTCTTTAAGAATTTCAATCATAAACTTCTGCCATAATGGTCCGACGATAAGAGCGGACGCTATCTGTGACATGGGGCGATTATTGTTGTTTCCCATCCATGCTCCCACTGCGATATTTGGGGTGTAGCCAATGATCCATGCGTCACGAGAATCGTTGGTGGTTCCTGTTTTAAGGGCGACGGTGCGTCCAGGAATAAAGTTGAGTGTGAAAATGCTATTTCGTGCTACTGCATCTGAAAGCACTTCGTTAAGCTCAAGAACGGGCTCTTCTGGATATGCTTGTACTGGATCCACTTCAAATTCTTCGAGCACTTTTCCAAATTTATCTTCAACACGCAGAATTGAGGTGGGGGTGTTTCGTACACCATTATTTGCAAGGGCGGCGTAGGCGCCTGTCATATCAAGAGGTGATACCTCGGCGCTACCAAGAGCAAGAGAAAGACCGTAGTTTCGGGCGTCTCCAAGATTTCTAATACCCAGCGCCTCAGCGGCATCAAGGGTTTGTTCGATACCAGCTAAATACAAAGTTTTGACCGCTGGAATGTTGCGAGATTGAGCAAGGGAAGCACGCATAGTCAATGGACCCTTATACCCCCCTTCGTAGTTTGGTGGGTGATAACAGCGCGCTCCTTCAACAAGAGCAACACCATCAGCTGAACAGTTGGTGTTGAACTCGGTTTTTACGTCAAAAAGAATGGTGTCTGGGGTATATCCTTTATTAAATGCCGCAACATACACAAAAGGTTTGAATGAAGATCCGGGTTGGCGATATGCAGTCGCAACATTAAAATTCCCTTGAATATCTTTATCAAAGTAGTCGCGCGAACCAACCATGGTAAGAATGTGTCCGGTTTTAGGATCGATAGCAACAATTGCAGCATTCTCGGCACCAAGACGTTTTTGATTTTCAATAACATAATCCTTCACCATTTGCTCGGCTTTTGCTTGCATATCATAGTTAAGGGTGGTAATCACTTTTAATCCGCCTTCTTGCACTGCTTCTTCTCCATATTTATTTTCAAGATATGAAAGTACATACATCACAAAGTGAGGGGCTTTGAGTGAATTCGTTGCTTTAGGAGTAAAGGTTACTTGTTCATTTTTTGCAGAGTTGTACTGATCTTCGGTGATGTATTTAAGTTCATACATCTTTTTGAGTACCACATTCTTTCTCTTATCAAGTTCATCTTTTCGCTTTCCAAAAGGTGAGTAGTAGGTAGGTGCTTGGGCTACCGCAGCAATGTATGCAGCTTCGGCTATCGATACTTCCTTAGCGCTCTTTCCAAAAAAAGCACGACTCGCTTCCTCTACACCATAGATATTTCCACCATACGGAGTTTGATTGAGATAGAGATTGAGAATAAAATCTTTATTCGCACTTCGCTCAAGCTTGATGGCGAGTACCCACTCTTTGATTTTGCGTGTAATGGTCTTTTCAGGGGTAAGTAATGAATTTTTGATAACTTGTTGAGTGATAGTTGATCCTCCCTGTGTAAAATTGAAGGTGGTGAGGTTTACAAATACCGAACGAATAATAGAGCTAATGTTAATTCCTGAATGTTTGTAAAAATCCTCATCCTCGATAGAGATGGTGGCGTTCTTCAAGTAAGGTGAAATAGTTTCGAAGGGTACCACAGTACGTCGCACCGCTTGATTTACATCATACAAAAGCACATTACCTGTGCGATCATAAATTTTGGTCGATATGCCCGCAAGACGTGTATCAAATGAATTAAGGTCGGGTGTTTTAAGTGACGATGCCCATAAAATGAGAGCACCTCCTGCCACGATTCCCAACGCCATAGCACCCATCGCTATATTAGCAATGAGTGCTTTGTGGTGTTTTATGTAGCGACTAATTTTTTTAGCGAGCTTCATTCGCACACTATAACATATCTCGTGTACGAAATTTAGTAAGCAGAGTAGAGACCATCTTCTTCCTCGTCCCCGCCGTTGTATGCAGTAAAGGGATCATTCCCATATTCATCATCTTCATCAATCTCAGCAGCATCAAGCTCTTCGTCCATAAGAGCGTCTAGACTTTCTACGGCTTCGTCATCACTGGCAAGTAAGTCGACTAAAGGTTCAGAACCTTCTTCGTCTCGAATGTCTCGATCATCATCGTGCATGGTCATTGGTTATAAAAATATATTTAATTTTTGAATGGATTATTTGTATCATCACAAAACACCCACTGTCAATTGACGGTGGGTGTTTGGGAGACTATGCTTGGGGTAGAGAGATCGACACTATAAATCTCTAAGCAATGCTTTTCATAGAATAAAAAAGTGAGATGAGGTTTTTAGGATAGCACCAGCAGAATACACAAGGTATTAAACCAGAGCGTCCTTCAAACACACACCAATACGTCTGATTACTCAGACATAATTGCTTAGAGATTTATATTGTCGAGACCGCCTACTTGAAGGTATCCTATCATACATCATTCTATATGTCAATAGAAGAACTACATTTAGATCAAACCCTCCGCCCAGAAAAGTGGGAAGAATATATAGGACAGAAAAACATTAAGGAGAACCTCCATATCCTTTTGACTGCCGCAAAAGAGCGAAAACACCCCCCTGAACACATTCTTTTTTATGGGCCACCAGGCCTTGGAAAGACCACACTCGCACATCTCATTGCCAAAGAGACGGGTGTGGCCATGAAAGTCACCTCAGGACCCGCTATTGAGAAAGTGGGGGATCTTGCATCACTCCTCACCAATCTTTCTCCAGGAGATATTTTGTTTATCGATGAGATCCATCGCCTTAATAAGGCGATTGAAGAAGTGCTCTATCCCGCCATGGAATCAGGAGTACTCGATATTATTATTGGAAAAGGACCGTCTGCCCGTACGATTCAGCTTGAATTGCCACCATTTACCCTTATTGCCGCAACCACACGCATCTCACTCCTCTCATCACCACTCCGTTCGCGCTTTTCAGGAGGGGTGTTTCGCCTTGAGTTTTATGAAATCGAAGAAATTGGCCGTATTGTGAAGCGATCAGCAGGAATTCTAGGTATTGATATCGACGATGGTGCGGTGCTTGAGATAGCAAAGCGAAGTCGTCGCACCCCGCGTACCGCAAACTATCTCCTTAAACGTGCTCGTGACTATGCACAAGTAAAGAAAGTGCTCCTCTCAAAGGGTGTGGTAGATGAAGCGCTTAAACTTCTTCAGATTGATTCAATTGGACTCACTTCTGCAGATCGCGCCATTCTTGAGACGATCATTGATAAATTCAGTGGAGGACCCGTGGGGGTAAACACAATCGCCGCATCACTCGGTGAAGAACCTTCAACAATCGAGGAGTTTAATGAACCGTATCTTATGCAAATTGGTTTTATCGAGCGTACGCAGCGAGGACGTGAGGTGACAGAAAAGGGATACGCACACCTCGGTATCACCTACGAACCAAAGAAATTATTTTAAAAAATGAACCCCTCGGCGACAATGGTGTCGCCGAGGGGGTGAGGTTACTCGTTTGCCCAAGGAGCTGTTGCCGCATGCTTTGCAACCAAATCATCGGTGCTCACTTTCCAACCGTGAGATGTGTGGACAGCCGTTACTTGACGACTTCCAAGCAAGCCTCCAACTCTGTAGGTGATGAGGGCGAGCTCGTGGGCAGGGGTTACGGTTGACACACCGGTCTTGAGAACAGTGTCAACAGTCGCAAGATCTTCGTATACCAGCACAGGATCTCCAGCTTTGATGCGAGGTTTAGATTGAGGAACGTTCATATGAATAAGAATTCAGCACAACGCTACCACTTTTTGCTACTATATGCCATATGAAGATACTCGGCATTGACCCAGGATATGAGCGACTTGGTGTTGCTGTGCTTGAAAAGAATATCGGAGACCGTAAAGAAAAGGTGTTGTATTCGGACTGTTTCAAAACATCAGCAAAGCTTGATTTTGAAGAGCGTCTTCACACTTTGGGTGCTGAAGTGGAGCGGTTGATCACTCTGTATCAACCCGAGCAGCTCTCCATCGAAACACTGTTCTTTCAAAACAATCAAAAGACAGCAATGCGAGTTGCAGAAGTACGCGGAGCGATTTTGTATATCGCAAAAAAAGCAGGATTGGTAGTGAGAGAATTTAACCCTATTCAAGTCAAAGTTGCGGTCGCGGGATACGGACAAGGTGATAAAAGAGCGGTGACTGCGATGGTGACAAAACTGGTGACGATTGAAAAAGATATTCGTCATGATGATGAGTATGACGCCATCGCAATCGCGCTGACGGCGTTTGCTACAAAATGATATAGTCAACATATATGCCACGAATACGCGCTGCAGCAATTGTTATTAAGGACAGTCACATACTGCTCATGCACCGAATAAATAAAGGTGAGGAGTACTACTCATTTCCAGGAGGAGGAAAAGAGGAGGGGGAGAGCATTGAAGAAGCGGTGGTGCGAGAGCTTGATGAAGAGACAACGGTAAAAGTTCGCCCCACAAAACTCGCCTACCGAGTCGAATGGGATAATAAGAATGTGAATTATCTGTATGTTGCTGAGTATATATCTGGCACACCAGGACTCCGCCCAGACTCTGAAGAGCAGCTCTACATGAATGAACACAATGATCAGCTATATGAGCCGTTGTGGGTTCCTCTTGATCAAGTTTCTGATCTCACTCTTTATCCACTTGAGGTACGCGATATGCTTATAGAGGACATTAAAAACGGATTTAAAGAGGAAACAAAAACACTCAGTCTTATGTTTTTAGAAAGACGGCAAAAATAAAAAAAAGCACCCCATCGAGGTGCTGTTGTGGTGCGTCTTTCCTCCCGCAACACAGTCGTATGATTTTCATTTCCGTGGCTTAACGACAAACCAAGGAATATAGAGGGTGTCACGCCTCATGCGGTATCTCTCCTAATTCTGTCGACAAGTTGTGGTCGAACAGCCTGGTTTAGGATTGTCTCATTCGTGTCCAGTGCTGACGAGCACCGCACGTTCTCGGGTTAGTTAGACTACGCTTAATCGTTTTTGACAGGTGTTATATTCTACCTAGCTGGCAACTTGTTGTAAGCAAGTCCGCTTGAGTTTTTCCCCGCTATTCTACGAATCCCCCACAGATGCATCTGTTGGGCAAAAAGCTCACAAGCTTTTATTAAGTTCTTCACCGAGCGATTTTATATCACTTTAACAATAATCTAAAAACATATTATAACTAATATAATAATATGTCAAGTTTTTGATTGGCTACTTAACCAATCTCAATCACGCGCTCGAGTTCTTCAAACGACGTCATGCCTTGAAGTACTTTGGTCACTCCATCTTCCGCAAGGAACATGATTCCTTGTTCTTCGGCAGCTTTTTCGATTTCTCGATCAGTCGGACTCATGCGAACCACCGCTTCAATAGCTTCGCTCTTAAAGATTGCCTCGAACACACCAACTCGCCCTTTGTATCCAGTGTTGTGACACTCTTCACAGCCAACCGCCTGATATTGAGAATTGGGATCAAGAGTCTCATCAAAGAGCTTTCGCGTACGAAGTCGCTCTACTACTTTCGCAATTTTTTCTTTTGCGAGTCCTTCGAGAGGAACCTTCTTTGCACATTTTTTGCAGAGACGACGCACCAAGCGTTGTGCGATAGCGACGTTAATTGCAGAAGGGAGAATGCTTGGATTCATACCAAGGTCGGTGAGACGGGTGAAGGTGCCGGCAGCGTTATTGGTGTGGAGGGTTGAGAACACAAGGTGACCGGTGAGTGCGGAGTTGAGTGCAATGTCCGCAGTCTCGTTATCGCGGATTTCTCCCACCATGATAATGTCGGGGTCTTGGCGAAGTGCTGAACGAAGTCCTTGAGCAAAGGTATATCCTTTCTTTGCTTCCACCTGAGTTTGTGTGATGCCGTTGAGGTGATATTCAATAGGGTCTTCGATGGTGATGATCTTGATTTCGGTGCTCTGCACTTTTTTCATGAATGAATACAGGGTGGTGGTTTTTCCGGAACCAGTAGGCCCCGTGGTGAGGATCATGCCGTTTGGTTTTTGGATTTCGTCCATGAAGCGCTTGAAGAGTTTGTCAGGAATTCCCATGCCCTCAAGAGGAACTTCGAGGGAGTGTGGATTCAACAGACGCATCACAATCGATTCCCCGTATGCACCAGGGAGGGTAGAAGTACGGATTTCGATGTCAGTGTCCTCGATGTGAATACTAAAGCGCCCGTCTTGTGAGTTTTCTTTGATATTCAACTTGATGCCTGAAAGCAGTTTGATGCGTGAAAGAAGTAGGGAGTAGGTGGCAGGGTCAAAACTGGCTACTTCAGTGAGTACTCCATCAAGGCGGTAACGCACTTTGATTGATTCTTCTTCGGGTTCGATGTGTACGTCAGAAGATTTGAGGGAGAGAGCTCCTGCAAGAATGATCACGAGAATGCGTGAGGTGCGAAAAGTTGCCTTCATGGTGATGGCATCGTTTATGTGTTTGCCGATATCTGCGAGCGTTGAAGTGCTTTTTACAAATGATTCAATCTCTTCGCTCGAAATATCGAGTGCCCCTTTCTCACTTTTTGATGCAAAACTAATATCAGCATAACGTGACCACGCCTTTTCAAGGCTGTCGTGTGAGGCGAGGTAGAGGGTGGGAAGGTATCCGTCACGACGAAGACCCTCGATGAGTTCGCGCGTGCTTGGATTTTGTGCCGAAAGAACAGCAATATGTATTTTCTTCCCGACGAGGGAAAACGGAGCGGCTCCATGGAGTTTTGCATCAGCTTCGCTGATGACGCGAAGTGCGTCGGTCTGAACAGGGACACGAGAAAGGTTGACGTAGCCGAGGTTGTAGCGCTTAGCAAGAATTTCAGCAAGCTCCTCCTCTTCTTGTCTGCGAAGCTCGCGAAGTTTCCTATTTTGCTCTTCTTCATCGAAATGAACCATGTGCCTATTGTACATGAGGGTAGGGAGGTGAAGGGTATTGACTATTATTGCAAAATATGATAAGATACGCACAGAACCAAACTCTCCTCCTTTACCGATTAAGACGCACGACGCGTTCTTGATTGTTATGTATAAGATGAGGTGTGCGGTCAGTCTTCGAAAATGAAAACCAAAATCCTGAGTGTTATCTTCGCGTTTGCGTGCTACTTCGGTAGTGTCGCGCATGCGGGGAGCCACTTCTACAAGTCGCTTCGCGCGGCTAAGGAGCATTACGCTCTCAACCAAAGCGCTCGGCCAAATCCGCGTATCACCTTTCAGCTGAAGGGTGAAGCAGAGGTGGCTTGTGTCGGTCGGGAAACAGGAGACTCCGCGAGGCTTACCATTGCCGAGGCGGAAATCTTCAATCAAAACCTCGATCACAATCGGTACACCGGTGCGGTCGTGATGGTGTGGGATGAGGGTGTTGAGGGGGAAGGTAAAAACCATAAACCCCTCGATAAGGAGGTGGAGCCGCCGGTAACGGAGGTTCCAGAACCTCCTCAGCCAACACCTCCTCCCGCACCAATTAATCCGCCCCCACCACCACAGGGACAAGGATTTTTTGGGAGAATGTTCAGTGGGACCATGAACCTCTTAAACAATCTCCATGTGACAATGGTGAATGGAGGGGGTGTTCCAGTGGTGCCGGGCGGCTTTGGGATCGTACAATCTGTACCGATTGCCATGCCATTACCCGTGCATCAGGAGGTGTGGTATGAGCGGCAACCTCTGATCACGTGCCCACCTCGGGTACGTGATTGCGAGCCTCCACGGTATTACCCACAACCACAGCCTCACTGTGAACTGCCGCGGCCTCGGCCAACGCCATGCCCGCGTCCTGCTTCTCCTTGCATCCCTACGGGACCGCGAGAGAGTAACAACGGTAACAACCTTGTATTTGGTAACGGTAACAACCGTTACAATCAAGGTGGCGGTTTTGGGGCGGGTGAGAACCGCGATCCACGCGGAGTGCTCACCGGTTCCAGTCGGAGTCGTGGTGGTGCAGCAGAGAGCTTCTTTGCAAGCTCAAATGCAACTGCGCGTGCTACGCGCGTGATGAGCACTCAAGCGATTGCTGACAGCGGACGGGTTAACCGTTCGTACAGTCAGCCATCGTCAAGGCAGCCTCCCACAGGCTTTTCGGCACCGAGGTCACAGACCTTTGTACCGGGACTCGAAGCAGGTGGGGCTCGCGTGCGTGGTTCGCAGCAGTTGTATACGCGCACCGCGGCTGCACCGATTGCTCCTCGTATTACGGCTCAATCCCGTCAAGCTGAGGTGCAGCAGGTGTCGTTTCAGCCTCAGGTTCGCGAGTCACGGATGGTCACACGGCAACCCGCTCCCGCGCCTTCTCGGCAAATGCGGTTTGACGCAGGTGGAGGAAGCTCGCGGCAGGTGCTTACTAGTTCCCGAGGTTCGACTCGGGGTAGGCGATAAGCACATTCGGGATTACTCCCACACAAGAGCTCGTGTAGCAATACACGAGCTCTTTTTTTGTGGGCAAACATGACATATACTCCGACTATGGTTTACACATCTCATTCGCTCGAAGAAACGCGCGAGCTCGCACAGCGCTTTGTGTCATATCTTTCACAACACCCCGAATACCACTTTTTCGGGCTGTCAGGCGATTTAGGTGCAGGAAAAACTGCATTCACACAAGCGGTAGCAGCAGAGCTGGGTATTACCGAACACATCACGAGCCCCACCTTTATTATTCAAAAGCGCTACGCTATCGCAAAAGAAGGATTTCCCTTCAAAACACTTATTCATATCGACGCCTATCGTCTTGAAAGTATGAAAGAGCTTGAAGCAATTGGATTCGGGCGAGAACTTGAAGACAAAGAAGCACTCATCTTGCTCGAATGGCCTGAGAAAGTAGAAGGAATGCTCACCAAAGACGCCATCATCATGCGCCACGCGTTCGTATCACCTGAAGTGAGAACGATTGAGTTTCCTGATATGATGGCGATATGAACATCGTCCTCCTCGATAGTCATGCTCTGATACACCGCGCGTACCACGCGCTCCCTGACTTTGCGACCTCTGCAGGGGAGCCGACGGGTGCTATCTACGGTCTTTCTGCGACACTTCTCAAGATCATTGGTGACTTTCACCCTGATTACATCATTGCCTGCTACGATCGTCCTGAAAAAACTCATCGTCACGATTCATATACCGACTACAAAGGAACTCGCGTGAAGCTTGATGATGCACTCATCACCCAACTCGAGACTTCAAAAGAAATTTTTAAAGCACTCAATATTCCGCTGTATGAAAAAGCAGGCTTCGAAGCAGATGACATGCTTGGAACCATCGTTGAGCAACTCGCTGACAACAAAGACGCGCATGTCATCATTGCATCAGGTGATATGGACACACTCCAGCTCGTCCATGGAACGAAGGTGAAAGTGTTTACCCTCAAGAAGGGAATTAAGGATACGGTGGTGTATGACGAGCATGGTGTGAAAGAGCGATTTGGCTTTGGTCCAGAGCTCATTCCTGATTACAAGGGATTACGCGGCGATCCCTCCGACAATATTCCCGGCATTAAAGGCATTGGAGAAAAAACAGCGACTACGCTCATCACTACCTTCGGAAGCATAGAAGAGATCTACAAAGCACTAAAAAAAGATAAAGAAGCGTTCAAGAAGGTGGGTATTACTGATCGTATCATTGGTCTTCTCGAAGAAGGTGAGGAAGATGCACAGTTTAGTAAGATGTTGGCGACAATTCGTCGTGATGCACCTATCACCTTCGAACTCCCTGAGAAGACATTTAAAGATGGTGTCAAAATGGAAAACGTTGAAGCGCTTTTCAAGCGATTCGAATTCCGCACACTCAGTATGAAGTTCAGAGAAACTATTGAACACAAGCCTGGAACAAAAATTGCGAAGGTAGCAAAACCAGCTAAAAAAGTCGGCTCACTTTCATACGAAGAAGAACATCTTGTGACTTTAGAAAAAAGTGAAGAAAACAATAGTGGGGAAGAAGATGACGTGCCACTTCCAAAAGAAATTGGTCTTCTGGTGTCAGTGGTTGACTCGAGTGTTGCGGATCCTACTGCGCGCGATCTTCGTGAGGTGTCTGGAGAAACAGATCAAGATGCGGCAGTGAAAGTGCTCAAGGAGCGTATCAAAAAGGAAGGACTTCAGCAGATTTGTGATATTGAGATGGGTCTTATTCCTGTCATCGACAAGATGGAGAAACGAGGGGTCAAAATTGATATCAAACATCTCAACGAACTCTCAAAAACATATCATAAAACACTCGAGGGTTTAGAAAAAAAGATTTATGAATATGCAGGTGCGGAATTCAACATTAATTCACCAAAACAGCTCGGCGAGGTGCTCTTCGATAAGCTCAATCTCACCGCAAAAGGAATGAAGAAAACTGCAGGAGGTGCGCGCTCGACAAAAGAATCGGAGCTCCTCAAGCTCAAGGACAGTCACCCTATCATCAACCTCATTCTCGAATATCGCGAGCTCGCCAAACTCCTTTCGACCTACATCGACAGCATTCCAAAACTCGTTGATGAGCATGATCGTCTTCACACGCGGTTCTTGCAGGTTGGAGCAGCAACCGGACGCATGTCATCGCTCAATCCGAACCTCCAGAATATCCCGATCAAGACCGAGCTTGGTCGGGCGATTCGCGATGCATTTATCCCTGAAATGGGAATGGCGTTTGCTTCATTCGACTATTCGCAGTTTGAGCTTCGCATCGCAGCGTTTTTGTCGGGTGATGAGAATCTGATCAATATTTTCAAAGAAGGTCATGATGTGCATAGTGCGGTGTCATCGCAGGTGTTTGGTGTGCCGCTGAGCGAAGTGACCAGCGATATGCGCCGCAAGGCAAAGGTAATCAACTTCGGTATTTTGTATGGTATGGGCGTGAATGCGCTCCGCGCAAATCTTGGAAGCACCAAAGAGGAAGCACAGACATTTCTCGATGATTATTTCAAAACATATGCAACGCTCGCTGAATACCTCGAGCAAGTGAAGTCTTTTGCGAAAGAATATGGATACACCACGACCTTCCTTGGTCGTCGTCGCTATTTCCCCGACATCAAGTCAAAGCTTCCGTTTATGCGTGCTTCTGCAGAACGCATGGCTATCAATGCGCCAATTCAGGGAACGCTTGCCGATCTCACTAAGGTGGCAATGATAAAAGTGGATGAATATGTGAAGCGTGAGAAACTCGAAGACAAAGTACATCTCTTGATACAGGTGCATGATGAGCTCGACTATGAGATCGATGAGGGTGTGAAAGATACAGTGATTCCAAAGATTAAAGAAATTATGGAAAGTGTGCTCACGCTTCAAGAGACGCGCGGTGTGCCAATTGTGGTGAACGCTGAAGCGGGGGAGAGTTGGGGACAGACAGAGGAGGTGATGTAAACTATCAATATGCTATACGTCATGCACGGTTCACATACGGAGAAAGCGCGTGAAAAGACGCGAACACTCACCGATGCGCTTCAGAAGAAAAAGCCTGATGCGCTGTTCTCTCGCATCACCACGATGAATTATGAAGAGAACCCCCTCAGTTTCTTGGTTGCGGGGCAGGGATTGTTTGCTTCGAAGTACATCGTGTTTCTTGACCATGTCTTTGACTCAAAAGAAATCAAAGAAGAAATTTAATCGAAAAAATCAAAGAAAAAACTAATTTTAATCAACATTTTCAATAATTGAATTAGAATA
>JAIYEG010000006.1 GCA_027487075.1 bacterium
AAAAGAATCTGAAAATATTTTCATTCTTCTTGAAGGTGAGCTGGACAAAAAGACGCTTACCCAACTCACGAAATATGCAGAAAAGGTTCAAGAATTTGAGAAGACGACATCAAAAAAGAAAAAAGAATATAACCCGTTCGTGATCTCGGATGCGCTGCTTTCGAAAGATAAGAAAAGTTTGTGGATGCACATACTCGAAGCAAAGAAAAAAGGAAATGTAGCAGAAGAAATCCATGGCATTATCTGGTGGCAGATGAAGTCGCTCAAGCTTGCGATGCTTTCAAAAACGGCAGGGCAGGCAGGATTGTCGCCGTTCGTATTCTCAAAAGCACAGTCGGCTTCGCGAAATTTTTCTATGGAAGAAGTCGATCGTCAGCTTATTGAGCTTGTGTCGATGTATCACGATGCTCATCGCGGGGAAGGAGATCTGTGGGTGAATATGGAGCGGTGGGTCCTCCGACTATTGTAAGTGTAGGCTCGTTGGAAGATGTGAGAACCTCCTTGGTAAATTAGTTAGCACTCGATGTCGATTGATATTTAAATTTCTATTCTCAAACATTAAAAAAGTGCGACCCGAAATGACGGATCGCACTTGGGGGACTTGAACCCGCCACCTTACTGGTGCCTTCTCTCGGAGAGAACCAACAGTTCCTCGAAGTGCGATAGGTTGTTCGCGCCTCCAATTGTCATCTGCCGAAGTCGCATTGCGTCGGCAGGATGGAAGGTGATTTCCTCGAGGGTTGTTCCGGTGATTTCGAGCAGTGTGGACGAGAGGGCCTTGATCCGCGAGAGGATCCATACCACCGCTTCGGTTTTTTTCTCATCGACACCGACGATTGAGGGTAGGAAGATGTTTTTCATCCCTCCCTCTTTATCGTGGCCATTCAGTTTCTGAGCAGGCTCAGGCACCACTTTCTTTTCCGGAGTCGTCTGGGTGACCGTGTGGCTGACGATAGCGCGCGGGACTGGTGGGATGTAGTACGGATCATTTTTACCCCCAAACAACGCCCTCGAAACCTCAGGAGGCATGAATCCGTGCTCGCGGAGTGCCGCGGTGCTCTCGCTCCACTGGTCGCGCATGTCTTCGCGCGCTTCTTCAGTGTCAGTGTGTGTGTGCTCTGCTTGAGGTGTTTCCTCAAGCTCTTGCACGGGTGCTGGCGGAGGAGTCGTGGTTGGCTGAGTGCTGGTGAGTTCTGCTGCCTTTGACAACTCATCCTGAAGTGAGATGCCTTCCATTTTCTTCACAGGCCAGGGTTGTTTATACTTCCCGGTGATCTGCTTGATCGTTTGAGGCATGCGAAGGCGTTCTTCAAGGAAGCTTAAAGCCGCCTTCTCCTTAAGTTTCATCACGTGGATGTGTCGAAGGAGGCTGGGTTGATCGATCTCTCGAAATTCGGCAAGCAATTTCGCAACACCTTTACGGATGAATCCTTGGCTCAGTGCGACGCAGGTGATAGGACTGAGATTACGGATATATCCATAAGGTGTGAGTGTGCCGGTCGCCTTACCGAGCAGTTCGCAAAATGCCGTGCTTCCCATCTTCACTTCGTTCATTGCCCTTGCAATAGTCTGATAACGCTCAACGGGTTTGCCGGCAAGCTTATCGAGTTCAGAAAGAACTCGATCTCGGATCTCTTCTTGGTCTACTGTCATAGGTCTGTCTCCTTTTTGGTGTGGTTGGTGTTTGAAATAACTAACCGAAATTGGTCCGGTTGTCCAAAGAAAATTACTATAATAAAATGAGACTGTCAATAGTGCGCCCGGTAGGAATCGAACCTACGACCATCTCCTTAAAAGTAATCTGAGATACCTGATTGATGATCGGGTGCTTATAAATAAGGCTAAAAGTTCGTTTTGAGCTTAAAAACAGGTTTCTGCGAACGGCCTGTTTACTAAAGACGATTCAATAAATATCTGGTAAATATTTAATTGATAAACTTACTCGACTAGGTAAGTATCTCATAATTTAGCCAATAAAAAACCACCCCGTTTATCAGACTGTCAGGTGGAAAGCTTTTGCTGGTAAGCCTTAGCCCAGTGTTTGTTCTAGGTAAACATGTACCATTCTTTGTGTGCTACTTTTTGCGCGGACGGGGCACACTCGACCCTTTACACGTTGCTGGTGCTGGCATCATCATCACCTCCTTTCAGATTCCTCCATGTTTCCAGATGCTCCACGCCAACAACTCTTTTTTATTGAGTTCTAGTGTGGATGTTTCCGGATTCAAGTGACAAAAGACGGTACCTTCGTGATCCATGAGGAATTCAACCAATCGCAAAACTGAAAGAGGTCGGTACACAATCACCACTCCATTATCTAGGGCGGTGGTCATGCCGGGGAGGTTCTCGCTCTTTTCCCAAATCACTGAGTCACCTAAGACTTTGTGAAGGGGTTCAATGTCGCGGGTATCATAGATCTGAACTAGCTTGGGTATGCCGGTGACCAATAGTTCAAGAGCACGCTCACGTTCATCTTGTTTTGAAAAGATGGAAGGTGATCGTGTTGAGCCGACGTCCAAAGTAAGACTTACCGAAAGTCGCACATCAGTTTGCTCCACCTCTTTTTCGAACTCGTTCCACCCGCTCATGGTGATAGGGGAGAGACAGCTTGAGAGAAGGGGATCGTAACCTTTTCTCTTAAGTTTTCTGATTGCCTTCCATGCCACTCTCGCTGATCCCTCCATCCTGCGTTGCTTATCGTGTGCCTTATCGGCGCCATCAATCGAAATGTTAAAAGTATTGATGTGATCGAAATGAGGTTCAAGGTTAAAAACTGTGTACCCATTATCCACCACGCTTAACCTCACTTCCTTTTGATGTACTTTTGCTGCTGCGATGTAATACCAAACAAAATCCACAGCTCTTTTGCTCATCACGCGACCCGCGCAAAGCACTTCGATGTCGTTATTAAGTGCAAAAGAAAGCGCTTCGCCCCACTGGAAGACGAGAGGTTGTATGGTAGGGGATACATGCTTGTGACTGAAGTAACAGTGTTCGCACGCAAGATTGCAGTTTGGTTCAGGTGTAGCAATAAGCCTGTAGGGACGGGGTTCGTTAAGGAGCTGTCCCAGACTCCATTGATGTATAAGGTTCATCTGGACACAATTGTAGTTATGTAGTATAAATACGACGTAAATCACGTCATGTTATGAAATTCCACACCTCATTGCTTTTAACTGAAAATGAAAAAACCATCCTAGATCTCCTTCGAAAGAAAGGTGTATTAAGCTTTACGGATATAAGTATGCACTCAGGAATATCAAGGACCTCACTTTATAAGCCAATTCGAGATTTGGAAAGGCGTAAATTTGTAGTGACAGAGAAGAGAGGTAGAGATCGGATTGTCATAAGTAAGAATATTAATTCAAAGATTAGCGAACCCTCTTCAAAGGAAATTACTATTCTCAACGAACAAGACTACTTAGAAGTGATGTACGGTACTCCACATATTGGAAAGGGCGATCGTGTCTATTGGCTGCAACCATCCCTTGCTCTTGAGAGTGTATTAAAGAGTCAGCATATATCTAATATTACTGATCTCAACAAGAAGATACTTCAGTCAAAATGCATCATGGATGGTATTCTCGAGTCTGATTACTATGACGTCTATAGGCGAATGGTGGGAGAGATAAATTTCAAGAAAGCGGCTCAAAGCCTTTTAGGAAGACCGTATGAGATACACATAAGTCGACAGCCTTTAAGAGAGAAGAAGGAAGTTATTATATTTCCTACCTATGCAATTGCGTTTGATTGGCACACAAAAACAGGAATAAGATCTCGGTCGAAAGTATTTATTGATCTATGTAAGTCTTACTTTGATTCGATAAAGAGAGAATCAAGGAAGGTGGATGTAAGTGAGATGTTAAAGAGTTTTTTAGTCTAACTTATGCTTGTGTGTCCAATTAGGTACTATTTTCTCTCCTTCAAATACTTGTGCAGCTGAATGATTGCAAAACATATGTCTCTTGCTTCTACTTCTCCATCGAGCACCTTGCGTAATGCTTCTTTGATTGTGACTTCATGGATTTCAATATCTTCATCCTCGTCAACCTCAATCTTGCTTTCCGAAAGATTTTCAGCAAGGAATACATAATTTATATATTCCATAGTATTGGTAATCCCGTGCTTTGAAATGAGGGTCAATTTTCCCGCCCTCATTCCAATTTCTTCTTGGAGCTCTCGCTGCGCGGCTTTCTTTGGATCTTTTTCTTTGTCCATGCGCCCAGCAGGAAAAAACCATTGGTAGTTGTTAGACCCTATTCGGTATTCTCGTGTCATGATGAGTTTCCCTTTGGAAGTGATGGGAAGTACGAGCACGCTTGGTGTTCGAAATGCTTTTTCAAAAATCTGTTTCCTTCCGTTTGAATACTCTGCCTCTGCCTGCTTGATTTCGAAAATAGTTCCATAAAATACCGTTTTCCATTTTCCTATCTTGACCCTCTTTTTGGTTTTCATTGGTGCGCCCGGTAGGAATCGAACCTACGACCATCTCCTTAAAAGGGAGCCGCTCTACCGACTGAGCTACGGGCGCAATAACACACAAGAAGTGCGCGTGAATGCCACTTTATCACAAAAATTTATAGCGGCAAATCAAATGCAAAAGGTCCTGCACCAGTGAGAAGTAGCGAAAGTGCAATCACGAGAAGAAGGGTGAGTTCGGCGCGTGCGATCTCGTTGGTGAGGCGAGCGCGCTTGTCGAAGATAGATGCACACATAAGAATGGCGATGATGAGTGCAAATATTTGGGTATAGAGACCAATAAGAAGAAACACTCCAGCAATAATGAAAGCGCTGCGATACGTCATTTCACCAACAGTGAGCTCTTTTTTGACTTCAGCGACGGATCCTTCACCAGCAATAATACGGACATTCTTATGATGAGCAGAAAAGCCAATAGCAATCACATAAATGGCAAGAACACAGCGAAGTAAGAGGGGCGCATAAAAAGAAAAATCGAGTAATTCGGGGAAGGGTGTGACAAACGTAGGCATGATGCTAGTATACGGCACATGGTGAAAAACTCAATCAAACTCGCGCTCGTACTCCATGATCTTAGAAGTGTGCAGAACGTGGCAACGCTGTTTCGCACCGCAGACTGTGCAGGTGTTTCAAAACTGTTTTTGGTGGGTACGACGCCGACACCGATAGATCGTTTCAAGCGGTTGCGTGGCGACTTTGCCAAAATTTCCCTAGGCGCTGAAACGACGGTGCCTTATGAATATGTTGCGACGATTGATGAACTCATGGAGAAATTTAAAGAAGAGGGCTATCAGCTTGTTGCGCTTGAACAGAGTAAAGAGTCGATCGACTACAAGACATTTGCCCCAACAGGGAATGTGGCACTCATGGTGGGGAATGAAGTTTCAGGTGTTCCGCACGATGTGCTTACTCAGTGCGATCAGGTGATAGAGATACCTATGATGGGTACAAAGGAGTCACTCAATGTTTCAATTGCTGCGGCTGTTGCGGTGTTTCGCGTGATGAATATTTAGGATGGTGATAGAATGGGTGGCGAATGAAAATCCTCATGCTCCTTTTAGGTGCTCAGTCACCAAAGCCAAAAAAAGAGAAACCTCCCAAAACGGACCCACCGCTCGCGGACTAGTCATCTTAAGCAGAACGTCATGCCCCCCGTCCGCTCGTCGGATGGGGGTTCATGTTTTATCGATACAACACCTGATGGGTGTCACAAAAATGTCCGCTTCGTCCGCGAATTACTTTGCGTTTGATGGCGCCTTTGCATCCACGCTTCAGACAGGTAGTGCCGGTGCGTCGATATGCCTGATGATGTTCTTGGAACTCACCGCGCTCACCATCGAGATTGCGATAGTCCGACATAGAGTCGCCACCAAAATCAATACCTTTCTTCAGTGTTTCTTTCATGGCGGTATACATAAGCTCGACATTTTTCTTTGGAATCTTGGCAAACACCGACTCGGGGTGTACGTGTGCGCGCCACAACATCTCATCGGAATAAATATTGCCAATACCCGCAATGAGCCCCTGATCCATGAGCGCGCTCTTTATCGGAGTGTGAGGTCGACGTGAAAGACGCTCGATAAATTTTTTGAGGGTGAACGAGGGAAGGAGAGGTTCGGGTCCGAGATGTGCGGTGTGAAGCGATGCCTCAAGGTCTTCGGTGGGTATGAGGGTGACTTTTGCAAACTTACGCATATCAGAAAGTGCGAGGTGGGTGGTGGCACCGCCTTTGCTTAAGGTAAATACTAAATGGATATGGCGATTGAAGGGGTCTTTCAGAGGTCCATCTTCAGTCGGTGTCCATGGATCTTTCTTTTTTGCGGCGTCGAACGCATACGTGCCATAGAGAAGGTGGCCGGTCATTTTCATGTGAATGAGGAGGGTGTAGTTGTTCGAAAGATGAATGAAAATGTTTTTCGCGCGACGATCAACTCCGATAATCTTGGCTACTCTTACCAGCGAAGCAAACACGTCAAAGTATGCAGCATTTTTGATGTTCTCTTTTCCTTTATGAAAGCTGCTTCCGTAGTCAGTCCAACAGTCGGTAATAGTAGAGCCGACTACGTAACGACGCAGTCCTCGGACAGTAGTTTCGACTTCTGGTAATTCTGGCATATGATGGAGCATATCATAGCTATGAAATCCACTCACATTCTGTTTATTACGTGCATCATTGTGCTCATCGCAATGTGGCCACTCGTGACGAAAGATGGATCGATAAATACGTTGAATCAAGGTCAGACGAACTCAGGTCAAAAAATCAAACTTCTCATTGTCCCTGGCCACGAACCCAATGATGGTGGTGCCATATATCTTGATCGCAAAGAGCGCGACATGGTGCTCATACTTTCGCGAGAGCTTCAGCAGCTGTTTGCGACAGATAAGCGATTTGAGGTGATGGTCGCTCGCGATGAGTCTGGCTTCACGCCGACATTTCAATCGTATTTTGATGCCAATGCAGATACTATTAAGTTGTGGCAAGCGCAGAAGAAAAAAGAGACAGTCGAACTCATCACATCAGGTACTCTTAAGGAGATAAAAGAAATTGAGCACAATCGTGCGTCTGATGTAGCAGCTCTGCATCTGTATGGCATCAATAAATGGCTCAATGATCAGCGTTATGATCTCGTGGTACATCTTCATATCAATGATGATAATCGCAAGAAGCGAAAAACTCCGGGGAAGTACAAAGGTTTCTCAATATACATACCCGAAAAGCAATTCACTGCATCAGCGAAGTCTCGCATGGTGGCTGAATCAATTAAAAAAGAGTTAGAGCAACACTTCGCAACAAGCACACTTGCATCAGAGAAGGGGACAGTCCTTGAATCGCAAAAACTTATTGCAACAGGTCGCTATCAAACACTCGATATTCCGTCGGTGCTCATTGAGTATGGGTATATCTACGAACCTCACTTTGAGAGGGGTGCGTTTGAACAGGGTGTAGCACAGCAGATGGCAGAAGACACGTATCGTGGCATTACGAACGTCCTATTTCCTTGAGTGCTTGCTTGATCATGTCTTCAGTGCCAAGGTCTTTGTCCATTTTTTTCACCGCATCTCGTGCCTCACGTTCATCAAAACCGAGTGACTTAAGTGCTTCGACAGCAAGTGCTTCTTTGGTGACGTCTTTTCCTGAAGGGGTAGGACCGTAATCGTCTTTGAATTTTCCTTTGAGCTCAAGTACGATTTTTTCCGCACTCTTTTTGCCAATCCCTGACACTTTAGTGAGGTATGAAATGTCTTCACTTACAATAGCTTCACGGAGCGTGTGTGCTGATGCGAGGCCGAGGATGCCAAGAGCAGACTTTGGTCCAATCCCTGAGACGGTGATGAGAAGTTCGAACATGTCGAGAGTTTCTTGGTTTTTGAAGCCGTAGAGGTCGAGAGCAGTTTCGCGTACGGCAAGATAGGTGAAAAGGGAAACCTGTTGACCAATATTGCCCGCGAGAGCTTCGAGACACTCGCCTCCAACATAGACTTTATAGCCAACACCCGCTACGTCGATAATAGCTGCCTTGAGGTCCAGATGGATAAGTGTCCCAGAAATGCGTGAAATCATTGTGGTCACATTATAGCGTAAAAGACCAAGTAGTAAGAGGGCTTCTCTGAGATGTTCTTCCGTAAGGAGACTTGCGAGGCTCGACGGAGTGAGCACGAGGAATTTTCTAGTAAGAAAATATCCGTGCTCCTGGAGGAAGAATATATCAGAGAAGCTGGTTAATACTTTGCATTCTTATGCTTTATGTGGTAATTTCTCCCTATGCCAATTACATCATCAGCTAAAAAGGCGCTCCGATCTTCAAAGCGCAAGCGAATCGTCAATCTCGCTGCCAAGGAAAAGTATGCAAAGGCAGTGAAGACGGTGAAAAAGCTTGTCGTAGCAAAGACCAAGGAGGGAACAAAAGAAGCGCTTTCTCTTGCCTATAAGGCACTCGATAAAGCAGCTAAGAAGGGGGTGATCAAGAAGAACACCGCTTCTCGCCGAAAGGCTCGCCTTGCTAAAGCAATCAAGAAGCTTAGCTAATACGTGCATCGCACATCAAAAAACCGCCCTTAGCATAGCTTCGGCGGTTTTTTGATGTTGAGTTGAGATTTTCTTTACTTCTTGGTGAAGATTGCCTGAGGAGCAGCTTTTTTAGTATTTGGCTGGAGTTTGTCCCACATCACAGTGACGTGTTTATCGTCGGTTCGAGTGAGAGTAAAAAGAGTATCTCCTTTGGTAAATTTTTTAGTGGTATTCGATCCAAGTACTGAGTTGTCGTAGGTATCGAAGGTCACTTTATATGTTCCATCGTCTTGTGTTTCAAGAATAGTGGTGAAGCGGAGTTGGGTCTGGAAGCCGTCGACTTTCATGTAGCCTCGGACAGGGTCGGTGTCGGCGGTAATGTCATAAGAGTATTGCCATCGCTGAGTAGGGCTCGCTGATTCATCAAAGTAGTAGGTACCAAATTGTGTTGCTTCAGAGTCGGCGGGAAGTTTTGATTGGGGGTGAGTCATAGGCACCTGCACCATTGAAGTTTCTTCGATATAGTAGGTCGACATTGCACGGACTTGCTCATACTGTACGCCGATACAGAAACAGAGAGTGGGGATGACACCGAGAGCAAAAATAATCCACATCAGTTTTGAATACCAGGTAACTTCGTTGAGTTTGATCATGTTTGTAATATAACATGATTTTATGTGCGGTGCTCTACGAGGCATCCATCGCTCCTTACAGGAGCAGTACCCCGATTGGATACTCTGCTTCGGCTCGAATACTCGCCTCGCATAGTATGCTCAATTTATTCGCTGTGCTCTCGGCAGGAATCGAACCTGCATTACAACTTCCGCAAAGTTGCGTCCTATCCATTGAACGACGAAAGCATATGACTAACGGTACTCGGCACTATACACTAAAATCCGAGCCATTCAAGTACTCGGTGACCGAGACTTTCCATGTGTTCACCCTCCTCGAGGAAGATAGAAAGATATTCACGAACATCCTCAGGGTGTACTTCGGCGATAGGGATTACGATGAGGGGCATCAATGATTTCTTTGATTTGATAAAGATTTTTGCAAAGGTGCCGATGTCAGTTTCGTGAGTTTCGATATCAAATGATTCGAGGGTTTTGTAAGGGTAGAAGGTGCGATCAATCTTGACTCCGCGCTCGTTCAACGTGATTTTTACCAGTTTTGGTTCATGATGGTGTGCATGAACAGCGAGTGAGATTGCCGCTACGATGACGAGAAGTGCAAAAATTGCATTTCCAAATATGATTGATGCCCCCGCAATCGCAAGACTGATAACAAAGAGTGCCCAATACCAATCGGGGGTCTTTGGTTCATGAAGGTACTCGTACGCTTGCCATGTAATCGAAGATTCCATACCGTAAGTATATACTATGACTCTCACGTTCGAAAGCGTGTTAACATATAATCAATGAAAAAAATAATTCTAGGAGCACTATTCACACTCCTTGGTATAGGCTCTTTGTTTGTATATGAGCGTAATAAAGAACTACTCTATAGTAGTAAGAGTAAGGAATATTTTTTTCATGAGCAAATCAAGAGAGAGGATAATGTTTTTTATCTGGTGTTTAACAGTATGGGTCAGCACATTGCTTCAGCTCTTGGTATCCACAAAGAAGTCATTCTTCTCCCTATACCGTTCAAGAGGCAAGAGAATGCACTTACCTGTGAAATAGCTTCTTTGCGTATGGCTTTGAGTTATGTTGGTGTTGAGGTAACCGAAAAAGAATTGGTAGATCGCATAGCATATAGCGCTACTACCTCGAAAAGTCATTTAAATGTGTGGGGGGATCCTCAGAAAGGTTTTGTGGGAGATGTGAATGGTTCAGTGATGCTCGGTACGGGATACGGAGTATATAATAAGCCCATAAGAGATCTAGCCCTTAACTATCATCATGCAGAAATAATGGAAGAGCCGACCATTGAAAACCTGCTTACGAATACACAACAAGGAAGACCTGTGATCGTGTGGGGTATCAGTAAAAGTAGAACTCCTATTTACTGGTTTTCGTACGAAGGTGATCTTATAAAAGCATGGAGAGGAGAGCATGCTCGGGTTGTTATGGGGTATGTGGGAACTATGACAAATCCAACCCACATTGTTTTAATGGATCCTTTGTATGGAAAAGTAAAAATAAACACTGCTCAATTTATTGAGGACTGGGCAAGATTAGATTATATGGCGGTGGTGGTGGGGTAACGCTTTAATTTTTGTAAGAACTCAAAATAAGCGCTTTATCTTTTTTATATTTTTCAACAAGTGCGAGCTCTGTTGCGGTGAGAGGGATTGCCTCACCATAGCAAGAGACATGTTCAGGTAAGTCTCCAAGATTGTTGAATGCATCAGCTAGTGCGGTAAATGTAGAACCCTCTAAGCCTTCAGAGACAATGTCTGCAATTCGTTCAGGATAGTTTGTGGTAACCCACTCACAGAATTCTTTGCTCAACATTTTCTTTATCACAATTCCTTTGGGTACATTCTCATCAAGAAGGGGGTCAGATATGCGGACTTCACACAGTGCGCTGAGTGTATCGCTGGGATTGAGTGAGTCTGAAAGATTGGTAATTGCCCAGACGAGATGTCTATTAAGCTCTTCCATCTTTCGTTCGCCTTCGAGGGTGAGCGTGTGTTCTTTTGTGGGAGGTTCGATTCTGTCGTATACGGCGTATTCTTCGGTGAGAGGTCTTGTCGAAAGTTTACCATCTTGTGGAGGAGTAAGTTTTTCAGCAAGCACTCCCGCGCCAAACGCGAGAGCAGCAACCATGCCGTAATTAAGACGACTCACGATCTCTCTGAGTTGTTCTTGATGTTTTTTAAATGATTCCATATATATGTGTATAAAGTTATATACGGAATAATATCATGAAGAGAGAGGTGGAGAGAATATTTGTGTTGAAGGAATGGTTAAATGTTATTGAAAAAGTAAAACCAGAATGAATGTGGCAATATAACTAATTAAATAAATCCTCACATTCCTTCTTTAATTCATAATCTGCACTGATGTTGTCACATAATTGTGAATCATTAATTTCTTTTGCAATAAAAAAATAACAAACTTCTCTGTCTTTTTTATCGGAGAGTGTCTCACATAATGATTTGTTCCTTGTATTTATAGCAATTTTTATGTAGCAATTGTATTTAGCAGGTTCATATCCGCCAAGAGTGGGGGCATACTTACATAGAGATACATCATTTGTATCAGTGGCCAATTTAAAGTAGCAGTATTTTTTAGAAAATTCACCTTTGTCTCCACTTAAAGCATTTGTTTCATGAAGCAATTTTTGGCAAAGCTGAGGATTTTTTTGTGCCATAGCATCATTAAAATAGATAATACGTTGATTAATAAGGTAAAAATGAAATACGTTTATTAATAAAGTGATTACTCCAATCGTAATTAATAAAACAAATTGTTTTCTAGTATGTAACTTTTCCAATAAAATATATACAAATGCGGCTGTGATAATCCCTCCCCACCATGTATAACGAGCGTATTCCTCTAATGAATAGTAAACTAAAATTCTACTAATGGTCTCAAATAATAAAAATGAAGATACGAGTGAAATAATTCCAGCTGTAAAGTTTTTTTGGCTTAACATACTTTATTTTATTAAGTATATCAGGTAATCAGCGGATGGGGTGAGATTCGAACTCACGGTACCCTTGCGAGCACGACAGTTTTCAAGACTGTTGCCTTAAACCACTCGGCCACCCATCCGTGCAAGGCATGGTAGCAAAAAAGACGAAACAGCACAATGACGGTCTTATATATGTATGGTAAGCTCGGTTTATGAAATATCTCGGTATTGATTTTGGTGACAAACACGTAGGAGTTGCTGTCTCAAACGATGGTGGCACAATGGCGTTCCCGCTCACGACGCTTGATGGTGGGACAGGGCTTATAGATGAGGTCTCAAAGCTCATCGAAGAAAAGGGGGTTCAAGCGGTGGTCATCGGGGAATCAAAAGATTTTCAGGGACAGGACAATAAAATTATGAAGAAAGCTCGCGTATTTGCGGAGGAGCTAGCTCAGAAAACTTCAAAAAAGGTGCCTGTCCCCATTTACTTTGAACCCGAGTTTATGACTTCAGTAGAGGCGCGACTCATTCAGGGAGGGGGAGAAAAGACGCATGCCTCGGCAGCGGCACTCATCCTCAAGAGTTATCTCGACAGAAAAAACAATTAATATATAAATAGACACATGATCACTATCGACGACTTTAAAAAAGTAGAAATTAAAATTGGCACCGTAGTAAGTGCAGAAAAGGTAGAAGGGGCTGACAAGCTCATTCGTTGTATGGTGGACTTCGGCGAAGAGGCTCCACGACAGATTCTTTCGGGTATCGCTATGCATTTTCCAGATCCCTCAGTGCTCGTGGGAAAAAGTTTTCCTTATGTCACCAATCTCGAACCTCGCACGATCCGTGGTTTTGAAAGCAACGGCATGATCATGGCAGCATCAGATAGCGATGGTGGTTTTGCACTCCTTTCTCCCACTGCTCCCATCAAACCCGGAACCCTCCTCTCGTAGGCAACAGATGGATTGTCAGCATGAAAGAGAAAGAAATACCTAAAGCAATGTGTTGCGGAGTGCTGGGCACGAGCATAGCAAATTTTTACCAGAAAATTATGCGCGCATTGCGTAGGTATTTTCTTTTTCTCTTTCATGCTGTGATATAATTTCTTTCGATGAACGATTACAACTTTATCGCTCGCCACTTTCCCGCACCAGACGTACTCGATGTGCCGTATGTTGGTATCGACGTGTCTCCATCCGCTGTGCGTCTCATGGAAATCATCGATGTGCCATCACGCAAAGTTGGTGTGTATGCCGAAGCTCCGCTCTCGACACCGTTTCTCATCACAGAAGGCGACAATAAAGAAGTAAAAGATATTCTCAAAAAGTGGAAAAAAGATTTTAAACTCCAATACATCAAAGCTTCTATTCCTGAAGAAAAAGCGTACTTGTTTGATACCGAAATAGAATTTGGAGATGAAGAAAAAATGCGCACTGCTATCGAATTTTCTCTCGAAGAGCACGTTCCTCTCAAGGGTTCTGAGGTGATTTTCGATTATCGTCTTGTGGGGGAGAGTCCTAAAAAAGGGTTTATTAATGTTGCGGTGACGGTGCTTCCTAGTGAAGTAGTGTATCGCTACGCTGATCTTTTTGAGGAGTGCGAGCTTACCCCGATCTCATTTCTTATCGAAGCCCAAGCGGTGTCACGCGCGCTCATTAGGCGAGGAGATAAAGGAACGTATCTTATTGTGAACATTCGTCACACTCGCACAGGCGTGTTTATTGTAAGTAATGGGGCGGTGCAGTTTACCTCGACACTTCAACTTGGTTCATATGATTTTACGAAGAGTATTATGGCTAAGTTGGGAGTAAACGATGAAGATGCAAAACAAAAGAAACATACGCTTGGTTTTGTAAAGTCGAAGGAAAATGATGTGCTTGATGCAATGCTTCCAACCGCACTCGAATTTAAAAAAGAAATTGAGAAGGTGTATATCTACTGGAGTAAGCACAAAAGTGCAACAGGTGAGGCAACACCGATTCAAAAAGTAATTGTGTCAGGAAGTGAGGCAATTACCCCAGGATTTAAAGAGTTTGCGAGTCAAATGCTGAAAGTGGAAGTTGAGATAGCGAATGTATGGAACAATCTCGCTTCGTTTGATGAATATGTCCCACCGCTTCCCTTAGCACAAGCACTTAATTTTGGAGCTGCTATCGGGCTCGCCCTTCCAGAAAAAGAATAATATGCTCAACCTTCTACCAGAACAAGCAAAAAAAAGATTTATTCTCGCCTATCGCTTTAAGTTTGCCATTATGTGTGCGGTATTTCTTTGTATGCTTCTCATCTCTGCCGTGGTAGGTTTGCTGCCTTCGTACCTCAATATGCGAGTGCAGGCAGAACGCAATCGAGAGCAGGCTGAACAGAAAAAGCAGACCAGTGGACCAAGTATTGAACAAGCTGAAGCTCGTGTGGGGGCAAATAAAGTACTCGCACAGTATCTTGTGGATCGAGTCAGTGTACTTGAGAAGGCTCCCACACTTTCGCTTCTTACCAAGACAATCTTTGACGTGGCGGGGTCAGCTGTTGTTATTGAGGGGATAGAACTCACGGGTACCATTCTGACGATACGAGGAGAAGCGGCAACACGAGAAGAACTTATTTCGTTCCACCAGCGACTCAAGAAGCAACAATACTTTGAGACAGCACTTCTTCCTATATCCGATCTTGCACAGAGTATTAAGCCACGCTTTAGTATTCAAATCGTTTTACCACAATGAAGAAAAATATACCCTTTTACATCACTACACTCACTATCCTTACGGTGGTTGCCGGCGTGCTTTTTTATGGATATATGTATTTTTATACTGAGCTTACGGCAATCAGTAATGAGCAAAATGTACAGCAGACAAAAGCACAAAGCGCTGAGGCAATTCTTGCCCGTGAAAATGAGTATGCAAAAAAACTCGCAGGTTACTTTGTAAAAGAAGGTGATGAAGCAAGCTTCTTGGGTAAGGTTGAACGTTATTGTAATCAGATTGATCTCGCATGTTCAATACAATCTCTCGATGAGACCGCCGAAGAATCAGGACGTACAAAGTTATTACATGTCTCCATTGCTGCTGATGGTTCACTCGAAAAACAAAATGAGCTTATTTCACACCTCGAATCTTTTGAATATCCTCTTACCATCACCGAGGTATCAATAAATAGCATCAAAACCATCACCGCAAGCTCGACAACTCAAACATGGAAGGGAGCTTATAGTGTTAACGCCCCCGTTCTTATCGGTCAACAATAAATTATATGAATATCAACCTTTCGCTTTTCAAGAAAAAGAAAAATACCATTCCCACCCATTTATCGTGGAACCCCATTCATCCACGTCGTGATTGGCACCTCCTCCTTGGAGTGTCCACGATCATTTTTCTTGCCATTGTTGCATGGAGCGCCTATCTGTTTGTGACCATACAGGCGACCGAAAAACTACAGACGGAAGCTCAGCCGACTCAACAAGATGAGGTAGGAAACAAACTCAAGACCATTGAGGCGCACTTCGAGAAGCGTAGCTAAGTGTGTTAGTATGCCCGTGTAGACACTGTCTACCATGCCCCTGTAGTTCAATGGATAGAACTGCGGACTTCTAAGCCGTCAATCTAGGTTCGATTCCTAGCGGGGGCACAAGCCAAGAAATCCAAACCGCTTTGGATTTCGCTGGACTTGTGCCGGCCGGAGCGCGACGGCGCGAGGTGGGGTCGCGGACATTTTTAGTAAAAAATGATCCGTGACCACAAGTTAAATCTTCAAACAGGGTACTGATCCTGTAAGGATCGATATATTGATAAAAAACATCTTTTACGCTACAGTGAGTCGGTCAGTCTAAGAAGGGCGATTAGCTCAGTTGGTAGAGCAACCCGTTTACACCGGGAAGGTCATAGGTTCGAGTCCTGTATCGCCCACAAATGAACAGCGAGAGCGTGGAATTTTTTTTCAAACGAAGAAGAGAATTTTTATGAAATTCAAGAAGAATGTCGCAGATTTTATACCGAGCTGACAGAATCGTTTTTGGAGGATCCGCAACATCTTGTTGGTTCGGGTAACATTGCCGAAGTTCACTTTCACCCGGCAAACCCACGATTCTGTATAAAAATTATCTCAAATCAAACGATAGTAAAGGGAGTAGATCAAAACTACTGCTCTTTGGCTGAGGAAGCTCGATTTTTAAATGATGCCGCAAGAGTAAAAGGTCCCGCACGTGTACCTCGACCGTATCTTTCGGTGGTGTTGAAACAGGAAGATACCACACTTGATCCTGATGATGTTGGTCTTCAAATATTGATAATGGAAAGATTGGATGCTGTTTCAATTAAAGACGTGCTTGAAGGTATAGAAGATATCCCTGAGGGTTTTGATGTGGATGCTTATTTCGAAAATTTAAGAACGTACATTGAGAAAGTTCAGAATGAAGCACGCATCTACCACCGGGATCTTCATGCAGGAAATATCATGGTAGGTAAAAATAACACGGCTTTTGTGATTGATTTTGGTTCAGCTATTAAAGCCTCAAGTGAAGAAGATTCATGGCCTACAAATGTGTACGGTGAAAGAAAGAAAATCCCTTCAGATGTTGCAAAGCTTAACTCGACTGAAAAAGAGTTAAGAAAAATGCTTGGTTTGACCAGATAAGAGGGAAAAGGTATTCTGTTTTCATATGGAAACTCGTCACGCAGGTTCTTTTGAGTTCTCCGATGACTTTACGCATAAATTGCAGACTGCTGCGGAAGAAATGTCTTCGAAGGGTCTGGATGAATTCCAGCTTTCGACTGATGAAGGTCAGTTGTTGCTTGTGCGAATAGATTCGGAGGCTTATTTTCACAGAAAAGCCAATCCCATGATGGCTCCTTTTCAAGATGCCGAGGGAAACAACTTCATCATTTTTTACGAATAAAGTGAAGTCAATCAGTCGCTCCCCAAGGGGCGACTGATTTTTGCAAAGTAAAACCACTGGTTCGCTGGGGGGCCAGCGAACCAGTGGTCAATTGGTGCGGGGAGGTCTCTAGAAGAGCTTATTCATGTATCGCCGCCCGCCGCCGTCGGGGTCGCGGGTTGGGACGTAGGAATGAGCTCAAGCTTAGAAGATCTTGACCAGGGAGTCTTTGGTCTCGATTTCCTTCGGGGATTGCTCGGGTAGCGCAAAGTCCGAGTCCGGCTAATACACTTGTTTCCAGTGGCTGCTGTTGCTGCTGCTTTCTCATACGATTTCTATTGCTTGTTTACTGCGGGCGAATTTGCCCACTACCACACATTGTGATAGATTCGATGTCAAATCTATCATGCGACATTTTATCAATCAACTTTTATGAATATTCCTCTCCTCTTCGAATCATCTGACATCATCGCTATCAACAAGCCTGCTGGCTTGGTTGTTCACAGTGACGGACGAACTGACGAGAAGACTTTGGTGGATTGGATTATGAAGCACTATCCTCATGCTGTTGATGTCGGAGAACCCATTACGCTTACCGATGGTGGCATAATTCATCGCCCTGGCATTGTGCATCGTCTCGATCGCGACACTTCTGGAGTAATGCTTATCGCACTCACTCAGGCTGGTTTCAATCATCTCAAGCTCCAGTTTCAGGATCGTGTGACGGACAAGAAGTACCATGCGTTTGTGTACGGCATCATGAAAGAAGATGATGGAGTGATCGATCGTCCTATCACGCGCTCACGCAAAGACTTCCGTTTGTGGTCGGCACAACGTGGCGGGCGAGGGGAAGGGCGTGATGCGGTGACACATTATAAGGTGCTGGCTCGTCATGAGGCGAAAAGTGGTCTAGCTATCGATGGAATCACCCTCATCGAGGCTTCTCCTAAAACCGGCCGTACCCACCAAATCCGTGTACACATGAAGGCCATTAACCACCCTGTAGTAGCAGACCCGCTCTATGCGCCCAAGAAAAAGCCTGTTCTTGGCTTCAAGCGACTTGCCCTCCATGCCCGCGAAATCACCTTTGAAGACCTTGAAGGCACCCCCGTAACCGTCCAAGCACCCTATCCAGACGACTTTGAAGTTGCTCTTTCTCGCATCGTATGATAGAGTCGGTTCTACCTAATTCATATATATGGCGGCAAAACCAAAGAAAGAAGAACACGTAAAAGCAATCAAACTCAACGAAATTAACCTCGATGAGCGTAAAGCGCTTGCATTCCGTTCAGGTGACACCGTAAAAGTGCACCAGATTATTCACGAAAAAGGCAAAGTTCGCCTTCAGGTATTCGAAGGACTTGTACTTGCTCGTAAGCATGGCACCGAAGCGGGAGCTACCTTCACTGTACGTAAGGTGACCGAAAGCGTAGGAGTAGAACGTATCTTCCCCCTCTACTCTCCCATGATCGACAAGATCGAAGTCGTACGTAGCGCAAAAGTACGTCGCTCAAAGCTCTACTACATCCGTGATAAAGCTGCTAAGGAAATCAGCCGTCAGATGCGCAACATCAAGGTTGCCAAAGCTCCTGTTGCTGCCACCGAAGAAGTAGCCGCTGAATAACATCTATGAAGGACTTTCTGCTTCTCGCAGGACTTCTTCTCGCTCTCATCCTTGGTCTTATCATTCTCAATAAAAACTCGTATCGAGGAGTTGATACGGTCTTTCCTCGTCCCATTGAAGAAGTAGAAAACTCTCGTGATGATAAAACAATCGTCCTTAAGCTCCGAGAGCAAGTGACGTTTAATGATGTGATAATCGAACCGTGGGCAGTCACTGAAGATAGTCGATGTCCTCAAGATGTACAGTGTATCCAAGCGGGGCGGGTCAAGGTAGCGATTAATGTGCTGGATAAGAACAGCATATTCGTTCGCACTGCCGAGCTTGAACTTGGTGTGCCCCTCACCGTGAATGATGTCACCATCATTCTTACAAAAGTCACCCCCAATCCCATTTCAACCGCAAAAATTATCGACGATCAATACCGATTCACCTTTGATTTCGTTGCGGTGAAATAAGTTGAATTTAAAAGAAGTTTAGCCTATACTGGCTTCCACATGCGCAGGTGTTGAAACTGGTAGACAAGCACCCTTGAGGTGGGTGTGCCTTAACCGGCGTGGAGGTTCAAGTCCTCTCCTGCGCACAAACAAAAGAAATCCCGCAAGGGATTTTTTTGTTTGTGCGCAGAGCAAGCACCAAGGTGCTTGCGTGAGAGGACTTGAAGCCTGTTTGAGCATGTTGTACGAGCGAAGCGAAGTAGAACATCCAAACAGGGTACAGGTCCTGTAAGGACCAAGTCCTTTACATTGACTTATTAATTCAAGTATTGTATTTTCCCTTAAAAGTTCCTTGACTTTAGATTGTTGAGTTTGGAAGAAAGACCGTAATTGACCTGCAGACATTGTGTCTAGCGGATTATGTGCTTTCACCCCAAACTCAACACATCATGCTAAGTATTGATTCAACCTCAGTTGCACCCTTTCGGGTCGGCGACCAAGTGGTCTGGAATGAACGATGGAACCCAGTATACATATCGAAATATAAAGCGATGTGGGGAGAGGGTCCCTTCGTCATCGTTTCGGTTGTGCTCAAGAAGAACTCTTGCTCCTATGCGGTGAAGGTCAAAATGGGTCGATGGTATCTCTACGCACAAATGCCTAGGGATTGTCGTCCAGATATCCCTGTTGATCATTTGCGTGAGTGGCAACCAATCTATTTCGTCAAACATCAAGCGGACGAATGATCACGCCTGTTCATGCTGCAAAGAGCGCTTCACCTTCGGGTGTTGCGCTTTTTTTATTTATTCACCATCACAAACCGAAACTCCTTCTCGCTCCACTTCGCACCCGCATATTCCACACCAATTCGTTTCGACGCACGTATCTTCGGTTTCACTCCCTTGTCCCTCGGCTCAAACCACAACCCCGTTTCAACTCCTGCTTTCTTCCCATTAAATTTCATATCAATCTCAAGCGCTCGCCCTACACGCCCCGGACCCTTCACTCCCTCAACTCCACGAATCAACACCGCAGCAGGGTACTCGGCTTTTTCAGTCACCACGTTCAACAAATAGTACATCCCATAAATCAAATACACATACAGTGTCCCAGGCTCTGCAAACATTACTTCAGTCCGCTTTGTTTGTCCTTTCGACGCATGCGACGCTAAGTCGTGCGGACCGATATATGCTTCGGTTTCGGTGATCAGGTAGCGTTTGGTGGTGCGTCCTATGTTTCTGACGATATAACAACCTATAAGTTCCTCAGCAACGCGCAATGTTTTCTTCGAAAAGTCAGGAGATTTCATATCACGCGCATTATATGCTATAAAGTCTGAACATGGCGACTATGGTGTAACGGTTAACACTGGAGCTTGTGGAGCTCTCAATTCGGGTTCGATTCCCGATAGTCGCCCAAAATGAAAAAGATTGCCGTCATAGGCTGTCCAGGCTCTGGTAAAACCACGTTAGTAAATAAGATGGGTTCGATTCTTAATCTCCCTATATATCATCTCGACACCTACTATTGGCGAGAAGGGAGGAAAGAATGTTCTGAAGACGAATTTATGACGATAATTGATGGTATCTTAAAAAAAGATACATGGATTATTGATGGAAACTTTATAAGAAATATCGAGTTTCGCGCACGCGCGGCAGATACTATTGTAGTGCTAGATTTTCCAAAAATAGTTGTTGTATGGAGAACAATTAAGCGGTACTTTCAATATTTTAATAAAGTAAGACCTGAAATGGGTGGGTATAATAAAGAAAAACTTACATGGGGAAGTATGAAATTTATTTTAAATTTCCCGCGAGAACTCATGCTTAAAAAAGTGTATGACAATGCGCAGGGTAAAAATGTAGTAGTATTAAAAAACAGTTCAGACATTAAAAAATTTCTTAAAACACTATCATGACTGCAGAATCACATATCGACAATGTTGTAACAGTGGAACACGCACTCGCTCATATTGGATATGTTCGACAGAACATTGCACTTCTCGGACGAAATGATAATGAATTCGCTCGTCTCGACGAAATCCAGCAAAAGCTTGAAGCAGGGCAATGTACTCCGATAGAAGCAATTGATCTTGCAAATGAGGTAGAAGCAAGTAAGCAACAGCACTAAAGCTACGCAATCTTTGTAAACACCTCTTCAATCTCCTTGTAAAGCGCCTCAATATCTCCGTTATTGTTCAGCACAAAATCTGCTTGTGCGATGCAGGCATTGATATTTTGTTTATGAGGATCCGTTGAGCTTGATTCACGTTTATCTTGTTCGACAAAGGTGTCGAATGAAATATTGTCGGTGACACTTCCACGGAGCACGATGCGCTCATAGCGGACAGGGAGGTCGGCGGTGACAGCAAGAAGATGGAAGTGGCCGATCTTGCGCAATGCCTCGACCTCACCGAGGGTGCGGATTGACTCAATGATGCAATTTTCGCCACGTTCTTTTGCCTCCTTGTAGAGCGCTTCGATGATGTAGCTTGGAGAGTGCTCTTCACGAAGGCTGTTTGATACGATGGCCATAGAGTCGCGATCGACGGGAAGTCCACGTTTCTCAACTTCGCGCGTGATGAATGAGCGTGCAGAGTAGTGTGTGAAGCCTTTGATGGTTTTGAGATAGTCGACGACGGTGCCTTTACCTGCGCCGATGTGACCTGTAATCCCAATAATAATCATGATATGGTTACTATATCCTATGAAAATGATTTTCCAAAAATATGCATTGTTACTAGCTTGGATTCAGGCATTTGTTGGCATGATCGGGAGTCTCTTTTTTAGTTTGGTAATGCAGTTGCCTCCGTGTGATTTGTGTTGGTATCAGCGCATCGCCATGTATCCACTCATTATTATTCTTGGTCTCGGCATTCTTCGTAAAGACAAGACAAGTCTTGATTATGCATTTCCCCTCGCCATTATCGGCTGGCTCATTGCGGTATATCACAACCTTTTGTATTACAACATTCTTCCTGAGGCGATGGCACCGTGCAAAGCAGGTGTTTCTTGCACCACAAAGTATATTGAGTGGTTCGGTTTTGTGACGATCCCTCTCCTTGCATGTATAGGGTTTAGTGTGATTCTCGTATGTCTCTACTTTGCAAAGAAAAAAAAAAAAAAAAAGGGATAAGGGGCTATTATCGTAGGCATGACTACTGAAGCAAAAGCAATTATTATTGTAACGATCGTATGTATTGGTATCTTGTTTGGTGGCACCTTTCTTTATCAAAAAAACGCTCCTAAAGATACCCTTACCGAAAACAAAGAAGCGCTCGTGCGTGACAATAGTATGCGCATGGGAGCAGCAACAAGTTCAAAAGTAACGCTCGTGGAATTCGGAGATTATCAGTGTCCAGCATGTGCATTTATTGCACCTGGTGTGAAGAAGCTCATGGAAGAATACAAAGATCGCGTGACGTTCGTATTCCGTGATTTTCCTCTTATCATGCACAAGAACGCTGTTATTGCCGCCCAGATGACCTATATTGCCAACGAGCAGGGCAAGTACTGGGAAATGCACGAAAAACTCTATGCAACTCAGACAGAATGGGAAAACGTCGATAATCCCTCAGATCTCTTCATTGGTTATGCCAAGGAGCTTGGTATGAACACCGATGGCATTAAAGAAAAGCTTGCTTCAAATATCTATAAAGATCGCATTCAAGCCGATGTGAAAGACGGTGATCTCGTGGGGGTAAACTCAACACCAACATTCTTTGTGAATGACACTATTGTTCGTACCGCCGACTACAATGCGCTCAAGAAAGCAATCGATGCGCAGCTATGATCTTAAGCGGGAAACCTCTTCAAGAACAGATTAAAGAGCAGCTTAAACGTCACACCTCAGGCGTGCCCGGCCTTGCAATTATCCAGATTGGATCTGTTGAAGCGTCACGCATTTATGTAAAAGCCAAAAAAAAGTTTGGCGAAGAAATCGGTGTGTCAGTAGTGGTGTATGAATTTCCTGATGAAGTGAGTGAGGAAGAGGTGGTGCATCTTATTCAGCAGCTCAATGCCGATACAAAGGTGGGAGGTATTATTGTCCAGCTTCCTATTCCTGCACATCTTTCAAAATCTCGAATTATCGAAACGATAGATCCCGAGAAGGATGTTGATGGACTTCATTCAGTGAATGTAAAAAAGCTCATGACGAGCGATCCGACAGGTATTGTGCCCGCAACGACACGAGGCATTCTTTCACTTCTCGCGCACTACAATATTTCGTATGAAGGGAAGCAGGTTCTGGTAGTGGGACGCTCTGATTTGGTGGGGAAGCCAACCGCACTTGCACTCCTCAATAGACAAGCTACGGTCACTATTGCACACTCCAAAACACAAAATTTGAAGCGTCTATGTACGGAGGCAGACATTATTGTGTCTGCTGTGGGTGTCCCAGGGCTTATTACCGCAGATCATGTGAGAGCGGGTCAGGTCCTTATAGATGTTGGAATTACGCGTAAAGATGGTGTGGTGGTAGGGGATGTATCAAAAGAGGCGCAAAGCTTGGCACAGGCTTTTTCGCCAGTTCCTGGTGGAGTGGGGCTGCTTACCATTGCTTCGCTTTTCCAAAATCTCTTAAGGAAGTATACTGGCGGTATTACTACATAATCACATTATATGAATACGTTTTTTGATCAACAGACCAACACTATCATCAAAGTTGTCCTCGGACTTCTCGGTCTTTTCCTTATTGTTCAAGCGGGAGTTGCAATCGCAGATGCGGTGGCAAGGCATGACAGCATTCCTTCAAATAAAACCATCAATGTTCAGGGAACAGGTGAGGCGGTAGGAATTCCTGATGTGGCAACCTTCACCTTCACCGTGCGAGAGAAAGCAAAAGATGCTCCAGCCGCACAGAATGCAATGTCAGAGAAAGCAAACAAAGCAATCGCATACCTTAAGAGCGAAGGTATTGATGCAAAAGATATCAAGACTGAAAACTTCCAATCAAACCCTACCTATGCAAATGTCTCATGTGGTATGTACGGATGCCCATCTCCTGCCATTACAGGCTATGAAGTGTCAGAGACCGTTTCAGTAAAAGTGCGTGAGAAGGATAAGGCAGGAAATCTCCTCAAGGGAGTCATTGACCTCAAGATTGGTGAAGTGAGTGGTCTCCAGTTTGTTATCGATGATACTGATGCGCTCAAAGCAGAAGCTCGTGCCAACGCGATCGAGAAAGCTCGTATACAAGCAGAAAAGATTGCAGATAGTCTGGGTGTTAATCTTAGTGATGTAGTGAGTTACTACGAAGATCCTGGATTCATGCCATACGCTGAAGCTGCTTACGGAGGTGATATGATGCGAGGTGAGGTAAAATCTGCAGGCACCGCTCCTACCCTCGAAGCAGGGCAGTCAAAGGTCCGCTCGACGGTGACCGTCACCTTCCAGATCGACTAGGTGCGTTTGCACTCATCAAAAATCAGTGATAGGATAAGAAAAGCCCCAATGCCTAGCCGAGGGGTTTTTCTTTAATCTAAAAATACCTAGCATATGAGCCTTATTACTTATTTCAAGGATACCAAGAACGAAATGAAGCATGTTACCTGGCCGACACCTCGCCAGACAGTGGTCTTTACCGTGTCTGTTATCGTGATGTCTCTCTTCGTGGCCCTTTTCCTCGGTTTCTTCGACTATATTTTCTCTGAATACGTTATCAAATACATTATTCAATAATTATCACCACCATGTCTAAACAAGCAGAAGGAGAACGAAATTGGTACGCTATCCACACCTACGCAGGATATGAAAATGCGGTGCTTCGTAACTTGAAGCAGCGTATCGAATCATTGAACATGCAGGACCGTATTTTCAACGTGATCGTTCCTACCGAAAAGATCATCAAGGTAAAAGCGGGAAAGCGTGTGGAAGAAGAAGAGAAGATCTACCCTGGATATATTCTCGTGGACATGATCGTAACTGACGACTCATGGTTTGTGGTGCGTAACACTCCTCGCGTGACGGGATTCGTAGGTTCTGGAGTATATCCAGTGCCTCTTGAGAAGGGGGAAGTAGAGACACTGTTCAAGCGCATGAGTGGTGGAGATGCCGCAAAGCATGCTATCGACCTTACGGTAGACGATGCGGTGACTATCGCTGATGGACCATTCAAAGATTTCGAAGGAAAGGTATCAGAAGTTGATACTGATCGCGGAAAGGTGAAAGTGCTTGTGTCTATGTTCGGCCGCGAGACACCTGTTGAGCTCGATTTCTTGCAGGTACGCAAAATCTAATATGATACAATAAGAGAGCATGTTCTCTCTTGAGTATCGAAAAAACGCCGCAGTACTCCTTACCGCGGCTTTTTTCGTGTTCGCTTTTTACCCACAAGTATCGTTTGCAGCAACAGAAGGTTCTGGCCTTCTTCATTTTATTAATACTACTTTCTTTAAAGAAACATTACCGGACGTAAAACTTTCTGAAGAAGATTTGGCTCATGTGACGAAGCCAGGTATCGTGCGCATTGTTCACCATATGAAGGGTGAGCTGGTGATTGATGGCAATTTTGATATCGATCTTAATAAGCTCACCATTGTTCCACTTCCTGCTAAAGCTCCTATCAAGGTACCAGTTGATGTGTACTACACAGGTACTGGATTTATTATCACTCCGAACGGGCATATTCTCACTAATTCACATGTCATTTCAAAAACTACGGTGATGAGTGAAGCTGTTACTAAAATTTTGACAGTGCTTATTGCGGGAAAGCTTCAGCGGATGACCGAGGCACAATATGCTGCGTTTACTAAAAAGGGACAGACCGCAGAAGGATTAGAACAACAGGCTAAGTTTGCAAAGTCGCTGCGTGAGGAAGCTATGAACATTGTTTCTTTTGAAGGAAATGATGAGGTGGTAGTGCTTAATGGTTCAAGTGCAGATCAAGACGATACGTTGGTGAACTTGGTTTCAAAAGGATTTCCTGCCCGTGTTGTTAGCGTTAATCATGAATTTCTCAATGATCAAAAAGATGTCGCAATAGTAAAGATAGGGCAGAGTAATCTGCCATCACTGCCGTTTGTATCATCGAGCACTTCATTCGTAATTGGTAATCGTATTTATGCGTTCGGTTTTCCAGCTAATGCCGATATTGGTTCTAAAGTGGGAACAGCTTTTACCGTACCTAGCTTTACTACTGGAGTCATCAGTGCTTTCAAAGATTCGGATGATAAGAAATTTAAACTCATACAAACTGATACTAAAATATCGTCAGGATCGAGTGGAAGTCCTGCGTTTAATAAGCGAGGCGAAGTTGAAGGGATTATGACGTATGTCACGTCAAGTAATAGTAAGACGAGTGGAGACATTTTTTCTTTTGCGATTCCAAACGAAGTAGTGAAGGAGTTGCTTGATCAAGCTGAGATCACTCCCGAAACAGGGGATCTGTATACCTACTTCATTGAAGGACTTTCGTTCTATGAAGCAAAGCGTTGCACTGATGCTATGAAAGCTTTCAATAAGGCACGAGAGGTAAATACCACATTTGGTTCAAGCGCATTTGTCGATGAGTATATCCAAAAATGCAAAGATCTACAGGCTGCGGGGCTTTCTATTGATAGTGAATGGGAAAAACTTATGTTCAACCTTAAGCCATGGAGAGGAGCGATTATTATAAGCGTCTCAGCACTCTTCGTGTTCTTTGTGCTTCTTCTGGTATTTATGAAAGTCTTTAGAAAAATGAAGCAGGATGAAGAAGTTATTGAGCACTATGTGCATCCGATCGCTCCTGTGGCAACAACCACACCTCCATCCATATCACCATCTGTTGTAGAAGATTCAGGGACTGATATCGTGAAGTTTATTAAAATGGAACAAAGCGTTGGAAGAACAACGGTTGAAATCGTGACCGAGCTCCGTAGTAAAGGACACACTGACGAAGAAATACAGCAAGGATTTAATGAGGTGAATCGTTAAGAAAACTCCGGACAGGCTACGCCTCTCCGGAGTTTTTTATGCGAGTGGTGGTTCGGTATTTCTGCTAAGGGGGATGAGTCTGCCCGTCGTTTCATCGTACTTGTAGGGGCCTGGTGAGAAGTGAACGGTGATACAAGGCTCTTGAAGAGTTTGTTGTAACCCATCGTCAATTCCTACATATGGTCCGATGCCGTCATCCGATCCTGCGCCATCAAAGTGCGGGCTTTGAATGACGATGGTGTTTGCCCCTACTGGTTTCATAGTGCAAAGAAATCTTCCCTCAACAAAAACGTCGAGACCGCCACTCGTATTTCGGCGTGCTTCGATCATAGGCGTGTAATGAGCTATCAGGTGTGTGCTTGTCTATATGATACGACAGAAAAAGTATTTTGTGATAGGGTGTGTGCAAACACTCCATGGTGGAGTGATGTCAGTTCTACATCTTATGAATGAAAGTCCAAGGCTTATCGAGCTCTGCACTCGAAACGCACATCAATTGATCGGTCGAGTAATCACCATCGAATCAAAAAGAGGTGGGGATATTACTTCGACGATTACCGCGGTGATCCGTAAAGACGGAGTGACGAAGGTCGAAATCGCAGCACGGCAGTTTGACCTAGAGAAGGTTAATTATCTCATGTATACCCGCAATGAGTGGGTTCTGAATGTGGGGAGTGGTGATCACATCAGTGTTGGTGAGCCAACGATCGTGTCGCGAGAGTAGGGTGGCGGCAGAAGAGTGTGTTGTCGAGAGGTCCGGTACCCATTCCGGACCTCTTTTGTATACAAAATTTAAGCCCGCGCTCCACCTGGGTAGGTGAGGCGCGGGCTTTGGGTTAAGGGTTGCTGTTGGTTTCCGTGCTCTACCCAGCAAAAGCCGGGCGGGGCCGACTGTCCGGCGTGCACTGCGAGTTGCGCGTGCGGCCGAACCCTCGAAGGGTCTCCATAACCTTCGCTCCGGCAGGCTTTGCCTTGGGAGCAGGGGTGAACATGGGAGCGTTCATCCAGCCGGGCAGGCTGGAACTGTTGGAACGAACAGTGTGTTTCATCGGGTACTAAATATAATATATTATGTATATTTTGTCAATATACGTAGACAAACCTCTTTTTTCATGTACTATATCTAGCACTGTTACGCGCTTCACGTATCACCGCCGTTAGGTAGTGGTGCAGTATGCAATTGCCGTCAGGCCATTGCATCATATAACAGATTAAATTTATACAATGGCAAAAAAAGTAACAAAAGTAATTAAGCTTCAGATCCCCGGAGGAAAGGCAACGCCTGCACCTCCTGTCGGTACCGCTCTTGGTCCTGCGGGTGTTAACATCGGAGACTTCGTTAAGAAGTTTAATGATGCCACTCAGGACCGTCGCGACGAAATCGTACCTGTTCTTATGAACGTGTACGAAGACCGTACCTTTGATTTTATCTTGAAGACTGCTCCGGCATCTCAGATGATCCTCAAGGCTATCGGAGCAGAGAAGGGTTCTGGAACTAACCTCACCAAGAAAGCAGGAAAGATCACCGAAGCTCAGATCCGCGCCATCGCAGAAAAGAAGCTTCCTGAGCTCAATGCAAACGACATCGATGCGGCTATGGGTATCATCAAGGGAACCTGCCGATCAATGGGAGTAGAGGTGGTTAAGTAACCTTTTTACGATAAAAATGGAAAGAGCGGGACCTGCGATATGCGGGTCCCGCTCTTCTGTGATGTTACTGCCTTCTCCTTGAGCACGCTGCGATTCCTAGCCCCATCGCTGCGAGGAAAAAACTGCTTGGCTCAGGTACGCCTTTGGCCTCGATGAGGTTAGTGGTGAATCCTGCCGGCAAATCGATGCGGGTATAGTTTGTACTCAACGCGTCGATTCTTGAGGGGGCGATATACATGTAATCAGCGCGAAACGCGAAAGTGCCGTTGTACGGCGCCGCTGATATGAAGTTCACCTCCATGATGCCGGTTTGTCCTTCGAGCACCATAAGAAAAGGTGATGAGCTTCCAACGCTCGACAGTTCAACCAGGCTCGCTCCGTAGTGCATGAATGGTTCGACGGTGTTGCCGTAGCCATCGATGAAACTCCAGATTACACCAGCATAGGCTCCAGGCCCATTGCTTGTATGGTAAGGAAACCAAGCATCCTGATCATTGGGAGTGAGTGAGAATTTGATTTTCCCATAAATCAGGTCAGGATAGCCGGCGGTCGGACTGACACCGATCTCGGTGGCGATAAGGGTTAAGGTGAATGGTTGAGGGTTCTGGGCGAACGCAAGACTCGCCCCCAGTAGGAGGATTAAGATTAAGAAACGCATTGTTCATATATTTTTATAATACATTAAACAATTAATGTCAAATTGGGGAACACACGTGTTCTCGGCTTTCGCTTTGAATTACCGTTTCTTAATATCTCTATCCTTATACAACTGAGGAAGCATCATTTCTGGCTTCCATTTTTTCTTGAGCTCATCAAGGGTTTTTCCAGGATTATATTTTCCAAGGACTGAATAGTCGTCACCGATGATCTGGCCAGTTTCAAAAAAGATAAGCTGAGCGATGCGACGTCCTACCACAAGAGGAATGATGTAGTTCTTTGAGTTGTTGGTAATTTCCATGGTCCAGCGATTAATGTATCCAACATCACCCCACCCAGCACACTTACACACTTCGATGAAGCTGCGACCGAGAGATGATCGTGCTTTCATCATGGTGGTGATGTGGTTTTTACCACCGATGAATTCGTTGGTGTGAGCAAGGATGGTTTCTCCAGGGCGGAGCATAATTACTTTGTCATTTGGAGCAATGCCTTCCCATTCGAAGTTAAATTTTTGAAATGCTTCTTTTGCGGTAATTGCTTTTTCAACCTTGTCTGCTCCCCATACGTGTTTTACATGCGATTCACTCCAAATATTGAAGATGGTGTGATTATATTTTGGAGCTTGTTCCCGGTAAAAGTACTCTCCGAGCGTGAGGTCATAGCTTGAGGTAGCAAGGTTTTCTTTTTTGAAAGGGTGAATAATAATGTCTCCTTTTTTAACTTCTTCGAGAATTTTCTGGTTTGATAGGGCCATGGTCAGTAGATTACTTGGTAATAGGTTTCTTTTCAACAATATCTTGAACTCCGCGTTTAACAGAGAATTCATCAACCCCTTCGTCAATGTAAAGCGCAATGTCCGGAACAACTTTCTTGAGTACTTTGCCTATTTCTTGTGCGATGGGGCGAAGGGTAGGGTGCACTGTCTTGCCTGATCGAAGTTCAGCGATGTAGACCGCAGAAGGAAGTGATGCGGTCATCTCGATAGAAACATTGAATCCCATAGCGATGTAACACTGCTTGGTCACATCATCACCGGGGAGTGATTTAATTTCTTTTACGAGCGCAGCAATTTCTTTTTTGAGGATGAGTTGGAAGTCTTTTGGAAACTGTGAGAGATACCATGGGTGAAAACCAAGCTTGGTAGTGAGAAGTGGCATCGGAGCAGTCATGCTGCGCTGTCGTTGAAGATCGCGGTACGAACCAAAATCAAGAGGGAAGCGGAATACGATATCGCCGCATGATCGTGCTTGGTAAGGGAGTTCAGATTTTGCAGGGCGCTTTTTGAGCGCTTTTGCGTACCGTGCGATCTGATCCTTGCGAAGATATGCTTTGTATTCGAGCTTCTTTGTTGAAAATGGCTTTTGGTATGCCAATTCTTTTTGAGTTGCAGCAAGATATGTTTCTTCTTCAGGATAGCGCTTGTGACCAAAGCTGTTCGGGTATTTTTGTTGGAGTGAAGTAGTGATGCTTTCAGCAAGATCGCGGACTTCTTGAAGAGGGTGGTGGCGCATCACTTTGAGGTGGTCTGCTGCCTGTCGGAGGTTGGTGTGCCATGCAACCATAGTCGTCATGCCAGCAGGAAGAAGGCATCGTGAAATATCGAATGCGCGTGCCTTAATTGCTTTATCATATACATCCTCTTTTTCATCAGCTTTCCGTGGATGAAGTTCTTTGAGATGAATGACGAGGCGCTCGATAGCTTTGTTGTAGAGGTTCATCCATTTCTGCTGAATCGCTTCTCCTTTCTTTGTTCCAAGCGGATTCATGATGCTCATGGTTGAGAAATCAAGATAGCGGGTGCTTGATTCCTGTCCGTTATAGAGTGGCCAATCCTGAACAGCTTTTGCGGCGAGCATTGAAATACCTTCTGCAAAGATGGTGGTGGTGCCACAATCACCGATAGACTTGTGACCGTATCCAACATAGAAACGCTCCATGAATTTACCAGGACCTGCTTCTTTTACTTTGTCGAGGTGTACCTTAACTGAGCGGGGATCGCGAGAATAAAGGGCTTGGAGCATGGCAACGTCTTCTGGGGGCAGATTGTCTATGATGATGATTTCGGGCTGCATGATGGTTTGTTGTTGATAATAAAAACATCTTAGCATAAGATGAATGCCAAGATGAAAACAGCACCATTCATAGTTCTCGACGGTGGGGAGGGTGCTGGTAAAACCACACTTCTCAAACGTCTCAAGTCACACTTTGGAGACACACTGGTGGCTACTCGCGAACCAGGAGGATCTCCTGAGGCCGAAGCAATTCGTGCCTATATCTTTGCTCATCCTGAATTCACCCCCAAAGAGCAGTTTGATTTATTTTGGAAAGCTCGGGAGCTCCACTTAAGACAAACCATTATTCCTGCTATTGAAAGTGGAAAGATGGTGGTGTGCGATCGGTTCGACTCCTCGACTTTTGCGTATCAGCTGGTGGAGAAAGGTAATATGGAACTGGAACCCGATTTTTGGGAGAAACGTGAGCAGATTGTAGGCACTCAAGCACCGGATCTCTACATTTACTTGGATGTTGATGTCGAGACAGGGTTGCGTCGTAAGCACGTTCAACAACAGGAAGGCAAGGAAGTTCTCAATCATTTTGATGATGCGAGTGTGGAAGATCAAAAGCGTAGACAACATGGTTTTCTTACGTTTTTTCAGAGAGTCCCTCATCGTGTCGTAGATGCGAATAGAGGAATTGATGAGGTATACGACGATCTTGTCAAGATTCTTGAGGAAGCAAGAGCGAAATTTTGATTCAACGGGAGGACCGCAAGGTTCTCCCGTTTTTCATTTTGCGCTTTTTTGTGATCGCGCTATTCTGTATCTATGAAAGACACCACCGTCAAAAAATTACTCACCGCAGAAGCAAAGCGTCAGAAGTCAGTTGTTAACCTCATCGCATCCGAAAACTATGTGTCAGACGACGTGCTCGAAGCGCTCGGTTCTGAGCTCACCAACAAATACTCAGAGGGGTATCCAGGAAAGCGTTACTACGGCGGCAATGAGATTGTCGACAAAGTCGAGCTCCTTGCACAACAGCGCGCCTTCAAGCTGTTCGGGCTTTCTCCAAAGAAGTGGGCAGTGAATGTACAACCTCTTTCTGGTTCTCCTGCAAACTTCGCCGTGTATACCGCACTTCTTCCCAAAGATGGTACGGGAAAAATTATGGGTATGTCGCTCGACAATGGGGGACACCTCACTCACGGACACAAAGCATCTGCGACAGGAAAATTCTTTCAGCAGATTTCATTCGGCGTTGATGCGAAAACTGAAGTCATCGATTATGGAGCACTAAAACTCAAAGCGATTGCGGAGAAACCGCACATCATCGTTGCAGGGTTTACCGCATACCCACGCAAAGTTGATTGGAAGCAGTTTCGAGAAATCGCAGATGCATGCGGAGCGCTTCTCATGGTAGACATGTCACATATTGCTGGACTCATTGCAGGCAAAGCGTATCCGACACCGTTTCAATATGCAGATGTCGTGACCACCACCACTCACAAGAGCCTTCGAGGTCCGCGCTCAGCAATGATTTTCTCAAAAATCGATGATCGAGCGATTCCATCAAAAATCGACAAAGCAGTATTTCCCGGCCTTCAGGGAGGTCCTCACAACAATCAGATTGCGGGTATTGCAGTGGCACTAGCGGAAGCTGCAACGCCAAAGTTTAAGGCATATGCTAAGCAAGTGATGAAGAATGCGAAAGTGCTTGCTACCGAACTTCAGAAAAAAGGATGGAAGATTGTATCAGGAGGAACCGACAGTCACATGGTACTTGTTGATACATGGATGGGTGGAAAGGGAATCTCAGGTTCTGAAGCGAGTGATCGCCTCGAGAAGGTAGGCATCATCGTGAATAAAAATACCATCCCAGGAGAATCTCGATCTGCGTTTGATCCCTCAGGTATTCGTCTTGGAACTTGTGCCGAAACAACTCGAGGAAAGAAAGAAAAAGATTTCAAGAAGATCGCGGAGAAGATCGACAAGACACTTCGAGGGGAAACTAAATAATATGCAGATAAAGATCAAGCGCCTTCATCCTGATGCAAAGCTGCCAAATTTCGCACGTGAGGGAGATGTGGGACTTGATCTGTATTCCTTGGAAGAAAAAACACTTCAACCCGGTGAGCACGCAATACTCTTTACTGGATTCGCACTTGAATTCCCAAATGGCTATGCCGCGATTGTTAAAGACAAATCAAGTGTTTCTAAAGCTGGTCTTCATACGATGGGTGGAGTCTTCGATGCTGGATATCGAGGTGAGTACAACGTGCACCTCGTGAATTTGAGTGACACCGCATACACTGTAGAGAAGGGAGATAAGATTGCGCAGATCGTCATGCTTAAAGTTGAACATCCGGAGATCATTGAGGTTGATGAGTTGTCAGAAAGTGAACGAGGAACAGGAGGATTCGGTAGTACGGGTAAGAAGTAAATAGAGGAATAAAACTTACAAAACCTTTTCGGAAGGAGGCTCGCAGAGCGCGACGGCGCGAGCGTGAAAAATTTTCTAGCAAGAAAATATCTGTACTCCTGAAGAAAAGGTTTTGTGAATTTTATTTGCTATACTCATTTCATGAACACCGAAGAACGCCTTCTCGCGCTGGAACAAAAGATTGATGCAATGTCAGTAGTGGTAAAAAAGCTGTACCGTGTTTTTTTGATTACCGTGATTATAAGCGTAGTTGCGTTTGTGCTTCCTTTGATCGGGCTCCTGTTTGCGATTCCATCATTTTTATCTACCTATGCAAGTATTTTGGGACAGTAGCAGCTCATGCTAGACTCATCTCGTGAACGACACTATTAAAGCCATTATTCATAGTGCGCTTGTCGCAGAGGGAATCCCCGCTGAGGTGATATCAGCAGGAACTTTTGTGATTGAGCACCCTGCGGATCTTTCTAAAGGAGACTATTCGACCAATGCAGCGCTCGTCTACGCAAAAGTACTCAAGCGAAATCCTGTTGAGTTGGCAAACGCGCTGGTGTCACATATCAAGCTCGAGACTGATGCGGACATAACCCGTGTAGAAGTTGCGGGTCCTGGTTTTATTAATTTCTTTCTTTCATCGCTTTTTTTCGGAAAGCAGGTGAAAGTAATTCTCGAGAATCCTGAACGTTTCGGACACTCTTCAACTATGAAAGGGCAGGTGTGGGCGGTGGAGTATGCGTCGCCAAACCCAAACAAGGCAATGCACCTTGGTCATCTTCGCAACACCATTACGGGCGTCGCACTTTGTAATTTGCTTGAAGCAAATGGAGCGACGGTCATTCGTGAGATGGTGGACAACAATCGCGGTATCTCTATCGCAAAACTTATGTGGGGCTACCTTGTGTCTGCAAAGAAAGATGGAAACCGTGTTGAAGACCTTGCGTATTGGCAATCACACAAAGATGAATGGCACACCATCACTGCTTCAGATCGACGTGTGCTCGATGTATGGTATGTGACAGGTTCGGAGGAGTGTAAGGATCCGGCGCAAGAAGCGAAAGTACGTGAGCTCGTGGTGAAATGGGAAGCAAAAGATCCGGTGGTGTGGGATTTATGGAAGACGGTGCTTGATTTTGCGTATCTTCTTCAGAAAGCAACGCTTACTCGTCTTGGTGCGACCTTTGATTATGTCTGGCACGAACACGAACACTATGAAGAAGGAAAGCGTTATGTAGATGCGGGTGTGAAGACTGGTGTATTTCGTGTGCTCGAAGATGGAGCAATCCTCACTACACTTGAATCATTCGGACTCAGCGATACGATCGTGCAAAAGAATGATGGAACATCACTCTACATCACCCAAGACATCGCTCTCACTGATCTCAAAAAGAAAAAGCACAATGCCGACCATCAGGTATGGGTGATTGGTCCTGAGCAATCGCTTGCGCTTCAGCAATTGTTTGCAGTGTGCGAACAGCTTGGTATCGGAATGCGCGAAGAATTTTCTCATGTCTCATATGGGTATGTGACCATCAAAGGTCAGGGCAAGATGAGTTCTCGTGAAGGGAATGTGCTCTATGCTGATGATCTTCTTGATGAGCTTCGCATAAAGACAGAGGGAATCATGGCAGAACGACTTTCGGGGCAAGATAAATCAGTTATTGCAGAAAAGATCGCGCTTGGTGCTGCAATTTATGAAATGCTCAAAGCGGGGCGCACTAAAGATATCGCATTTGATATGGAATCAGCGCTTTCATTTGAAGGAGATTCAGGTCCGTATCTTCAGTATGCTCACACCCGCGCACTTTCTATCATGCGCAAAGCCAAAGAGCAGGGCATCGGTCCTGACGTGGATGGTGCACTTCCTCATGAAGAAAGTGAATTGATTCGAAAGATCTATCGTTTGCCAGAGGTTATCGAAGAAGCTGCAAAGCTCTATGCTCCTCAGCAGGTGGTGACGTTCCTTACCGATCTTGCGGCGACCTTTAATAATTACTATGCGCATACACAAGTGATTGCTGACAATGATGCGACGTCTGGAAGACGTGTTGCACTCGTGGCTGCGTTTGCAGAGGTTATGGAGAGTGGGTTGAAGGTTCTTGGTATCAAAACACCGGGCGTAATGTAACTAGCACAGAATTCTTACTCGGAGAAAACATTGCGCAAGCGCGACGGCGCGAGCATAAGAATTTTCTACCAAGAAAATATCTGTGTTTTCGAAGAGTAGAGATTTTGTGCTAGGATAACCCCATGTACAGCCCTCAAAGAGAGACAGAGATCCTCGATTTCTGGAAGAAACACGACATTTTTAATAAGAGCCTTGAACGGACGAAGGAGGGAGAACCTTATGTGTTTTACGATGGACCGCCTTTCGCGACGGGGCTTCCGCACGTGGGGCACGTCCTTCCATCGACGATGAAAGACCTCATGCCACGTTATCAGACCATGCGCGGTCGCTATGTGGCACGCCGATGGGGATGGGATTGTCACGGACTTCCGGTAGAAAACCTTGTCGAGAAAGAGCTTGGACTCAAAACCAAGAAAGATATTCTTGATCTTGGGATCGAGAAGTTCAACACCGCTGCCAAAAACAGCGTGCTTCGCTATGCCGATCAGTGGCGCGAGCTGGTACCACGTTTTGGACGATGGGTGGATATGGATCATGACTACCGCACTATGGATGCTGACTACACCAGCTCGGTGTGGAGTGTCTTTTCACGCCTTAACGACAAGAAACTTGTCTACGAAGGTTTCAAAGTAATGTATGTCTGTCCTCGTTGCGAAACTAGCCTCTCAAACTTCGAAGTGAATCAGGGATACAAAGACATCACTGATATTTCGGTGTATGTGAAATTCGCGAAGGTGAATGCTGAAGCTGACGCGAATGCTTCAAAAGAACATCTTCTTGCGTGGACCACAACGCCATGGACTCTTCCTGGCAATATGGCGCTTGCCGTCGGACGCGATATGGAGTATGTGAAGGTTGAAATCACGGGAGAAGAAGGTGTGGTGGTGCTTGCAACGTCACGCGTAGAGCACGTACTCAAAGGAAAAGAATATAAGGTCGTAGCAGAGATGAAGGGAAGTGAACTCGTCGGCACTTCATATGAACCTGTGTTTGATACCTACAAAAATGCTGACCTTCAAAACAAGGCGAATGCATGGAAAGTATACGCAGCTGATTTTGTAACAGATGGTGATGGAACCGGTATCGTGCATATTGCTCCTGGATTTGGAGATGATGACCTCAGGCTTTCTCAGGCGGAGCAGATTCCATTTGTGCAGCATGTCGGAATGAATGGCATCATCAAAGATGAAGTTACTGAATTTGCAGGTCTTCATGCAAAACCAAAAGATGAAAAGAAAGATGAGCATCAAGCGACCGATATTGAAGTGATCAAGTATCTCGCAAAGAAAGGTGCACTCTTCTCAAAAGAAAAAATTGTCCACTCATATCCGCACTGTTGGCGATGCAGTACACCACTTCTTAACTTCGCTACTACCTCGTGGTTCGTGAAGGTGACTGATCTTAAAGACAAACTCGTTGCAGAGAATAATAAGATTCACTGGGTGCCAGAAGCGGTAGGTGCAAACCGCTTTGGAAAGTGGCTCGAAGGTGCTCGCGATTGGGCGGTGTCACGAGCCCGTTTTTGGGGTGCACCGATTCCCGTATGGCGAAGTGCTGACGGAAAAACTATAGAGTGCGTGAGCTCCCTTGATGATTTGAAGAATAAGATTCGACGCAACACTTATATCGCCATGCGTCATGGTGAGTCTGAACACAATGTAAAAGGCGTGCTTGATTCATCACTCAAGAGTACCTCGCATCTCACCGACAAAGGAAAAGAAGAAGTAAAAGCAACGGCCGCTGAAATCGGCATGGTTGATGTGATATATATTTCGCCACTGCTTCGCACGAAAGAAACGGCAAAGATTGTTGAAACAACGATCGGTTATACAGGAAAGGTGATAGTTGATCCGCGACTTGCAGAGTTTGATACTGGCGACTTCGACAAGAAGCCTCGTGAAGCATTCTTTGCCTACCTCGATACACATCGAACAGGCTCATGGCTTGATATGAAGATTCCAGGTGGGGAAGGATACAAGGATGTACGCAATCGCGTATCGGAATTTTTGTATGACATCGATGCACAGCATGAAGGTAAGCGCATCCTCATCATCACTCATGAAGCGCTTGTAAAAATGATCGAAGCGGTATCGCTCGGTGGTACTGCAAAAGATGTGACTCATGTATGGAATCAGGGTGGGGTAGCGACTGCGGATACACGCACTATCGACTTTGCCGCTCTTCCAAAAAATGCTGACCACGAGCTTGATCTGCATCGTCCCTATATCGACGAGATCACTTGGAACGGCTTGAAGCGAGTTCCTGATGTGTTTGATTGCTGGTTTGAATCGGGCTCAATGCCATTTGCCTCGCATCAGACCAATTACCCTGCAGAGTTTATTGCGGAAGGTCTCGATCAGACGCGCGGATGGTTCTACTCAATGCTGGTGCTCGGTGTTGCGCTCGAAGATGCATCTCCCTACAAAAACGTGGTAGTGAATGGGCTGATCCTTGCAGAAGACGGCAAGAAAATGTCAAAGAGTCTTAACAATTATCCGCCTCTTGATAAGATTCTCGAGAAGTATGGAGTCGATTCACTGCGCTACTTCCTCCTCTCATCACCTTCAGTGAAGTCTGAAGACACCGCATTTTCTGAGAAGAGCCTGGATGAAGTGATCAAGAAGCATTTCAATCGTCTGTACAATGTCATCTCTTTGTATGACACCTTCGACTCAACGGATCTTCCGACGGTGCAATCAGAGCATGTACTCGATCAGTGGATTGTGGCACTGCTTCGCAAGACCGCTGAAACTATCACCTATCACCTTGATCGTTACGAATTCGATAAGGCAACCAAGCCACTCGGTGACTTCATCGAAGATCTTTCGGTGTGGTATATCCGTCGTTCACGCGATCGCTTTAAGAGTGATGATGTGATAGATAAAGCGGCAGCACTTGCGACGACGCGCTATGTGCTTATTGAGTTCGCAAAACTCGCGGCGCCATTTGTGCCATTCATTGCCGAAGATGTGTATCTTCATATGACGAAGGGAATGACTGATGCACAAGAAAGTGTGCATCTTGAAAGCTGGCCAACACTCGGCGCTCCCGATCAACTCGCACTCGCAAAGATGGCAGAGACACGTAAGATTGTGTCGATGGCGCTTGAGGCTCGTGCAAAGCGCACCATCAAAGTACGCCAGCCACTCTCACGACTTATGCTTCGCACCGATGAATACGATATTGCCGATGATAGTGCTTATGCCGAACTCATCAAAGATGAAGTGAATGTAAAAGAAGTGATTCTTGATAGTGCGATCGAAGATGAGGTGATGCTCGATATCACGCTTACCCCAGAACTCATTCAGGAAGGAGTGGTGCGTGAGCTCATGCGTTTCGTGCAGGATATGCGCAAGAACGCAGGACTTTCTCCAAAAGATACGATTGTACTCACGGTACATGCTGGTGAAAACGAAAAAGCAATCATCGAACGTTTTAAAGAAGAGCTCATGAAGACAGCGCGTATTGCAGATATTGTGTACGCTCACACTGATGGCGAAAAACTTACCGTCGAAGACTACCACTTCACACTTTCATTGAAGACGTTGTAACTAGGTACACACATATCATATGCATACCATCTTCGAGACCGATTGCTTCATTTTAAGAAGCGTTCCGTCAGGGGAGGCGAATAAAGTCTTCGAGCTCTTCACCAAAGAGTTTGGATTGCTTCGTGCGACCGCTCAAGGGGTGCGCCATCTTAAGTCAAAACTTCGTTACACACTCACTGATTTTGCGTTGGTGCGTGTGTCACTTGTACGCGGAAAAGAATATTGGCGCATTACCACCGCACTCAAAATAGATGATGCAATGACGGCAATCCCTGATCGTGCCTCACGTGAGGTGTTGGTGCGTATTGCGGCACTCCTTCGGCGATTGCTTCAAGGGGAAGAATCCCATCCCGAATTATTTGTATTGATGCTCACTGTATTTGAAATACTTAAGGTTGCCTCAACGGAACAACGTATGGCGATAGAAGAAGTGGCAGTGCTCCGTGTGCTGACCTTACTTGGATATGTGCAAGATGATCCGATGCTGCGTGAGCTTGCACAAGGGCAGGAATTTTCCGTGGCAGTGCTCGAACAAGCAACACTGCTTCGAAAACAAATGGTGACGGAAATCAATCGCGCGCTACGGGCATCGAGTTTGTGATATACTTTTTTGTATGAATGATCTTGAGCGACAACGTGAAGAAGAGGAGGAGCGAAAAAGTCGTATCGACTCTGCGCGCGACAATTTGTATCGCCCAGGAGGTCCAAGTGTGATTCATCGTGAATCAGATCCGCGATTGCCGCAGGAAGAAGAGGCGCTCCCATCTCAAACATTCGCTCCACGTGTACCGCGCACCTTCGATGAACAAAAGTTTGCCTCAAAAGCAACTACGATCTTCCGTCGCATGTTCTTGGGAGCTCTGGTGTTTTTCGTAATTGCAATTGGCGTAGCAGGGTACATGTATTACTACGGCAACACCACTATCTCCGCAAAAAATATTGAAGTCGATATTGTTGCACCACCGTCTGTGCCTTCAAGTGACACCTTTTCGTATGATGTGAGTATTCAAAATGGCAACAATGGTGATCTTCTTAACACCGCACTCGTCATTGATTACCCAGAGGGCACGCGTAGCGTCGAAGATAATACGAAGCCGTTGGTGAGTGAGCGTATTGAGCTCGGTACCTTGTCGAAGGGGGCAGTAGTACGCCGCACATTGTCTGCGCGATTCTTTGGAGAAGAGAATGCGCAAAAAGATGTGCAGGTCCGAATCGAATATCAGGTGCCTGGATCTAATGGGCAGTTTAGTAAAGATGCCGGATTTAGTGTGTTCTTGAGACTCGCCCCTGTCGTGCTCACCATCGATGCGCTCAAAGAAATCAATAACAACCAAGAGGTGACATTGGTTGCTAAAGTGGTGTCAAACTCAAACAATACCTTAAGCAATCTCGCTCTCAATGTGACATATCCCTTCGGTTTTACGTACAAGAGCTCGAATCTCGAAGTTGATGGACGAAAAGGAGAATTTCCACTCGGTGAACTCAAGCCAAATGAGACAAAGACGGTTGAGATTGTGGGAGATATCAGTGGGCAAAGCAATGAAGATAAAGTATTTAAATTTAACGTAGGTACGGCAAGTAATGCAGATTCAACACGCGTGAGCACCTCACTTGCAATGCATGTGCATGACATGGTGATTCGTGGAGATTTCTTGGCAACGTCGATCACCTTCGCAGATCGTAAGGATTATGTGATTGTTGGTGATAAGCTTCGAGGGACTATACAATGGCAGAATACGCTCAATGTGCCAGTCAACGATGCTAAGTTCACGCTTAAGATTGACGGGGACTTGATTGATAAAGATAATATCCGCGCAACTCAGGGATATTACGACTCAAATCGCTCACTTATTGAATGGAATAAGAATATTGATCCTCGACTTGAAGAAATAAAGCCTGGTGAAAAGGGAGAATTCGCATTCGCTGTTGATCTTAAAGGTTTCGACGAAGCTCTTGCGGAACGGATTAGTAATCCAAAAATTAATTTGAAGTTCGATGTGCATGCGCGACGTATCAATGAGAATGATGTGACAGAAGACATTGAATCATCATTTGAGAGATCAGTGCCCATGGTGTCAGATGTGGTACTTACAGGCAAGACACTTTATAGCAGTGGTCCCTTGAAAAACAGTGGCCCTATACCTCCAAAGGTTGAAACCAAGACCACGTATACCGTAGCACTCACCCTTACCAACACGGTTAATGAAGTATCAAATGGAGAGCTCACCCTTACGCTTCCCAACTATGTAACCTATGAAGGCGAGGTGACGCCCTCAAGTGAACGTATTTTATGGAATAGTAGCACCAAACAGCTTCGTTGGAGTGTGGGGTCATTGCCCGTGCGCACAGGATTTGGCACCGCGCCACGCACACTCAACTTTAAAGTGAGTGTATTGCCAAGTCGAAGTCAAATTGGAAAGACGTTGAATCTGGTGAATAATGTTAGCTTTGTAGGACGTGATAATTTCGCAAATGCAGAGGTGAAGGCATCAGGAAATATTGTGACAACTTCGGTGCAAGATCCCGGAGCTGGATTTGGCACAGGGCAAGTGGTACAGTAAAGGGGACAGGCACCTTTTTTCGTGAAGCAGAGCACCACATAATCGTCAGTGTCCTTACAGGAGCACGGATATTTTCTTACTAGAAAATTCCTCGTGCTCGCTCCGTCGAAGCCCCACAAGGCTCCTTTCAGGACACCGCCGATTATGCGTTTCTCTGTCTTTAAAAAGGTGCCTGCCCCCTTAATTTTATATGGAACAACTTATTTCACTCTGTAAGCGACGCGGGTTTATTTACCAAGGTTCTGAAATCTATGGCGGTCTTGCGGGTACCTGGGATTACGGGCCGCTCGGCGTCGCGCTCAAGAAGAATATCGAGAACTTGTGGTGGAAGCGCTTCGTGCTCGACCGTGAGGATATGTATGGTGTCGACGCAGCGCTTCTTATGAATCAGGAAGTCTGGAAATCTTCAGGTCATGTTGCGGGTTTTTCTGACCCTCTTGTTGAATGTAAGGTTTGTAATAAAAGATATAGAGTTGATAATATCGTTGACCAAGAAAAATACTCAGAATATCTTAATTTGTTATTTAAACTTAACAGAGAAAAACTTGATCAAGGCGATCATGCTCGTATCATTGATAAGAATATTAAAGAAATTGAAAATGAATTTAAAAAAGTTTTTGTTAAGAAAAGAATCGCTGAATTAAATCTCGATTTGCAATCAATGATATTAAATGAGGTTCTTGAAGCAAGAAAGTATATTGGTACATGGGCACAATACTTTTTAAATAATTCAGTTAAATGTCAGTCTTGTGGTGAGCAAAAGTGGGGAATGCCAAGACAATTTAATATGATGTTTAAAACAAATGTTGGTATTACAGAAGATGAAAAATCTATTTCATATCTTCGTCCTGAAACTGCACAGGGAATGTTTGTGAACTTCAAAAACATTCTTGATTCATTTCATCCAAAATTGCCGTTTGGTATGGCGCAGATTGGTAAAGCATTCCGCAACGAAATCGCACCTCGTGATTTTATTTTCCGCGTGCGTGAGCTTGAGCAGATGGAAATCGAGTATTTCGTGAAGCCTGAGACATGGGAAGAGCACTTCGAGCTGTTCCGCAAAGACATGTGGAGCTTCGTGAGCGATATTGGTCTTCCTGAAGCAAAAGTGCACGAGCTCGAAGTTGCTCCTGAAGATCGTGCGCACTACTCTAAGCGTACGATTGATTTTGAATTTGATTTTCCGTTTGGAAAGAAAGAATTGTATGGCCTTGCATACCGTACTGACTACGATTTGAAGCAACATAGTGAAGGTTCAAAAGTTGATTTGTCATATTTCGATGAAGAGACCAAGTCTCGTTTTATTCCTCACTGCATTGAGCCATCATTTGGTATCGGCCGCACATTGCTTGCCGTGCTTTCGTCTGCATACACTGAAGACGAGCTTGGAGGAGAGAAGCGTACATATTTGAAGTTGTCTCCGAAGGTGGCTCCGTTCGTTGCTGCGGTCTTTCCACTTTTGAAGAATAAGCCAGAGCTTGTGGTTAAAGCGCGAGAAGTATTCGATGTGCTCCGCAAGAACCCAGCATTTTCAGGACGTATTGCATTCGATGATAACGGCAACATCGGTAAGCGCTACCGACGTCAGGATGAAATTGGTACGCCGTTTTGTATTACCATCGACTTCGACACGCTCGGTGAGAATCCAGAACACAAAGATACTGTGACGTTGCGCTATCGCGATACCGGAGAGCAGGTGAGAGTGGCGATTGCAGAGCTTGCTGCGAAACTCGTCTAACTAGATAAGGAAAACACCCCGGAGGTCCGGGGTGTTTTGGTGAGAGAATGATTTTGGTCAGGCGAGAATTCGCGCGAGAAGCTCAATAAGCTCCTTTGGGTGCGATTTTCCACTCACTTGGTGAGTGCAGCCAGCCTCGATCTGCCGAGTGCGGAATTCCTGAAGAGCGCTGTTCGCGATCATGTGGCCACTGTAGACCTTCTTGAAGGCTTGGATGAATCCATGGAAGGTGCTCATGCTACTCCTCCCATGCATCATGCTTCCGTCCCACACGATTGCGGAAAATGCATCCGCTTGCTCAAGGAGACGAAGGAATTGAGGTTCCTGTGGATCGATGATTTCTCGGCAAAAGTGGACTTCAAACCCAGCTTGCCCGAGGGCTTGTTGGTATGCGTTTATCCAGTTCAAGTCGTCTTCGAAGATGAGGATTTTCTTGTTGTTCATGGTGCTACGTGTTCAGTTGGTGAAGGTTGGTGTTGTAGAAACGTTTCCAAAAACCTATCACTTACAGACAGTGGCGTCAAAGCCGGGAAGATAGTATAAATACCCCATGCCAACTCCTATTCGCACTACACTTTCAAACGGTCTTCGTATCTGTCTCGTGCCACTTAAGGACGCTTCGACAGCGATGGTGATGATTCTTGCCGAGACTGGCTCAGAATACGAGACCAAAGAGCAGAACGGCATCTCGCATTTTCTCGAGCACATGTGCTTCAAGGGAACGACCAGGCGACCAACTTCTAAGATCATCAATGAAGAGCTTGATGGGCTTGGTGCTGCATCAAATGCCTTCACGGGTAGTAGCTACACCGGCTTTTATGCTAAAGCGCATGCTGACAAGACAGAGCAGATGCTCGATATCGTCTCTGATATCTATCTGAATTCAACATTTCCTCAAGAAGAAATTGAGAAAGAGAAGGGGGTAGTGATCGAAGAAATCAATATGTATGAAGACCGCCCACAAAGTAAAGTGTGGGATGTGCTTGGTGAAGCAGTGTTTGGTGACCAGCCGGCAGGACGCACCATCATCGGTACCAAAGAAACGGTGAGTTCATTCACGCGCGAAGATTTGGTGAACTATCATGCATCGCACTATGTTCCTGAAGCGACGATTGTGGTGGTTGCAGGAAAGATTGATGAAGCAAAAGTGATTACGCAAATCAAGAACATGTTTGGCGGTATCAAAGCGTTGCCTAAAGCGATGCGACCACACGTGATCGACGAACAGTCTGCTCCAAAAGTGGCAATCCTCCACAAAAAGAGCGATCAAACACACATCGCTTTTGCATTTCGTACGGGTATTCATCGCTACGATGTTGGACGCGCGTATCCTGCGGGTATGCTCGGTGCGGTGCTCGGTTCCGGAATGGGTTCACGTTTATTCCACAAGATTCGCGAGGAGCTTGGTCTGGCATACTACATTCATGCATCGCACTCAGCAGACATCGATTATGGAACATTTACTATCAGCATGGGAGTTTCAAATGCAAAAGTGGTACCTGCACTCAAAGCAGTGTTCGAAGAATTGCGAAAGATTAAAGACGAGTTTGTGCCAGAGGCTGAACTTCGCAAAGTGAAAGATATGCGCAAAGGTCACTTCTACCTCGGCCTTGAAACCTCAAATGACTGGGCGGACTACTATGGATTTCAAGAAATCTATCACGACAAGATCGAATCTCCTGAAGAGGTGATTGCAAAGCGTGAAGCGGTGACGGCAGAGCAGATGCGAGAGATTGCACGAGCGGTGTTCAAGCCTGAGCTTCTTACGATTGCCATGGTGGGGCCTGTTAAAGATGAAAAAGTAGTTTACGAGGCAATCGAATCATTGCGTAGCATTTGACGCAAATGTATAAAATGGTTTAATCAGTGAGAACGTTATCTCATGTCGAGATCGCGCGCTCCTCACTCAAATGAAACCATATCTCTTCAGACTCCTTCAGCTTCTTCTCGTGTTCGGCTTAGTGTGGGCCCATGCTCGCGCGTGTGCGTACCTGCTCAATCCAGTGCAACCGTTTGAAAGGACGATTGCGCTGCAGCACCCTTCGCACTCAACACGCGTCATCAGTGATGGCGAGGCAGATGGGCTCGAACGCACATCAGTCTTTGTTACCATGAACGACGTGCGCAGGGTAAGCCCTCAAACTCTTGTTGAGGTGTTGGTACATCCCAACGGAACCGCGTACTACCATTATTGGATGAGCGGAATCTCCTTTGTGGGAAAAGATTCCTTTCGTCCCGCCATGATGGAGGGAATTCCTGATACGGCGGGGGTTGATAGGATCTATGTCGACGATCTGGGTCGGCTTCAGATTACGTACGCAAAGGCGTGGGGGGACAGCATTCTCCTGCTGTCGCTTTATACGTGCATCACCGTGGGGATGATCTTCGCCGTGTTGGTGCTGCCGGTGAACAGCAAATTCCAGAGGCCTCGTATGGCTTCTGCGTAAATCGTTCCCGAACCTCAAGAGTAAGAGCCGCACCGAATCAAGTAGGTGCGGCTTTTTTTATATACAGCTTGGTGGTAGTATCGACGTATGAGTCATGCCGCGCCTTTCTACGTCACTACCCCCATTTTTTACCCCAACGCTGAGCTCCACCTCGGTCATGCCTATGCCGTGACAGTCTGCGATATCTTGGCGCGCTACCACCGCCTTCAGGGTGACCCTACGTACTTTCTGACCGGTGCCGACGAAAACACCTCGAAGGTGATCAAGGCTGCCAACGAGCTCAACAAAGAACCACGCCAACATCTTGATGATATTGTATCGAGTTTCAAAGCATTGTTTGCAGAGCTTGAGTCATCTCATGATCAGTTTATTCGTACCTCAGATGAAAAAGTTCACTGGCCGGGTGCGGTAAAGTTGTGGAATAAGCTCGTAGAGAAAGGGGATATCGAGAAGCGATCATACAAAGGTCTCTATTGCCCTTCATGTGAAGCGTTTTATACCGAAAAAGATTTGGTTGAGGGAAAGTGTCCTCAGCACTACATCGAGCTCGAAACGATCGAAGAAGAAAATTATTTCTTTCTGTTGTCTCGCTATACACAAGCGATTAAAGAAAAAATTGAGAGTGGCGAACTCAATATCATTCCTCAGACACGAAAAAATGAAATTCTCTCAGTGCTCAAGGATGGGTTGCAAGATGTGAGCTTTTCTCGACCTCGTACTAAGGTGCCATGGGGAATTCCGGTCCCGGGGGATAATGCGCAGGTGATGTATGTATGGTGCGACGCACTTTCAAACTACATTTCTGCACTTGGATACGGCTCAGATGATGAGAGTTTGTATGAGAAGTTCTGGCCTGCGAATGTGCATGTGGTAGGTAAGGATATTTTGCGTTTCCATGCGGCGATTTGGCCCGGTATGCTGCTTTCTGCGGGTCTTCCACTTCCACAAAATATTTTGGTGACAGGTCTTATTCAGTCGGGAGGGAAGAAGATGTCAAAGTCGCTGGGGAATGTTATTTCTCCGAAAGAGCTTATTGACGAATATGGTGTAGAGGCGCTTCGCGCATACTTTGCAAAAGAAATTTCGCTCTTCGAAGATGGAGAGCTCAATCGGGAGAGTTTTAAGGCGTCATTCAACGCTGATCTTGCAAATGGTATTGGGAACCTCACGTCACGTGTCATGAAAATGGCAGAATCAAATCTTGATGCGCCTGTGGTGATCCCCGAAGAGAATAAGGTATGGTCAGAAGAGTACAAGAAAGCCTTCGAAGAATTCAATATTAAGAAAGCAATCGACGTGGTGTTTGAATCGATAAAGACAATCGATACTGCAATCCAGGATACTCAGCCATTCAAGGTGGTGAAGACTGATCCAGAGAAGGGGAAAGCACTCATTGCTGATTTGGTAATCCGCCTTTACGGTGTTGCGCAGCACCTCGCGCCATTCATGCCAGAAACTTCACGAAAGATTCAAGAGGCAATTGCTTCAAACAAAATGCCAAGCGAGTCACTCTTCATGCGCAAGGATTAACTATTCATGAGTGATATTACTTACATCGACATCCACTCGCATCTCAACTTTCCGGAGTATGACGCTGATCGTGAGCAGGTCATTGCGCGCATGAAAGAAAAAGGTGTGGCCACCATTACGGTCGGAACTTCACTCGCAACCTCGCAGAGTGCGGTCGGGCTCGCCGAACAGCACGATAATATTTTTGCCTGCATCGGTATTCATCCGATTGATGAAGAATTTCCTGAGTTTAATGAAGAAGAATTTGCGAAGTTGGTCGTGAGCCCAAAGGTGGTAGCAGTCGGTGAGTGTGGGCTCGACTACGGAAGAGAAGGAGTGATCGATGAAGATAAGAAAGCGGTGCAGATGGCATTGTTTGATCAGCAGATTGAGTTTGCAGTGAAGCACAACAAGGCAATTATGATCCACGCCCGCAATGCGAATCAGGACATCATCGCGCTTCTTGCAGAAAAGAAAAACGTGCATGGTGAACGACTTCGGGGGAATGTCCACTTCTTCACGGGAACTATTGAGGAGGCACGGCAATTTGCTGAGCTCGATTTCAGTGTGTCGTTTACGGGGGTGATCACTTTTGCACGAGAATATGCCACAACCATCAAAGAACTCCCACTTTCTGACTTTATGTCTGAGACAGACGCACCCTTTGTGAGTCCGATTCCATACCGTGGTACCCGAAATGAGCCAACCTATGTGATCGAGGTGGTCAAAAAAATGGCTGAAATTAAGGGGTTAGACGAGGGAGACGTAGCTCAAGAAATACTCAAGAACGCTGTTGCAAAGTTCAATCTCGTGTGGTAAGTTAGCGTAACTTATGCAAGAAATAAACATTTACGAAGCTGGCTACCACATCGTGCCTACCTTGGCAGAGGATCTTATTCCTGCTGAAGTAGAGAAGGTGAAAGCCTTTATCACCGACCTTGGTGGCGAGATTATCTCTGAAGGAGCACCTGAGCTTAAGACGCTTGCATACCCTATCTCAAAGACGGTGAAGTCTATCAAGAGCACCTACGGCAAGGCATACTTTACCTGGGTTAAGTTCAGCCTTTCACCAGAGTCAGTCGAGAAGGTAAAAGCAATGTTTGATGCCTCAGAAACCACTCTTCGCTACCTCATCATCTCAACAGTAAAGGAGAGCACACTCATGGCAGACCGCGTTACCAAGCGACCTAAGACAGAAGCCGGAGCCGAGGAAGCTACCGAAGAAGCTCCTGCGGACTCTGACAAATAACCTCATCATCACCTCATGTACCTTAACAAAGCACTCATCATAGGAAACCTCACTCGAGACCCAGAGATCAAAGCTCTCCCGTCAGGAATGCAGGTGACCAGCTTTTCTGTTGCTACTAATCGTGTCTGGAAAGACAAGTCAGGAGCACGTCAGGAAAGCTCTGATTACCACAACATCGTGGTCTTTGGACGTCAGGCTGAGACGTCAGCTCAATATCTTAAGAAGGGTGCTTCAGTGCTCATTGAAGGCCGTATCCAGACTCGTTCATGGGACGGACAGGATGGCAAAAAGCAGTACCGCACCGAAATCGTAGCCGACAACGTACAATTCGGTCCTCGAGCAGGGGGTATGAGTGGAGGCGCTGTGTCCGAGGCCTCTGCTTCGGCTTCTGCAGTTCCTGGTGCACGCAAGGCTCCTATGCAAGAGGATGAGGGTATAGCATACCCCGATGAGGAAATTAACCCCGAAGACATCCCATTTTAGGTCTCACATTTGCAATTTTACTGAAATACGATATAAATACCCCTACACACAAATTATATGAAAAAATGCTACTTCTCACAGAATAATATCAAGCATGTAGATTACAAGGATACGGACTTGCTCAAAAAGTTCCTTAATCCTCATGCTCGTCTTCTTTCAAGCAAGAAGACTGGTGTGAATGCTAAGCACCAGCGCAAGCTTGCTAACGCTGTAAAGCGCGCTCGCTTCATGGCTCTCATTCCGTATATTAGTCGATAAACTAAACAAAATACCCCGAAAGAAACATTGCGCAGCCTTGCGGCGAGCATAGGAATTTTTCAGAAGAAAAATATCCGTGTTTCTGAAGGGGTATTTTGTTTATTTATCGCTGACGTTTAGTTTACGCGTTCTACGTATTCGCCAGTTTCGGTATTGATACGCACTATGTCACCTTCTTTGATAAACATTGGAGTGGTGACTGTTGCACCAGTTTCGAGGGTGATGAGCTTGTTACCACCTTTTGCGGTATCTCCGCGTACGGCGTCAGGAGCCTCAGTAACCTTGAGTTCAACCTTGATAGGGAGCTTCACACCGAAAATTTTATCCTCGAAGAGAAGGGCGTCAACGATTGAGTTAGTCTTGATGAACTTGATAGCCACACCAAGCACTGACTCGTCGAGCTTGAAGCGATTTGAAGGATCTTTTTCGTCACAGAACCAGTACTCACCTTTGTTGAGATAGAGATACTTTACTTTTTTGGTGGTGATTTCGGCTTCTTCAGCCTTATCTGATACATGGAAAGAGTGTTCGACGATGCGGCCCGAGATGAGATTGCGAAGCTTGGTAGCATTTACCGGCTTTCGCTGTTGCTTGCGGAATACGTGTGATGCAAGTACTTCATAAGGCTCGTTTTCGAAGATAATATATTTTCGTAGGGTAATTTCATTGTATTCAAGCATAGTAAGGTGATACTATCGCATAATTAACGAAATGAAAAGATATCTCTTACTAGTGCCATTCCTCGCCGTTCAAGGACCGCTCACCACGGTCTATGCTGCGTTTAAGGCTTCTCCTGCGGGTGGGGTAAAGTATGGGCTACTGACACTCTTTATCCTTGCTGTGCTTGTAGATCTGCTTACTGACGTTGGAGCGTTTCTTATAGGAAAGTACGGTAAAGAGCGTATTGTGGGACGTTATCCAAAGCGTTTCTCGATTTCCCCCGAGCGTTTCCGTGTTCTTGAGGAGTATTTTAAGGTTGAGGGTACCAAGACACTTGCTCTTGCGAAGGTGAGTCATGGTTTGGGATGGCCGGTGATGATTGTGGCGGGAAGTGCAGGGGTGACGTATGCGAGGTTTGTTACCATTAATGTGATCACAAGTATGGTGAAGTCAGCTGCACTTATGTGGCTTGGGTACTATTATGGCCGTCACTACAAACAAATTGTTCACGCTCTTTCAGGTATCGCACTCATTTTCACAAGTTTGCTCGTGATTGTGGTCGCGTATTTTATGTTGAGTCGACAGCGAAGAAAGAAGAGGGGGTAGCTATTCTTCTGATTCAGCAGGACCTCCTTCATCCTGATTGCGAGATGAAAGATTCTTGTCGAGAGCGCCTTCTTTAAGTTTGGTGCGGATGTGGTTGAGAATTTCGTTAGTGAGTTTGGTATTTTCGCGGAGGAATTGGCGGGTGGCATCGTATCCACGGCCTAGCTTCACCTCGCCGTATGAGTATGAGCTCCCAGACTTTTGGATGAGCTTCATGCTTTCGCCAAGAGCGATGATTTCGCCTTCCCGTGATATTCCCTCGTTGTACATGAGGTCGAATTCGGTCTGTTTGAATGGGGGAGCAACTTTGTTCTTCACGACTTTCACGCGCACACGACCTCCCATGACTTCATCACCTTTCTTGATCTGCGCAATACGACGGATATCAATACGTACTGAAGTGTAAAACTTGAGAGCTTTTCCTCCGGGGGTAGTTTCTGGGTTTCCGAACATCACCCCAATCTGCATACGAATTTGGTTGATGAAGATGACAATGGTCTTTGAGCGGGCAACGATGGCGGTGAGCTTGCGGAGTGCTTGAGACATAAGGCGTGCTTGCTTGCCCACATGATGTGCTCCCATATCTCCCTCGATCTCGTCTTTAGGGGTAAGGGCAGCAACTGAGTCGATGACAATAACATCAAGCTTACCTGATCGTACAAGACTCTCTACAATTTCGAGAGCTTGTTCACCTGTGTCTGGCTGTGAGATGAGGAGTTCGTCAATCTTCACTCCAAGGCGACCTGCGTACACAGGATCCATGGCATGTTCAGCGTCGATGAAAGCACAGATACCACCTTTCTTTTGTGCTTCTGCAATCACGTGAAGAGTGAGAGTGGTCTTACCAGATGATTCAGGACCAAAGATTTCGACAATGCGTCCGCGGGGAAGTCCTCCTACGCCAAGTGCGGCATCAAGGCCGATAGATCCGGTAGAGATAGCATCAACGTCGACCTTGGTTTTTTCACCAAGCATCATGATTGAATCGTCGCCAAATTTGCTTTTGATTTCGTTCAGGGTTGCCTGAATATTTCCAGAACCTCGTTCTCGTGCTTCATTTTTTTCTTCGGCTTTTTCACTTTTTCGTGTTTTTTTAGGCATGTCTGTAGTTTAGGTTAGGGTGAGTAAAATTCTTGATAAGGAAGGTTCAATTAAGATTCAATTCGATTACTTTCTTCGTCTCCTTGTTGAACTTATCTTTCGCTTCAAGCTTTATTATATTATATCCCCGAAGAAGCACTAGCCTTTCGTTGAAATTTCCTTGCTCGTCGATATAGATAGGGGAGCCATTGAGGCTAATTTCTTTAATATTAGTGGCAATGCCAGCAAGCTTGACGAGAGGCTCTGACACGCTTCCTCCAAGTTGCACAGGTGAGGTGATCTTGATCTCAGGCCCCTCGACAATCTTACGTGCTTGGAATGCTGAATAGCCGAGGATAACCACTAAAAGAGTAGTGAAGAAGCCTATGCGGAGCCATGTTTTTACATCTTTTCTATTAGTCATTCTTCTTCTGGTGCTACTTCAGCACTTCCTTGAAATCCGTACACCTCACGAGGTTTTGAGCCATTAGCGGGACCAATAACGCCTTTTTCCTCGAGAATATCCATAAGCCGGGCAGCACGACCGTATCCGATGCTAAGCTTTCGTTGGAGATATGAGGTAGAAGCTTTGCCTGATTTAATGACAAGGTCTTTAGCTTCTTCATAGAGGTCGTCATCGGCCTCATCATCTGCTTCGAGGCTAGTACCAAGGGTTGCATCAAAGAGGGCGTCTTTAGTGACTTGTTCGCCAGAAATGTTGATTTCAGAAGGGAGAGAGTCATAGTTGTCGGCAAGATATTTTACTACTTCCTTTACTTCGCTTTCGCTAATATAGGCAGATTGGATACGTTCAGGGTTAGGAGCTTTGCTTGAGAGATAGAGCATGTCTCCAGCTCCAAGGAGTTCTTCAGCACCTCGCATATCAAGAATGGTACGTGAGTCGATCTGTGAAGCCACCTGAAGAGCAATACGTGAGGGTACATTTGCCTTAATGAGACCGGTGATGACGTTCACCGAAGGACGCTGGGTTGAAAGAATGAGGTGAATACCGACAGCACGTGACATCTGGGCAAGGCGCACAATAGCGGATTCAAGTTCGCGAGGGTAGGTCTGCATGATGTCAGCAAGCTCGTCGATAACCACGACGATGTAAGGCATGGTTTCTGGTACAGGATCACCTTCTTTCACATTCTTCATGGCAGGAGCCAAGATAGTTTTGTGGTAGGAGCCAATGTCACGTACTGAACACTTTTCGAGGATGTTGTATCGTCTATCCATTTCTTTAGCTGCCCATTTAAGAGAAAGGATAGCTTTTTTAGCATCGGTGATGACGGGGGTGAGAAGGTGAGGGATCTTGTTGTAGAGGGTGAGCTCAACACGCTTAGGGTCGATCATAATGAAGCGAAGGTTGTCTGGAGAATTGCGGTAGAGGAGAGAAGTGATGATGGTATGGATGGTCACCGATTTACCTGAGCCTGTCGTACCAGCAATAAGGGTGTGGGGCATACCCGCAATGTCAGCAAAGTGTGATTTACCTGAAATACCTTTACCAAGCGAAGCCAGGAGAGGCTTATCAGAGTTTTGGAACTCAGGGCTTGCAAGGAGTGTTCCGAGACCAACGGTCGTTTTGATACTGTTTGGAATTTCGATACCCACGAGTGATTTTCCTGGAATTGGTGCCTCGATACGGATAGGGTGAGCGGCGAGAGCAAGGGAAAGATTATTTTGAAGACCTAAGATGCGCGAGAGCTTCACTCCTTCAGCGGGTTTGAGGGCATAGCGAGTAACAGATGGTCCGATAGAGATTTCATCCATCTCAACATCGATGCCGAAGTTCTGTAGGGTGCGCTTGATGATGTTGGCGTTTGCTTTGATGTCTCCAACGCCAGGCTTTCCTTTATCGACTTCAAGAATTGAAAGTGGAGGAGGTACAAACTTTTTACCCATAAGAGTGAATGAAGGGGTGCCAATAGGCATATCATCCTTTGTCTTCTCCGGAGCAGTTTTTTTAGGCTCGGCTACTTTCTCAGGTCGGACTTCTTCGGCTTTTGCCTTCTCTGATTTAAGGATGGTATTTTCGACGCTCTTTTCGATATCATCATTATTTGTATTTCCAAGCGCTTTTGTTTTTGCGAGTACAGCCTCAGCTTTTTTGAAAGGTGTAATAAGCATCGAGAGATGAGAACGCTTGAGGCGGGTGTTGAAGATCACAAAACAAGAAATAAGCATGAACGCAATTAGAAGGGCAGATGCAACATAGGTATCAAAAGTGGAAATAAGGGGTACGCCGATTATGCGACCAACGACTCCTCCAAGATCGCGCGACATGATCTCCAGAAGACCAAGTCCTGACATTACAAAAAGAATAGATCCAAGGATGCGAGAAAGGGGGAATCGCTTTTCAACTTGGGTAAGGTATGAGAGTCCTAAAATGACAAAAATAATAGGGAGGAGATAGTAGCCGATTCCTGAAAGATGAGAAAGAGCGTTATAGGCTGCGGTACCCGCTGGGCCACCTTTTCCAAAAGGAGCAAGCATGAAAAAGAATGCAATAACAAAAAAACACACCGACCAAATTCCGTAGAGAGCCTCTTCCTTTAGAAGGGGATCACGCTCTTTTTTTTCTTTAGTTTTATTAGCCATATTTGCCTTATATGGTAACACATTCTTTTCTCACACTGTAATGAAACACACAATAAAATATGGCTCAATATTGTCTTTTATAATGTCCTCTATATAATGGACCCAACTTTTACTTATTAAGGACATGGAAGAAAAAAAGACACACCTCCCATCAGAAATTAAAGACATGTCTTTAATCATAAATAAGCCTTATATTGCTTATCTTTTTAAAAAGACACAAAAAATTGCCCAAGCACTCTACATGGTTTCTGAGTACTTCGATACCAAAGAACCACTGCGAGAAACATTCCGCAAAAACGCTACTTCATTGCTTCGTGCGGGGGGTGAATTTCTTCGTGGAGAACTAAAGGACAATGAGGCGCAAGCGCACCAGTTGATGAGCTTCTACATCGAAGTACAAAGTGCTGTTGAAATTGCTGAAGCAGTAGGGTTGGTATCTTCTCGAAACGCTCAAATTCTTAAAGAACAGATTGCACTTGTATTAAATGAAATAGAGCATCACAAAGAAAAGAAGATTCAGCTTAGCGTGGACTTCATGAATGTCCCAAGTGTAGAAGAATATAAAAGACAGGATGTCCTTTATAAAGGACATGAGAGTGTCCTTGAGAAAAAAATCCTAACAACACCTCTTGTTGCTCAGACTCCAGAACGTAAAGATGTTTCTCGTGTCCTTTATAACCCTAAGCCGACTGCTGATTCAAAAGCACAACGATCAGTCCAGATCATTGCACTTTTTAAACCGGGTGCTGAACTCATGATTAAAGACATTACTACCCACTTGAAAGATGTCAGTGAAAAGACTGTTCAACGCGAATTACTCTCTTTGGTTGCTCGGGGAATTCTCAAGAAAAAGGGGGAGAGAAGGTGGAGTAAATACATGCTCAGATAGATATACATATATATAAGTATATTTTGACTTTCGACCCCAAAACCTGTAAGATACCGCCAGATTTACCGTCATCAAATACGTAGGCGAAACGGCCCTAGTTTCTTAGGTATACACTTCGGTTATCCACAGAAACTATTTGCACCAGCAAAACCGTTCCGCTTATAATAAAGCTTGCGACGACAGAACTTTGAAAAATCAATAGTAGACGTAAAGTAAGTTAGTTCCGCCCCACCTTATTCCGATATGACCGCACGACAGATATTCCCCATCCCCTTTACAGCTCTTTTCATTGTTTTGTGTCGATAATAAAGCAATGAATTATGAAAAGAGTTTGTTCGGTATTATTAACAAAAATTACTAATAAATATTTATTAAGTTTTATTATGAAAAAATTTATCGTAAGTGTTAGCGCAGTTGCGCTCGCGCTTGCATTCACATTCAATGTGGCTGCTGCGCAGACCGTAACTACAACCACTACTACCACATCAAGTGCGTTCACTCGCAACTTGACTATCGGTAGTACTGGTGCAGATGTTTCTGCTCTTCAGGCCCTCCTTATTGCAGGTGGCAAGCTTCAGATCGCAGCTCCTACAGGTTACTTCGGAGCAATGACAAAGGCTGCTCTTGCATCATGGCAGGCATCAGTTGGAATTACTCCAGCTTCAGGATACTTTGGTCCTAAGACCCGAGCATACGTAGCAACTATGGGCGGATCAACAACCGGTGGCTCAACCGTTCCAGGTTGTGTTGCAGGTGCAATGTTCAGCTCAACAACAGGAGCTCCTTGCTCAGGTTCAACTTCAGGAAGCTCATCTTCACTTAACGGTGGAGAGGCTTCACTAGAAGATTTCGACCTCGTTAGTGAAGATGATGCTGAGGAAGGAGAGAGCAAGGTTGAAGTTGCAACAGCTCGTTTCTACGCTCGTGATGCCGATGCTAAGCTCGACCGAGCTGACTTCGAATTCGAGTCAACAGGAACTGGTTCAACAGACAACGAGCCTTGGAAAGTCTTCGAGAAGGCATACCTTATGATGGATGGAAAGACCATCGCAACAAAGGATGTTGACAATGAAGATGACTGGTCAGACGAGGGAAGTGACGTGTACCGCGTTCGATTCACTGGTCTTAACTCAGTTGTTAAGGAAGATAAACGAGCAGAAATTACTCTTGCTCTTGATGTAATGGATAACATCGATGATGCAGACAATGCTTCATGGGAAGTTACTGTTGCTGACGAAGGTATCCGAGCTATCGATGGAGCAGGAATCGACCAGTACACTGGAGATGCTGCTGACACCGTAGCATTCGATATCAACGTTGCAGGAGAGAATGATGACCTTACATTCCGTGAGTCTTCAGACAATCCTTCAGCTCAGACATTCCGAGTTGATGCAGACCAGACTTCAGACTGGGCAACTGTCCTTAAGTTCGAAGCAGAAGCTGATGATTCAGGAGCTGATGTTCAGATTAAGAAGCTTCCTATCACCATCGACTTCAGCAACTCAGAGACTTATGCTCAGGTTGTAAACGATGCTAAGCTTGTTATTGACGGTGAAGACTACAATGATTTCGAAGTTGCTACTTCAACTAACGGATCAGCTGTTCTTGTCTTTGACCTTGATAATGGTGATGATGTAATTGTTGATGCTGGAGAAACTCTTGATTTTGAGTTTGCACTTGAATTCAAGAAGACTACTCAGTACAACGAAGGCACAACTGTTACTGCAAACCTTACAGCTGTTAACGTAAACAACGTTGATGCAGAAGGAGCTGATGATCTTGATCAGGATGCTCTTAAGGGTTCAGTAGACGGAGAAGCATTCACACTTCGAACATCTGGAGTTACTGTAGAAAAGACAGCAGCAAGTGCAACAAGCGATGCTGGTCTTGATACCACAACTACTGATGACCAGGGTATGTACACTATCTCATTCGATGTCACTGGCTTCGAAGAAGATACTTATGTACAGCTCACAGCTGGACAGGGTTCAACAACAGGAGCAACCTTCCGTGTTGAGAACTCATCAAACATTGAAATTGCTTCAACAACTGGAACCACAACTGCAGCTCTCGAGCTTGTATCAGGTGGAAGTCAGACTGGAAACTATGTTCGCATCAGCGATGGTCAGGTTGCTAAGTTCAAACTTACTGTAAACTTTGACCCTGCTACAACTGCGTTCTACCGAGTACAGCTTGTAAGTGTGAACACAAACACTTCAGCATCTGCTCCTAACGTATTCCAGAATGTAGGACCAGAAGAAGAATTCCAAACAAATTCAATTCAGGTTCGAAACTAGTTCTCTAGCGTAAGCTTTAGAAGGTAGATTCAACAAAAACACCCCGAAAGGGGTGTTTTTGTTTGCCTAATTTTTGAAATCACCTATAATCAATTATATGAAATCATTCTTTGTATCAATAAGTGCCATTGTATTATTACTAGTTAGTGTGCAACATGCTCGCGCTGAAATTGCGGTATCAAATGTATTACAAAAAGTATCTTTTGATCTTGAACTTACCGAAACAGCGAATATAAAGAATACCAATAAAACTATTTTTACTTTCAATGCAAAAAATATTAAAAATTCTACGGCTATCAACTCATGGTCTATTGTTCTCTATTGCCCACAGTACATATCAGTCAGTGTGAATAAGGGAATAGGTAACGATTGTGGAAAGGAAATCATCTTGCCAAAGACAGTCTCGCCATCTTTCTATCTTTTGTTTGAATCACAAAATAGGCGTCCCGCAGAATTCTTTTTTAGAATGAAGGCTCTCGATGTAAACGGTCGTCGCCTCGATGTAGAAAAACAAAACTTTAATTGGAAATAATGCTAGATCGCACCGCACTTCGTTTCATTGCTGCTTTTGTCTCCATCATCGCCCTCAGTTTTATTTTTGCTGGGGTGGTGCGGTTTATTGAGATTTGATATTTTCTTAAAGCTGGTTTGATGTGTGTTTGTCCATACTGTGGACATGCACACATTTTTATATACATTATTTCGATCGGCTCTGGTTTTTATTATGTTATGTGGCGGGCTTTATGGGGTTGCACATGCAGATACTGAGCTCGACTCTTTTTACAATACTGATCTCCGCTTAGAAAAAAGTGGTTCGCCATATGTTGTGCCCAATGGAGGAGTATACGTTGCCCCAGACCATACGGTGACGATTGATCCTGGTGTTGAGGTGAGAGTTGGTTCAGGATGGTTCTATGTAGATGGCTCTACGCTTATTGTTGGAAGTTCAAGTTCTCAGGAAGGTGTGGTCATGAAGAGTGATAGTTCTTCACTCTGGCAAGGAATATACTTGTTGAATGCAACTGCTGATATGTATGCACTCACTATCAATGGAGCACAAACCCCTGTTTTTGCGGTGAATAGTAGCACTACTATCAAGGGTGCTGTTATTGATGGTTCAGGTGTTACGAGTGGTTTAGAAAGAGGTCTTTCTTTTATAGGAGGAACTTTCGATGTTGCCACATCGACAATATCGAATTGGGGATCAATGGGGATTTTCGCTGAGGATGCATCGGGTGGTATCGATAGAACTATAATTACTAGGAACAGGGTGGGAGTACTTTACTCAGGAAACCACATTCACAATGTTCGTGGCAGACATAATGTATTTTCTGAAAACGACATATCCATTCAAAATGTAAACCAATTTACCGAACTAGACTTCAGGGATAATGAGTGGGGTACAGGAGGTGCTCCACAGGAGGGGAGTGTCATTGGGAGAGTGATAACTGGTTACGAACCAGAAATACCTTGCTGTTCAAATGTGGTGTTTATTCCTGGTTTTGGGGGCTCACGACTCCATCTTGGGAATAATCAATTATGGGAACCAAATATCAATGCGGATGTGAAGAAGTTGTACATGGATGAGAATGGGCAAAGTCTTGAGCAAGATGTTACGGTGGGTGAGATTATTAAAAAGACAAATTCATACGGACCAATAGGAAGTTTTGATGTGTACCAGAGTTTTGCAAATACCATGGACTCACTGGTGTCCGGAGGACTAATACAATCTTGGAAGCCTCTCCCTTATGATTGGCGTAATAATATTGAAGAGGTGGCACAAGGAATGGTCGATAGTATTGAGCAGGTTGCTTCATCATCTAAAAATAAAAAGGTAACAATCGTTGCTCATAGTAATGGTGGATTAGTCGCAAAAGCGCTCATAAAAATTTTCGAAGAACAAGGTAAAAGTAATTTGATCAATGAGCTTGTGCTTGTGGCGGTGCCACAGGTAGGCACCCCAGAATCAATTGGCAGTCTGCTTCATGGCGATGGTCAAGAAAAGGGCCTTGGCTTTGTGATAAGTCAAAAAACCGCACGCACTTTTGGTGAACATGTTCCAAGTTCGTATGGTCTCATTCCTTCAGGTAGTTATTTTGATCAAAGTATAGATCCGGTAGTGAAGTTTAATTCAACAATCGATCAACTTACTGCATGGAGAGCTGCATACGGTGACAGTACTGATAGTAAGCATATGCTAAATAGATTTTTGCTGGGAGCGGAAGGAAGAGAAAAACCAAGTGAAGATGACTTATCTCAGCCGAATGTTTTGAATGAGCAACATCTATCTATTGCAGATGAAATGCATCAATCTCTCGATGGGTACCGCATTCCTTCATCGATAAAAGTGTCTCAAGTGTCTGGGTGGGGTATAAATACGGTCTCAGGTATTGAGTACTATGCTTCTAGACATTGTGGATTCACCAACTTCTTCTGCATTGGAAATACCGGTCTTGGACTTGATCATAAAGCCCTACTCACGACAGATGGCGATGGAATTGTCGTAGCAAGTAGTTCAGTGGCAATGCGTGGTTCTAACATCAGTACTTATTACGTGAATTTGTATTCAGAAAATGTAAACAGAGGAAAGAATAATAGTCATGCGATTATTCTTGAATCACCAAGTGTATTGAATCTCATTACTAATATCGTGAAAGGAAGTTCAACTAATCCGGTTGCGCATGTTTCAACCACAACTCCTAAGCAGTCATCTATCTCAAGTCTTCAAATTTCAATACATTCACCAGCAGATATTCATGCATATGATACTCAGAGAAGACATACGGGAATTGTATACTCATCTTCAACCGATCTTATGATCGTGGAAGAACAGATTCCAAATAGTTCGTATGCGATGGTGGGTGAGGGTTCTTACATAAATGTTGTTGGAAACAGTGTCAAACGTGTCTCACTTCAGGGTACAGGGGTTGGTGTGTTTACACTTAATGTTGATAAAAAAGTAAATGGAGTGATGACATCAATTGAGTTTGTCGATATTCCAGTCACTGATGTAACCAAAGCTGAAGTACTAGTAGCCTCCAATCTTAGTCAAAGTTCGCTCGCGCTTGATGTTGAAGGCGATGGGAAAGTAGATAACGTTATCAAGCCTCAAAAAGAATGTGACGCCATTTTGTATCTAGAAATCCTTAAGAAACAGATATATCTTCTAAAACTAAAGCCCTCGGTTGAAGCTAGGGTAATAGCAAAGATCGATAAGACAATAAAAGCTCTCACAAAAGAAAAAGTAAAAGTGGCAACAAAACGACTTAGTCGATTTGGCTTACAACTCAATACCAAAAAGTGGAGCATCAAGCATCTTTCCGAATCTAATAGAAATGAGATACTTAAGAGCATAGATGAAACACTCGATCTTCTCACGAATTGACAAAATTGTATGGGTGATTTTACTTGTCACTATCTTTGGAATACTACTTAGTTTCCTTGTTGACCCTGGAATTTGGCTTGGAGGAACTATCTATTTGTATCCTCTGCCATTCTTTATTACATGGTACTTCTTGGTAAGGAATATAGTTGCTGGTAAGGGTGCAAATCGTATGATGATTAGAGGATTTATTACTGGAATGTTATGGTGTATTGCGATGTATTTTTTGGTCTCATATATAATGAGTGATTATCAAATCAGGATGGTATAGTGAAGGGAGGTAATTGACACCACCTCGTTTCTCCGGTATATTCTCTTCAAAGCTTCAAAGACTACAGGCGCCGCCGCAAGGCTATAAGTCCTGTATAGGAGATACACTCTACTATCGTCACTTGGGCTTTTGGTCGAATCTCTTTATCAGCACATTACGTGTAAGAATCAGAACATGCCAATTACAAAGGAACAGAAGAAAGAAACTCTTGATCAGATCAAGGGAGCAGTAAAAGATTCTTCATCAGTAGTCTTCGTAAACTTCCATGGACTTAACGTTGCGGATTCAAGTGAGATGCGTCGAGCACTTCGCGCAAACAATGTTGGGTACTTGGTAGCAAAAAAGACACTTATCAAGAAAGCGCTTGAAGATCAGTCAATCGCGAGCGATATGCCCGTACTTGATGGGGAAGTAGCAATTGCCTACAGCAAGGATGCTATCTCACCAGCGCGCGAGATCTACACATTCCAGAAGAAGTTTGACGGAAAACTTGCAATTCTCGGAGGTATCTTCGAGGGTTCATTCCGCGACAAGGAAAGTATGATGTCGATTGCTACCATCCCACCTCTACAGGTGCTCTATGGTCAGTTCGTCAACCTCATCAATTCTCCTATTCAGGGGCTTGTACTCGCTCTCAATGCAATCGCAGAAAAGAAGCAGTAAGCAACGTTTATTTATTCATCATTAATCAATTATTATGGCAGAAGAAAATACAAACGCAGTGATCGAAACTCCAGCACAGTTCAAGACTGTTGTTGAAGCTATCGAAAAGATGTCAGTACTTGAGCTCCACGAGCTCGTAAAGTTCCTCGAAAAGAAGTTTGGTGTATCAGCAGCTGCAGTAGCAGTAGCTGGTCCAGCAGCAGGAGGAGCTGCAGCAGCGGCTGAAGAGAAGTCTTCATTCGATGTTGAACTCAAGGATGCTGGCGCACAGAAGATCGCTATCATCAAGGTAGTGAAGGAAGTGCTCGGACTTGGTCTTAAGGAAGCTAAGGACCTCGTTGACGGTGCACCTGCAATGCTTAAGCAGGGTATGAAGAAGGAAGAAGCAGAAGCCCTCAAGAAGCAGATTGAAGACGCAGGAGGAAAGGTAGAACTCAAGTAATACCACCCCTCAAAAAAGAGCCTCCAGACAACTCGTCTCGGGGCTCTTTTTTGTTGTGCCTGTAATCTGCTATACTATCGCTCATGGATATTTTAGATAAACTATTTGGGTCAGCCGGAAAGGTGCGTGTTATTAAGCTTTTTGTCTTTAATGTCGACCATCTTTTTGATGTAAAGTCTGTTATGCAGCGTGCACGTCTTACCTCAGCGCAGGCGCGCAAAGAGCTTTCATTGCTCGCAAAGATTGGTCTCCTCAAGCAGAAGGGAAAGACGGGAAGTAAGATCTATTCTCTCAATGAATCGTTCCCCTACGTGCGTCCCCTCACCGAGCTTATGACACACACCATCACTATCAGCTACGATGAGATCGTGAAGAAAATTGGTCGTACCTGCAAGCTCAAGAGTGTGGTGCTCTCAGGTATCTTTTTGGGGAACCAAGAAAGTCGTGTGGACATGCTCATTATCGGTAATCACTTCAACAAGAACGCGCTCACTAAGTGCATGAAAAAGATAGAGACCGAAATTGGCAAAGAGATAAGCTACGCCATTCTAGAGACCGAGGATTTCAAGTTTCGTATGAGTGTGGGGGACCGTTTGGTGCGTGATATTTTGGAATTTCCTCATCAGGTTGCGTACGACAAAATAGGGTTACAGAGTGTGGAGAGTATGGTATAGTACAAGGGTCGGTATGTTATCAGCTTAATTCACCTTTATGATTAACAATTACGGTACTTCCTTGGTTACTTCCTTTAATACCCTCGGTCCAGTGTTGCTTCAGATTGCAGCCCGACTTGTGATCGCGCTTGCTATCTTTATCATCGGTTGGATCGTCGGTATGTTCGTTGCAAGCATTGTTGAGAAAATCTTTAAGAAGCTCAATATTGATAATGCACTTCGAAAGGCTGGTGTAGAAAGCACCCTCCACAAGGGTGGTCTTACACTTAACTCAGGATACTTTGTTGGATCTCTTCTTAAGTGGTTCATCATCATTGTCTTCCTCATTTCATCACTAGGTGTGTTGGGACTTACGCAGGTTACGTACTTCCTTCGAGAGATCGCCGTCGGATTTCTCCCACAGATTATTATTGCAATCCTCATCCTCATGGCAGCAGCTGTCATCGGTGATGTAGTGCAGCGAATTATTCGCGCTTCAGCAGGAGCAGCGGGTGTTCGCCCAGCACAGCTTCTTGGTGCTATTGCTAAGTGGATCATTTGGATCTTTGCAATCCTCACTGTCCTCGTACAGCTCGGTATCGCAGCAGACCTTATCCGCATTCTCTTTACTGGCATTGTGGTAGCAGGGGCTATTGCATTCGGTATTGCGTTCGGACTAGGAGGTCAGACTCATGCATCTCAGTTGATCGAGAAGATCAAGAAGGAGATCGGAGATCATCGCGAGTAAGTCTATAAAGGCTCTTTCGGGAGATCGTAAAACCCTCTTGGAACCATGGTTCCAAGAGGGTTTTACCTTGGTTTGTGGGGTCTATTTGACATTTATTTTTGCTCGTATATACTCACTTCTACATCGCAAATATGTCACTCACCTCAAAACCCAAGCGCCTCGAATAACGCCCCATTGTTGAGTGTTATTCAAGACCGCTCGGAAGAGCGGTTTTTCTTTAAAACGATAGTTTTAAAGAAGATATAATCGCAAGCGAGGGGTCATGTTACGATGTCGATTTTTGACAAATCCATCCCGCCCCGACACTTTTGTTCAGAAGCCGCAAGGCCTATGAACAACTGGAGGTCTTTTCAGTTGGAGGCGGAAAGGTAATAGAAAGTAAATGTAAGTAATTGTGGTCTTTAAATTTCCTAATAGGAAATTAAGAGCATATGGTGGATGCCTTGACTTAAAGTGACGATGAAGGACGCTGCGTAGCTGCGATATGCTTCGGGGAGGTGCCAAGCAACCTTTGATCCGGAGATCTCCGAATGGGGAAACCCTACCGCTTCGGCGGTAATCCACGCGCTAGACGTGTGGAGGTGTTACCTGGGGAAGTAAAACATTTCAGTACCCAGAGGAATAGAAAAGAATGTCACATTGTGACGATATTTCGTTAGTAGCGGCGAGCGAAAACGAAAGAGCCCAAACCGAACTCCTCTATTGAAGGCGCTTCGTAGACTCAGCGCGCAAGTGCTGTGTCCGCGAGTTCCTTCGATAGGGTAGTTCGGGGTTGTAAGGTAGTGATCGTAATTTATTACAGAGAGTTACAAATTATATTGTTAGCAGAATGAGCTGGAAAGCTCGGCCCAAGCAGGTGATAGCCCTTTACGCGAAAACAATATAACTCTCATCGCTATTCTTGAGTACCTCGAGACACGAATGGCTCGGGGGAATCCAGCGGAACTAACCGCTAAGGCTAAATACACTTTAAGATCGATAGTGAACTAGTACCGTGAGGGAAAGGTGAAAAGAACCCCGGAGAGGGGAGTGAAATAGAACTGAAACCATATGTTTACAAGGAGTCGAAGAGGGTATTTATATCCTCGACGGCGTGCCTATTGAAGAATGAGCCAACGAGTTGTTGCATGCGGCCCGGCTAAGTCCTAAGGGACGAAGTCATAGGGAAACCGAGTATTAATAGTGCGTTAGTCGTATGCATCAGACCCGAAGCCAAGTGAGCTTGCCTTGCGCAGGGTGAAGTTCGCCGAAAGGCGGATGGAGGCCCGAACCGTTTTGCCGTTCAACACATTCGGATGACGTGAGGTAAGAAGTGAAAAGCTAATCGAACTTGGTAATAGCTGGTTCTCTCCGAAATAGCTTTTGGGCTAGCGTCGGATGTTCCTTTTGGGGGTAGAGCACTGGAAGGTCTCGACAGGGAGAAATCTCGCGAGACCTATCAAACTCCGAATACCAAAAGTTAATAGTCCGGCAGTTAGACCGTGGGGGCTAAGCTCCACTGGTCAAAAGGGAAACAGCCCTTGATCTCAAGTTAAGGTCCCAAAATCTACGTTAAGTACACTTAAGGTGGTAGAATTTCTCTGACAATGAGGAGGTTGGCTTAGAAGCAGCCATCCTTTAAAGATAGCGTAACAGCTCACTCATCCAGAGATTCCGCGCCGCAAATGATCGGGGTTAAACGTAGTACCGAAGCTGAGGGCTTTCCGTGTGTTCGCACATGGGGAGCGGTAGGAGAGTGTTCCATTCGCGATGAAGGCAAAGGGGTGACCCATGCTGGAGCGCTTGGAAGTAAGAATGTTGGCACAAGTAACCACAATGCGGGTGAAATCCCCGCACGTCGAAAGATCCAGGTTTCCTTCGCTACGACAATCGGCGAAGGGTTAGTCGGCCCTAAGGGGATGGCGAAAGCCGCACCCGATGGACACATGGTTAATATTCCATGACCGTTATATATTGCGATGGGAGGACGGAGAGTAGTATGTGTTGCGTATTATTGGATTTACGTTCGTGTTGTAAGGATGAGTTCTAGGCAAATCCGGAACTCGCTAATCCAAGCAAAGCGAAAATGTCCGCCGAAAGACGGATAAATTATGCAAAGCACTCTTCCAAGAAAAATCTCTAAGCTTCAAATATATAATGACCGTACCGCAAACCGACACAGGTGATCAGGGCGAGTAGCCCAAGACGAACGAGTGAGAAGTCCCCAAGGAACTCGGCAAAAAAGCAGCCGTAACTTCGGAATAAGGCTTGCCCCATTTCAGCAATGAAAGGGGGCCGCAGCTAAAGTATCTCTGGCAACTGTTTACCAAAAACACAGCTCCCTGCGAACTCGTAAGAGGATGTATAGGGGGTGACACCTGACCAATGCCCGAAGGTCAAACGATGGCGGTGCGACACTATTTATTTAGTGGCAAGCTGACCGTTGTAAGCCCGGGTGAATGTCGGCCGTAACTATAACGGTCCTAAGGTAGCGAAATTCCTTGTCTGGTAAGTTCAGACGCGCACGAATGGTGTAATGACTGGAGAACTGTCTCGGGGACCTGCTCGGTGAAAATACAGTAGCGGTGAAGATGCCGCTTACCTGCAGTTAGACGAAAAGACCCCAGAAGCTTTACTGCAACTTGGTATTGAATATACATTTCTGCTGCGTAGCATAGTGGTGAGACTTTGAAGTATCGATTTCGGTTGGTATGGAGTCGTCAGTGAAATAGCCATCTGTATTTGTGTATATTCTAACCTCAACGGCAAAAACGATGAGAGACAGTATCTGGCGGGCAGTTTTAGTGGGGCGCTATCCTCCCAAAAAGTAACGGAGGAGTTTATTAAGGTCAGCTAGGCGCGAATGGAAACCGTGCCGATAGTGTAATGGCACAAGCTGGCTTGACTGTGAGACGTATTTGTCAAACAGGCGCGAAAGCGGAACATAGTGAACCGACCATAGGCATTAGACGCCGTGGAAGATTATCAGACAAAAGCTACTCTGGGGATAACAGGCTGGTTGTATCTAAGAGTCCAAATCGACGATACAGTTCGGCACCTTAACACATCGGGGTGCCTAGGAAAGTAATTTCCTACAAAAAATCTTGGCTTATAACGGTGGACTCCATGTATAATTAATACATGGACAATACCGTGGGAAGTTTAACCAAATTGCAAAGATCAGTGATCATCGGAACCCTTTTAGGTGATGGATATGTGAGAATTGTTCCAAGAAGAGTACATGCTTTTCTTGAAATAAATCATTCAATCACTCAAAAGGAATACGTTGACTGGAAATATGAAATGTTAAAATCGGTATGCAAGTCTGGACCAATCCAAAGAAAAGGGAATGGAACAAGAATTGCATATAGATTTACGACAAGACAAAGCAAAGAATTAACTTCGCTTTATCAAGCTTTTTATCAAAATGGTAAAAAGATTATTCCGGAAATATTGGAAATTGATCCAATTTCACTCGCAGTGTGGTTCATGGATGATGGAAGTAGATGCAGAGAAAGAGATGTCTATCTGAATACTCAACAATTTGATGTTGAAGATCAGAAAAAACTCATCTCTTTTCTGCAAAAATGGGGAATCGAGAGTACATTGAATAAAGATAAAATCTATTGGAGAATTCGAATCAAGAAATCTTCAATACATACCTTTTTCAAAATAATTTCTCCCCATGTTATTCCATCTATGAATTACAAAATTGGTTATAACCCTGTAGAGACTTGTATTGAAGAGCAATTTCTTCATACAGAGCTGCTTCCAAGGGAAGCGGTTAACACGCCAACTCCTTTCTGATCAGAAAGGATGAAGATATAGTCCGATCCTTCTAGTAATAGAAGCAAAATACGACAGCGATGTCGGCTCAACTTATCCTGGGGCTGGAGAAGGTCCCAAGGGTTTGGCTGTTCGCCAATTAAAAAGTTACGCGAGCTGGGTTCAGACCGTTTTGAATCGCAAGATTCAAAACAGATATATAGCGTGTTTTTGCGCAAGGTATTTGTTTTGACTTTAGGTTTAAAACACTCTGAATCCTTAGAGGAAAAATGAGAAATTTAATGTTATGTCTTTTCGACAAAAATGATAGAGATATCATGTTAGGAAACAACCAAAACGGCGGTCGTACATAGAGATGTGTATGAAAGCAGTTGACTTATATCGGTAGAAGCCCAATTTGAAAAAATGGCCAATACCGAGGGAAGAGGGTCCGTCCTTACCCGTAGAGACTGAACGTCAACCATCACGAATTTATTCGAGATGATATTACAGTCCGAACCTCACAGTAATGTGAGTTGCTAAGCAACAAAATTGTTTAGGTACACAAGCGTGAGACAGGTTGGTCTCCTATCTACTGCAGGCGTTGATTTTTGAGAAGATTTGCTCCTAGTACGAGAGGACCGGAGTGAACTGACCTCTGGTGTGTCTGCTGTCCTGCCAAGGGCACCGCAGAGTAGCTAAGTCGGGAATGGATAAACGCTGAAAGCATCTAAGCGTGAAGCCAGCTTCAAGATAAGAAATCGTAGACCCGTAAGAGATGATTACGTTGATAGGCGCTAGATGTAAGCTCAGTAATGAGTTGAGTCGAGGCGTACTAATTAGTCGTATCCTATTAGGAAATTTGGGGGCCACAATTACTTGCATTTATTTTTTATTACCGTTAGTTTGTAAAAGACCTTTTTCAGTGTTTAGTTCTGGTGATTTATCGCGGGGGTCACACCTGATCTCATTCCGAACTCAGCAGTTAAGCTCCGTTGAGGCGATGATACTCTTTTGGAGGGGAAAGTAGCTTGTCGCCAGAACTAAGTACTGAAATACATACACAAAACACCACCGTAAGGTGGTGTTTTGTTTTATGGTAGTATTAAGGTATGAAAAAGCATGTCGTGTTCTTCTCATCACTTCTCGCATTCGTCTTTGTTATTCAAGGTGGAGCATTTTTATTGTCAGTCCCACAAAGTTTTGAAGCGGGCTTTCGTGGTGCGGCAGTCCTCTCTCTCTTTATTGCACTCGTACATTTCTTTATTGCATTCGGTCTTGTGACCTTGCGCAAGTGGGCCCCGCATCTTGGTATCTTTTTTCAGGCGTACATTCTTCTTAATTTCTTCATAAGTAATCGGCATAGTCTCACTGCGACAACTATGTTACCTGCAATCCTGACGATTCTCTCGGTGTCAGCTTTTACTACCGTAACCCTCTTTATTCTACGCAATGAATTCCATCGATAATGCACCATGGGCACAGCGTCGACAAATCATCATCGCAAGTGTGGTGGGGTTTGTGGTGCTTGGCATACTTGTTTCTCTTGGTTTCTTTTTCTTCTACAAACCACCATCATGTACTGATGGAAAACAGAATCAGGATGAAAAGGGAATAGATTGTGGAGGGGTGTGCGCACGTATCTGTGAGGATGATAGTCAAGCCATTGTGATTGAGTGGGTGCGCCTCTTCAAGATTCGTGACGGGGTGTATTCAGTGGCTGCTCGTGTACAGAATCCTGCAACACGCACGATTGCAAAAGATGCGCCATACACCTTTACTCTCAAAGATGCGTCAGGTAACGTCGTTGCCACACGAAGTGGTACCACCTTTATTCCTGCGCGCGATGTATTTGTGGTCTTCGAAGGAACAATCCAAACAAGTGCTGAACCTACTACTGTAAGCTTTAGTTTTGATGGTGCCCCCGCATGGCAACGCTCTGACTATGTTCAGCCAACACTCGCTATTATCAACAAACAACTTGCAGATATTGAGAACCGTCCTCGTATGGTGGCGACCATTCAGAATCAAAATCTCACCGATGTGCGTGATGTCACACTCGATGCCCTCATTTACGATGATCAGGGTAATGCGGTACAGGTATCAGAAACATATGTGAAGAGTATTAAGGCAGGAGAGACTATCGAAGCAACCTTTACCTGGCCGCATCCTATTTCATTACGATCACGAATTTGTGAGTCTCCTGTGGATACTGCACTCGTGATCGACCGTTCGGGAAGTATGGAATTTCTTGGTAAAAACCCTCCTCAACCTCTCACAGATGTAAAGGAGGCAGCAAATTCATACCTCGCTGAGCTTTCTAAGTTTGATCAGGCATCAGTTGTTTCATTTGCAAATGAGGCCTCACATCCTATCGACGCATTTCTTTCACCAAATATAAAGACGGTGCAAGACGCGGTAGATCGCATTGCCATCACCCAACCTCCGCTGACTCAAAATACCAATATTGGCGATGGTATCAAGAAGGCATTTGAAGAACTCACCTCAGAACGACATCGAGAGAAATCGGGAAAGATAATGGTGGTGCTCACTGATGGGGTTGCAACGCGACCACTGAAGGCGGGTGCAAAGAATTACCCAGAAACGTATGCACAAGCAATAGCAAATCAGGCAAAAGAAGCAGGGGTACGCATCTTCACTATCGGTCTTGGAAAGGATTTGAATCAAAATTTTCTCAAGAACATTGCGTCGACCTCAACCGACTTTTACCTTGCGCCGACCGCTTCTGATCTTGAAGGTATTTACCGTGAGATTGGTACTAAAATGTGCAAGCGACAGCCTACCACCCTTGAAATTGTCCCTAGTATTCCGCTATAGTGTCCCTCATGCTGAAGCGTCTTTCTCACATTGATTGGGTATTATTTGGTGCAACTCTTCCACTCCTTGGGGCTGGGCTCATTACCATGAATTCATTTGTGGGTACGGATGCGTACTTCACAAAACAGCTTACGTGGATTGTTGTTTCAATAATTATATTTTTTACGTTTAGTATGTTAGACCTGCGGTTTTTGAAGCGTACTGAGATCATTGCCACTCTTTTTGTCGGTATGTGTGGGGTACTCCTCCTGCTGTTTGGTGTGGGTACAGTAGCAAAAGGTGCGCAAAGCTGGTTTCGACTTGGATTCTTTTCTATTCAGCCATCTGATCCCGCCAAGCTCGTATTGATTCTTCTTTTGGCAAAATATTTTTCTCGCAGGCATATCGAAATTGCTCATATCAGACACATTATTGTATCGGGACTCTATGCATTTATTTTATTTTTCTTGATTTTACTTCAGCCTGACTTTGGATCTGCGGTGATCATCTTTTTGATTTGGCTTGGTATGGTATTGGTGTCGGGAATTTCTAAAAAGCATCTTGCTGCGGTATTTTTCATTGGGGTAATAGCTTTTGTCGGGGCGTGGAACTTTGCGTTCGCAGATTATCAAAAAGCGCGCATCATGAACTTCGTTAATCCTCTCGCAGACATTAGAGGAACAGGGTATAACGCCTATCAGTCGACCATTACCGTTGGATCAGGGCAGCTTTTTGGCAAGGGGATCGGGTATGGTACACAGTCACGCCTCCATTTTCTTCCTGAGTACCAGACCGACTTTATTTTTGCGGCGTTTTCTGAAGAGTGGGGCTTCATTGGTTCGTTTATGGTGCTCTTTTTGTTTGGTCTTATTATGTACCGTATTCTCAAAAATGGTATGCAAGGTGCTAGTAATTTTGAAATACTCTATGCGGCGGGTCTTGCGATTTATTTTATATCCCATGTTTTCATCAATGTGGGAATGAATATGGGGGTCATGCCCGTGACGGGTATTACGGTGCCTTTTATGAGCTATGGAGGGTCACACCTTATCGTAGAGTTTGCGGCGCTCGGTATTCTTATGAGTATGCGGGCATATGCGCGTCCTGCTCATCGAGACATGCTTAAAAATGAGTATCTTGGATTATGATAGGTTCGGTCCTATTGAAGGGTGAGGCAATGTCCGTGTGATTGTGATGACTGTTGAGAGACGCCGTTGAGGGTAAGGAGAGGGAGTTTTTGGGGTTGCTCGGTATAGAAGTAAATAATATACGGAAGGAAATCAAGATCTACCCCATTACATTCTGGGTTAACAGCGCTTCCAGAGGGATCTTTTCTGGTTTGATAGACATACATATCAATACCAGGAATAGCGCTTCTTGATGGAGGGGTAGGGATTTTTGATAAATAGCCGTTATCAACAATCCCTTGGAGCACTCTCGACATATCGCTTGTTCCACCTCCGTTTCGTGCGGCGACAGGTGAGCCTGGTGTTTCTTGTGAAGATGGATAGCGATTTATGTCCAATTGGTATAATTCTAAGGCTTTTTGAAGTTCTTTGAGTTCTTGTACTTTTGCGGTATCACGTGCTTTTGCGCGAGATACATCAAGGCGAGCAAGTACCACAGCTACAAGTAGTGAAATAATGGCAGCAACAACAATGAGCTCTATAATAGTAAATCCTTTATGTTTGTCTTGAGTGTGTGTCATATAAAGATTATTGAGGGCGTGACGGAAGATTGCGGACCATATCAGGGTGCATATGATCAAGTTCTTCTTGGGTAAAATCTTCCTTGTACTTTTTGATGGTGGCCGAGGGTCGTGAGGTGTAAATAAAAATAGCACCGATGATCATAACAATGACGAGTGCTGCCATGAGCTGGTTTGCACGTCTGAGGTCTTTGACGATGCCGTAGCGAATAAGGTAAGGAGTGTTTTTGCTGATCGCCGTAGAAATATCAATAGCGCGATAGGAGAACTTTGGTTCTTCGAATTCTATTGAGGACATACAAAGATATTTTACCCTCTTTTAGTATAGACGTCGAGCGTTGCGTCGATCATATGCTGTTTGGTGAAGTGTGTGAGGGTGCGCTCATGAAGAAGGGTACCTAGGCGCTCTCGCTTCTCGGTGTTTTCAATGAGAGAGGTAAGAGCATCGGCAATAGCTCGCCCGTTTCGTGATGGTATGAGGATCCCCGCTTCGTCAATTACTTCGGGAATTCCTCCCACCTTTGTGGCAATGACTGGCAATGATGCGTGTCCTGCTTCGAGGAGAGAGTAGCCAAACGCTTCTGAAAGTGATGAGAGTACGAACAGGTCGAATGCTTTAAGGTACTTCTTTGCATCATCAACAAAGCCAATAAGGAATACGTGAGATGAAAGGCGTCTCTTTACAATCTGTTTTTCAATAAGACCACGCTGATCGCCTTCGCCTATAATGATATAGGTAAGGTGAGGATATTTTTCGTGGAGAAGCGCAATAGCATCTATGGCATAAGGAATACCTTTGACGGGATGTAGTTCGGAAATGGTGCCCACAACGATGTGTTGATGGTCGTGTCCTATGTTGAGAGCGGTCCGTGCTTCATCACGAGAAAGCATGGGGAACGTATCCATGCCAAGGTGGATTACTTTAATTTTATCTTTCATGAAAGGCATGTGAATCACTTGTTCGCGCACTGATTCTGAAACAGCGATAGTTTGATGAGAAAGCATAACGGTGAGCCAATGAAGGAAGCTTATAACCATCTTCGAGAGTGTTCCGCGGTTTTCATTGAATGCCCATGCATGTGCGGTGAATACAATATGGGGTACGCGCGCACAGCGAGCGGCGAGCGCTCCAAGACCGCCCGCCTTTGAACTATTGAGGTGTACGATATCTGGTTTTTTCTTCTTGAAGAGGGTGAACAATTCCCATGCTGCCTGTAGTTCCTTTTTGAAATTAATATCTCGCTCCATACAATGAAGGGAAGTAACAGGAATACCTGCCCCTTCGAGCTTTTCTTTAAGAAGACCGTTTCCTCCGGCAATTACTTCAGCCTCAAACATGGTCTTGTCGAGGGAGGTAGCAAGGTCATACACGTACCGCTGGGCACCGCCCCAGTTTGATTTGGTGATCACATACAGGATTTTCATAAATTGGGTTTTAATTGTATCATCTAACCCATGAGAATATCCAATCGACGTGAAAATATCACGCTCCTTGTAGGTGACATATTTTTCCTTGTTCTCGCCCTTTATGTCATGCTATTTTTGCGTTTTATCACTCCTCCTGACCTGGGGTTATTCACGACACACCTCAATGCTTTTACGCTTCTGTTTGGTGCTACGGTTTTTATTTTTTATATTGCAGGTCTCTATGAGAAGCATACGGCGATTCTTCGTAGTCGTTTACCGCATATTATTGTTCGAGCGCAAGCGGCAAGCTCAGTCGTGGGGGTGTTGTGTTTTTACTTCATACCTTATTATCAAATTTCACCAAAAACAAATCTGTTTATTTATCTGGTGATTTCTTCCATTTTTATCATGGTGTGGAGGCTGTATATATATCCACGTATTATTCCAAGCAAGGCAGAACCCGCCATACTTATTGGTTCAGGCAAGGAGGTTGAAGAATTAGCATTCGAAATCAATCGAAATGGTAATTATGGTATGCGTTTCGTTTCCATTATTGACGTTGATAAAGGTGATCCTGCTGAAATAGAAAAAATTGTCCAAGAATCAGCAAAGTTTAATAATGTATCGATCGTGGTGGTTGATCTTGAGCACGATAAGATACGTGCGATTCTTCCTTCGTTATACGGACTTATTTTTGATCAAGTACAATTTGTGGCAATGTATAAAGTATATGAAGATGTGTTTAAGCGCGTGCCATTTTCAGTGCTTCAGTACAACTGGTTTATAGAAAATATCTCTACCTCACCAAAATTTTTTTATGATTTCTTTAAGCGTGTGGTGGATATCGTGCTCGCGTTGGGAGGAGGTGTTCTTTCTCTGGTTTTCTACCCATTCGTGTATCTCGCTATCAAGATGGAAGATGGTGGCCCGCTCTTTATCGTTCAAGAGCGTATTGGACAAGGTGGAAAAAAGATTACTATGCACAAGTTTAGAAGTATGAAATCTAGCGATCGCGGGGTGTGGGTCACTGAACAAGATGAGCGTATTACGCGTGTGGGGAATATACTCCGCAAGACACGTATTGATGAGTTGCCTCAATTGTGGGATGTGCTCGTGGGTAGTTTGTCACTTATTGGACCACGTCCTGATATTTATGATTTGGGGCAAGAACTTTCAAAGACAATTCCATATTATCCGGTACGGAGCACTATTAAGCCTGGGCTTTCAGGATGGGCTCAGATCAGCCAAGAGCTTCCACCGCAGTCTCTTGAAGAAACAAAGGTTCGCCTCGCGTATGACCTCTACTATGTAAAAAACCGTTCGATTGTGCTCGATTTGCATATTATTGCAAAAACCGTGAGAACACTCTTGTCGCGTAGTGGTAAGTAATCACACCAACCTATTTATAAAAAACATTGTTTTTGGAAAGTAGGTTGGTGTGGTTTATGCTCAGCACTTCTGCTAAACTAGCGCTATGAAAATTTTTATTACGGGTGGAGCGGGGTATGTGGGGGCTATGTTGGTGGATCAATTTGCAGGACGTCCGGACGTCGAAGCACTTCTCCTTATTGATAAAGAATCATTTCCAGAGCTGTTAGAGAGTCATCCTCATAAGGATAAAATTACGTATATTCAGGTAAACCTTGGGGATGAGGGTTGGCAGGAGCGAGTTATTGCGTTTGCGCCTGACGTGATCATTCATACAGCATGGCAGATTCGCGAGATGTACGGCAAGAAGGATCTACAGTGGAAATGGAATGTAACAGGGTCTGATCATGTGTTTGATCTTGCGTTCTCCGTACCTTCCGTAAAAAAGCTTATTCATTTTTCTACTGTTTCTTCATATGCTGCGTATCCAACCAATGAAGTGAATCATTTCTTTAAGGAAGAGGAGGGGTTCCGCGTAAGTGATTATCTCTATGCAGAAGAAAAACGTGCTGCGGAGGCACATCTTAAAGAAAAGTATGCTAATGCAGTGATTGCGCATGGAGATAAAACACCACAGGTATTTGTGGTGCGACCCGCTGCCATCACGGGTCCTCGTGGGCGCTTTATGCGAGTTCGTTTCGGTCTTCAGGCGGCGCTTTCCGGACAGCTTAAGAAGGGATTTATTCATCGACTTATTTCAGCAATGGTGTCCTTCGTGCCTGTTACTCCAAAATGGCTTCGACAATTTATTCATGAAGATGATGTTGCGGATATTGTCACGCTTCTTACCTTCAACAATCTTCAAGGGCAATACGAAGTATTTAATATATGTCCTCCAGGCCCTGCGGTACTTGGTCCCGATATGGCAAAGGCAGTGGGGAAGAAGATGATTGCGGTTCCGCCATGGCTTATACGTATCGTGTTCTTTATATTCTGGCACATGAGTCGAGGGAGGGTGCCGACTTCTAAGGGTGGATGGAAATCATATTCGTATCCTATCGCGGTAGATGGTTCGAAACTTACTCGGCAATATGGGTATCAGTATACATATCCATCTCGAGAGGCTTTTGTGAACGTCGCGGGAAGATATGCCAAATACGTTACACAACAAAAGTAGCAAAAGTCAAATAACGCCTTATTTATTGCCATTTTGCCGGAATACCCTATAATGGCGTCCACACTACATATATATGAAAAACGCCCGATTTGCAGCCATTATTCTTATTATCATAGGTCTCGGTATTGGATATTATTCGTACGGTAACACCCATAAGCCGTATAAACTTGGTCTTGATCTTAATGGGGGTACTCACTTGGTGTATCAGGCTGACACCTCAAAACTTGAAGCAAAAGATATCGATGCTTCGATGCAGGCTCTTCGAGACACCATCGAAAATCGTATCAATGTATTTGGTGTAGCAGAGCCTCTCATCCAGACAGAGCGCGCAACCGTAAACGGTGAGCGTGTCGACAAGCTTGTGGTGGAGCTTCCTGGGGTGACTGACATCGATAAAGCAGTTGCTCTTATCGGTGCGACTCCTCAGCTTGATTTTCGTGTTGCTACAACGAGTGGTACTTCCTCACTTGATTTTATTCGCACCAAACTCGATGGTCGCCTTCTTCAGCGTGCTACCCTCGAATTCAATCCAACCACGCGCCAGCCTGTTGTAGGACTCCAGTTTAATGATGAAGGGAAACAGCTCTTTGCAGAAATCACTAAGCAAAATATAGGAAACATTGTAGGTATCTTCCTCGATGGGCAGCCTATTTCAACTCCTGTGGTAAATGAGGCTATTACCGATGGACGCGCTCAGATTTCTGGAAGCTTTACCACCAAAGAAGCACAGGAGCTTGTGCGTAATCTCAATTTTGGCGCCCTTCCTGTTGACATCAAGCTTATCGGGTCTCAGACAATCGGTGCATCTCTTGGAGCTGATGCGGTTGATAAAAGTGTGCAAGCTGGGGTGATCGGTTTTGCGATTGTGGCACTCTTCTTGATTGTGTGGTATCGCCTTCCAGGTTTTGTGGCGTCGATTGCGCTCTTGCTCTATGTGGCAATGAACTTGGCACTTTTTAAGTTGATCCCTGTTACCCTTACCGCAGCCGGTCTCGCGGGATTTATTCTCTCTATCGGTATGGCAGTGGATGCAAACATTCTTATCTTTGAGCGTATGAAAGAAGAGCTCCGTCGCGGACTTTCGATTCACGATGCAATCCAGGAGGGATTCAAGCGTGCGTGGACATCGATTCGTGATGGAAACGCATCAAGTATTATTACCGCGATCGTCTTGGTCTACTTTGCAACTACGGCAGTGATTAAGGGAT
>JAIYEG010000011.1 GCA_027487075.1 bacterium
CTTAAAAAGATACTGAGCTGGGCATGTGAGAAAGTGATTAAGTGCTGTGACCGACAAGCCTTTCTCAAGAAGTACATGCTTTGCATATTCAGCAAGACGCACGTGCTTATGCTTGAGCTTTGGTGCTTCACGTTCTTCCACCACATCCGCTTCAACCACCTTCACCGAAGCCGGATCAAGCTCATCCACAAAGCGAAGGCGTGTTGCAAGCTCTCCTACCGTATCTTCTGAAGGAACAATGATTGATGCATGCTTTCTTGCGCGTGTGAGTGCCACGTAAAAAAGGCGTCGTGCATCACGCACCTCATCACCATCTTTCTCGAGTTTTTTTGAAGGTAATATAAACGAGGACCCGCGCTTTCGTGGAAGCCACGCTTCTTCGGTGGCGGTAGGAATAAAGACATAATCAAACTCCAAGCCTTTAGATCCGTGCGATGTCATTGCTTTGATATGCGCTTCAGAAGTTCCCACCGCAATCTTAATGTGCTTTCCTTCAGACACTTCTTTATACGTATGAAGCTTTTCAAGAAGCACGAGAGGGTCGGTGATGCGATATTGCTTGATGAGCTGATCAACTACGTTTAGTATAGCGCGCCACACCTCAACATACGCAGGATCGGCAATAATGAGCTTCGTAAAGCCAGAGGCCTCGACAATCATCATCACAGCAAGCATGGGATTATCTTCAAGGAGGTGTGAACGAAGCTGTGTAAGCTCAGGAATCTCTATTACCACTTCATCGATATTTCCTTTTCGAAGCATGCCGAGTAATCGCACCGCATCTGCGAATTCTTTTTTCCATAGCCCTGCAACGAGGGTTTTACCAAGTGCCTCACTATCGGCAGGATCTGCCACTGCTTTTGCTAGGGCAAAAAAGATTGTACCAACAGGGTGTGAGAAAATGTCGATCGATCGTTCGGCTGCAATAGAAATCCCCGCTTCCTCTACGCGCTTGATCACACAATCAACCTCACGATTGGTGCGTGATATGACCGCCACCGTTGCCTGTGGTTCTTCGCGTTCGATACGACGCAACTCTTCGATAAGGAATGCGTCCTGGCTACGACGATCTTTTGCATGTACTACATCAATAGGAGTGGCATCATGTGATGCGCCCGCCTTAAGCTTCACACGCAAATGCTCGTGCTCACCTTCTGCATAGTTTGCTTCAATCATCTTATAACTCGCATCAAGAATATGCTGATGCGAACGATAATTCTCTTCGAGGGAAATGATCTTCATCTGTGGCCACGCCTTAGAAAACTTCAAGAAGTTCTCAACTGACGCGCCTTGGAAGCGGTAGATCGCCTGTTTTTCATCTCCCACGATAAAAATATTGGGATTCTCAAAGAAATCCGCAATCATGCGAATCATGAGGTTCTGGGTATCATTGGTATCTTGGTGCTCATCGACAAGAAGATATAAGAATCGCTCCTGCACCAAACGAAGCAGAAGTTCGTCCTGTCCAAGCGCAAGCACCACATTGAGTATAAGATCATCATAATCAAGGAGCTTTAAAGTTTTCTTCTGTTCTTCATAACGTTCAAACACCTCGGCAAAAATACGTGTCTTGTCAAGTTTCTCAATCTGTTTTTTCACCTCCGCTTTGAACGATCCCTTTGTTGCTCCACGTGTCGAGAGTGATGCAGGATCATTGGTAAGTCGGGTAATCTCTGTTTGAACGTACTCCTTAATATCTTTAGAGGTCAGCGCTTCGCGTTTTGCTTCACTTATCCCTGCAATAATCGATCCTTCATACGCATCCGGCTTTCCTAGTGGTCGAAGATCTGCAAACTTCACATCTTCCAAAATACTTTTAATAAGCTCTGTCGTCTCAACATCGGTCATCTGAGTAAAGCCATCAATATGCAAAAAATGGTCAGGAAACTCCGACATCAAAGATGAGGCAAATCCATGGAACGTATGAATACGCACCTCATCCGCGCGAGAACCAATGAGTGCGCGCAACTTTGTCTTCATTGCCTTCACTCCTGCATCAGTAAAGGTAATAGCGAGAATTCCTGATGGTGGTGTGTCGGTGCTTTTAAGGATGTTGGCAATGCGAAGAGTAAGAATAGTCGTCTTTCCTGTCCCCGGCCCCGCAATCACCATTACAGGCCCTTCCAGCGTATCCACCGCTTCCTTCTGCGCTTTGTTGAGCTTCTTATATTCTTCGGTAAATCGATCCATATTCAAAAGTATACCATATATTGACCTATCTATATTTTTATGGTAATATTTGCTTAAATGAAACTTCTGTTCATTACCCTACTGGGAGTGATGTCCGCATTCTTCACCGGATGCGCCACCACTCAGAACCCTTCGTTTCAGACATTCACCACCGAGGAGATGCGCCCGTATCTCCACGATCCCCACGCCCCGCTCATCAGAGCCGAAAAGGTGTACCGTGTGTGCATCACCAACCCGAACAGTGAGGTGGCCATCGTCAATTTCGGCGACAGCACGCCACACCTCCTCAAGCCCCAGAGCTATCGGGAATTCAAGGTGCTCCCCGGTGAGTACGTCGGCACGATCACGATCGGTCGTGCTGCGAAAGATGGCGTCATTCGTCCCCCGATGACGAAAGACATCATCTACCCAACCAACTCAGATTTGGTGTTCGTGACACTGCCAGTGTTCCCCAAGAACCGGTAACCACGGCCCAAATTCAAAACCCAACAGGGCGAGCCACAAACGGCTCGCCCTGTTTTCTTTTTAATAATTCTTCAAGCGATTGATCTTCTCGTGCTGACGAATCTTTTCGTGTGCCTTCGCTTCGATCTGTCGAATACGCTCGCGTGTCACATTAAACTGCTTACCCACCTCCTCCAGTGTGTGCTGGATACCGTCAGTGAGACCGTGTCGAAGCTCAAGAATCTTGCGCTCCTTTTCAGAAAGATCATTTAAGATTTCGCGCACCTGATCGGTGAGAATACGTCGTGATGATTCCTGATCCGGAGAAAGAATTTTATCATCTGAAATAAAGTCTCCGTAGGTTGAGTTCTTGTCATCTTCACCGTCACCCACCGGTGTGTCGAGTGAGAGTGTGCTCTGATCGATTTTTTCGATGTTGTAAATCTTTTCAACGTCGAGCCCCATCTCCACCGCAATTTCATCGGCAAGCGGATCACGTCCGAGATCTTGTGAGAGACGACGTACCACCTGCTTGTACTTTGCAATGGTTTCTACCATGTGCACCGGCACGCGGATGGTGCGAGACTGATCGGCAAGTGCGCGTGTGATCGACTGACGAATCCACCATGTTGCATAGGTCGAGAACTTAAATCCCTTTGACCAATCGAACTTTGAAACCGCCTTGAAGAGTCCAATGTTTCCTTCCTGAATGAGGTCGAGGAGAGTGAGGTCAGGCGATCGTCCTACGTATTTCTTGGCAATAGACACCACGAGACGAAGGTTGGCACGAGCAAGAAGATTGATTGCTTCTTGGTCTCCTGCTTCAATGCGCTTTGCAAGCTCGCGCTCTTGCTCTGCCTTGATGAGCGGATACTGTCCGATCTCCTTGAGATACATCTGGATAGAGTCGTAGTTTGAATCATTGCGATTGTAGACATACTTCTTCATCAAATCCTCTTCTTCGGCAACATCAAGAAGACCTCCTCCTTCAAGGACGTCGATACCAGCGGTTGAAAGCTTCTCGTAAAGTGAATCAAGGAACATCACATCCTCTTCGATCTGAGGAAATTCTTTGAGAATGTCGTCATAGGTGATGAAACCACGCTCTTTTCCCTTCACCATGAGGTGATGGGTTTTTGTTTCAAAATCTTTTTCTTTTTTTGTATCCTTAGCAGACTTTACGGGAGTAACAACCTTTTTTGGTTTTGCGACTGCTTTCTTTGCTGGTTTCTTTGATACCTTTTTTATGACTTTTTTAGCTGGTTTTGATTTTGCTACTTTTTTCTTTGCAACTTTCTTTACGGCTTTTTTAGCTGGTTTTGAATTATTTTTTTTCATTGAAATGATTAGTTAACGCTCTACGAATTTCGTCACTCTTTTTCAAAAACTCTTGCGCTTTAGCTTCATCGCCTTCCTGATCAGCTTGCAAATACGCTTTCATCGTCTCTTGAAGCTCTGTGTGCAAACGCTCTTTTTCTGCCGATGCCAATAGATCAGCAAGATATGCTTCTGGTGACTGTCCGCTCTTTGCGAGCCATTCTTCTACCACGAACTGCAGCTCATCCCGTATGGTGTCTGCATTATGTATATAAATTTTTGCTTTGTCCTCGTTGTTGAGGAGTAAATACGTGCCGGCGATGAGCCGGTGTTTGGAATTATGTTGTTGTGAAAGCATCGTATCATCAAATCGCTGTTCTGGCAACGGAGCCTTTCCTTGCCCTTGCCCTACCACCGACGGTGTGGTGCGAAGTGCTTGATACAGTGCCTCTTCCTTGATGCCCGTTCGAGCTGCCACGAGCGTCATGAAGTGCGCTTGGTCGATAGGGCTTTCGATAGCCTTGATGTACGGCAAGAGCTCATGCTCTACTTCTTTGCCAAGCTCTCGCGGTGGCAGATTGCGAGCAAGGAGTGCACGAAGATAAAACTCCACCACATGCACCCCTTTCTTGATTACTTCTTTAAATGCATCGACATCAGCTTTGATGAGGTCAGCAGGATCTGCACCACCTGGCATGAGCGCCATCTTCACATCCATACCGACTGAGAGTGCGAGCATCCATGCACGGCGCGCTGCTTCGATACCAGCTTTGTCGCCATCGTACGCAATGAGAATATTCTTGGAAAAGCGTCCGAGCATCTCAAGCTGCTGCGGAGTGAGCGCGGTTCCTGAAGTTGCCACTGCATTGCCATATCCTGCTTGATGACACATGAGCAAATCCATCTGTCCTTCCACCAAAAGCGTGCATTTCCACTTAGGGATTGCGACCTTTGCTTTGTGGAATCCATACAAGGTACGCGACTTATCAAAGAGCGGTGTGTCGGGACTGTTGAGGTACTTTGCAGTGTGCACGTCTTCCTTGCCCACTTGCTTCTCCCACTCCTTTTCACGACCCGTGAAGGCAATCACCTTTCCTTGCGGGTCGAAGATGGGAAAGATAATGCGTGAGCGAAAGCGATCATAAAAGCCTCCACTCTTCTCACCCTTCTTGGCAAGTCCCGCCTTTTCGATATGCGCATCACTGATACCAAGACCTTTGAGGTGTTCGTACACATTACTCCATCCCTCTTTGGTGCTGCCGAGTCGCCATTCCTCAATCGTACTCTGTTCGAGTCCGCGAGAAGTGAGATACTCGAGCGACTTCTGATCCTTAGCGAGCTGTTCTTGATAGTACGACGCAGCAAGCTCCATAACCTTACGGAGCATATCCCTCCCATCTTCTACCTGCCTTTCTTCAGGTGCGCGGTACGTGTCGAGCACTACCCCAGCGCGGTCAGCCAAAAGCTTGAGCGCTTCCTTGAAGTCGAGCTTTTCGAACTCCTGCACGAAGGTGAAAATGTCTCCCTTTGCCCCACAGCCGAAACAATAATAGCTTCCGCGATCCACCGACACCATAAAAGAAGGCGTTTTCTCGTTATGGAACGGGCATCTCCCCTTATAGTTCGCCCCTGCCCGCTCGAGCTTCATATATGAGCCAATGACGTCCTGGATAGGAAGGCGTTCTTTAATTTGTTCGGTGGCTTTTGAGGACATTCGCGTATAGGCATAGTAGCATATTTTGGGGAGAGTTCGAGTTTAGGTCACACAGCTCGTATAAAAGGTTAATAATATGACCTAAAACTGAAATAAAAAAGAGAGCTGGTCAGGCTCTCGTTGATTTTGACCGTTTTAAGTTGAAACTATGCCACTTTAGGCAGACGTGAATCACTTGTCACGTCCATGGTGAACCGCAAACAGCGGAGTTCAGCATCAGCAGCAGCCACAAGGCGGGCGACTGCAAAACGCTTGAACCTGGCGCCGCAGCGTTCCACTTCCTCAATCGCTTTTCCAAGCGGGAGGAAGTAATTATCGAGCACTTCTTTGAGTCGGACAGCGACCGTGGTCATGTCCGAATCGTCGAGGTCGAGTTCCGCCGCCATTCCGCTGATGTGGTGTGCCTGAGCTTTGAAGCGCCCGAGCATAGTTTTGGCGTGTGCGAGATCGATTTCGGGAAGCAAAGCCCCAAAGAGTGCCTCGGTATGAATGAGACGGTTAGGCACCGTGTCGTAGCCGTTTGGGATCAGTTTCATTGTGGAGAGCTGTTTGCGCTATTTAACTATTAAAAAAGAGTTACGTCAACAAAAAACACAGGATCTCTCCTGTGTTTTTTGTTTATCTTAGCCCTCAATAAAGGTGCCTGTCCCCTTTATTCTTCGTTCTTAGTGATCTCTTCGATGAGCTTTGCTTTCTGGCTTCCCTTGAATCCGGTGCCGGCTGGGATGAGGCGTCCGATGAGCACGTTTTCCATGAGTCCAGTGAGCTCGTCGCTTGAACCTCGCACCGCTGATCCGATAAGGATTTTAGTGGTGTGTTGGAACGAAGCTGCTGAAAGGAATGATCGTCGTGAGAGAGACACTTCAGTGATACCCATCACTACGGGATCTCCCTTCGCTTCAAGACCTCCCTTCTCCTTGATGTCGCGGTTTTCAGTGATGTATTCGTAGTTGTCGACAACATCTCCTGCTGAGAAGGTTGATTCTCCAGCATCCTTGATCTTCATACGAGTGAACATCTGACGCACGATCACTTCGATATGCTTTCGAGATACGGCTGCACCTTGGAGTTCGTATGGCTTCTTCACTTCGCCGATCACGTATTCCTGTGCTTTTTCCTTACCTGCAAACTTGAAGAGTTCGTCAATGTCACATGAACCATCGGTGAGCACATCTCCCTTCTTCACTTTGTCACCTACCTTTACGTAGAGTACGCGTACTGGGTGAACGGCAAGTTCGATTTCGTTCTTACCTGCCTTTGACTTCTTGTCTTCGATATCAGGAACGATAACGATAACCTTTTCTTTTCCGGTGTTGCGGATTTCTGAAACAGTTCCGTCAACATGTGAGATAGCAGCAGGATTCTTTGGCTTTCGCTTTTCGAAGATTTCTTCAACACGTGGAAGACCCGATACGATGTCTCCCTTAAGAGATGCAGTTCCTCCGGCGTGCTTGGTGTTCATCGAGAGCTGTGTACCAGGTTCTCCGATCGCCTGTGCGGCTACGGTTCCTACCGCTTCTCCGAGGTCTACATGCTTGTTCTTTCCAAGATCAAGACCGTAACACATTGAGCAGATTCCGTTGAGGGTCTTACATGTCATCGGAGAACGTACGATAGCTTTGGTGATTCCCTGAGCTTCAAGCGTCTTTGCTTCTGCCTTGGTGAGGAGATGATTTCGTTCGAATACCACCTTTCCGTTTGCATCCACAAGGTCAGCTGCGAGGACACGTCCGTATACATTCTTTGCAAATGGAGTTTCGATACCAGATGCAGTTTCCTTGGTGAGCGTAATACCTTCCTTAGTTCCGCAATCCTTTTCGGTGATCACAATGCTCTGTGCTACCACGAAGAGCTTACGTGTGAGGTATCCGGCCTTCGCGGTGTTGAGCGCGGTGTCGGTAAGACCCTTACGTGAACCGTGAGATGAGATGAAGTATTCGATAGGAGTAAATCCTTCCTTCGAAGATGAGATGATAGGCACCTCGATAACTTCTCCTCGTGAGTTCTGAATAAGTCCCTTCATTCCGGCCATCTGTGTCACGTTACCGATAGAACCTCGGGCTCCGGCGGTGATCATGTCGTTCACTGATGTTCCGTTCTTCACCATGTTTGCTGCGATGAGCTTTTCTACCTTTGACTTTGCATCGTGCCAGATTTCGACATTCTTTCGTTCCTTTTCTTCTTCAGAAAGGAGACCTTCGTTGTACTGGTTGGTGACGAGTTCTGATTCTGCTTTTGCAGCAGCGATCACTTCATCCTTTCCTTCAGGAATCTGAACGTCATCGATACCCCAAGTTGTTCCTGACTTGGTTGCATACTTGAATCCGAACTTCTTGATTTCGTCGATGATAGCTGGGATTGATTCAATGCCATTCAAGTTGATGAGCTCTTCGATGATTCCCATCATAGTGCTGCGGTTTACTTCAGTGTTGATGAAAGGATAATCCTTTGGAAGTACCCCGTTGAAGAGGATGCGTCCGACGCTGGTCTCGATGAGACCTCCATTACTTTCTTTTGCGAGCTTTTCCCACTTCTTTCCTTCACCAGGAAGCACCTTAACAGGAGCTCGAAGTGCAAGTTCTTTATATACATATGCTGAGATAGCAGCCTGAGGTGATTCGAAGATTTTTCCTTCTCCCTTTTCACCAGCCACAATCTTTGAAGTCCAGTAACATCCAAGCATCACGTCGAGGAGCTTAGCAGTCACCGTAGGATCTCCTGATCCAGGTGTGAGGATGTTCTTGTCTGCTGCCATTACTTCTTTTGCTTCCATCTGTGCTTCTTCTCCGAGTGGAAGGTGAACGGCCATGGTGTCTCCGTCGAAGTCCGCGTTGAAGGCTGAACATACGAGTGGGTGTACCTGAATAGCGTTACCTTCAATAAGTACCGGCTGGAATGCCTGAATACCGAGTCGGTGAAGGGTTGGCGCGCGGTTCAAGAGTACATACTTTCCACGAATCACTTCTTCGAGGATTGCCCATACTTCAGGAATACCTTCGTCGATGAGGCGAGATGCCCCGCGGATGTTGAATGCCAATTCTCGTTCAAGAAGTTTTGAGATAACAAAAGGTCGGAAGAGCTCGAGTGCCATGTGCTTTGGAAGTCCACACTGGTTGAGGCGAAGTTCTGGACCCACGACGATCACTGAACGTCCTGAGTAGTCTACACGCTTTCCAAGGAGGTTCTGACGGAAGAGACCGCGCTTACCCTTAAGATTGTCAGCAAGTGACTTAAGTGGACGTCGCTGTGCCTGATTCACCCCAGCAAAGAGCTGATTGCCATGTCGAATTGAGTTATCGATAAGGGCATCTACGGCTTCCTGAAGAATACGCTTTTCGTTTCGAAGGATCACATCAGGAGCTGAAATTTCCTTGAGCTTCTTGAGACGATTGTTTCGGTTGATCACACGTCGGTACAGATCGTTCACATCTGATGTTGCATGACGACCACCGTCGAGTGCCACCATAGGGCGAAGTGCTGCAGGAATCACCGGAATGTGGGTGAGGAACATCCATTCAGGTCGTTGTGCTGACTGAATCATGCCGCGAATAAGAGCAATACGCTTGTTAAGCTTTTCGCGTTCTGTTGAGCTTGCTGATTCGAGTTCTTTTTCGAGTGATCCAAGAAGTTTCTTAAGATCTACTTTTTTAAAGAGGTTGTATACTGCTTCTGCTCCGATCTGCGCTTCGAACAGTGTTCCAAACTTGAGTGAGAACTTGTGATACTCGATTTCATCGAGCACACGTCCTTCCTGAATGCTTTCGATATCGCGCTTTGCTCCCATGAGGAGGTTGGTCACCGCCTCTTTGGTCTTTTCGTCCTGCACGCCTTTTACCTTTGACTTATATTCAGAATCCAAATCCTTAAGCACACGAGCTCGTTCTTCTTCGTGCACTTTTGTGATGAGGTAGCCAGCAAAATACACTACCTTTTCGATATCACCAGATGGCATACCGAGGACAAGTGCAATACGTGATGGCATTGAGCGAAGGAACCAGATGTGGGCTACCGGTGTTGCAAGCTCGATGTGTCCCATGCGTTCACGGCGTACGATTGAGCGAGTGATTTCAACGCCACATTTTTCACAGACGATTCCCTTGTAGCGGATGCCGCGATACTTTCCACAGTAACACTCAAAATCACGGTCGGGACCGAAGATTTTTTCATCGAACAAACCGTTCTTTTCTGAACGCTGTGTTCGGTAGTTCATGGTTTCAGGCTTTGTCACCTCACCGTATGACCACTCTTTGATACGATCCGGAGATGCAACCTTAAGCGACACTGCATCGAAGTCGTTTATATTGTGTTCTTTAGTTTTCATATATGTATGGATGAGGTGATTATTGTGTTGATCTATTAGTATCCCCTGCTTCATGCTCAATGACTTCAGTCGTCATATCTTCGGTACCTCGCATCAATTCGACATCAAGAGCGAGACCGCGAAGGTTGTTCAAGAGTACACTGAACGAGGCAGGCACGTTTGACTGAGGAATCTTCTGTCCCTTGACGATAGCGTCGAAGGCAGCAGATCGTCCCTGAATATCGTCTGACTTGATAGTGAGCACTTCTCGAAGCGTATGTGCTGCTCCGTGTCCTGAAAGTGCCCATACTTCCATTTCTCCGAATCGCTGTCCTCCTCCCTGTGCCTTTCCTCCAAGAGGCTGCTGGGTAATGAGAGAGTACGGACCGATTGATCGCATGTGAATCTTGTCTTCCACCATGTGGTGAAGCTTCATGACATACATGTATCCAACCGCAATGCGCTGATCGAAGGTTTCTCCAGTTCGTCCGTCGAAGAGTTCGATCTTTCCGTCTTCTGGAAGACCTGCCTTCTTGAGTTCTTCTTTGATTTCAACATCTGTTGCTCCGGCAAACGCAGGAACGATAGCCTGATAGTTCAAAGTGTGGGCTGCCATACCAAGGTGGATTTCGAGAATCTGTCCGAGGTTCATACGTGAAGGCACGCCGAGCGGTGTAAGGATCACGTCGATTGGTGTACCATCGGCCATGTATGGCATATCTTCTTCAGGAAGAATACGTGAGATAACTCCCTTGTTTCCGTGACGTCCCGCCATCTTATCTCCCACAGAAACTGAACGGAGCTGCGCAACTTCGATGTGAATGCGCTTGATGATACCTGATTCGAGCTTTTCACCCTTTTCTCGTGAGAATACTTTCACGCCGATCACGCGACCCTTCTTGCCGTTTTCCATGCGCTTTGACGTGTCTTTCACATCGCGTGACTTTTCTCCGAAGATTGAGCGGAGGAGTCGTTCTTCAGGAGTAAGCTGAGTTTCTCCTTTTGGAGTAATTTTTCCTACAAGAATATCTCCAGGGTGTACTTCGGCACCGATACGCACAATACCTTCTTCATCAAGATTCTTGAGACGGTGCTCACCAACATTAGGAATATCAGGAGTAGTAATTTCGGGACCGAGCTTGGTGTCGCGTACATTCACCACGAATTCTTCGATGTGGATAGAAGCGAACTTGTTTTCTTTCACGAGACGCTCAGAAATAATGATGGCGTCTTCGTAGTTTGCTCCAGACCATGTCATGAATGCTACGAATACGTTCTGACCAAGAGCAATTTCTCCATGATCTGAGGTAGATGCATCAGCAAGCACATCACCCTTCGCAACTTTTTGTCCGAGTGATACCTGAGGACGCTGATAGTATGCGGTGAACTGGTTGGTTCGTGAGATAGGAGCAAGCTTGTATTCAGTTTCTTTGTTGTCTTTGTCGGCAACAAAGACGATGCGCTGTGCATCAACATACTTGATGGTTCCCGCTGAAGGAGCAACGATCACACGCTTGGTGTCGAGTGCTGCATGACCTTCAATACCAGTGGCAACGATAGGAGCTTCGGGGATAACACACGGTGTTCCCTGCTTCTGCATGTTTGAACCCATGAGTGTTCGGTTTGCATCGTCGTGGTTCAAGAATGGAATCATCGACGTCGCCACAGAGTATGCTTGGTTGGTTGCAATATCCATGTAGTGAATATCTTCCTTCTTCACCACAGCAGGACGACCTTTCACACGCACCTCAACGATGTCGTCGGTAATCACTCCTTTTTCATCGGTGTTGGTAGCGGCATGCGCAATGTTGAATCCTTCTTCTTCGAGGGCATTCATGTATACAATTTCATCGGTCACTTTTCCTTTGGTGACTTTAGCGTAAGGAGTCTCGATCATACCGAACTCGTTGATACGAGCGTAGGCAGACAAGTGAAGTACGAGACCGATGTTTGGTCCTTCAGGGGTGTGAATAGGACAGATACGGCCGTAGTGAGATGGGTGCACGTCACGCACTTCGAATCCCGCTCGTTCTCGCGTAAGTCCTCCAGGACCAAGAGCAGAAACGGTGCGGAGATGTTCGAGCTCAGTGAGGAGGTTTTCCTGCTGCATGAACTGTGAGAGCTGGTTAGTGGTGAAGAACTCTTTAATACGAGCCTGAAGAGGTCGTGGAGAAATAAACTGCACAGGAAGTGACGCATCGGTGTCGATGGTCGACATACGGTTCTGAATGTTTCGCTTGATCTGTGACATACCCACACGAATCTTCTGAGCAAGAAGCTCACCTACATAGCGCACTCGTCGTGATCCAAGGTGGTCGATGTCGTCTGCTTCAACACCAGTCGTATTATTAAGTTCTGCAATATGAGAAATGGTAGTCACCGCATCATCAAGGTCGATGGTTTTTCGCGCCAAATCCTTTTCCTCGACGCTCTTACCAAAGCGCTTGTTGAAGCTGAGACGTCCAATCGGCGAAAGATCGTATCGTTCTGCTCCGAAGATAGAACCAACGAACTCACGTGCGTTTTCTACCGTTGCAAGATCACCATCACGAAGTCGCTTGTGAATTTCGATGAATGATTCATCGGCTGACTTTGCATGATCCTTTGCGAGGGTCATTTCGATTGCTTTCTTTGCTTCTGGCTTTCCATCAAAGAGTGCGAGGATCTGATCATTTGAGAGAGAGCCCTTCACACCACCAAGCACGCGAAGAAGTGTCGTTACCGGAAACTTTCGCTTTCGGTCGATACGTACATATATAGCGCCGTCGGGATCAGATTCAATCTCAATCCATGCACCACGAGCAGGAATGATTTTTGCACCAAAGTAGTTGCGACCCTTGAGTTCTTCTGAGGTAAAGAAAATACCGAATGATCGTGCGAGCTGTGGCACAATAACACGCTCGATACCATTAATAATGAAAGTACCGTGATCGGTCATGAGCGGAAAGTCCGCCATGAAAATCTCCTGCTCTTTTACTGAGCCGAAGGTCTTATTCTTCACACGAACCATCACCTTAAGAGGTGCTTCGTATGACATCTTATTCTCCTTTGCATAGAATTCATCGAACTTTGGCTTTTCGAGTTCAAAGCTGGTGAAGTCGAGTTCGAACTTCTTGTCTGAGTAGTCCTTAATAGATGAGAACTCAGCAAAGACTTCTTTCAAACCAGTCTCGAGGAGTTGATTGAATGAATCGATCTGAGCCTCCACCATGTTTGGAAGAGGAACGAGGGGCTTTTTGAACTTACCGAAATACTTCTTCTTAAGCTTACCTGGAGCGTGTTGATGCGCCATATATATGAATGTGGTTAGTGTGCTGCTAAAAATGAATAATACTGGCCGGTACTACGTTCTTTCTTAGCGCGACAACAATGACACAATCGGCGCAATGAGACCCAAAAGGTATCACAAACTAGCTAAAATTGCAAGGGCACTTCCCTTCTAAAACTCGCCGTACCCAGGATTCAACCGACAAACAGGGTCTGGAGTAAAGCGAACAGTCTTTGGCCCACCCTGATCAGCAGTACTACTATCAGTACATGTAAAGGTGTGGGTACCGACGGAAACAGGCACAAGTACATTGTTATACGGATAAGGAACGGTAAGACCATCAATACTACATGTTACCGCTCCATTACCAGCTGATGTAAGTGTCCAGTCAGAGAGATAACATGAACCACTTGGTGTCGTTACCAAACGAGGGCTGAGGTTATATGTCCCTGGAGTCAGATCATTATTCACTGATGGAACACATACCCCCGCAACAACAGTTCCTCCTGTAGCACCACAATCAAATGAGCAACTTTGTGTAGAAGGGATAGGGTTTGGTCCAGTTCCATTACATGTCCAATTGATTCTTGTTGAAGTATCTGGGAGGCTGGTATCTGGAGCATTATTTGGTCCACACGTATTGATTGCTGTTCCACATGATGCAGGATACGATGTTGCCGGCACATAACAATTCCCTGCATCATCCACCTCACCAGGGGGCACTGTAGTCTGAACATCAGGATGTCCTACATCAGTACACATATCAGGGTTAAGCTCGGCATCCCACCGCATCCATCCAAGCAAAGCTGAGCCCCATCCCCATCCATTACCATTAAGCCCGCTCACCGAATAAGCGTTTGCTCCGGTCTTTCTCAGACTAATCCACCCATCCCATCCCCCCATCCTCTCACCGCTGGTTGGATTCGATGCATCAGGAATCTGAGAAACGACACGCGCCCATCCTTCCATATAGTCATCATTAGAATTAGCAGGTGTTCCATTGTTATTGATTCTTGCATGAGTCGCAACCGTACCTGGAGCCCTTGCTACCGTAGGCACCGTTCCTGCACCTGAACCAAAGACAATCCATCCATAATTATCTGACCATGCATATCCGGTTAAATAACGGAATCGATTGCCAGTAAGAGGGCCCGCATTCACCCCATAATCATACGATGTACCACTTTGAGGACAATTTCTATATTGACTTATGGACGGTGGAAGGGGTTCGTACAGATTATCACCATCTGGATCACAATTGAGACTATTAAGACTGATCCACCCTGCTCCACCACTCGCAGCACCATTAGCATCTTCTACTCCATTATTAAGATATGCCTCAGCCCATATCCACCCTCGCACATTATGACTTCCACCAGCATCAGCCTTATTACTATTAATAAGATATAAAGATACCGCCACTACCACACAAGACACCCCCATGAGTCCAAAGAAAAAATATTTTTTCATAAACTAATACAAAGTATATCAGCTAAACCTAGATTATTCTATAACTTTCATAGTTTATGTGGATATCTTATAGAAAAAATTTGACAATATATATAAAAAATGTACTATAAAACTCGAACTTGACTTGCAAAAGTCATCCGTCCTCAACAAAAAAACAAGGAGAATATCCATGAAGTACGCAGCTTTTGTTTTTATGGTTGCACTTCTGTGCAGCCTTCTTCAGTCCCAGGCACAGGTTCGTGTATGGGATCAGACTGGGTCGTGGGAATTTAAAGACGACCTCTTCTACATTTTCGTGAAGAAAGGTGATGGGAGCGCTGATCCACAGGGTGGCAGCTTTACCCCAGAAGCCTTCCTCAAGGGAAGCGCAGAAGGTTCCACCGATATCACCACCACCAGAGGACACTTTGCGTGGACCGCCGAACCGCAACGAATAGCAATAGAGTTCGACAAGGATTCTCGCATCCTCACCTTAGAGGTGGGAAACGGCACAGGAATGCTCACGCTCACCCGTACGGTGCGGAGCGACATGATCTTCAACGGTCTGTCGTTTGCAGCACTTATCAACCAAGGAAACGTGAATGCTCCAGCAGGTGTCGTCAGCTTCACACTGACAAACCTTAGGATTGGCCTTAACGAGCCCATCCGCATGGAGCTCAGCATGAGCAATCCAGGAAGGCCTACTGATGTACCTGAGGTCGTGTACACATGGGACCCCCATGGTCAACAGACCAGTTTCTCGGGGAGTGGCTACATCACCGCCACGAATGGGTGGGACTGGAACAGAGCAATCGTCATCGGTCCGATGTGGATGACGGCACCAAACGCTCTGCCGACTCCTGAACCCTCATCAGGAGTGCTGGTATGGATTGGGCTCCTCTCCCTCTACGGCGTTGCAAGGCAGAGGCTGAAGTAACACCACAGAACGTCAAACGGCACACTCTCTCGGGAGTGTGCCGTTTTGTTTTTATGAAATACACACTAATTCTTTCTGCAATAAAGTAACTGTATATAAGGAGCATTTGTGCCAGGCTTAGCACCTCCATCAACATCTCGAGTCTCCGCGGCAGGCACTGATGCCATCTGACTACCTGGAAGCGCATCATTATTTGTCACGATTCCAGTCGCTACACTTCTCCAATACGCATATGTATGCGTATGTGCTCCGGTTGGCACATTTTGTCCATCAGTAAGTGGAGTACCGACCGTTGCACCTAAAGTACCACCGGGCCTCAATCCGACGATATATCTTCCTTCAGAACCACCTGTTGTTCCACTGTATGGTGATGGGGATCCAGCGATATCTTTTGTCCACCCAACCGGACAAGAAGTTCGATTGAACGCAAGAACACCTCCTGAAGGAATTGGTCCTTTTCCTTGTGGACCCTGCGGACCTTGTAAGCCAATGGTAGACATCGTCCTACAGTTCAAACCATTATCATCACAATATTCTGTTGCTCCCAAACTCCCCTTTACAAGCACAAGAAGATTAGAAGGAACGGTCATGTTTGTATTAGCAAATAAATTCGAAGATCCACTTGATCGAAAACCTGAAACTCCCAGTGGTCCAGCCTTAGTTTGAGATGTTGCATCAGTTCTTAATGGTCGAGGAGGATTGCCTCCTGGTGGAACCTCGGTAGAACCCGACCACGCATACACACTTGATACACTTGCCAACATAATAAAGGTGAGAATGATAATTTTCATATATTAATTTTTTTCACAATAAAGCATCTGAACATATGGCGCATTTGTTCCCGCTCGACCAGTAGCGTTGTCTGTTTTTGGTGTGCTATCGACAGCCATTTGACTACCAGCAATTTTTGATGTCTTTTCACCAGTGTAGGAAGCAGTGATCCTCCAGTACGTATACGTATGCGTATGTGCTCCGGTTGGTCGATTTTCTCCTTCGCTCAAGTTGTCACCAATCTGTAATCCGAGCCTACCACCATTATTGAGCCCAACAACATATCTTCCATCCGCAGGAGAGAACCTTGTCCATCCACTAGGACACACCGATGTAGAAAAAGGCACCACCGCCCCACTTGGTACGGTAGTTTCTCCTGGTAATCCTGCTAAACCTGCGGGGCCATCTATAGCCATATCAAGGATCGTCTTACAATTTTGGGCATTATCATCACAGTAACGTGATGCTCCGGTATTTCCGTTTATTGCAAGCGTGAGTGTTGTTGGTGGCCACGATGCTCTCGTCGAAGACGAGAACCAACTTGCTCTATAAGGTGAAGCATAAAAAGGCATTGCGATGGAACGAAATCCTCCAACGGTGAGTTGGCCGGGAATTAATTGTGTGACATCACTGGTATTAACCGGCGGAAGAACATTACCTCCAGGCGGTGGAGCTGTTGGTCCACTCCACGCAAACGCATTACTTATAGATAAAGTAAGCACGAGTGCAAGTAAGACAATTTGTATATTTTTATAAAAGAATGTTTTCATGCTATTAATTTTTTCTACACATCAAATACTGAACATATGGAGCATTTGTTGCACCCGCACCAGCAGCTCGTGTGGTTCCGCTGGTAAGACCCATTTGATTTAACGCAAATGTCGATGATACGTTTGTATATCCTACATATGTTGGCGGTGTAGGTGAGAATGTATAGGTATACGTATGAGTATGCGCTCCCGTAGCAACGGCCTGTCGATCATTGAGCGCAGTACCTACTTGTCTTCCCACCTGACCTCCAGGATTTACCCCCACAATATATCGCCCTTGCACCTCAACATATTCAGACCACCCACTTGGACACGATGTAACATTTGAAAAAGCAACCACACCACCTGATGGCATTTGTGCTGTGCTATCAGGTCCTGCCGGTCCTGCCGGTCCTATATCACCAAAATCAGTTGCCCTCAAACAATTCTGACCATTATCATCACAATACTGAACTGAGCCTATTTTTCCATTTACACCCAACATCAAACTTCCAAGACCAGTCCAGCCAACACGCGTTTCATTAGAAAAGTAATTACCTCCAGAGGATATCGAGTGTAGACCACCATTAACTTTAAGTGTGCCATACTTCTCTTGCCATGAACTTCCTGTATTGAGAGGAGCTAGTGCATTATTTCCTGGTGCTACTCGTGTAGGAACTGACCATTCAGAAATGGTCGTAGGGGCAGTAATAGGAGCCGATTGAGAAAATACTTGAATCGCACCAATAAACACCAGTGAGAAAGTACCCGCTTTTAGGAATAAACTACTATATTTTTTCATCTTTCGATAAGATACTTATCCATATCTTTCACTTCTTCTCTGTTAATGTCTTGAGACGGCCGCACTAGACGACTATCCATCACCTGAAACTGTTGCTCGACAGTAAGCCTATCCCACTCATCATGCACTGAACGAGGTGTATTCAAATTAAAACTTAGTGACAGAGTAAAGATAGTGAGGGTAATAAAAATAATAGTATACAAAATAAAATGTGTACCCGTATATGTAATACGATGTTTCATATCTTATTTTGATTATACTGTGATTATGATTACATTGACAAGTAACGGTTATCCACAAACCACTTAGAATTCACCGTAACCTGGACTACGTCGACAAACTGGATCAGGATTAAAGCGAACTGTCTGTGGCACAGGACTACTATCACGACAAGTGAGCGTATGTGTACCTACTGTTAGATTTGTACTATTGGTTCCTGTGTATGGAATATCTGCTCCACCATTTATCTGACAGTTTACTTGTCCTACTCCTAGTGAAGTGAGTCGCCAATTCGAAAGTCTGCATGTTTCTGAAGGAGAATTTACAAATCTTGGAATAAGATCATATCCTCCTGCAGCAAGTGGGGTACTAGATGCTACACACACTTCACCTTGGATAATCTGACCTGCAGGACATGGGTAACTACATGTTGTGTCTTCAGCTGGAACCGGATTGGAACCACTACCTCGACAGGTCCATCGCAAGGTCGTTCCGGTGTTTGCCGGTGAATTTGTTATGACCGTGTTACCCATACCACATCCATTTTGTTGAGTGTTCACACACTGTGCTGGGTATACAGGAGTTGGGATAGTACATGTACCATCCACATTTCGCACATAAGGATCTTGCACTGTATTTTGGATGCCATCCAGATTACTACACATATCCGGATTAGTATCAAACAATTGCCACTGCATCCACCCCATAAGACTTGATCCCCATGACCATCCTGGATTCGACGAACGGGCCATTACTCTATACGTAATAGGACTTGCAGTCGTACTTGCTTTTCCAAGGCTTATCCATCCACTCCAGTCACCTGTTTTTTTTGAAAGACCAGTTCTTTGTGATACCACACGAGCCCAACCTTCGATATAATCATCGTCTAAGGTTGGCGTATTATTGTTGTTAATACGTGCGGCAACCGGAGTCAGTCCCGCTCCAGTAGGATAACCTGCTCCCGCGGCAGCAGTTCCAAATCCGATCCATCCATAATTATCTGACCATGCATAGCCAGTTAAATTTCTATATCGATCACCTGGCTGACCCGAAGCAGAAACACCATAATCATATGCTATTCCAGATTTTGGACAATTTTGATACAACCGTACACTTTCCGGAATAGCTTCATACTGCCCATCTCCGTCAGGGTCACAATTTAAGCTATTAAGACTAATCCATCCTGAACCGCCATTTTGGGAACCCAATGCAGTTTCTGCAGGATCTTCTATTCCGTTACCATTTTGATCAACATATGCTTCAGCCCATACCCACCCTTTCACATTATGACTCGATCCCGCCTCAGCATCAGGTGTTTTTCTTAAAAAAAACATCGCGCCTAACGAAAGTACTGAGGTAATAGTAAACAATGCGATGACAATAATAATTTTCTTTTTCATAAGAATCTTTACCCTAAATTATAGCAATATATCGATAATAAACTATCACCATCGCAGTAACATGTGGATAACTATGTATGGATGTTTGACATACGTCAGCACCCTCCTCATACTCACATCAGTCAAAGCGGCACTCTTGCGAGTGCCGCTTTTGTCTTTAGGAGACTTTTCTGCAGTAAAGTAACTGAACATAAGGTGCGTTGGTTCCAGGCACCAGAGAGGTGTTTGATGACGATATATCCCCTCCCAGAATTGCCGGGTATCCTGGAGTTACGTAGGTTACCGTTGTACCATCATTACCTTGTTCAGAATTACCATCAGTTCTGGTGAAAGATACATTATTCGGGTTATCACTACCAAGAACAAGATGTGTATGTGCACCTGTAGGACGATTAGCCAAATTCGACAATCTTGTTCCCACAACGGTTCCTATAGATCCACGTGGTGATGCTCCCACAATATACAAGCCAGGGCCTGCATTGTTATCAAGTGGTTGCCATCCCAAATTGGCTGGGCACGATGTGCTTCTAAAAGCCGCGATCGCACCAACGGGCACAGTACTCGTACCTTTAGGACCTACAGGCCCTGGTGTTCCACTTGCATTGATGGGCCTACAATTTCTTCCTAAATCATCACAGTACTGAGATGCCCCTATACTTCCTCCTCTTACGGTAAGCACGAGATTTGAAGGAGGGTTAAATACACCTGAAGAGAAGGTTGATTGCCCCATTGCATAGAGTCCACGGGTAAACAAAATACCATCTTTTGTTTGACTACCTGATCCCACATTGATTGGTCGTACAGAGTTATTACCAGGAGCAATCTCATCGTTTCCTGACCACGCATCAGCAACAGCCGAGACACTAAAAAGTAGTGCGATGATGAGCATAATTTTTAGTGTATTAACATTCTGTGTTGTCATATAAATAAATTAGTTTTTAATACAATAAAGTAGCTGGATGTATGGAGCATTGGTTCCTGGAATATGATTTGATGAAGGTTGTGTAGCAAATGAAGCAGCTGCTCTGGTAATAGGTACACTTCTTACAAGATATACATCATTTCTTGGGCTGCCTGACATACGAGAATTTCCCAACCCCCCATTTGGCACAGTTGGTCCTGTTATAGTCCGATTAATATAATTTACTGTGTGTATATGATTTCCAGCTGGCCTGTTTTCACCATCTGAAAGAGCTCTCCCTACGGTTCTTTCTAAATTAGTTCTTGCTGTAGCGTTTGCAAGACCAACAACATATCTGCCTTGTGCTGCAGTATACAAACTCCATGTCGAAGGACACTGTGCCAAATCAAAAGCAACCACGGTACCTGCAGGCACAGGGTCACCAACCGGACCCTGAGGTCCAGCTGGACCAGAAGTAATCACATCACTAAACAATCGACAATTAAGACCATTATCATCGCAATATGACGCTGCGCCAATAGAACCATTTGCTGCTAACGTAAGATTTCTTGGGGGCCACGAGGCTCTCGTCGAAGTTGAAAACCACGCCGTTCCTAACGAACCATACCCTCTTACCGTAAGCATCCCTGAAATTTCTTGAAGAACATTTGTCGTATTTACTGGAGACGGCATATTATTATTTGGAGGAATACCTGTAGGACCTGACCACGCAAGTGCATGCGAAGAAGAAACTATCACTAGTGCAACCAATGACACACTAAAGATGGTACATATGTTTTTAAGTGTTTTCATGTGAGATTAATTTTTTCTGCAATAAAGAAACTGAATATATGGCGCATTGGTTCCAGGAACACCCTCATAAATAGCTGCCATGTTATTTGGTCTTAAATCAACATCTGCGCTTACAAACTCCAAATGATCGAAATCATTTTTGCCATCTTGATAGAAAATAACCCTGTGGGTATATAAAATCCTATTATTTCCATCACGTAAAGGTTGACCATTAGTTCCTCGTCTTGGCTCGATCATTGCAGCTGTATCGATCATATTTCTTTGATACGAGAATACATGAGTTCCGTGTTCTCCTGTTGGTCTATTTTCTTCATTATCCAATCTTGTACCGCGCGTTGTTCTTACCGCAGAAGGTGAATTAGCTCCCACAATATATCGTCCTTCAGCTTCAGAAAAATATGACCACCCATCCGGACATGATGTGGCACTAAAAGGCATTACCGCTCCACTTGGCATCACAGGTGCAGATGGCCCAGCCGGACCTCGTGGCCCCACCATCAACGCAGTAACTGAACGACAGTTCCCTCCATTCTCATCACAATACGCCCTTGCACCAATAGAACCATTCACCGCCAACATAAGATTAGAGCGGGGCCAAGCGCTACCATCAGGATTTCTTGTACGTGTCGATGTTGAAAACCACCCTGTCCCCAATGATCGAAAACCACCCATAACCCCTAAGATGCCGAGCTTTTCTTGTGGAATATTTGAAGTAGTTAGAGGAGCAACAACATTTCTTGAATTAGCGGTTGAAGGAGAGCCAGTGGTAGGTGCCGTCCATGCGTGCACCTGAGTTGCTATCACAAAGAAAGCCACTACGGCTACAATTTTTGATACCACTGTCATGTGTTTAAAATAGGTTTTCATAATTAATAGGATGTAACTCGTAGCTTCATAACTTCGTAAGCATCTGTATCGTTTATCACACCACTAACAACACGGGACGACATTTCATCAACCTGTTTTTCCCACTCCTCTTCTGAGAGAGTAGTTTCATTTTGGAGAGGAGTAGCATGGTTTATCGACTGATTAATTTCTTTCAAGAGCAAGGTACCTACTACAAGAGCAGTAAAAATAACCGTATATAAAATAAAATGCGAGTACGTATACTGAATGCGCGTATCCATGCTTTAATCATTATACGTTCTTGCACGACACCGTGACAAGATACTTATCCACAAATTACTTCTCTTTTTTCTTTCCTCGCTGTTCCCTCCACTGATCTATGAGCTTGTGATTACCTGAAAGCAGCACCTTCGGCACTTTATAGTTTTTTCCTTTGTAGCTGAGCACTTCGGGACGAGTATAGACTTCAGATGATGCAGTGCGTGATTCTTCGAGTGATTCAAATGAGCCGAGTACTCCCTTGATTTGACGAGCAATTGTATCGATCACCACCATTGCAGGGAGTTCTCCACCTGTGAGGACGTAATCACCAATAGAAAGCTCTTCTGCTTTGAGAATTTTGACCACACGCGCATCCACTCCTTCATAGCGTCCGCAAATAAGAATGATATCGGTGTATTTCTTTGCAGTTTTCTTTGCGTACGCTGTTTCAAGTTGAGTACCGCTTGGAGAAAAGAAAATGATCTTTGGCTTCTTTGCATCTTTTATCTTCGCAATAGCCTCACGCGCCGCATCTACCGCTTTGAGCACCGGCTCAGCCTGCATCACCATACCAGGCCCGCCCCCATACGCTTTATCATCAATGCGCAAATACGGCTTTTCATTCTGCTTCTGTCCTTCGGTGGGCTCTACATAGTCACGAGGGTTATAAAACGCATATTCGATGAGCCCTGCTTTTTGTGCACGCAAAAGAATCGACTCATTGATATATGAATCAAACATATGCGGAAAAAGAGTGATGATGTGAAAACGCATCGTTATATATTATGAAGAGGCGAATTAGAGGCGAAGATCGTCGAGTGCCTCATCTACACTCTTAAGCGCAGCTGCTTGACTCATACCACCTTCTGGTTCGTTGATCTTGAGGTTCACGCGAGCATTATTCTTCATACCCACCACACGAAGGAGTGTACGAATTGCCTTTGCGGTATTTCCCTGTCGTCCAATGATCTTGCCCATATCTTCGGGTCCGACAATGAGTGTGAGAAGTACCCCCATCTCATCGACGGTGCGAGTAATTTTGACGTCTTCGGGCTTGTCTACGAGAGCTTTAACAACGTAATCCAAAAACTGTGCATCTTGATCGGTATTCATATGTAAACGTATCGGTCGTTATTAAGTTTGTAATAACAAAATTATACCACAAGGTAAGGACATCCTTGAAGAGAGGGTGTGGAGAAGTTAGGCAGCAGGAGCTTCTGCGGGAGCTGGTACTTCAGGAGCAGCTTCAACTACAGGTTCTTCTTTCTTAGGAGCAGTCTTCTTTGGGAGAACGTTTACTTTCTTCCCATCGATGATTTTCTTCGAAATAAGGAGGTTGTTGACGGTTCCCGAAAGACCAGCACCGACTGACATCCAGTGCTTAATACGGTCTGCATTGATAACCGTCACCTCATCACGACGAGGGTCGTATGAGCCAAGCACTTCCAAAATCTTACCGCTTTTAGCGCTGTTTTTTGAGTCGGTAGCCACGATACGGAAGGTGTTTTCGTGCTTTCGGCCTGTTCTTTGAAGTCTTATTTTGAGCATGACAGCCACATTACCATGTCAATAGATATCTTGCAAGAATAAAGGGGTGACTTGCGAAATAGGGTGAAAAGGGGCTTGCGAGGCTCGACGGAGCGAGCACAAGGAATTTTCTAGCAAGAAAATATCCGTGCCCTTGGAGACATATTTTATAAAAAGCTGTTTGTTTGCTACCATCTACATCATGAATCAAACACCTATTATTACCGGCAAAATGACCATTACCTCTAAAGGTATTGGCTATGTGAAGAACCCTGACCTTGAGCAGGATATTGAGGTCCAAAATCAGTTTTTGAACACCGCCCTTCATGGCGACGAAGTCGAGGTAACTCTCCACGCCAAGGTAGAAGGCATGCGCCAGAGTGGCGAGGTAACCAAAATCATCTCACGTGCAAAGCTTGGCTTTGTGGGTGTTATCGACAAAGAAGCAGGTCGCACCTTCCTCATCCCCGACGATAAGAAGATGTATATCGATATTATGGTCAATGAACAAAAAACCATGGGTGCCGAAAACGGCCAGAAGGCATTTGTCGTCATCACCAAATGGGACGATCCGAAGAAAAGCCCTGAAGGAGAGGTTCGCCAAATCCTTGGAAACAAAGGCGACAACAACGTCGAAATGATGTCGATCGTGCTCGAAAAAGGCTTCGACACCGACTTCCCTGACGAAGTGGTAGCAGAGGCTGATGATATCGAACGCAATGAACGCATCATTCCCGCAAACGAAGTAGCAAAGCGACGTGATATGCGCGACACCTTCACCTGCACCATTGACCCCTTCGACGCTAAAGACTTCGACGATGCCCTCTCACTCAAAACGCTTCCAAGTGGTAACTACGAAGCTGGTGTACACATTGCCGACGTATCTCACTACGTGCGCGAAGGTTCTGCCCTCGACAAAGAAGCACTGAAGCGCGGCTGCTCTATCTACCTTGTTGACCGCACCATCCCCATGCTTCCACATGTGCTTTCAAACGATGTATGTTCACTTAATCCGAACGAAGACAAACTCACCTTCTCTGCCGTCTTTGAAATGACCCCACAAGGAGAGATTGTAAGTCGCTGGTTTGGTCGCACCGTTATCAATTCAGACAAACGCTTCACCTACGAAGAAGCACAAGGCATCATCAACGCGGGATCTGGCGAATACGCCGACACACTCCTCACCTTTAAGTCCCTCGCTGAAATACTTCGCAAGGAAAAATTCGCAAACGGCGCCATCGACTTCGAAACCACTGAAGTGAAGTTTCGTCTTGATGAGAACGGCAAACCACTCGAGGTATACAAAAAAGAACGACTCGACACCCACAAACTTGTGGAAGACTTCATGCTTCTCGCCAACCGCGAAGTAGCGAAGTTCATCATCGACGAACACGAAAAGCGAAAGGAAGATCCACTTGGTATCTATCGAAACCACGCCCTTCCTGAACGTGAGCGCCTTACCGACCTTTCTATTTTCCTTAAAGCACTTGGTTACACTCTCGATATCGAAAAGAAAGATGTCACCCCAAAAGATATTCAGACCATCATCAACCAAGCAACGGGAGATGTAAACGAACAACTCATCAAGACAGCAACCATCCGCTCAATGGCAAAAGCGGTGTATGCAACGCACAACATCGGTCACTTCGGTCTCGCATTCAAATACTACACACACTTCACCTCACCAATTCGTCGCTACCCTGACCTCTTAGTGCATCGCATCTTGCAAGACACGCTCGATAATAAGCGCACCGATGATAAAAAAGCTGCGTACTACATGATGGCTGCCCGCCAATCAAGTGATCGTGAAGTATCTGCATCTGAAGCAGAACGTGCATCTATCAAGTACAAGCAAGTGGAATACATGATGAGTCACATCGGCGAGACGTTCGATGGTGTGATCACCGGCGTATCAGAATGGGGTATCTATGTCGAAGAAGCTGAAACAAAATGTGAAGGCATGGTAAAGCTCCGCGACCTGAACGACGATTACTACACCCTCAACCCAAAGACGTATACCGTGACAGGTGGTTCAACCGGCAAGAAATACACCCTCGGAGACAAAGTACGTATCAAGGTGCTTGGCGCTGACTTGGAGAAGAAGATTATTGATTATCGGTTTGTTTGATGGCGCCCTTCGAAGGGCGCCATCCTCGGGCACTACTGTAAGGATACACATCCTCAGTCTCAACTATTCCCGCCCTCACCGGATTTTTATGAATATATTCAATTAAATATTGATATTGCTCATCATTCTCAATAAGAACAGCCTTAAATCTATCTTGAAAAAGTGTACCCACACGATTGTATTTTTTATTAAAGTACTTTGCATAGCTCGTACACACTTTAACCATGAGTCTACTTATTGAAATATCAGCATTTTGCCTAAGAAGAATATGGTAATGATTCGGCATTAAGCAATAGCAAACAAGATCAATACTACCCAATGGAATTGGGATTCTAATGTAAATATTATTTTTAGATACTTTTTGTTTTTCAATTGATAGAGCTTCGAATATTTTCCTAAGAAAAAACGAATAATCTTGATGATCAAGAAAAATATTCATTCTAGCTGTTCCCCGATTATAAACATGGTAAGAACAACCAGCAGAAAAGTTTTTATAATCTCGATTATTTCTCACACACCCACTATAACGAAGAGACTTAAAGATTTTTTAAAATGATGGCGCCCTTCGAAGGGCGCCATCATTTCGCCACACTCACCGCTTCATCGAACTGAATAGACAAAAGCTTTGAGAATCCTTCGCTTCCCATCGTCACTCCGTAGATAATACCAGCACGAGACATAGTCTCACGGTTGTGCGTGATAAGAATAAGTCCTGAGTGAGCAGACAATCGCACGATCATATCGCCATACTTCTTTGAGTTTGCTTCGTCGAGCGCAGCATCGGTTTCATCGAGGATGATGAATGGTGGTGGGTTAACCTGAGAAATTGCAAAGAGGAGCGCGATAGAGGTAAGTGCTCGTTCTCCTCCAGAAAGCATCACCAGCCCCTTTGTTTTTTTGTGAGGAAGTCCCACATCAATCTCAATTCCCTCTTTCACATCTTCAGGCTCAACAGACTCTTCAGCTTCCTCTTCGTCTACTGATCGTCGCTTTTCTTCTTTCACTAATTTTAACAATGCATGACCTCCACCGAACATGAGGGTGAAGAACGTGTTGAATTCTTTATTAATCTTTTCAAGGCCTTCTTTAAATTCGGAATCAATACGAGCTTCAAGATCAGTAATAAGTGTTTTCAATGATTCAGAAGAAAGACCAAGATCTGCAAGTTCCTTTTCAAGGAACTGATCACGACTTGTTACCTCTTCGTATTCCTTCATGATTTCAGCACCATTTCCGCCACCAATTTCTTCAAGACGAATTTTCTTTCGTTCCACTTCTTTGCGACGCTCGAGCTGCACTGAACGATCCTCTCTTTCAACCACCCCTTCTTGCTGTTCTCGGAATCGCAATACTTCATGACCAATAAGCTGTCCTGCTTCATGTAGATCCCGCTTGAATTCTTCATCAAGCATTCTTACCCGCTCTTCTTCAAGACGAAGTGAGTGCAAACGATTTTCAATATCCTGCTCCTTGGACATAAGCTCAAGCATTTTCTTTTCAGCTTCGAAGGTATCATCTTTTTGACGATCCATATCTGCCTTAATCTGAGCTTCTTTTTGGCGAAGCTGCTGCTCTTCGCTCGAAAGATGTGCGATAGAAACCTCGATAGCTTCTTTCTCTTTTGTCTTTTCCTGCTGCTCCTGCGAAAGCGCAGCGATACGGCTTTCATATTCTTCTGATGACGAAGCTCGTGTTTCGATAAATGAGCCGATAGACTCGCGGATCTTCTGAACGAGAGAACGGATCACACCAACATCTTCTGTCTTTTCAGATTCTTCAACATACTGATCAATTGATCGCTTGAGGTGATGCACTTCTGAAAGTAGGATAGTCTTCTGATCATTCTGTCGAGACTTCGTTTCTTCTTCACGAATCGCACGTGCAAGATACGCTATCTCAGCTTCAAGCTTTCCAGAATCACGAACCAATGCTTCTTTTTGAGAACGTACCTCAGAGACCTTCATCTGAAGATCCATAATTTCATCGCTTTCTTTCTTATGCTCATCCTTCTTACTGAGTGCTTCACGTATCTGGCTTATCTCAAAAGCAATTGCTTTCTTGGTGTCTTCTGGAATCTTTCGTTCTTCATGCACACGCGCTTTTTCTTGAGCAATGTAGCGCTCTTCAATATGAAAATACAAGAGATAAAGCGATTGGAGTTCGGTGCGAAGCGCGATCGCCTTCTCATATTTTTCTACCTGCTTCTTGAGAAAACGAATATGCGGCGCGATCTCGCGGCGGAGACTTTCGACTGACGAAATATTCTCAGCTGTCTTCTCGAGCTTTCGTTCGCTTTCTTCTTTCTTTACTTGATATGTCTTAAGCCCGAGTGCTTCTTCAAGCATTCCTCGACGCTCCTTGATGCTTGCCGTGAGCAAGCGATCTGCCTCGCCTTGAGAAATGATGTGGTGTCCTGACGTGCCGATATGCGCAGAAAACAAAAGCTCAGAAATATCCTTGAGGCGCACCTGTGAGCCGTTGAGCAAATATTCGTTCACGCTGTCTCGATGTACCACGCGCTCGATAGTGATCTCATCAAAATCCATCGGAAATACTTTCGAACGATTATCAAACGTCAACTTTACGGATGCACGATTGAGACGTGCAAGGGTTTTGCCACCGTTAAAAATAAGATCTTCCCCACGCTTTCCACGAAGTGATTTGATTGATTGCTCTCCAAGCACAAAGCGAAATGCTTCTGCGACGTTGGATTTTCCCGAACCATTTGGACCAACAATTGCTGAGATTGGCGAATTAAATTCAAGAACGGTCTTTTTCGCAAACGATTTGAAGCCGGAAATTTCGAGGGATTTGAGCAACATAAATAATAAGTAGTATAGCAAAAAGTGGATTTGTGAGCTATTTTAAATCCACTTTTCACACAATGATAAAAACAAACGCCGAGACTAAAAATAGTCTCGGCGTTTTGGAAATACTCACTACCTCATCCCACAAAGCCTATTGATTTCCGCTTTCAGAGGTCCCATGTTGGGAACATCTTTACTCACATAACCAACCAGAGGATCATCACTCACCCCCGAGAAACTCATGACTTCTTGCCTAGTGTGATGAGTGAGGAAAATCCACGGGATAACGAGAGCGTTACGATGGCATGAGCGAAATACCTTAAGACACCGGATCCCCGCCAGACCGCAGTTGTGATCTGACGTAGGAGGATCTGTCGGTACTTCACACGGATAAGACCACCGTATCGACACTTCCGAAATGATCAGATCTGGAACTACTATCGTTCCAGCTACCATCTCCTTCACGAGAAGTCCGAACTCACACTCCTCCTCTACTACGCGTATGGAAATCGATCTCCATTGATGAAGCCACTCAATATAACCTTGAGCGACCTGATTATCTCCTTCTAGTAACAAAGCAAACATAAACAATCCTTTCTATGTGTTAGGTTTACACACGTTTTACCACAAAATCCCGAATATGAGAAAAAAGGGGGGATTGAGTGATTATGTTAGAAATATATTTCTAAAGCTACAACCAATTCTTCAGCTGCAACCCCTTCCGTGCAGCCTCCTGCTCCGCATCCTGCTTCGACTTCCCTGTTCCTTCCGAAATTAAATCTTCGCCGAGGAATACACCGACCGTAAAATGCTTGTCATGATCAGGACCAACTTCTTTCAACTTTTTATATGATGGCGTAATACCAAGTCGCTCCTGCGCTTTTTCTTGAAACTTACTCTTCGCATCAATCCACAACCCTTCACGTACGATTTCCTCTGTTCGAGAAAGTACAAAACGCACAATAAACTCATCCGCTTTTTCAAAACCCTGATCGAGATAGATTGCACCGATGATCGCTTCGAACGTATTGGCAAGAATGTATTGTCGTGCTCGCCCCACGTCTTTTGCCTCACCCTTCGACAAGAGAAGATAATCATTCACCCGAAGATGGTGAGCAACATCTGCAAGAGTAACTGCGTTCACGAGTGCAGAACGAAGTGCTGTGAGATCTCCTTCTGGCTTATCAGGAAATTGTTTATACAAATAATCAGTCACCGAGAGCTCGAGCACCGCATCACCTAAAAATTCGAGCCGTTCATTGTGTTCGAGGCGAAGGGTGCGATTTTCATTAAGGTACGAACGATGTGTCAATGCCTGCTTCAGCAGTGTCTTGTCTTTGAATTGCACGCCGATTGTTTCTTCAAATAATTCGAGTGCCATGTTACTTACTTATGATCTGTATCGCCTTGGTGATAATGGGCAGGATGTCATTATAAAAATTGAGGTTCACGATTTCGTCGAGCTTAAACCACTCGGCCTTGTCGAGCCCTCCTGTTTCTTCGAGTACGAGCGGCTGATACGATGCTTCTGCAAGGAAGTACGTTACTTGTTTTCGCACCTTTCCTCGTTCTGGATGAGTAGCGATATATTCATTGCGAGAAAGTTCATCGCGTACTTCTACATCAAGACCCACTTCTTCTTTGATCTTTCGTGCGGTCTCTACGCGTTCATCAATGTTCCCTTCAGCATCGAGTGTGGTAGCACCTTCAAACAACTTTCCTTTTGAGAGCGTCCAGTGTCCGAATACATCATGCACCAGTGCGAGCATGATCTGTCCTTCATGCTTTGCATAAATGACCGCCCCGCCGAGCTTGTCGATTGGCATCTTTTCGTACGGAATAGTTTTGAATTTGTATACCTTCGACTGGGTCTGATCATCTTTTCCAGGTTCACCCATTTCTTTGTACACTGCACCGAGCACGCCATTAACGAACTTTCCCGAGGTCTCACCACCAAATGACTTCGCAAGCTCAATCGCTTCATTGATCGCCACCTTTGCAGGTACTTCAGAACGATCTGCAAACAGAAGCTCATACAATCCGATACGTAGGATATTTCGATCAACGATACCAATCTTGGCAATCGGCCATTCCGGTGCCGCCTTCTCAATGATCTGATCAATATCTGCGCGCTTTGCTAATACATTGAGGGTGAGAGATTTCATAAAAGAAAAATCGCCCACACCAGGAGCGAATTCTTCTGTATTACGGAGGAGCACATCTTCAATCACGTCATTAGAAAGCCCTCGAAAATCCCATTCGAAGAGGGTTTGCATGACTATTGAACGTGAAAGGTGCCTGTTTGCCATATGAGGCTTGGTAACTAGCGGTTACTTATTCTTATTCTCTTTCTTTGCGTGCTTTTTGTCAATTTTTTTCTGAAGATCTACCACGGTCTTGCCTTTGTACTTTCCGCAGGTAGCGCACATAACGTGCTTTCCCTTCGGCTGGCCGCAATCCTTGCACAAGGTCACTGAAGGTGACTTGAGGGCGTGGTGGCTTCGTCGTGATCCCGTCTGAGAACGGGTATGTCGCATATGTGTAACCATGCGTGTGAATATAGCGTAAAGGAGGCTTTTTGTAAAGAAGAACGTTCACATGTATATAAAAATACAGCCGGACAACACGAGGTTGCCCGGCTGCGGATCGATAGCAAGTCGACCACGAAGACGAAGAATTACCAGCACCAGCCACCGCCCCAGCCACCTCCCCAGCTCCGCCGGATGATGATGCGCGGTTGCGGCTGCCACCACTGGCAGGACCCGAACTGGTCCATAATGAATGGGTTGCCACACTCATCATAGTAGAGAATCGGCGCTCCCCACGAGGAGGGTTGGCATTGGTTGAGCCACACGCGCCGACCGAAACGATCGGCACAGAACCCTTGATTGAGCCAGCCCCGGGGTTGTCCCCAGGCTTGACCCGACCGACTGTTCCATCCTCCCCGCCAACGCTGGGGGTAGCACAGGTCGTTCGCTTGAAGCTCTCCGATACTCACGGAGAGAAAGGCCATAAAGGCCAACAGGAGTGTTTTCATGGTATTCAAACATTGTCCCCGCCCATCGATTGATGAACAACAAAGAGACAATTCGCTAATAAAATACTACATATTAATTACTTTGGCAAGTTGCGACAAAAACTACTGCGGTGGGCTTTGGTAAGCCCCTTTTGGACAATTATTTCTCTATGTTTTTTGGTCCCATACCCTTTATGTAACTCAAATCCATAATCAGCATAGGTCTGTGCAAGCTTTGTCATATATGTGTCGCGTGTGACCTTTGCCACAATCGATGCACAGGCAATAAGTGTTTCTTTCTCATCCCCTTTTATAATTGTTTTTTGTAGGGTGAATCGAGCAGGGGCTTTGAGTGCGCCATCAAGGAGAATTTTTGTATTATCGGACACCTTATTTAAACACTCGCCCATCGCTTTTTGAATTGCCCCTACAATACCTTTGGTATCAATTACTTTTACTGAAGCATGTGCTACTTCATACCACACATTTCCCTTCTTCTGCTCTTCAACAAAAATCGCAAACCACATTCCCCTTTCCTTTTCCGACATTTTCTTAGAGTCTCTTCCCTTCGGAAAGTTTTTTAGTCGAAATCCAGGCTTCATACCAAACGCCGCTACCGTTACCGGCCCAGCGAGTGGTCCTCTTCCCGCTTCATCAATACCAATAACATCACACATATCCATTCGAACATGTTAACACGCACTTTTGCAGTTTTTTCTAAGGTCACAATTTGTGACCTTAGAAAAACATAAAATCCGGATGATGAGTAGAGCGAAGATTGCTCATCCGCTATGCATCTTGCTCCTTTTCGCACGAAGAACAAACTCCACCTTTCGTCCTCCACTCTTTTTTGTTTTTGCGCGAAACTTAGCAATGACCTTCATACGTTTTCTCATATTCGCCTAAACCCTATAATACAAACCATACATCGTCAATGAGCGGGATTTTAGATTTCCTTTAGAATAGAGGTATGGCGTTTACCCATCTTCACACTCACTCACACTATTCCCTCCTCCAGGCACTTCCGAAGATTCCTGATCTCATCGCAAAAGCAAAAGCGTGTGGGATGACCTCGATCGCGCTCACGGACAGTGGCAACATGTATGGCGCTGTCGAGTTTTATCAAGAATGTCAGAAGAAAGAAATCAAGGCGATTCTTGGCGTTGATTTTTATGTTGCCGCTCGCACCCGCCATGATCGAGAGTCCCGCATCGACAACAAGCGCACGCGCTTGGTACTTCTTGCGAAGAATCATGATGGCTACAAGCAGCTCATCAAGCTCGTCACCCGCTCACATAAAGAAGGCTTCTACTACAAACCCCGCATCGACGACGAGCTTCTCGAGCAACTCCACGAACACCTTGTGTGTATCATGCCTTCTTTTTCAGGCAGCATTGCACTTGCACTCAAAACGGGAAATGAAGAACTCGCGGTTGCAGAACTCAAAAAATTCAAACATTGGTTCGGCGATGATTTCTATCTCGAGCTCACCCACCATCCAGAAATTGATGGTCATGAAGAAAATATGCAAAAGCTTGTAGCCTTTGCGCGTGCCACCAACACCAAACTTGTTGCCGCACACGATGTGTATTATCTCGAAGAAGACGACAAGGCTGCACGCGAAACACTCGTATCTATCCAGAACGATTTCTCTGAACGCAAAATGGGTGGCGATAAAAGCGATTGGTCATTCATCACTCCCGAAAAAGCGGCAGAGACGTTCAAAGACACACCTGATGCACTCGCCAACATCGATGAAATCGTCGAGAAATGCAATCTTGATCTCCCACTTGGTAAGTGGCTCTTTCCTCATGTTGATGTCGAGGAAGGAAAAACACACGACGACGTGCTCCGTGACATCGTGTTTCGCGGCATCAAGACCCGCAAACTTGAAGCAACCCCCGAACTCTTGAAACGTGTGGAATATGAACTTGATGTCATCAAAACAAAAGGATATGCACCATATTTCCTTGTAGTAAGTGACCTACTTCGTGAAGCACACGAACGCAAAATCCTCACCACTATCAGAGGTAGCGTGGCAGGTTCGATGGTGACCTATCTCGCACATATTACGAATGTAAACCCCATGGAATACCTTTTGCCTTTCGAACGATTTTTGAACCCTGATCGTCCCTCCGCTCCCGACGTCGACATGGACTACGCCGATAACCGCCGCGACGAAATCATTTCGTACGCACGCGACAAATATGGCCACGACAAAGTGGCACAGATCGGAACCTTTGGAACCCTGATGGCACGTGGAGCGGTGCGCGATGTGGCGCGCGCCATGGGATATGAATACGGTATTGGTGATCGTATTGCCAAACTCATTCCCATGGGTGCCCAAGGTGCGCCAATGACCATCGACAAGGCACTCGAACTCACACCCGAGCTCAAGAAAATGTATGACGAAGAAGACGATGTAAAAGAAATTATCGAAATGGCAAAAAAGATGGAAGGTTGCGCACGACACATCTCGGTGCATGCCGCCGGTGTGGTGATCTCGCCTATTCCCCTCGATGAAATCGTGCCGACACAGTACGACCCCAAAGGTGAAGGCAAAATCATCACGCAATACGACATGCACTCAGTGGATGAAAATAGTGCAGGACTTCTCAAATTCGACTTCCTTGGTATTCGTAACCTCTCTATTCTTGCTGATGCGGTACATCTCGTAAAAGAACAACGTGGCATCGATATCGATATCGAAAACGTTCCCGTCGACGACAAGAAGACGTTCGAAATGCTTGCGCGCGGAGAAACCATGGGACTCTTTCAATTGAACGGTGACGGTATGACCAAAGCGCTTGTCGAACTCAAACCAACCAGCATTCACGACCTCAACGTGATGGTGGCACTGTATCGCCCAGGACCGATGGATACGATCCAAGAATACATCGCCCGCAAGCACGGCCGCAGCAAGACCACCTACTATCATCCAAAGATGAAAAAGTTTCTCGAACTCACCTTCGGACTTCTCGTGTATCAAGATGACTTGTTGTACACCGCTATCGAACTCGCAGGATATGACTGGGGATCAGTAGACAAATTCCGTAAAGCGGTGGGAAAAAAGATCCCCGCAGAAATGGCAAAACAGCACGAGATCTTCGTAAAAGGATGCGAGACGCATAGCGGCATCAGCAAGAAGGATGCGGAAAAAATTTGGAAATTGTTTGAGCCATTCCAAGGATACGGTTTTAACAAAGCACACGCCGCAAGTTACGGAAAAGTAGCGTACCAAACAGCATACATGAAAGCCAACTTCCCTGCGCTCTATATGGCGGCCGCTCTCACCGCCGAATCAGGCGACACCGAAACCGTAGGGCTCTACATCGCTGAATGTCGTCGCATGGGAATTCCGGTACTCGCCCCTGATATCAATGAAAGTTTCAAAGCGTTTACGGTGGTGAGCCAGCCGAAAGCTGGGCCTGATGGCGCACTTGGCGCACGCGAAGATGTGATCCGCTTCGGGCTCGTCACCATCAAGAACTTCGGCGAAGGTATCGCTGACTCAATTATTAAAGAACGCCAAGCGAATGGGAAGTTTATATCGCTCGAAGATTTCCTCGCGCGTATCAAAGATCGCAATCTCAACAAAAAATCACTCGAATCACTCATCAAAGCGGGAGCGATGGATGCATTCGGAGATCGCGGCAATCTCCTTCACAATCTTGACACCCTTCTTCACTACAACAAAGAAACCGCCGCCCTCCCTGCCCACGAAGACACACTTTTTGGATCACTTTCGAAAGAAGAATTTTCTGCAAAGCTCGTTCTCGAGTCTGGATATGAAGCAACTACAGACGAAAAGCTTGGCTGGGAAAAAGAACTTCTTGGTTTGTATCTTTCAGGACATCCGCTCGACAAGTACAAAGAAAAGTTTGAGCAAAGCGAGATGAATATTGCAAAGCTCAAAGAATGGGCAAAACCCCTCTTCCTCGAAATCCCCCTCGCGCCCGAAACTGCAACAAAAGATCAAATCAAAAAAGAAAAAGAACGACTCAAAAAAGAGCGTGACAAACAACATGTGATTGCCGGCATGATCACCGCATCGCGCGAGATCATCACCAAGACCAACACCCGCATGATGTTCCTCACCCTCACCGACCTCACCGACTCCATCGAGTGTGTCGTGTTTTCTCGCACCTACGAACAGATGAAAGACATCTTCACCCCTGATGCCTGCATCGCCATCAAGGGAAAAGTAAGCGAGCGCAATGGCGAGCTGAGTGTGTTGGTGGAGAAAGCGAAGAAGTTGTGATATGAATGTGTTATGGAAAACACTAATCTAAATTATGCACATCTTGTTCCAACAACATGGGATAAGCTCAATAAGATTGAGCGCACCGGCTGGATCATGTGGAAGGTGAAAAGCCCAGAGACTGTTCAGCAACATATCAACGCACTTCGTGCACTCGCCTTTTCTCTTTCTGATTCCCTCACCGAATTCAATGATGAAGAGAAAAAAGATCTTGTCGACATGCTTGAAATCCATGATTGGGCTGAGGCAGTTGTTGGTGACATCGTGACAGTTGATCAAGACAAAGATAAAGAAAAAACAAAGAAACAACTGCAATTCGAACAAGAATCAGTCGCAATAAAAAACATCTGTGATCAACTTGGCTCTGATGGAGAACGGATCATGTCGCTCTGGATGCGTTTTGAAACTTCTTCAGATCCTGTCTCAACATTCGCGCGACAACTCGATAAATACCAAGCAATCGAGCAAGCATTCGCCTATGAACAAGAACGACAAGAGGATCGTTGCGCTTGAGCAGGCATAACAAAAAAAAACATCGCACGCATGCGACGTTTTTTGCAACTCGTCTCCTACACTTACTTCAACACCACCGGAATCGTCACCTTGTTTGGTATTCCCTCACCAGATGGATCATCTTCGGTGAATGAAAGGAGGAGGTTGTATCCTGAAGGAAGCTGATCAGGGTTATTGTAATCAAGGGTCACACTAAACGTTGTCTTGGTACTCATCCAATCCTTCACCATAATCGGCTTTGATACTACCGGAAGACTGTAGCCATCCTTTTCTTCGACAAGAAGCTCCGCAATTCCTGCCTGTCCCTCAAACATAATCCATGAACAACCGAGCTCTTGTGCTTTGGTATTGTCGATGGTTCCCGTGATTGTGAGCGGAAACGATACTGCATCACCCTGCTTTACACTCTCTACGATCAATCCACAATTGGTGCTATCAACTACCTTTGTTCCCACATCAATAGGTGCCACCGGGGCCATAGCTTTGTGATAGTACAAGTATGAAGCGGCACCAACGACGATCAGAAGCAAAACGACAGCAAGCCCGATCAATCCTGTATGACTTTCTTGGCTTTCAATATTGTTGTTATTTGTATTTGTTGGTTCCATACCCCTATTGTACTCCTCTCAATCGAATGTCAACCTTCCAAAATGCATAACAGCATCTCTCATGCTATGATGGCTCTCATGAATACCAACCTAGAAGCAAAACGCCATACCCTGGCTCATTTATTGGCTGCTTCGGTGCTCACCTTCCGCCCCGATGCAAAACCGACCGTTGGCCCTGCTGTTGACACAGGCTTCTATTATGATTTCGAGTTTTCAGAACCACTTTCTGACAAAGATTTCAAAGATATCGAAAAGAAAATGCGCAAATTGCTTCCTAGCTGGAAGGCTTTTACCCATGAAGTGGTGACCGCCGACAAAGCCAAAGAAATCTTTAAAGATAATCCATACAAACTTGAACTCATTGATGGTATCGTCGAGCGAGGTGAAGAGATCACTCTCTACACCTGTGGTTCTGGAGACAGCGCATTCACCGACCTGTGCCGTGGTGGTCATTCAGAGTGCCCTGCTCAAGACATCGACGCTGATAGCTTCAAACTCTCACATATTGCTGGAGCCTACTGGCGAGGTGACGAAAAGAACAAGATGCTCACCCGTGTGTATGGCCTTGCCTTTGATACAAAAGAGGAGCTTGATGCACATCTTGCACATATCGCTGAAGCAGAAAAAAGAGATCACCGAAAACTGGGACAAGAACTCGACCTTTTCCATTTTGATGAATCTATTGGAAAAGGTCTTCCGATTTGGCTTCCGAAAGGAAATATTATTAAGGAAGAATTAGAGAAGTGGGCAAAAGAAACTGAAGAAGCGTGGGGATATCAACGTGTGACCACCCCCATTATCACCAAAGACAACCTATTCTATACGTCAGGACATCTTCCTTTGTACAGCGATTCAATGTACGCACCCATCGTCATTGAAGAAGAGAACTACTACATAAAGCCGATGAACTGTCCATTCCATCACAAGACCTTTGCAGCTCGACCAAAAAGCTACAAAGATCTTCCTGTAAGACTTGCAGAGTATGGATGGTGTCACCGTTATGAAGATTCAGGAAGTCTATTTGGAATGATGCGTGTACGAGGTATGCAGATGAACGATGCTCATATTTATGTTCAAAAAGAAAAAGCGGTTGAAGAATTCGTAAACGTGATTAAATTACATGAGTACTACTACAAAGTACTCGGCATCACCAACTACAGCATGGAACTTGCCCTCCGTGATCCGAACAACATGAGTAAATACCATGGTGATGAACAAGATTGGAAAGACGCAGAACAAATGACTATGGATGCGATGAAAGCATCTGGCGTTCCTTATACTGTGGTTCAAGAGGGTGCAGCTTTTTACGGACCTAAAATGGACTTTCAAATTGTATCTTCAATCGGACGATCGTTCACCGCATCGACAAACCAACTAGACCTTTACATGGGAAAGAAATTTGAGCTTGAATATACCGATTCGGATGGGAAGAAAAAAACTCCTGCAGTAATTCACCGTGCCCCACTTGGTACTCACGAGCGATTTATTGGTTTTCTTATTGAACACTTCGCTGGAGCCTTCCCTCTGTGGCTCTCACCGGTACAAGTAAAAGTAATTCCTATTGCCGAACCTCATCACGACTATGCACGCAATGTTGCAACTGAACTCCGCAAAGTAGGTCTTCGTGTTGAACTTGATGACTCAAATGAAAGTCTTGGTAAGCGTATTCGTCAGACCAAAATAGAGAAAGTTCCCTACACCATCATCATCGGCGACAAGGACATCGAAGTAAATAAAGTAACTCTCGAAAGCCGCAAAGAAAGTCTTGGGCAGATGAGCCTTGGTCATGTTATTGAAAAGCTTGAGGAAGAGCGAGATAGCAAGAGCTTGTAAAAAATTATTACGTATCATTATCTAAGAGCACGGATATTTTCTTGCTATAAAATTCCTCGTGCTCGCTCCGTCGAGCCTCGCAAGACTCTTATCTAACGATACGTAATAATTTTTACTAAGCTTACACAACAGAAAAGCCGCCCAGAAGGGCGGCTTTTCTGTTTACTTTGAAATGTGTTCAGTCAGAAGGATTATTCTCCGAGTGACTGAAGGATTGCCTTTTCCTTGATCTTCTCATTTCGACGAGCGATATAGAGGTAGCTCAAGAAGGCTGACCACATGAAGAGTCCTGCTACGAAGAGCGACACCTTCATGGTTGGGCTGATACCTGTTGCAGGAATCGAACTCAAGTAGATACCACCATCAGTCTGAGGAGGAACAACTACGGTTCGATCCTTCTCAATATCTGCATAACAGCGTACGGTCTTTCGATCACCGTCTGACTTTACAGTCACTTCAGCTTCTTTGCGGCCGGCAGTGTTGTAGGTCTTGGTAATAGACTTATCGTCTCCATTGAGATTATCGTCACCATCCCAATCATAGGTGTAGCGACCATTACCTCCGTCCGGATATACCGTCCACTTGATTCGATCACCTACTTTTGCATCTGAAGGTGAAGCCTTACAATATGCGTCGAGGTCATCGTTATCATCTTTCTTATCGTTATCAACTTTTACGGTACATGTTCGGGTGATTGATTCACCATCAGAGGTAATCTTCACACGAGCAGTTTTGGTTCCAGAATCGTTATAACGCTTGGTAATAGACTTATCGTCTCCATCAAGATTATCTGTTCCCGACCATTCATATTCGTAGTCCCCGTCTCCACCGCGAGCGGTAGCAGTCCAGGTAACACGTTCATCTTCGTCGACTCGTGAAGGAGTACCCTTACATGAACCTTCGAGATCTTTATTACGTGGGGGAACATAATCGTCTTCTACAGTTACTGAACAGGTACGGCTAATGGTTTCATTATTTGAAGTAATTTCGATTGTACCAGTCTTAACTCCTGGATCCATGTATCGAATTGAAACTGTCTGATAATCGCTTTCGAGACCATCGTCACCGTACCAATAGAATGAGTAGTAACCATTACCACCCTCACCTTCTGTAGTCCATGTAACAACATCTCCCACTTTTACATGTGTATTACTTACAAGACAATTGGCAACAAGAGGTGGATACTGACACACGGTTGAACCACACGCAGATGCATCTTTAATTCCCACCATCGCAAAAAATGCGAGAGCGAGGGTCATGCTTCCGAGAGTAGCTATGATGGTTGTTTTGTTGATTTTCATAATAATTTAATTATATACTAAATGTTGTTTTATGTCAAGACCTTGTTTATATCTTTTCTACGTGTTCTAGATATGCCTCCGCAACATAACGATCTGTTTTCTGCCCAAAGCTATTACAGGTTGAGAGCGTAAGCATCGTACGATCACTCGAAAAACTCACCAATTCTTCATTAGCATTCACGAGTTTTACTGAATCCACCTTGTACGTATAGACCTGCGTATCACCATACACCTTGATTTCATCGCCTTTTTTGAGGTTTTTGAGATTATTGAAGACCTGGAATGCTTTATTATTGACATACGTATAGCCGGTACTATGCCCGAAAATAAACATGTTTCCCTTACCTGCTACACCAGAACCTGGGTAATATACCGCGCCCTTTTCCAAAGCACTATTGAGAACCACATAATTCGCCGAAGTAGGACGCACCACCTCAATATCGAGACCGATTGAAGAAGCCACCATACGCTGAGGTAATTCCCCTTTTACGGGAGCGACTTCGGTTTGAGATGAGGGAGAAGTGAGTCCAAGACCCTTAAAAGTGCTTTCCTGGAGCTTTGCCGCAACACTTGTGTCATTGGTGGTTTCCTGAAATTCAGTAGGAATAAAGCCAAGAAATCCAAGCACCATAAAGCTCACAGCAAAAAACGCAAAAAACGCACCCGCAAAAATAAGGAGATTTTTGACAAAGCTATGGTGGTCCTGCTTGAGGAAACGATTAAGATGTTCTAACATATTTATATTATACCAGAAACATAGCTACTTGACAAGATACCCTCATCTAGGGTACATTCCCAGCATGAATACTAACGAAATCACTCCCGTGCAGATCGCCATCCGCATCGTCATTATTATCGTCGTTATTGCCATCATTCTTATGGCAAGCTTTGCTATGGTACGCCTTGTACCAAAAGTCATTTCTTCTCTTGGCGGAATCAAGAATATCTTTGCCAAAAAAGAACGCATGATTGTATCTCTTGCCGACACCACCATCGACCAAGGCGATAGCACTACTCTTTCCTATCGTCAGACAGGAGGCACCGATAATGGTACGTATCTCTTTAATTACTCATGTGCACACATCGATGCAGATACGCGTATCGAAGTTGCTTCAGGTAATGCGTCACAGATCGTTACGTGTGACCGACCCATCACTCTTGGTGCAGCAACTACTACTCTTTCAGAACCTCAAACGATCACCGTTCGCCCCATCACTGAAGACGTGACCTTCGACCAGAAAGTCGATATGACGGTGTCTCATATTACGACAGCTTCAGCAACTGCATCAATGGCATCAGCAGTTCTTAATATTCGCGGCAATGCAAAAGGCACCAATACCTCGGTAACGCCTGCAAAAAATAATGATACCAAGGCTAAGGCGACCTCAACACAGACTATCAAAACCCCGACCACCACTCGCCCCACCACTTCAGTGACAGCGCCTGCGCGACTTATGGTACGCATGGGTCAAGTAACTATGGCGCCTAATGGTTTTGTTACCGCCACCTTTTACGTTACCAATACCGGTGGTCGCCCATCTGGTGCATGGTCATTCTCTGCATTTCTCCCACGTTCAGTCGGACAGACTTCATACACCTCACCTCTTCAGCCATCTATTCCTCCACAAGGAACCAGCACGATGTATCTTAGCTTTGCAAATGCACAAGCTGGCAGCATCATTGTGAACGTGAACGGACAGCGAGCAACCGCTACCCTCAAGTAGTTAGTTACAAAATGGTATTTTCTTTTGGCTAGATGTCGATGTTAGCCGTCTTCGCATTCGACTGAATGAATGACTTTCGTGGTGCCACTTCGCTACCCATGAGGATGTCGATTACCTTGTCTGCCTCTTCTGCATCTTCGATAGTCACCTGCTTGAGCACGCGCTTAGTTGCATCCATGGTTGTTTCTCCAAGTTCTTCAGCGTTCATTTCTCCAAGACCTTTGTAGCGCTGAATCGAAATCTTTGAAGCTCGCTTTTTACCTTTTGTATCAGTAACTTCCTCCTCTTCTGCTTCTTCGTTGTTTTCCACATCAAGGGTTCCATCTTCAGTTGATTCGATATCAGCACCCTCTTGCTGTGCCATAAATTTATTTTTTTCATCATCAGAGTAGAAGTAGAAAAACTCTTTACCCTTCTTCACTTTATAAAGTGGCGGTTGTGCAATGTAGATAAAGCCTCCTTCAATGAGTGGACGGAAGTAACGATAGAACAAGGTGAGGATGAGGGTGCGGATGTGTGCACCGTCCACGTCGGCATCGGTAGCGATGATGATCTTATGATAACGAAGTTTTGAAATATCGAAGGTGTCGCCGATTGCGGTACCAAGCGCAACCACGAGATTGCGAATCTGTTCTGATGCAAGCATTTTGTCGAGGCGTGCGCGCTCGATGTTGAGGATTTTTCCTCGAAGCGGGAGGACGGCCTGCGTCTTTCGGTCGCGACCCATCTTTGCAGTACCTCCCGCAGAATCTCCCTCTACGATGAAGAGTTCAGAAAGGCTAGCATCACGTGACTGACAGTCGGAAAGTTTTCCAGGAAGTGTCATGCCTTCAAGCGCACCTTTTCGGAGCACCGAGTCCTTAGCAGCCTTTGCAGCTTTTCGAGCACGGAGTGCAAGTTCTGCTTTGCCGATGATCATTTTTGCATCATCAGGATTTTCTTCGAGGAACATAGCAAATGCTTCACCAAACACCGTCGCAACTGCTCCTTGTGCTTCGGTTGATCCAAGCTTTGCTTTTGTCTGTCCTTCAAACTGAATTTCACGGAGCTTTACCGATACCACCGCAGTGAGACCTTCGAGCACATCATCTCCGGTGAAGTTATCATCTTTCTCTTTGAGCATGCCGTTTGCACGTGCATAGCTATTGATAGTACGTGTGAGTGCCGTACGAAAACCGGTCACATGCGTTCCTCCTTCTGGTGTTGAGATGTTGTTTGCAAAACCTGTGATACGCGATGAGATATCGTCGACATATTGAAGGGCGACTTCGATATCTTCAACTCCCTCGACTCCTTTTTGAACATAAAAAATATTTTTATGGAGTACTTTTTCGCTTTGGTTGTAGAACTTCACGAGTGAGACAAGACCTCCTTCGAAATAAAATGTTTGTGATGGAGCGTCGATATTGAGCTCAGAAAGATAATACACTTCGTCTTCACGAATCTTTCCTTCAAACTTACGAAGATCAAGCACATGAATCTTAAGACCTCGCACAAGATACGCCTGCTGACGCATGTGAGGTACGACACGATTCCAATCGAAGCTTACTTCTTTGAAGATTTCGATGTCGGGCTCGAAAGTCACGATAGTACCATGAAGCTTTGTCTTGCCGATCTGCTTCACATTCGCCTTCTTCTTTCCTTGCGAATATTCCTGCATGTGAATACCACCATCGGTATGTACCACTACTTTTGTATAAATAGAAAGTGCGTTCACTACCGATGCTCCCACTCCGTGGAGACCTCCCGACACTTTATATCCTTCACCACCGAACTTACCACCGGCGTGGAGGGTGGTCATGATAGTTTCGAGCGCTGACACCTTGGTCACCTTGTGAACACCAACAGGAATACCTCGTCCGTTATCGGTGACACGAATACGGTTTCCAGGAAGAAGTGCAACCTCAATGTGATCAGCGTGGCCACCCATGGCTTCGTCGCGAGAGTTGTCGAAGATTTCGGTGATGAGGTGGTGGAGACCATCGGGACCTGTAGTACCGATATACATTCCCGGTCGCTTTCGGACCGGTTCGAGACCTTCAAGAACAGTGATCGAATCTGCTCCGTATGATGATTTCTTCTCTTCTTTTTCTTTGGCCATAGAGCTTTAGTATAGCAAGAAATGAGAGGATGCGCCAAGGCGTTTTTGAGAGAAAATAGAGGAAATAATGACTTGGTTGAGGGGCTATTTATATATTGACTTTTTGTATATAATGTGATAATATTAACCTAAATCGAGTTCTTAATATTTTGATGTCTGACTGCATCTTTGAGAGCATTTATATGCTTTGAAAGATGCAGTCACTAACCAAATCGACTGCACACAAACCAAACACCATTATTCCTATCCTATGTTGAACGAAATCAAGCCAGGTCTGTTTGCAGTCGAGGACACCATGCCCTGTCTGCCCTCCAAAATCCGTCTCATGCGCTGGGCGCTCCCGAGCACCCTCGATCGCGCCGAAAGCGAAGAAGCGGCCGCCCGCATCCTCTCCTTCTCGAAGGAACTGGATCAGTGGGTCGGCGTGAGCTATCGGACGCTCTGCACGATGATGCTGGATGAGTATGAACTCTACCAAAGCATCCAGGACGCCCAGAACCACAACTTCGACAAGAAGCGTCGGGTCGAACGGGAGCTCGTGAGCTACAACCTCAAGAGCTTCTTCTCCTTCGGCCTCTATCGTCGCTTCAAGGCGGCGCCGACGGCCGATCTGAAGGAAGTGCCCGAGGGAGAGGTCCCGTTCTCCGGTATCTTCACGGGTGGTCCTGAGCATGTGCTCACCGGAGTCCGCGAGCTCATCGCTAACGGCTTCCTCAAGCTCGTGACGCTGGGCGAACGGTCGCCCGAGAAAGATCAGGTGGACGTGTTCATGCCCACCCCGTCGCTCATCGAGCGGATCATGCAGGTTCAGCGCATCGTCGCGAGCTAAGCAACGACATCAAAATAAAACCCGCGAGGGCTCGCAAAGGAAACGATGCGGGCCCTTTTTATTACTCAAGAAAATCCAAACTTTTATTTGACTCTCGATATTATTTTGCTACACTACATTTACAAATAGCCATTAGGCCAATTGAGAAGCTCCCGGAAGGGAGCTTCGTCCGTTATGGTTCAATTCTAATGAGCGCAACCACTTTCATCTGAATCTGTTTAAATTGATAGGGTGATATTTTTCTTATAAATCTTCTAAACCTTTTAACGCTTGCAAGTCGCATTTGGGATAGCATTATAGAAAAAACTATTCCGTCATGTTTGAGAAGATAATGAAATTCATTATCTTTAGTTTTTGAACTCATTGGCAAAACCCAAGCAATATGCTTGTTAAATTTTCTTAAAACGAGTACAGGTCTTTCAAATTGATTATTTTTACCATCTTGTTCATCTCCGATGTTGAGACCAATTGAACACCACCAAATATCCCTCTCATAAAAAGGCGGCACATCACATTCATTGATTTCCTTCTTCTTACCATTCCATTCATCAAAATTCTTCTCCATCCACTAAGTCTAACCGCACGAATTCAAGTTCTTATAAAGAAAACTTCAAACTTACCTCACTTCCCATCCCTTCCCTTTCATTTTTTCAGAAATATTTGTCATCACTTTATTTATCTCCTCATCTGTAAGTGTTCGTTCATTCGATTGGAAAATCATACGGAATGCATATGAGGTTTTTCCATCTTTCTTGAACGTATCGAAGAGTCGATGCTTTATCAAAAGGTCGGTGCCATTTTCTACGATTATCTCTTCTATTTCTCCGGCTTCTACTTCATCCGGAACAAACAAGGCAATATCTCGCACCATGAACGGAAACGGCGAGAACGGTTTGTATTCGACTTTCGGTGCTGGCACAAAACCGAGCGTGTCGTATGCAGGGATTTCAATGTGAGGAATGATTGCATCAAGGTTTATTTCCATAATGCCATCAATGTTGTTGATAGTACCGATCTGTTGCCCCTTAAAACGAATGAGGCCTCCTGTGTCGTCGACGGTACACAATGTCACGATGTTTACTCCCAACTTTTCAAAAAGAGTTTCGCGAAGCTGTCGAATATCTTCATTCGAAGTCTGGCCTTTTACTTTCTTTACGCGGCGAATACCAACACACAAAGAATTGTGTTCGCCTTTTTCGGTAAATACTTTTCCTATCTCAAACATTTTTACCGAATCAAGAAAGAGAAGATCGGCATTGCGAGCATTCATGTCGAGCGTTTTAAGCATGCCGTCAGAGAGATTTGTGCGGAGTGCTTTCTTGTCAGATGCAAGTGGATACGCCACCTCAATATCACCCTTATGTGTGAACGCATATAAATACGCTTCAGAAAAATTTTGTGTGAGCAGAATATTCTTAATGTACTCAGTGGCATAAAATGCAGGATGAGATGGAACATCTGAAGCCGTGGATTTCTGTGGTGTTCCAGCAATCTTTTCATATCCATACAAACGTCCTACTTCCTCTACGACATCCTCAGGAAGCATAAGATCAAGGCGATGGAACGGAATGGTGAGCTCTAGATCATTTCCTTTCTCCGCCACTTCGATAGACTGCTTTTCGAGAAGCACCTTGATTTTACCCTGTGAAATAGTGCTTCCAAGTTTTTTATTAATGAATTCTGCGTTGGTGGTGATAACGGTTTTAACTGCAGGATGCGGATAGAAATCCGAAACAGGACCGAATGTTGCATCTGGAGAAAGCTTCTTGATGAGTGCGCTCACATGCACCATGCCATCCATGGCAAATTCAGGGGTAATCTCATTCTCAAAACGCTTTGATGATTCATTGCGAAGGTTGTATTTAGTTGCCGTACGACGCACTGCTGATGGATGGAAGTTTGCTGATTCAATGATGAGGTTCTTTGTTTCCATCGTCACCTCCGCACGCTTTCCTCCTTTTACCCCTGCAATCGCAAGAGGACCTTCATCATCAGCGATGACTGAATCATCAGAAGTGAGCGTTACTTCTCTTCCATCAAGAAGTGTGATGACTTCGCCCTCTTGTGCTGCACGCACCACAATAGTTCCCTTCACCTTATCAGCATCGAATGTATGAAGTGGCTGATTGTAATCGAACATTGCAAGATTGGTTGCATCGACAATAGTGTTGATTGAGCGCCCATCCACTGCTTCAAGCATTGCTTTCACTTTCTCTGGAGATTCGGTGATAGAGACGTTGTTCACTCGACGAGACACATAGCGTCGGCAAAAATCTGCATTCTCAATACGAGCATCCACTACTGACACCGAAACATCTGCTTCTGGAGCATGCTCATCAATCGTATGCTCAACGCGAGAAAGGCCCGTAAGTGCCTGGACCTCGTCAGCAATCCCTCGATATGAAAGGCAAAAATGCGCTCGATCAGGAAGAATTTTTGCATCAATGACAGTGTCACCATTTTTCTCCTCAATGCCTTCTACCTCAAATGAATGAAAGGTAAAAAGCTCAGCAAGCTTGTCAGCGCTCGGCAGTGTATCTTTGAAATATTCTTGGAGCCATGTGTGAGATATTTTCATAGGACTAGTTGAAGACTGTATTAAAACTGATTGATCAAGCGAAGGTCACCATTATACAGATGACGCACGTCTTCAATGCCATACTTGAGTAGCACAAGACGGTCGATACCGATTCCCCATGCAAAGCCTGACCACTCACTCGGATCTACTCCTGCTGCCTTGAGCACATTCGGGTGTACGAGCCCTGCACCACCTACTTCCAACCACTTACCCTTCCATTTCATATCAACCTCAACTCCTGGCTCAACGAAGGGAAAGAAGCTCGGGCGAAAACGGATCTCGACATCATCACCAAATAACTTTTTGAAAAAGTATTCAAGCGTTCCCTTGAGATCCGCGAGTGACACATGCTTATCAACACACAATACTTCCACCTGATAGAACTGCGCTTCGTGCGTAGCGTCAGTTGCTTCGTTACGAAATACCTTTCCAGGTACCACGATGCGGTACGGCGGTTTGTTCTCGGTCATGTAGCGTATCTGTACAGATGATGTGTGGGTGCGAAGAAGCTTTCCCGATTCGCCTTTGATCCAGAACGTATCTTGCATATCTCGTGCTGGGTGATCTTTCGGCATGTTAAGCGCGTCAAAGTTGTTGAACTCTGTCTCAAGCTCAGGCCCGCTCGCAAACTGAAATCCGAGCTCATGGAACACACCGTATATTTCGCGGATAACATGAGAAGTGGGATGAAGATGACCTTTTGGTGATTCCATAATGCTCTTATATAGATGTTGCGTTGATAAGGGTAGATGAGGCGGTAAACAAAAGTTCGTAGTAGCTATTTTTATCTTTTATAAATACTCGCTGATTATCGACTTTAAACTGGAGATTACCAGAAAGAAGTTGATACGTGTTTTGTTTATCACGAAGATCGAGCTCAGTCGAGAACACTCCTTCTTTTGTGGAATAGAGGATCACATCAAAACGTCCCGGATAAAAATCTACTGCGGTGATGTCGCCGGTAGCTACCACAATCTTGTCGACACATGCGAGACGATCGATATCGCAGAAATAGAAAGGGGTTGCCTCCTTATTCCCTTTCCATATAGCAACGATGCGCTTCGTGCCTTTATCTCCCGTAGGTTCGAGATCAATCTGAATATCTTTTCGTACAAGAGCAGTTGATGATGACACAATAGGAACCGTAGTAGATGCCGCACGCACCTTGCTGATAGTTGGGTTGGTTGAGGTAGCAAAGAGCCTCACTACATCATCATATAAATCATTAGTAACAGAAGCTCCGGAATTGAGTGTGACAAATCGCTTCACCGAGCTCGTGCTTATAATTTCTGGAATGAGATAAGGCCATGCCTCTGACACCTTCCCCTCCTTTACATCAAGACTTTTTACCCATGGTCGATAGCCATCTTTCTTAACACTAAGTCCATATGTCTGAGACGAAAGCTTATCGATAAAAATACCCCGAGCAAAAAGACTGGTCTCATCGGCGAGCTGCCCATCGAGATACACCTTCGCGCCAGATTCTGGATAAAAGACATATACACCACCTGTTGGCATGAGTGCAAAATCTTTACCGAGCTTGTACCCTGTCGAATAGAGCACCACCACAGGAATGAGTAGGAAAAATAAGATGATGAAAATAAGGGCTATAAAAAAGCGTTTTTTCTCCTGAAGAGGCCTTGTCATGTCGCTTCACTATAGCAAATTGTGGGGGTTTGTGCTATAGTCCTTTCATGACATTCATCGCTACATCTCTTCCCTACATCCAGATCGCCCTCGTCGTCCTCATTACCGTAGGAGTGCTTTTACAGCAGTCTGATACAGCACTTGGAGGCGCTTTTGGTGCGGGAGACAGTGGTACCACATTCCACACCCGTCGTGGAGCTGAGCGATTCCTATTTATAGGAACGATTGTCGCGTCCATCCTTTTCGTGGCTTCATGCCTCGTTGCGTTGGTCATCTAATGAAACTACTCCCATACAACATACGTCACCTTTTCAGCGAATTTTCCGTCGTGGAAAAAGTGCTGTTTACCATTGTGTCGTTTTTTCTTATGTGGAGTTCGGCAATGCTCTTTTACAGCGCTGTGGACATATTCCGTGTTGATGCACCCGCAAAAGGAGGCACGTTACGAGAAGGAGTAATCGGTGAGCCAAGCTTTATCAATCCGATTCTTTCAGGAACTGATACAGGTCGCGACCTTGCATATCTTACCTACTCAGGCTTAATGCGCATCAATGAACATGGTGAGTTAGCGCCTGATCTTGCAGAAAGCTACACAATTTCTGATGACGGGCTCGTATACACTTTCAAACTTCGTAATGATATCTATTTTCATGATAATGAAAAAATCACTGCGGATGATGTCGTGTTCACGATCACCAAAACAAAGGATCCTCGTATCAAAAGCCCCCTTGCTGCCAACTGGCAAGGAGTGGTTGTAAAGGCAATAGATGAACGAACTATTGAATTTACCCTCAAGTCACCCTATAATCCATTCCTCGAAAACACCACCATTGGTATCATCCCTGAGCATATCTGGAAAGATGCTGTGGAAGTAGACCAATTTGCATTCAGTAAATACAACTTTGAACCAATTGGTTCTGGTCCCTATAAGGTAGACGAAGTGAGACGAGGGAGTGATGGTTCGGCTGTGTATTACAAACTCGTCGCATTTTCAAAATATGGACCTGGTGAAAAGAACATCACAAACATATACATTCACATCTACAAAGATATGGAATCACTTGTTACGGCATTACGTGCAGGAGATATTGATAGCGCTGCTGCTCTCTCCCCTGCAGCAGCTAGCCAGCTTACCCAAGAAGGATTTCGTATTGAAACTACCCCTATGCTACGCATCTTTGGTGTCTTCTTTAACCAAAATCAACAGACTGGTTTTGTGAAAAAAGAGGTACGGCAAAGCCTCGCAGACGCAGTAGACAAACAACGCATAATTGATAAAGTATTATACAGTTATGCTGATCCTGAAGATTCCCCACTTCCAAGAGGAATCTCTGAAGACGCTACGACTACGGATCGAACAGTAGCTACCACCACTCTATCGTTTACACTGTCTACGTCAGACAATCCTGAACTTAAGGCAGTAGCAGATGCCCTTAAAGAACAGTGGGGGGCGATAGGAGTACAGGTGAATGTTGCCACTCTTGATCCGGCAGAGCTCACCAGAACGGTTATTAGACCTCGAAAATATGATGCACTTCTCTTCGGAGAAATCGTCGGACGAGGAAACGATCTCTACCCGTTCTGGCACTCGAGCGAACGAAAAGATCCTGGGCTTAACATTGCACAGTACACCAATACCAGAGCAGACGCACTCCTTCAGAGAGCACGTGCCGCAACAACAACAGCTGAAATGAATGAAAACCTCTCCGCTTTCGAAGACATCGTAAAGCAAGATGTTCCCGCAGCATTCCTCTATTCCCCTCATTTCATCTATGTCGTTCCCAAAGAGCTGAAAGGCCTCAAGCTTCCCGCAATCGAATTAGCGAATGAACGATGGGCCGGAATTCTCGCTTCATATATCAACGTACGAAGAGTATGGAAATAAATTATTAAGATTAGTAATAAGTAAATGAACAAAGACAATAAAACAGCAGATCTCGATCAGGTAGTAGACAGTATGGCAGCAGCAACCGTAAACGTGGCAACAGCTGCCCCACAAGGACCAAAGCGTAGCAACAATCGCCGTGGTAACGCTCGTGGTGGCTCACGTGGTGGACGCTCACACGAACGCCCACGCCCTATGAATCGCAACAACAGCGAAGATAAGAAAGCCGGAGGAGTGATTCCTCCACTTAAAGAAGGTGATATTCGTATCATCCCACTTGGAGGTGTAGAAGAAATCGGTAAGAACATGACCGTTATCGAAATGGGTAACGACATCATTGTTGTAGACGCAGGATTCCAATTCAAGGAAGAAGATACACCGGGTATCGACTACATCCTCCCAAACACCAAGTATCTTGAGGAACGAAAGGATCGTGTGCGCGCCATCATCATCACGCACGGTCACCTCGATCACATCGGTGCGATCCCTTTCATCATGGACCGCATCGGCAACCCGCCTCTCTATACCCGCAACCTCACCTCGCTCATGCTTAAGAAGCGTCAGAGTGAATTCCCTCACCTTCCACCTATTGATTTCAAGATCGTAGAAAACAATGATCGCATCAAGATGGGAAATCTTTCAGTGCGCTTCTTCGGCGTGACTCACAGCATCCCTGATTCTATGGGTATCATCGTTGAGACTCCCTACGGACACATCGTGACTCCTGGAGACTACAAGCTCCAGCACGAGAAAGGCGTACCGACTGATGCGGAAGAAAAAGAATATGCGGTATTCGACAAAGAAAAGACACTCGTACTTCTCACCGACTCGACCAACATCGAAAACCCTGGCTTCTCTACTCCCGACAGCGAAGTGTTTGAGAACCTCGAAAACATCGTGAAGAACACGAAGGGTCGCCTCATCATGACCATGTTCGCGTCACACATCTATCGTATGGCGCACATCATCAAGTCTGCCGAGAAATACGGCAAGAAGGTGGTGGTAGAAGGGCGCAGCATGAAGAACCACGTAGAAATCGTGATGTTCGCAGGTATTCTCAAGGTAGATAAGAATGTGCTCATCAAGCCAGAAGATATCGATCAGTACCCACCTGATAAGATTGTGGTGCTTGCAACCGGTGCTCAGGGAGAAGAATTTTCTTTCCTTGGTCGCCTCATCCACGACAACTACAAGCACTTCAAACTCAACGAACGCGACACCGTCGTGCTTTCTTCATCGATTGTTCCAGGAAATGAAAAGGCGGTGCAGAAACTCAAAGACGGTATCGCACGCAAAGGCGCGCACATCATGCACTACCGAACATCAGAAGTGTACATTCACTCAACTGGTCACGGTAACCGCGGTGAAATCGAATGGCTTCATAAGAAAGTTAAGCCTCGTTTCTTCATCCCTATTCACGGTAGCCACTACATGTTGAAGCTCCACGCAGAACTCGCTGAACAGCTTGGCATGCCGAAGAATCACATTGTCGTACCTGATGATGGTTCTATCATCGAAATCACCGAAGGTGGTACCAAGATTGCTGCCCTTCCGGTGAAGGCTCCTTCAGCTCAAGTGATGGTGGATGGATTCACCGTTGGAGATATTCAGGAAGTCGTGATCCGCGATCGTCAGATCCTCGCACAAGATGGTATCTTCGTCTTCGTTGCCATGATCGATGCAAAGACCGGCAAACTCAAGAAGTCTCCTGATATCATCTCTCGAGGTTCAGTGTATCTTCGCGAATCACAGGATCTTCTTCGTGAATCACGCTTTATCATCAAGCGCACGATTGAGCGTGCCATCAGCACCTCAAACCCGGTAAACTTCGATCACGTGAAGAACATCGTCACCGACGAAATGTCTCGCTTCCTCTTCCAGCAGACCGCAAAGCGTCCGATTGTGATTCCTGTGTTGTTGAGTGTGTAGAAGGAGTTCGAGTCCTAGTTCTGCAGCAAATTCGATACAACTCCAAACTCCGACAACATCAACCCTGCCAAGGGCCTAAAACTAAGGCTGCGGCTCTTCCACACCAGTCAAACTCACCGTTACAGTTTTTGGTGAGAAGGTAATCACACTCACATAGCTAGGTTTTGAAATACTTGTCTCATCGACAGGTATTTTGAATGTTCCCTGCCCTTTGTCTTTCAAATCAACGGAGGCATACATATCTGATTCTTTGAGATTTTGTATATCTTGGTTATTACCTGTTACCGTTATCTTAATTTCAGCAGGATTAGCAACTACTACCGTAAGATTTTCTGCAATATTAACGAATTGGAATGGAATAACGAATTCTCTTGTTACAACATTTGCTTGAAAAATAAAGAAAAACCAAAGAGCACATGCAGAAATTACGGACACTACTTTGAGTGCATTATCACCTAGAAATATTCGCCTCCATAGTGAATACTGAGGCTTCTGCTCTTCACTCAAGAATGAATGAAGCGCATCTTCAACACTTTCTCGATCAGGGAGGGTGCGGAGGACACCACCTTGTGCAACCGAGATGGTTCCCCGCTCTTCTGACACGACAAGCGCCATGGCATCAGTACGCTCGGTGATACCGCACGCTGCACGATGACGAGTACCCATGGTTGCAAAACCTTTGAACTCTTCGGCAAGTGGGAGGTGTACACCGAACTTACTAATGCGTCTGTTTTCAATGAGAATCGCACCATCATGCCCCGGTGTCGAATCATCAAAAATACTCAACAAAAGTGGCACCGTAATCTTTCCATCAAGCTTGAAACCGCCCTGAATAATGTCGTCGAGGGGGTATTCTCCAGAAAGCACGATAATTGCTCCGGTTTTTCGCTGAGCCATGGTCATGATTGCCTCAGTAAGATATGAAGCCACCGCTTCATTGAGAAACGCTGCACGATGCTCAAGACGTCCGCGAGAAAGCGCAAGCCATCGGAAAAAACGACGGATTTCGCTCTGGAATACAATGACAAAAATTACTAAGAAGAAGGTGACGAGTGGCTGGATCATCTTCCGGGTAAGACCAAGATCAAGCTCAGTAGAAAGAAAACTTACGAGCGCAACAAAACCAAGACCATACATGATTGAGTATGATCTGGTTTGTTTGATGAAGATGAGGAGGAGATAAATACCGCCAGCAACTAATGCAACATCAATAACATTCGAGAGCGTAATAATATCGTTCATACACCCATCTTACAAAGAAATTGCTTCAATGCAAAGAAAAAGTGGAATTTCCTTACGTGAGGTATCCTCCGCATCAGATCGTTTACCTTTCTGGCTTTTCTTATGTGAGTCCCATTCTTCAAGACGCGTCACCGCAAAACCAGCTTTTGAAAGATGTTTGAAATAGACCTGAAGGGGTCGATGGAATGAAATGGTTTTCTCGCTATACTTTTTGCCTGGGTGCATATCAATCTCGATTTTTGCTTCTGAAAGGTAGCCGTCGATGCGGCGATATTGAATATTTACTGCTTCATCGTACCCCCATGATGAACGTTTTGGAATACGGAAGGTCGGATGATTAAGTACAAAAATAAGCGAGCCTCCAGGCTTGAGCACTCGCTTACATTCCTCAAACGTTTCTTTCATCTTCTCGATATTTTGAAGTGCCAATACAATCACCACCTTATCAACACTTCCCTTTGGAAGAAACCCTAGTTCGTGTGAGGGTGCAACATGAAATGTAGCTGATGCACCATTATGTGATGATGTTTGGGCTTTCTTGATGAGCTCTTTTGAGATATCGACTCCCGTCACGAAAGCACCTAAAGAGGCAAAATGATGTGAGAAAAATCCCTGACCACATGCAAGATCGAGCACAGTCATAGAAGACGTCGGTGCCACGATACGCATCAAATTCGGCAAAATTACTTTTGCTTGATAGGTATCATCATCAGCCAAAAGTTCATCATACCAATCTGCTACTCCTCCCCACGATGTTGTCATTTATTTCTTAGCTACTTTCTTTACCGTCTTCTTAGCTTTTTTAGCTGGCCCTGCCATGTGCTTGCGGATATTCTTCCAGTGACCCTTAAGATCTTTTACGAGGGTATCAATATCTTCGCCGTGTTCATTCTTGAGCTTGCGATATTTTTCGGTAACCGTATCAACAATCTTGTGATAATTTTCTTCGGTGAGTTCTCCCTTTACGGTCTCCATCTTTTCAAGCACTTCCCCCTTTGCTTTGAGGACCCATCCTTTCACTGATTTTCGATTCTTCTTTGCATCTTTTGAACCATAGAGAAAATATGCGCCTGCTGCCGCAGCAGCCGCGAGTGCCAAACCTAATCCTGGATGTCCTTCGTCCTGTTTTTTAGCCATATGTTTGTATTAAATTATGTATAAATTTAGCGTTTTCGTTTTCCAAAAAATGTTTTTTTGAAAAACATAAATACTGCCGAAGCTCGTCGCACTGCCCCACCATCTTCCTTGAGCTTCATACGAAGGTCGTGCACATCTTCGAGAATAAGATCACTTTCCTTCTTCACGTGTTCCATCATGCGCTTGAGATTACGCACAATAAAAAGCACGTACACAAGAAGAACGGCTCCCAGTATCGAAAGCACTGCCACCGCAAGCGTAGTAATAACAAAGAAGATATCTGATTTTGCGACATCGGCCATGTGCGTATTGTAGCACGAATAGCCCGTGAATAGGTAAACAGGTAAGCAAACAAAAAGTCGCCCGAAGGCGACTTTTTGCGATATTTACTTTGTATGAGCTCATACTATTGATGTAAGCCCTCACATACCTCTAATGTATCACATTCGATTTATTGCGTCAATGCGTTTTTGTCCTTCTGCTTCGAAGTTTGGAGCTATCTTTATTACTTCGTTAATTTGCTGAATTGCTGCCTCCTTATCTCCATTGTTTACTAGCTCCTCAGCATATTCAAGCTTGTACATAATTGCTTTCTGCAATCTATCTTGCAGCTTAATTGTATAATATGCTCGCAGCAACCGTAGATCACCCATATATTTTGTTCCCTTAAGTGGAAGTAATACTTGATCTGCCTCACCAAGCTTATTAGCATATATCAATCCTACCGCATACAGAAACCTCGCTTCATTATACGATGGTGCGCTTTCATATGATTTTTTAAGATATGTTAAAGCTTTATCATACTGTTTTATATCCAAGTATAATGATCCGAGTTGCATAAGAATGGTTTGTTTTCGAGGACTCACTTCAAGAGCTTTCTCATAAGAAGAAGTCGCCATATCAATTTGTCCTATCTGTGCATAAAAACTTCCTATGAGCAGGTTGGTCCGAGCATCTGGTGGTATATTATTTTTTATCTTTTCGATTTCCAGCATCAGCCTATTGTAATATGCTATCTTGAACTCATCTGAAACTTCAGGTGCACCTATCATTTGTGGTGCTGCAAGCAAAAACTGTTCTCTTACTTCTCCGATTCCCACCACACCATCATACGATAATGCTTTCTCATAAGATTTCAGTGATTCTTTGAGTGCTCGTTCACCAGCTCCCTGCTTTGCGTATGATTGAAACGTAAGACCTTGAATGAGTGATGATGCAGAGATATAAGGAGCAATAGTAAAATAATACAGTGACACTATTCCCAATCCCACCGACACAACTCGTAAGAACATGATGTTTGCAGTTTCTTCTATCTTCACGTATTTGCTTTCTATTTTTTTATGTGACGCATCAATAAACGCAAGAACACCAAAAAAGAGAATGTAGCTTGTTATACTATCAAACACAAAGAGGTTATGAATAAAATATGCTACAAGAAGAGCGGTCAGCAACACTTTATCTGAAAATAGGAGACCCCATGATTCGTGATGATGTCTCTTTTTCCAAATCATTATAAGAGCAACACCAAAGAGTGCTAAGTATGCAATGAGACCAAGCAAGCCTCCTGCGATGAGCCAGTCAAGAAATACATTGTGAGCTCTATCAAACCACTGCTCCTGATCATAAATCTTAGGATCATAATATTTATCAAATACATAATTGAAATTTTCTTGACCCCATCCAAGAATCGGTCGTTCCTTAAAACCCTGTATAGCAATTCCCCAGATTCCCAAACGTCCTTTACCTTCTGTTGCCACCAACTGCTGTATTCCTTCGCTATCAAATGTTGCCAATTTTGCAAAGCGAGAGAGGAGAGGTTGATTCTTTACATAGTCACTATCTTTAAAAGACGCGAGCGCACCCATACTGAGTACTACTGCAATGAGCGCAGTAACGCCAAGAGTTCGAATACCCTTATGCTTTTCCCAAAACGCAAAAGCAACAGAAGCAATAAACGCACCGAATAATAGTCCCAAAAAAGCGCTTCGCGTACCTGTCTTATAGAGCACATACAGATTAAGAACAATGACACCAGCGTAAACCAACCCTATGAGCCACTTAGCTGCGAGATCACCCTTTCTTTGAATAAGTCGAGTTATAAGAAGTGCTGCAAAAAAAACATGGAACAACATGTAGATTCCGAGATATGTTGAGTTGCCCAAATTTGCAAATACACGACCTCCCTGACTCTTGGTAAGATCAAAACTGATAAACGCCATGATCACACTTGCTCCTAACGAGGTTTGAAAGAAGCGTATCCACAACTTTTCTTCGATGAATACCGCACTCAACATCACGAAGTAAGCAAACAGATGAAGATGAGTGAAGAAACCTTCCATTCTCTCAAAGTTTGACCAGAACGATTTAAAGGGATAGACACCGAAAACATCTGCCGCAAAGATAACGGTAATAAATGAGAGGAATGCAATCGTGATCGTAGAAAGTTTTGGACGATACCTCGGTTCACCTATGGCAAGTAATGCATACAAAACTGCAGCAATCTCAACAATGAGTCTAAAAAACAGATTCTTACCGGTAATATATGGGAAAAAGAGATTTGGACTCAGTATAAAACCCACAAAAGGGATGATGAACAAAAGGCCAATAACACCGTATCTTAAATAGGTTTGTGTGGGCATGAACTAGAATATAACACCAAAACGGTGATACAAAAAGCGCACTATCGGTTTAAGGTGTGTTACTTCAAGAAACTTAATGGCGTGTCGTCTCCAGCTCCAGCGACTCACTCTTATTTTTGCAAGTAATCTCTGTTCAAAATCATTATCGATCTTAACTTTTTCTTTATTAGGCAACTTGTCGCAATCAAGATCATACGATGTCACCCCATCAAAATCTCGAATATTTGTATGTGTTCCATACACACCTATATTTGTTACTAGATTTTTCGAAGGAACAATACACAACTGCTTATGAAGCACGCTTGCAAAAAGCCATTGAATGTCCCATGTATTTGCTCGGCCATCATACGCCATATCGAAGTAATCACTAAAGAAACCAGCGACATTTTTATCTTTGAAAACCTCTTTTGCAAACCCTTTGTTTTTTAATGATGGCCATTGCTTCATTTCTACATCCCACTTATTCCATGCCCTCCTCCACGTTGCCCATCCCCATATATATGTTGTTTGTGTAAAATAATACGTATCACGTGATTCACTTTCGAGCAGATTTGATCCCGTAATCATTCCCACTCTATTATCATTTTTATAACGCTCAAGCATCAAAGAAGTAAATTCGAAAAAGGATGCGTTTGGCAAACAATCATCCTCAAGAATAATCCCTTCTTCAATGTGTTTAAAAAACCATGTAAGAGCAGATCCTACTGCCTGCTTACAACCTAGATTTTTTTCTCGATAAAGCGTAAGGACTTCACACTCCCAATCTACGTTAATAACATTTCGAGCCTCTTGACATAGCCGGACATCATCTTCCTTATCTGTCCTTGGACCATCTGCAGCGACAAATAACTTGGTTGGCTTTACACTTCGAATTACTTCAAAAACTTGTTTGGTGTATTGAGGCCGATTAAAGATAATAAATAAGACGGGCGTGTTCATAAACAAATTATACCTTATAATCACCTTCATGATATCTATGAACGAATTCGGGGGGCGATTTGGAAACCACCTCTTTCAATATGCATTTCTAAGAACACACGCAAAAAATCTCTCAACAACCTTTTATTGTCCTTCATGGATGGGAGATCGTATCTTTTCCCTTAATGATTCATCTCTCAAATCACCTTTCACCCATCTTACTCACACCTATAGAGAGCAGGAATATCGACCTGGTTTTCATTCCGAGGCACTACTCATCAACGACAACACCAGTATTACAGGGTTTTTTCAATCACCACAGTATTTTGACAAGATGGATGTAAAGAAATGGTTTACCTTTAAAGAAGAACTATTTACTTCTATAAAGAAGAAGTATGCACATGTATCGTTTGAAACGAGTACCGCAGTCCACATACGACTTGGGGACTACACAACCCCTCAATTAACATTCTATACACCTCGTCCCTTTTATTATAAAAACGCTATTGAACTTCTTGCTGCACAGACATCACTTATCATTTTTTCAGATGATCCAACACTTTCAAAAAAGTATCTTGGTGAAATTTCTAAACACGCAGTTTTTATTGAAGGAAACACATTTGAAGAAGATTTTTATTTAATGTCACAGTGCAAGCATTTCATATGTTCATCATCAAGTTTTAGCTGGTGGGCAGCATATCTTGGCTCGCATCCAGAAAAAAAAGTTGTGGTTCCAAGCTCATGGTTTGTACCTGGCTGCCCCACAAAAAATGAAGATATCTTTATGGATGGGTGGATCAAACTACAAGCACACTTCTCGTTTATTGATCACTACTATATTCGATTCATCCCCCACTACTCCCTTCGTGCAATCCGTAAAGTTTTTAAAAGCGTGGTATCAATGACTTCAAAATAAACAACGCATGCTTTCTTGTTTTCTTAAATAAAACAATTGAAAATGTTGCTGATACGTATGAGATAAGTGTTGCATACGCTGCACCGTCAATTCCATATAAAGGAATTAATATTACATTGAGCACGATATTGATGAGTGCTCCACAAACTGAAGTAAGGGCTGAAATTGCTGTAAAATTTTCTGTAACTAAGTATTGACTGAGAGCAAAACCGAGTGATGTTGCTATTCCTGCCCATACATAAATTCGAAGTGAACTCACCGCTCCAATAAATTCCTGTCCAAACAAAAACAAAACAGCATAATGTGCAAACACTGTCGTTGCAGCTGCAATACCGACAGGCAACCAAAACATAAGAAAGTATAACTTCTTAAGTCGTGCTTCATATAATTCTTGTCCAACCTTTTTTGCGTTTACGATTGCGGGAAACAAAGCTCCTGCGATTACACCTGGAATGAAGTACCATACTTCAGAAAGTTTGACGGCAACTGCATATACACCCGCAGACTCATTACCTAACATATGCTTAACAATGATTTGATCGATGTCCATATATACCGTCACCGCTACACCAGAAAGCATGAGTGGCAAAGAATCTTTTAAAATACTGATAGCGATACGCGGATCAAATCTCCATGCTTTAAAGGTGTGTCCCTTCTTAAAAAAGAAGTAAAGCAAGCCAAGCATGGAGAGAAGTCCTTCAAGGGTGTAGACACCCACCAACCATATAAGTCCTCCTCCTGCTATCATTATGACTACCTTGAGAAGTGCTGACACAACTCCCCCCGCAATCATTATGATAGTTGGGTATTTTGAGAGTACCTGAGACTGAAAATATGTATCAATGACACCAAAGGCGCTAAAAATATAGATAAGTGAGTACAAAGAGATTAGTCCGATGAGCACTATGTCATCTGTGCTGAACCATGCGGCCAGCACCATAACAATAAAAGCAAGAACACTTCCACCAAACTTCAAGAAAAATGCGGTGCCAATAATCTCATCTTTTCGTGAATGATCTTTAATTATCTCTCTACTTAATACATTTTCAATTCCTAAGGAGGCAAGAAATCCAAAAAGGCCGACAAAGCTAAAAGTGTAATTGAGGAGGCCATAATTTTCTGGACCCAAATATCTCGCCATGTAGATATTAACGAAGAATGCGATTGCCATCACAAAAATACGCCCCGCAAACATCCAGCTCATGTTTGCAAAATAGCGTCTAAATCCTGTATGATTCCATTTTTCTATGACGTACGCGTACATATATTCATGGTAGCATAAGAACAATGGGATTAATAAAACAACTCAAACACACCTTGATATCACTCTTTTGTGTGATTCTCAAAAGAATTCCCCGCAAAAAATCATCGGGCACTCTTATCGTCAAACTTGAGGTGTTAGGTGACTTTCTAATATTTCTTCCTTTTCTTGAACACTACCGACAAAATAATCCTAGGGAACACATCACCCTTCTCATTAATCATCCTGCCAATCTTCCTATTGCCGAACGCTACCGAGCAAAAGGTTTTATTAATGAGATTATCCTGTTAAGTAATAGGCGCCTTAGTATCAATCCTCTATATTTTTTATATATTTCGTATCGACTCTACTTCCGCCACTTCCAAAAGACGCTTCACCCTGTCTATTTTCGAAGGAATCTAGGTGATCTGCTAGTTGAACTGACTCATGCACATGAAAGAATCGGTTTCTCTGGTTTTGATCATGACAGACATCACGTGCCTCTACCTGAAAACATATACACCAAGATTGTTACTCCCCCATCCTATAAATATAGTGAGTTTGAGAAAAATAAATTATTTTTGGAAATCATATTCAATAAAA
>JAIYEG010000001.1 GCA_027487075.1 bacterium
AATGACCCGATCCCTTAAGAAAGGCCCATATGTCGATGAAAAGCTCCTCAAGAAGATTGAGGGCAAAAACCCACGCGAAACCGGGGTTATTAAGACGTGGGCACGTCGCAGCCAGATCTCTCCAGAAATGATTGCGTTTACCTTTGGGGTGCACAACGGAAAGACGCACGTCGAAGTGCTTGTCACCGAAGAAATGGTGGGTCATCGCCTCGGAGAGTTCTCTCCTACCAAGAAGTTCCTTCGCCACGGAGGAAAGATGCAGAAAGAGCAGGAAGCAGCCAAAAAAGAGGCCGAAATCAACGCTGCTAAGGCTGCCAAGGCTTCATCTGACGCTAAAAAATAATTATAGACTGCCATGAAATCTTACCTTAAGAACTATCGCCAATCACCCCGCAAAGTCCGCCTTGTTGCAGACACCGTTCGCGGTAAGAAAGTAGATGCTGCTCTTCGTGATCTGAGCTTCATTAGCAAGCGTGCTACCCATCCTCTTGCTAAGCTTATTATGAGTGCAGTGGCCAACGCTAAAGCAAATAACGGTGTTTCAGAAGATAATCTCTTCGTTAAAGAGATCCAGGTAAACAAGGGGATTGTGCTCAAGCGCATTATGCCACGTGCTCGAGGTACCGCAGCCCGCATTAACAAGCGTTCAAGCCATGTTTCAGTGGTGCTTGAAGAGCGTCAGGCTAAGGCTAAAAAATAAAATATATGTCACATAACGTACATCCATACTCACATCGACTCGGCATCATCAGAGACTGGAAGTCTCGATGGTTCGGTATCAACAAGCAATATCGTGACTATCTTAAGTCAGATATTCTTATTCGTGAGTACCTTGAGAAGCGCCTTAAGGGTATGTACGTAAGTGGTATTGAGCTCGAACGAAGTCAGAAGGTATTTCGTATTGTCATCAAAACCTCACGTCCTGGTATGATTATCGGCCGCAGTGGTGAAGGAGCTACCAAGCTTCGCAACGATGTTGCCAAGAAGATTGCAGCTATTGGCGGTACTCACGGCGAAGAACTCAAGATCGACGTAGAAGAAGTACGCTCACCAGAATCAAATGCTGCGATTGTGGTTCAGATGATTGCAGAAGGACTCGAAAAGCGTATGCCATTCCGCCGCGTGATGAAGCAGACCGTAGAGAAGGTGATGGCAAACCGCGATGTTCAGGGTGTGAAGATCTATCTCGGAGGACGCCTTGGAGGTGCTGATATGGCACGCTCAGAAGTATTGAAGAAAGGACGTATCCCTCTTCAGACCTTCCGCGCAGATATCGACTATGCAACAGGTCGTGCAACTATCCCTCAGGGAGACCTTGGTATCAAGGTGTGGATTTACAAGGGCGACATCTTTGCCTCAGATATAAAATAAATTTATGCTCGTACCAAAAAAAGTAAAACATCGAAAATGGCAGACCAAGCGAGTTAACCCTAAGAAAGAGGTGAAAGAGACTCGTGGTATTACTCTTGCCTTTGGTTCACACGGAATCAAAGCTGTTTCTACTCACCGCGTGCGCTCAAATCAGATTGAGTCAGCCCGAAAGATTCTTGCTCGTCACGTCAACAAGCTTGGTCGCGTATGGATCCGCATCTTCCCAGATCGTCCATATACACAGAAAGCTGCTGAAGTTCCCATGGGTAAGGGTAAGGGAGATCCTCAGGGCTACTGCTTTGAAGTAAAGCCAGGTCGCATCATCTTCGAAATCGATGGTGTTTCAGATGAAGTTGCTCGTGAAGCGCTCCGTAAAGCTGGTACCAAGCTTCCAGTGAAGACTAAGATTGTCTCACGAACCCAGATCTAATATATCTATATGAAGAAGAAAACATACAAAGGAATAGACAAAGCTGAGCTCAAGGACAAACTTGCTGATAAGAGCAAGAAGCTTGCTCAGTTCAGGACTGAGGTTGCTATCGGTAAGACTAAGAACGTAAAAGAGGGAAGAGAGCTCCGCAAAGAAGTTGCTCGTATTCTCACAGAGCTAAATGCAAAATAAATATATGACTCAATCAATCACCACAACCAAAAAGACCCTTGAAGGCGTTGTTGTATCTGACAAAATGAAAGATACCATCGTTGTAAAGGTTGTTCGCTTTGTAAAGGATCCAAAATATGGTAAGTTCCTTAAGCTTGCTAAGAAATTCAAAGCAGACGACAAGGGAAACACAGCAAAGATCGGAGACAAAGTGGTCATTGAAGAATGCCGCCCTCTCTCAAAAGATAAGCATTTCAAACTCGTAAAATAATAACGTACTACCATGCTACAGCCACAATCAATCGTAAATATTGCAGACAACTCCGGAGCAAAGATCGGACGTATCTTCAAAGTGCTCGGAAGCTCAAAGAAGCGATATGCTGAAATTGGCGACGTGGTTGTTCTCTCAGTGCAGAAGGCAGAACCTCGCAAGAGCGTAAAGAAGAAGGATGTACTTCAGGCTGTAGTAGTGCGCCAGAAGAAAGCAACTCGCCGAAAAGATGGTTCATACATTCGTTTTGATGACAATGCGGTGGTAATCCTCGAAAAGGGAAAGATGGAGCCGCTCGCAGGTCGTGTATTCGGTCCTATTCCTCGCGAAATCAGCGAAATGGGTTATCAGAAAATTGCGTCGCTGGCGCCTGAAATCGTGTAGAAATTCCGACAGGAATTCCTACCATATAACAGAGAAATAATAAAATGATTAAAAAAGGAGACAAAGTAATAGTAATCGCAGGAAAGGACAAGGGTAAGACCGGTACCGTTGAGACGGTGTTCCCAAAGCTTGAAAAGGCGATCGTAGGAGGTATCAACATTGCAAAGCGTCACAAGAAAGCTCGCCGAGCAAACACCAAGAGCGCTATTGTCGATGTGGCTTCACCTATTCACGTATCAAATCTTAAGCCTGCAAAATAATTTACTCATATGAAAAACTCACACTCAGCATACGTACAAGAAAAAGCAGCTACCGTCTTTGACACACTCAAGGGCGAATACGGCTATACCAACGTTATGCAGACTCCAAAAATCACTAAGGTGATTGTGACGTCAGCAACAGGATCAATCAAGGATCCAAAGAAGAAAGCGCTTATCGGTGATCGTCTTACTCGTATCACTGGTCAGAAAGCTGCTGAAAAAGCTGCAAAGAAATCTATCGCTACCTTCAAGGTGCGACAGGGTGATGCGGTAGGGTACCAAGTAACGCTCCGTGGAGCTCGTATGTATGACTTCCTGAACAAGGTTGCACACATCGCTCTCCCTCGTACTCGAGACTTCCGTGGAATGAATGCAAACTCAATCGATGAGATGGGCAACTTCAACTTCGGAATCAAGGAGAACACCGTATTCCCTGAAACCTCTGATGAAGAGCTCAAGGACGTCTTCGGTCTTGGTGTAACGGTCGTCACCACGTCAAAAAATAAGGCAGAAACCAAAAAGCTCTTAGAGCACCTTGGCTTTTTGTTCAAGAAGTGATAGCATTCGGAAACTTATATAATATATGGCAAAAACATCAGTAGTAGCACGATCAAAGAAGACCCCCAAGTTCGCGAGCCGCGTCGTTCGTCGATGCTTCCGTTGCGGACGAAAGAACGGGTACATGCGTGATTTTGACATGTGTCGCATCTGCTTCCGAGAGCTTGCCAATGAAGGAAAGATCCCTGGAGTTAAGAAGTCATCTTGGTAATTCAAATATATGGACGCAATCTCAAACATGATTATAAAGATTAAGAACGCAAACAACCGCGGTCTTTCTACGGTCTCTTTCCCAATGTCTAAGGTGACTCTTGCAATTGCAGAGCTTCTCCAGCGAGAAGGATATCTCAAAGATGTAAAGAAGAAGGGTAAGGGAGTCATTAAGACCATCGAAGCTACTCTTGTGTATAACGACAAAAAGCAGCCTCGCGTAGAAGGAGTACAGCGTGTATCAAAGCTTTCAAAGCGTGTATATGCTGGGGTTGCAGACATCAAGCCTGTACGAAGTGGTTTCGGAACCCTCGTGCTCACTACTCCAAAGGGAGTGATGACCGATAAGGAAGCCCGCAAAGAAAAGGTCGGCGGTGAGGTTTTATTTAAGATCTGGTAATCGAAACATATGTCACGAATCGGAAAACAAATCATCGCCATCCCTGAAAAAACTACCGTCTCTTTTGATGGTGCTACCTTCTCAGTGAAGGGGCCAAAGGGAGAAATTTCTCGTCACTTCAAGAACAGTGTGGCTATCACTGTTGCAGATAAAGAGGTTACGCTTGCTCCTGCTCGCAACGACCTTGCTACTAAGGCTCTTTGGGGAACCTACGCTTCACACATCAGCAACATGATCGAGGGTGTAAACACTCCATTTGTTAAGAAGCTCATCATCGAAGGTATCGGATACAAGGCAGACGTTCAGGGAAAGAATCTCAACCTTGCTCTTGGATTCTCGCATCCAGTTATCGTAGCTATCCCTGAAGGACTTACCGTCGTTCATGAAAAGGGAACTCTCACTATCAGTGGTATCAACAAAGAAACTGTTGGTCAGTTCGCAGCTCAGATCCGCGCTCTTAAGAAACCAGAACCATACAAAGGTAAAGGTATTCGTTACGATAGCGAAGTTATCCGTCGCAAGCAGGGTAAGAAGGCTGCATAGTAATACGAAACATTTATGTCACGCACAAACACTAAAACAGAACAGCGAGCACGACGACGAAACCGCATCCGCGCGAAGATTTCTGGTACCGCAACCACTCCTCGCCTTGCAGTTTTTAAGTCTCTCAAATATATTTATGCCCAGCTCATCGACGATGAGAATGGTGTTACCCTTGCTTCAGCAACCTCAATGGGTATGAAAGTAAAAGGTAAGACCACTGCTGCAAAAGCAGTGGGAGTAGAACTCGCGAAGAAAGCTGGAGATAAAAAGATCGCTAAAATAGTATTCGATCGAGGAGGATATATTTACACTGGTCGTGTAAAAGCATTAGCAGAAGGAGCTCGAGAAGGAGGACTTACATTTTAAACATTATGGAACCAATCACCGCACAACCTACCGTAGACACCCCATTTGCTGACGCAGCTGCAGCAGCCGCACAGCAGGGAGGACACCGACGCAATGAGCGTGGTCCTCGTGGTGGCGATCGAAAGCCTCGCGCTCCTCGCGCAAAGCCAGAATATGATCAGAAGATTATCGATATTCGTCGTGTGACCCGTGTGTCTTCAGGAGGACGACGCTTCAGCTTCTCAGTTGCACTCGTTGCCGGAAACCGAAAGGGAAAGGTGGGAGTAGGAATTGGAAAAGCGGGAGACACTTCTCTTGCAATCGACAAGGCAGTTAAGAATGCAAAGAAGCACATGATCGATGTTCTTGTGAACAAGCGCATGTCTATTCCTCACGATGTCGAAGCAAAGTTTAACGCTTCATATGTAGAAATTCGTCCTGCAAAAGGACGTGGAGTATCAGCAGGAAGTTCAGTGCGTGACGTGATCGAACTTGCTGGTATCAAAGAAGTTGCTGCAAAGCTTCGCTCTGGTTCAAAGAACAAACTCAACAACGCTCGCGCAGCAGTGAAGGCTCTTTCTCTCCTCAAGAAGAAGTAATCTATCGAAATTTTATGCAAATCAACAACCTACAACGAAAAACAAAGAACAAGCGCTCAATCCAGGTTGGACGTGGAGGAACACGTGGAAAGACCTCAGGACGTGGTACTAAAGGACAGCTTGCTCGCTCAGGACGTAAGCTCCGCCCAGAACTTCGCGATATCATCAAGAAGCTTCCTAAGCTCCGTGGACGTGGAAAGAACTCAAACCTTTCTATTCAGGAGAAGCCTGCAATTATTAACCTTGCACACATCGAAACTCACTTCTCAAATGGAGATAAAGTATCTCCCTCAACTCTCGCAGCAAAGGGTGTGATTCGTGTCTACAAGGGAAAGACCCAGTCAGTAAAGATTCTTGGAACAGGAGAACTCACCAAGAAGGTGATCGTATCAAACTGCGCACTCTCAGAAAGCGCACAGTCAGCTATCGAAAAGGCGGGAGGTAGCGTAAAATAACCCATATGCAATCTTTTATCGAAAAAACAAAAGCGGTTCTCAGCGACCGAATGATTCTCCGTCGTATTCTTTTTACTCTCGGTGCGCTTGTTGTGTTTCAGTTTTTAGCATCAATTCCTATTCCTGGTGTCGATCGTGTCCGTCTTGCATCGTTTTTCGCTAACAACGAGTTTCTCGGTCTTTTGAATGTATTTTCAGGAGGAGGTCTTACCAACCTCTCTATCGTGCTTCTTGGTGTATCACCATACATCACTGCTTCTATTATTATGAATCTTCTTACTATGATGTCTCCAAAACTTAAGGAGATGTCACAGGAAGGGGAGGCAGGACGCAAGCGATTCTCACAGTATGCACGTCTTGCAACCGTACCTCTTGCTCTTATCTCAGCATTCGGTTTCATCCTTCTTCTTCAGCAGCAGGGAGTGGTGCCTGCGCTCGGTTCATTCGCACTTATCCTTAACGTCATGATCGTCCTTGGTGGTACTATGATCCTCCTTTGGCTCGGAGAGCTCATTACTGAGTTTGGTATCGGAAACGGCGTATCACTCATTATTTTCTCAGGTATCGTGGCAAGTCTTCCACGGGTAGTAAGCGAGCGTATCGCCACCTTCAATCCAGCTGATCTTCCCGTATACATCTTCCTCGTCCTCTTTGCGGCAGCACTCGTATATGCAGTGGTATATGTGACTGAGGCAGAACGCCCCGTACCTGTAACCTATGCAAAGCGTGTGCGCGGTAACAAAGTATACGGTGGAGTATCTACCTATCTTCCACTCCGCCTTACTCAGGCAGGTGTGATCCCTATTATCTTTGCACTTTCTATCTTGCTCTTCCCACAGCTCATTCTTAACTTCCTCTCAAAGATTACGCTCGCAGGGGCATTCGGTGCCTTCGTAAATTCATCAGCACAGTATCTCCTTACGGCACTTGCAAACCAGCTCGTGTACGGTATTGCATACTTTGTGCTTGTATTCCTCTTTACCTACTTCTACACAGCAGTTACGTTTGATCCGGATTCAATCTCAAAGAATCTTCAGCAGAACGGAGCCTTTATTGCAGGAGTTCGTCCTGGAGAAGCTACCTCAATGCACCTCTCACGTATTCTTCTCCGCATCACGTTTGTCGGCGCTCTCTTCCTTGGAGTTATTGCAGTATTGCCACTTATTCTTCAGGCGTCACTCCCTCAGATTGGAACCATTGCAATCGGAGGCACAGCACTCCTTATCGTGGTGTCAGTAGTGCTTGACCTCATCAAGAAGATCGATGCGCAAGTATCAATGCGCGAATACTAAAAATAAAATAACCTAAAAAGGACGCGGATATTTTCTTGGTAGAAAATTCCTATGCTCGCCCCAAGAGCTCCGCAACATCCTTTTTAGGTTATTTTATTTTTTAAATTGCATCGTGTTTTCTGTTATACTTGCACCATGAAGGAAAAACTACATCCAGATCCCATTGATCAGCTACTCTCAGATGGTTTGGCTCGTGAGGCGGATGAACCTCAAAGTAAATTAGAAAGTCTTGAGGATAGGGCTAGGTTTGCAAAAGCTCGCTTTAAGAAGTTGGAAGCATGGATTCATAATGCACTTATTCAGCACGGAGAAGCGTTGGATGATGGAGATAGAGTAAAGGCGCATGAAAAAACAAAGGAGCTTATAGAGCTTGGTGAAAGGTATCGACTCACCGATGAAGCTTATAGGCCTATTCTTGAAGAAGTTGAGAAATTAGAGAACGAGCTTGAAAAACTTGCTCGAAAATGGGGAGTTCCAGCGGATGAAAAAGGGTGGATTCAGAATTAGATTTTTTGTGGTATAGTATATCAATGACACCAAAGACATTTCTCTTTATCGGCCGATCTGGCGCAGGGAAGGGGACGCAGGCAAAAATGCTTGCGCGCTATCTTGAAGAACAAAATGCACATGTTCCTGTCTATTATCTTGAGACAGGAGCGCATTTTCGTGAATTCATCAAAGGAACATCATACACCAGCAAGCGAGCAAAAGTGATGTATGATCGCGCGGAGCGTATGCCAGACTTTCTTGCGATTTGGAACTGGTCAGATCTTCTTCTTCACAACTTCACTGATTCGATGCATCTCATCATGGACGGTATGCCTCGTTCTCTCAACGAAGCACACATGCTTCGTACCGCACTCGAATTTTATGGTATTAAGAATCCCTATATTGTGTACGTGAGTGTGACTCCCGAATGGTCACGACAGCGTCTTGTTGAGCGTCATCGCTTCGATGATAAAACTCCAGAAGAAATTGATAAAAAAATTGCATGGTTCAATACAGATGTATTGCCCGCCATTGATTATTTTAAGAATGATCCGTATTACAACTTTCTCGAAATCAACGGTGAACAGACGATTGAAGAAGTGCAGCAGGATATCCTAAGTCGAATTCAATGGTAATCCTCAAAAGTCCACAACAGATTGAAACGATGCGCGAAGGCGGCCATATTCTGGCTACCATTCTTGGTCAGGTAAAAGAAAAAGCGGTCGTGGGTGCATCAACAAAAGAACTTGATGACTATGTACGCCAGCTTTGTAAGGAGTACAAAGTAATTCCTGTGTTTTTGAATTACACCCCGTATGGTGCAGATCGTCCCTATCCAGCAGCTATTTGTATTTCAATCAATGATGAAATTGTGCACGGTATTCCTAACGAATCTCCGCGCCTACTTAAGAATGGTGACGTGGTGTCACTTGATATGGGAGTGAAGTACAAGGGTCTGATTGTCGACAGTGCGATCACCGTGATTGTGGGTGAAGGAGATGTAAAGGCGAAGAAGCTCCTCAAAGCTACACAAGAAGCGCTCGCTGCAGGCATAGATGCGGCAATTGTCGGGAATAAAACTGGTGATATCGGTCATGCAATCGAAACTGTGGTGAAGCCATACGGATTTTCGCTTCCTGAAGAGTTGGGAGGGCATGGAGTAGGAGAAAGTGTTCATGAAGATCCGTTTATTCCAAACTTCGGTAAACCACATCAAGGCGCACTTATTCGAGAGGGAATGGTGTTTGCTATCGAACCTATGGTCAATGAAGGGGTGAAGCGCATTGTACTCGATCGCGATGGGTATACTTACAAAACTGCCGATGGAAAGCGAAGTGCGCATTTTGAACACACCGTAGCTATTATCGATGGTAAAGCAGAAATTCTCACGATATAATGCGTGCATGAACATCCGTACATTATTTAATTATCAAGAGCCCCGCGTTGCGGCGGCTACCATTATTATTGCTGGTTTCGGTATTACTTCACTCATTGTTGCTGGTATTGCAGCGATGACGGCTTACAATATTAAGACGGCAAACAATACTATTGCAGTGACTGGGTCCGCGCGCACATCAGTGGTTGCCGATCTTGCCGTGTGGACCATCCGTCTCGAAGCAAGAACCGACACCACTGGTCAGCAAGGTGGTCTTGATTCACTCGAAAAAGCAAAAGACAAAATTGTTGCATATCTTAAGGCACAAGGTATGGAGAATGTAGAAACTCCTGCAGCTTCAGTAAACCAAGACTATATCTACCCGCAGAACTCACCTTCAGTGTTTGTCGGATATACGGTGTATCGCGATATCATCGTACGAAGTGAAAACATAGACGCACTCTCAAAACTTGCAAACAACATCGCACCTCTTGCTGGTCAGGGGTACACTGCTACCACTAATGGCCTCCAGCTCACATATCAGAATCTCAGTGAGACGCGGGTGAAGCTTCTCTCAGAAGCAATCAAAGATGCAAAAGCACGAGCTGAAGCTATTGCCAAAGATTCGGGTCAGACGGTCGGATCTCTCAAGTCATCAGCGAGTGGGGTAGTGCAGGTGCTTCCTCAGGGTGGTATTGATGTGAGTGATTATGGTACCTACGACACTACGAGCAAGAATAAAGATGTGATGGTGACAGTGCGCGCGGAGTTTATTCTTAAATAAAAATATGCTTGACTGGTGAACGATAGTTCACCTATACTGTGCTTATGCGCACAGGTTTTGCAGCACCAGCTACTGAAGAACTTGCCGATACGATCACTATCGGCGAGTATCTTATCCGTCACAAGGAATCCACGTATCTTATGAAGGTAGAAGGCGATGGTATGGCCTCAGAAGGGCTCTTAGATGGCGATATGGTGCTCTTTGAGCGACGTATTGATGCTAAGAGGGGAGATATCGTCATTGTGCTTGATGAGGCAGGCTATAGGCTTGTTCCGCTAAGCAAGAGGCTTGTGGGGCAGATTATTGGCGTTGTCACCGCATCATTTCGTACCTATGCAGCCTTTTGAAAAAGTGATTCTTCATTTTGATGGTGATTCGTTCTTTGCATCGGTCGAGCAGGTGATGGATTATCGTCTGAAAGGTAAGCCGGTGGTAACAGGTGGTGAACGGGGTGCGATCACATCGGCGAGTTATGAAGCAAAGAGATTAGGAATTTCGCGAGGAGTGACGCTTCGTGATGCAAAAAAGATATGTCCCGATCTTGCGATCGTTCCAGGGAATTATCTGTGGTACTCGGTCTTTGCTGAACGCATGTACACCATCGTGCGGGAGTTTACATCGATTGTGGAAGAGTATTCGATAGATGAATGTTTTGCGGATATCACTGGACTTGATGTAGTAATGAAGATGTCTTATGAGGATATTGCAAGAGTAATTAAGTCGAAGCTTGAGACAAGTCTTGGGGTGACGTTTGGGGTAGGAATGGGTCCGAGTAAAGTCCTTGCCAAGGTTGCGTCGAAGCATCGAAAGCCTGCAGGATTTACGGTGATCACTTCACAGAATCGCGAAGATTTTTTGCGCGAGCTGCCACTTGGAAAGGTCTGGGGCATTGGTCCTGCATCAAGTATTGCGTTTTCTAAGATGGGGGTATTTACGGCACTTCAACTTGCGGAGACAACAGATGCGTGGATAGACCATCATCGAGTGAGTCTGCCATATCGCGAAATACGCGCAGAGCTCCAGGGAATGAGTGTAAAGGAGCTTTCATTGGAGTATGAGATACCGCATTCGATTATTGTGTCACGCACTTTCCGTCCACCATCATCTGATCGAGAGGTGCTTATCTCGCAGCTTTCGAAACATATAGAGTCGGCGTGTGCCAAAGCACGTCGGTATGGCGTGTGTGCACGAGAGATGCGATTTTATCTCAAGACGCAAGAGTTTGCCTACAAGGGATACGAATGTTCGCTTCCTCTACCCACCGCTTCTCCTATCGACATTATTCGTATGGTGAAAAAGTTTATTAATCGTATCTATGTCCCTGGAGTGCTGTATCGTGCGACGGGAATATGTTTGCGAGGATTTGTACCAGAGTCGCATCTTTCGTCTGATTTGTTTGGGGAGAGTGTGGGGGTAGAAAAACGTTCGCACGTACACAAAGTTATCGATATGCTTTCACGCAAATTTGGTGATCATACGGTGTTTCTTGGATCAAGTATGAAGGCGCTAGGCGATCAGAAAATACGAGAAAGAGGGAAGACGCTCGAGATACCGATGCTAGGAATTTGCCGGACAACCAATATTGGTGTAGTCAGATGCGTTGAGTGAAATAATTCCTGGAGTATCGTCAGAAGTTCCACTCGGCCCAATACATAAATAGGTGTCAGAATAAGGGAGATAGACCATAATCGAGTATGATTGAGGTCCCTTCGTGCTTCCAAGCCAAAAATTCATACCAACATTTGGTCCAGATGTTCGTTGATTTATTTTATTGATACTTCGACAAATTTCTTTAGCACGTTCCCCGAAGCTTTTTTGAAAAAAAGGGCCTTGTCCATCCACGTTGTCTTGGCGACCCTCACAATTCCATCCAACAGGGGAGCTTGGCTCTGAATGCCATGTAAAATCTTGAAGATCACGATAACTCCCGTACTTATTATAATTTTGCTCAAGAAGAAGTTGGAGTGATTTTGCTTCAGCTCGTATTGCTGCATCTTTTGCTTGTGCGCGTGAGTCGCTCAGTGCTGCAATTACTATCGATGACAATATGCCGATTATGCTAATAACCACGAGAAGTTCGACGAGACTGAAGCCGTGTGAGCGATAATGTGTCATGTGTATATTATAAACTATTTATGCAACCTGTCGCACTAAAATTCGATCCATCACCAGGCGAGGTATCAGAAGTTCCATTGGTACCAACACATACAAAGGTTCCTTTATAGGGTAGATACGCCATTACTGAGTATTGTGTGGCGTTGCCACCAATAAAAAGCTCTTTTCCATTATTGCTATTCTTGTTAGTTATTGATGTACACATAGACCGAAGTTTGTCGATGAACCGAGGGGTATTAAAGGCGGTAGTATCATCGCACCGAAGAGTGCTGTTTGCGCCACTCGCTGAATACCACTTATTACCCGCACCTCCAGCTGTCTCAGTAATACCACTAAAATTTTTGTATGCATTGTAATGCTGTTCTAGAAGAGTTTGTAGCTCCTTTACTTCAGCACGAATTGCCGCATCCCTTCCTTTAGCTCGTGATGCTGAAAGTGAGGGAAGGATAACTGCCAAAAGAAGTCCAATGATGGCAAGGACTACTACCATTTCAACGAGAGTAAAACCTTTCTGGTGTGACATATGTTTATTGTATAGAAAAAAGAGTAGTATGTCTCCATGATTCGAGGACGTCGAACTGAATACCTCACACATAAAGAGAAGGCGCGAGCGTTTATTGTAGAGCGTCTTGAATATTTTAATCAGTTTTATGGCTATACCTATGGAAGGGTGTCTGTTAAGAATACCAAGACACGGTGGGGGAGTTGTTCAAAGAAAGGTAATTTGAATTTTACCTATCGACTTGTCTTGATTGATGCCCACCTTGCTGATTATGTGGTGCTTCATGAATTGTGTCATATTGGTGAATTTAATCACGGCGCAGGATTCTGGAAGCTCATTGAGAAGCAAATGCCTGATTGGAAGGCCAGGAGAGACGCATTGAAACGAGTGCGCTTTTGAGATACTGTTGAGATATGAAAACATCAATGTATTGGCTTAGTGGAATGGTGGTCGTGATGCTTGCGGTGGTTGCTATCTATATTAATGCACTCAAAAATGATGAGTTGTGTTGTGGTATCCCTACTCTTGATCAGCAGACAAGTACTACCACATCATCAGTGTCCACTAGCGAAGAGCGGTTTACAGGAACAATCCAAGCATATGATACCGCGTGTTTTGCTGATGGTGTATGTAGTGTGACGATTGATGGGAAAGTGGTGGTGCTTGTGATTGGTTTTCGTGATGATCGGGCCGTCGGTGCTCTCCGAGGCGTCGATAGTATTGGTGATCTTGAATCAAAGCTTGGAGCACAAGCGAAGGTGTATGCAAAAAAAGTTGATGATACTAATTACACGCTCTATGGAAATTCAGCGTATTACGTAGAGGTTCAGGCAGGGCCGACAGCAACAAATACGGGGAAGTGCTATGTAGGTGGATGTAGTGGACAGATTTGTTCAGATGCACCTGATGCAGTTTCTACCTGTGAATACTCCGAACGCTATGCGTGCTACAAGACCACGAAGTGCGAACGTCAGACAACAGGAAAGTGTGGATGGACAGAAACAACTGAGCTCAAGCAATGTCTCGCGAAGTTCTAACGGTATCAAGCTATATTGCGACACTCAACGCGACCTTGCGCACCCAGCAAGGTCGTTTGGTTGGAGAAGTATCTGAATTGCAACTTTACCCTGGGCGTTCATACTTATTCTTTTCGCTAAAAGATGCAAAAGCCAATGCCACTATTAAGTGCATTATGTGGAAGACCGACTATAAAATATCAGGAGTTGAACTTGAGAACGGCATGGAAATTATTGTGTCAGGATGCGCCGAAATCTATCCTGCAAACGGAAGTCTTACCTTTAAGGCGCAGGCGATTGAGCTGGTAGGTGAAGGAGCGCTCAAGAAAGCATATGATGAACTCAAGAAAAAACTCGATGCTGAAGGCGTGTTTAGCGAAGAAAAAAAGCGCGCTATACCTTCATTTGTGCAAAAGATTGGGGTGGTGACCTCGCGTGATGGAGCGGTGATCAATGACTTCCTCACCAATATTGGGAGACATGGATTTGAGATTAGTCTTATTGATTCGCGTGTAGAAGGCGCTCTTGCGACGGATGAGCTTATCCGCTCGGTGCGGAGTTTTCGAAATAAAGATATCGATGTTTTGGTGGTCATTCGAGGAGGGGGATCTATGGAGTCATTGTTGCCGTTTAACAACGAGGTGTTGGTAAGAGAGATTGCCGATTTTCCTGTGCCAGTGATTGCAGGTATAGGTCACGACAAAGATATTACGCTCGTTGCCATGGCGGCAGATATGATGGTGTCGACGCCGACCGCAGTCACGGCGGTGCTTAATGATTCGTGGGATCGTGCAGTGGCATATGTCGATAATTGTAGCAATAGCATCATGTCATCATATCGCGATGTGTTGTATGCAACACAGTCATGGGTATCGGATGTGATGAGTGATATCAAGCACTATTTTCAGAATATTTTTGAGCAATTTAGAGGGTTTGAATTTGCACTTCGAGAAAAAATAAATGCTATCGGTTTTCGCATCAGAGAAATCGGAAGTGAGGCTCGTACTCTTCTGTATTCTGTTACGCAGGTATTTGAAGCTCAGTGCGCGCGGATACGACAAAATATTGAAGGTGCTGATAAGCAGATCGAGATCAATAATCCAGAGCGTCTACTGAAGCTTGGGTATACTATCGCTCGTGTAAAAGGGAAGGTGATAAAGTCGATCAAGGATATCAAGCAAGGTGACTCACTGTCGGTCCGCTTGCATGACGGAGAAATTGAGGGGAATATTACTCGTATAACATAAACATATGCCAAAAAAGAATGACACCGCAGATAATCTTAAAAAAAGCCTTACTGAACTGAAGGCTATTGTGACCTGGTTCGAAAATCAGGAAGAAGTCGACGTAGAGGAGGGGCTTGAAAAGGTAAAACAAGGAGCAGAACTCGTCAAAAAGACCAAAGCACGTCTTGCTGAAATCGAAAATGAATTCAAAGAAATCCAGCGTGACATCGAAGCAAACGACTAGTATGCTTAGGGTATGCATAAGAAAAACATACCCCTTATTGTAGGAATTGCCTTGCCATTTGTGTTGATTGCGGTGCTTGCTGCTATTGTGTATATCCCCAGTCTTTTTGTGAATCCATCACATAACTTCGTGTATACGTATGAGGATCGCTATTATTACGACGGTTCTTATGACACACGGTACGAAGTTGAGAATGGTAAAATCGTGGTGAAGGATATCCCGCGTCTTCAAAGTGAAGAAATGAAGGTAACAGAAGATGTGGTGCATAAAGGTAATCCACCCCTCTATATGTATGATGTTAAGCACCATACTACCCACAAGATCACTCTCGAAGAAGCTCAAGCGATGATGCTTGATCCAGGACCTTCATCGCCAGACGGATACTCTGTTGAGTATCGTTATGGACACGATGGTATTTTTGAGATCTTTGGCTCAAGTGGAAATAGTAGTGATTACTATCTCATTAAAGGAAGTTGGCAATAAGCGGCTTCAAGGTCTTACTGGTCTGGATTATTCTCGCTATGGGTGGCAGGGTGAATTCCGTTTAGTAGGTTGGATAAAATAATTTTTATGGATAAAGAACACACACTCGCATTTGTTAAGCAGCAGTTGGATGCACAGATTATTACTAGAGGAGATCTACTCGAAATTGCTTCAGAACCCCATGAAAAAAAGGAAGCTACTTCAAAAAATATTGTTAATGTGTTTTATGCTATCGGTGCTATTATTGCATTCATTGGAATCGCTATTTTAATCGGTGAGAATTGGAATGAAATAGGTATAGGAGGAAGGCTATTGGTATCTCTTGGCGTTTCTCTTGCTACCTATGTTGCTGGAATGCTTATGCAAAAGCCAGATCAACACCGACTTTCACAAGTTATGTTTACGCTCTCTGCGGCACTCGCGCCTCTCGCTTCATACGTACTTCTTGATACGATGGGGGTAAAGTTTACTACAGGTATGCAGATTGTTGTTTCGGCACTACTCGCTGCTATATATGGATATGCATTGTTTATTGTACGTAAGCCGATTCTTAGTTTAATCACCATTGCATATGCATCGTGGGCATACTTTGCTTTTGCTGACATGGTCTTCGGAAATGGATTCGAAGTCGGATACCTCAAATGGGCGACGATGCTTGCAGGTATATCGTATCTTTTGATTGGGTACGGGTATCCTTCTCATTCTTCAGAACACCGAGCGGTATCACGTTTGTTGTATGGTGTGGGGACACTTGCATTTCTTGGTGCCGCTATTACGGTAGGTGGGTTCTTTGATCTTATCTTTATTGGATTAGTATTCGGCGCATTCTACGGAAGTGTATTCTTGAAGAGTAGAGCGATGCTTATCTTTGGAGCGCTCTTTCTTACCGCTCACATCATCAAACTCACCTCAAAGTATTTTGCTGATTCGTTGAGTTGGCCTATCGCGCTCATCGGGGTAGGGTTCTTAGTGATTGGTATTGGATACGGGACGTTGTATCTTAATAAAAAATATCTTAATGCATAATATGAAGCACTTAATTCATCATGCCGGAAAAACCTACGGCGTAAGTTGGAGGAAGTGTCTTTTTTGATATACTTTATGCATGAAAGAACATTTCTCCACTCCAGAAGAAGAGATTGCACATCTTCGAGAGCAGATTCTCGAACGCGAAGAGCATATTCGAAGTATTGGAGAGCGACCTGATCGTGATATTGCAACAACGCATGTCATCGAAAGTTACAAAGCGCGTCCTGCACATGAAGTACTCGCAAAAGGGCATCGCATGATAGAGCCACATGTAAATAAGTTTGCTCTGGATTTGGCTCCCGAAGACCATGATGAGCAGATTGAGGCACTTATCGAACATCTCGAATCAAAAGGGGTACGCAATACACTGGCGGTGGTAGAGGCAATGAAGAATGCGCACATCGAAGATGATTTTCACCGTTATCTAGTGGCATATCTCAAAAAACATGCAGAAGTGAAAGGATTTGATGAAAAGACCACCATCGCAAAGGCTCTTAAACACACCCTCTTTGAGGTGTCACTTCCTGAAGCAGCAAAAGGCGAGAAGGAGCGAGCTCTCAAAGAACTTATCTCCGGTATGGAGCAGTTCTATGCTGGTATGATGAGTGTCGCGGATTCGTATGACAAAGAAAACTATTTTTCTATAGAACTTGCCCTTTCTGAAGGAAGTGAGGAGTTTGTTTTTTATGTATCGGTGCCTGATACCAAGCGAACCCTCTTTGAAAAGCAGATGCTTTCTATTTTTCCTTTCGCAAAGCTCATTGAGAAGAAAGATGATTACAATATATTCAATTCACATGGAGAGCATGTTGCCTCAATTGCTACCCAGGCAAAAAATCCTATTTATCCCATCAAGACCTATGAACAGTTTGATCATGATCCACTCAATGTCATCATCAATGCTTTTTCGAAGCTCAAGAAGGACGGGGAAGGAGCCGCGCTTCAGCTCATTCTCCAACCAAAAGGTGAGTACTATGTGAAGCGATACAAGCACGCACTCGGGCAAATTCAGAAAGGGGTGCCTGTCAAAAAGGCGCTTGATATCCAGCACACATTTCTTGGGGAGCTCGGCAAAGGATTGCGAGAAATGGCAGCAGATACCGCATCCGATTTACTCGGAGGTGACAAAAAGAAAGATGATAAGCCGAAAGTAATTGATGAAGCAGTGGTAGAAAATATTAAGCATAAGATATCGTCACCGATTCTCAATGCTAATCTTCGTATCGTTGCTTCTGCAGAATCAAAGTCACGTGCAGAAGAAATAATTCACGAAATCGAGTCATCATTTAATCAGTTTGATAACACCCTCGGCAATCGCATTTCATGGAGGCGTGTATCAGCGAAGCATATGCCGCTTGTGGTGCGTGAGTTTTCATTCCGTATTTTTGATGCAGATACACAGCTTCCGCTCAGTATTCATGAGCTCACCTCGGTGCTTCACTTCCCAGGTTCAAGTATTGTCGAGACAGGGCAGCTCAAACAGGCTAAAGCGGGAACTGCTGCAGCACCCCTTGATATGCCGTTCTCAGGCATGTATCTCGGTATCAATCGCCATCGCAACCATGAGGTACCCGTCTACATGTCTTCAGAAGACCGCCTCCGCCACTTCTATGTCATCGGTCAGACGGGTACCGGTAAGACGACGCTCCTTCGCGACATGATCATACAAGACATCGAGAATGGGGAAGGATGTTGCTTCATCGACCCTCATGGCTCTGATGTTCAAGATATTCTTGCACGCGTACCGAAGCATCGCTATGAAGATGTGGTGTATTTTGATCCTTCGCATATCGAGCGTCCAATGGGCATGAACATGCTCGAGTACGATCCACGTTATCCTGAGCAAAAGATATTCGTCGTAAACGAGCTTTTCTCGATATTCGAAAAGCTTTTCGATATGAAGACCGCAGGTGGTCCTATGTTCGAGCAATACTTCCGCAATGCGACGATGCTCGTGCTTGAAGATCCTGAAAGCGGCAACACTCTTGTTGACGTGTCACGTGTGCTTTCAAACAAAGCGTTTCGTGAGTACAAGATCTCGCGCTGTAAGAATCCTATCGTGACGCAGTTCTGGACAGAGGTAGCTGGCAAAGCGGGAGGTGATGCATCACTAGCAAACATCGTGCCATACATCACCTCGAAGTTTGATGTGTTCCTTGCAAACGACATCATGCGTCCGATCATCGCTCAGGAAAAGTCCTCATTCAATTTCCGTGACATCATGGATAAGAAGAAGATCCTCCTTGTGAATCTTTCAAAGGGACGTCTCGGCGATATTAATGCTAACCTCATCGGGCTTATCTTGGTCGGTAAGATTTTGATGGCAGCACTTTCTCGTGTTGATGCAATGCACACCGGATTTCCACCGTTCTATCTGTATATCGATGAGTTCCAAAACATCACCACCAACTCTATTTCGACGATTCTTTCTGAAGCGCGAAAGTATAAGCTGTCGCTCCATATTGCGCACCAGTTCATCTCGCAGCTCAAGGATGATATTAAAAACGCAGTGTTTGGCAACGTGGGTTCGATGGTAGCGTATCGCGTCGGAGCTGAGGATGCCGAATACCTCGAAAAGCAGTTCGGCCCGACGTTCACGGCAAACGACCTCATGAATATCGATAATCTCAATTGCTATGCCAAGCTTCTCATTGGTGGCAAGCCAGCACGACCATTCAATATAGAGGTGCCATTCCCACCAAAGGTAGATACCTCGCACCTTGAAAGCCTTAAAGCTTTGTCGTACTTGAAATACGGCCGTGATCGAGCGGAGATTGAAGAAGAGATTGCACGAAAGTATCGAAAAGAAGAAATAAAACTATAAAATAACAGCCGTGCTCTCTGGGGGAGAGCACGGCTGTTGACGTTGAGGGTTGTGGCTAGGCGGCGGCCATATCCAGATCCTGAGGAATGGCAAAGTTGATGCCGTACTTGTCAGGACTCCAGACCACACGGTGACTCCCGTAGTAGTTCGATACGCCGGTCTTGCCGGGATCGAAGACTTGGCCGTTACAGGTGTTGGGCTGCCCCAAATGGCTGCGATACTCCGGGATGTCGTCAGCGCTCACTGCAATCCGCTGGTCGTGCCCGCTGAGTTGCATGCAAACGTAGACGAACGTGTTCATCCGGTCGGTGAAGTCCAGGCTTTGCAGGGTGGCATGAGGTGTGGTGGTGGTGACCCTTTTCTCCAGCACACCTCTGCGTATCTGGAGCACCTCGAACCGCATGTTGTTCGCAGGTGTAGCGAGCTTCTCGAGGATGCTTTCCAGAAGCACCTTACGGCTGGGTGTGAGGTAAGGATTCTTCAGCTCATCTCGAACGTCGTCTGAGGTGTTGGTGAATGTGATAACTGCACTACGATGGGTCGACATGTTTTCTTATTTTTTGATGGTGTACGCGAGAGTGGTATACCCTCGCCTCGAAGAAAATTACTATACTTTTTAACTTTTGTCCAATATGAGCTTTCATTTTATTTCTGCTACTATACCCGTATGTCACATCCAAAATTTGAACAAACACTTGTGGTCTTGAAGCCAGATGCAATCCAGCGGTCACTGATCGGAGAGATTATTAAACGCTTTGAGCGCGTAGGTCTCAAGATGGTGGGTATCAAGATGTTTGTCCCGACCGGAGAATTCATCGAAAAGCATTACACCTTCGATCCTTCGTGGAAGCGCAAAGCAGGCGAGAAGAGTATCAAAGGATTTCTTGAAAAGGGTATTCCTGCACCCACCGACAACCCACTCGAAGCCGGTGAGCGTATCCTTGATAGTCTCAGAGCATATCTTTCGAGTGGTCCGGTGATTGCTATGGTATGGCAGGGAGCGCATGCGGTGCCGTTGGTGCGAAAATTAGTGGGAGGTACTGAGCCGCATTCATCAGATGTGGGAACTATCCGTGGTGACTTTGTGCTTGATTCGTATGTGTTGTCTTCGGGTGATAATCGCTCGATTCGCAACCTCATTCACGCCTCAGGAAACGAAGAGGAAGCGGAGCAGGAGATCCCACACTGGTTTTCAAAGCACGAACTCATCGACTATCGCTTGGTACAGGAGGCGATTATTTATGAATAAATAATTCCTAAAGTTGTTTGTTGACTCATTGATATTTATTGATACTATGGGTACATAAATCGCTTTGTGCGCTCCTCCTCTCATGAGTGAGGTAACAAAGAAAAGGTTAGGATAATAACATCCTAACCTTTTCTTTTATGATTTTTATTTCTGTGGTTTTCACTTTTCCCATACGATAACATAGCCAGATGTCTCCTTCATTAAAATGTGGTGAGTCTGCTTTGCTTTGAAGTGTTTTCTTTTGTTGATTCCACGTATCAAAATCTTTATTCATACAGAACATTGTATTTTCTTTTTCTCAAAAATACGTAAATTTTTTCTAAAATTTACGTAAAAATACAGCACATTTTCTTTTTCTGTGAAGATTGCAGGGTGTCAGTGATGAGTATAATGACTATAGGGTTACTTGAGGATATTGACTTAGATTAAATATATTTCAGGGATCCCACATGCGTGTGCGCTTAGGTGCACTGCGAGGGAACCCACCTAGTTCTTACTAGGATCAATATAGTCAGGTAATCCTAAGAAACACCCGCAGCAATGCGGGTTTTTCTTATATAGCAATAAATGAAAAGAGCGCTGTATGCCAGTGGTGGCACACAGCGCTCTCTTTAGTTCTGCGGTTGATGGAGGTGTGGTGGTGGTTCAGCTCCAACGTGGAAACCAGCATCATCTTCGAAGCCTTCAGGGATATCACCCTTGTACTTTGCGTAGACGCACATGCTGAGACCGATGATGTTTCCTGTTACTAAAAGAGCCGCCACCCACATGAATACTGTGGCCATGCCAACACTCTACCACAAAACTCTTATCTGTCATATACTTTATCCATGACGTCCTCTACAACATCAAAACAGCTTGCACTTACTTTTTGTGGTGGTACTGGTTCGGTGACAGGAGCAAACTTTTTACTCGAAAGCGATCAGACCAAAATCATTATCGACTGTGGTCTTGAACAGGGGACTTCGGTGGCAGATGAATTTAATCATCGTAAATTTTCATACAATCCTGCAGACATTAATATTCTTTTGGTGACTCATGCACACATCGATCATGTGGGACGCATCCCAAAGCTGGTGAAAGATGGATTTCGAGGAGTAATCTATTCGACGCCTGAAACTCGTGAACTCTCTATTTTGATGCTCGAAGATGCGCTCAAGCTCACCACGCAAGAGGCTGTACGCAAAGAGATAGAGCCACTCTATACGTCTGATGATGTTAAGAAAGCGTTTAATATGTGGAAGACTATTCCGTATCACCAAAAGACGCGCATCGCACCAGACTTTGAGGTGTACCTTAAAGACGCTGGACATGTACTCGGTTCGACGATGTATGAAGTGCTCTATAATGGCAAAAAAATTGTCTTTACTGGAGATCTTGGCAATTCACCGACACCACTCCTGAAAGATACCGAAGACATCACTGACGCAGATTATCTCATCATGGAAAGTGTGTATGGTGACCGTAATCACGAATCAAAAGAAGATCGTCGTACGAAGCTCGAAGACGTGATCGAAGATGTGATCCTCAAAAAAGGCGTACTCATGATCCCCTCATTTTCACTCGAAAAAACACAGGTGATTTTGTACGAAATCAATGAACTTATCGAAGAGGGAAGAGTACAATCGATTCCGGTATACATCGACTCTCCACTCGCTATTAAGATCACTGAGATATATAAACGATATCCTGTAGATTTCAACCCTCAGACACGTGCGCTCATAAAAAAAGGTGATGATATCTTCAATTTTCCGAAGCTCCACTTTACCGAAACAAGCGATGAATCAAAGGCGATTTTTAATACACCTAGCCCCAAGATTATTATTGCAGGATCAGGTATGTCCAATGGTGGTCGTATTATGCATCATGAGATTCACTACCTTCCGAACCCTCAAAATACCCTGCTCCTTGTTGGGTATCAGGCGGTAAACTCGGTGGGTCGTCATATCAGTGATGGGG